>JBKQHQ010000051.1:0-31646 GCA_052148715.1 Xanthobacteraceae bacterium | reverse complement strand
GATGCTCTTGCCATCCCCCAATAATGCCAAATTCTAACTCCAGCCGTAATGCAAAATCCCTACGTAATGGCCGGGTTTCTCGGGCCTTCTAACTCAAAAATCGCCCACTCGATTCCGCGAAGACCCTCAAAAAATTTCTGTCTGTCTGCGATTGTCGCGCAAGCCCAGAGTTGGTTCAAAGTCTTTGCTCGCTTCCAAGCGTTCACGAGCGTCACGGAAGTTGATTGGCGTTGGCCTTGTGCAGCCTGCTGACCTTTTTTGCCGCTTGTCGCCGACTTCTTGTTACCGGGTAACGTTTTGGAGCCACCCTTTTCCGATTTCTGCTTCGCTGATTGCTTGTTTTCGAGTTCCCGCACCTTCGCAAGTTTCGCCTCAGACGTTGCTTCTTCTGCGATCGCCAACAAATCGCCCAAAGAGTTATCGAGTCCAGCGGCTTTAGCCGCAACCTTCGCCTTGGGATCAATTGCGGCGATCTTTTGCGCACGCCAAACCTTCGCCCGGCTGATTCCCAATCCCCCAGCAATGCGGCTTACCCCGGCGTCGTGCGGCTGTTTCCCGCCCCGAGGGTGCTCAGATTGAGCACCCTTCAGGCGCTGACCCCACTCGACGATGTGCTCGGCTCGCTCAAGGACTGTAAGATCCGCGCGGAAAAGATTTTCCGCGATCGTCCGCAGGCGAGCCTGGTCCTTGCCGCCCACTACGACGAACGCTTCGATGTACTCTTTCTTGAGCAGCTTCATCGCTTCAATTCGATGCTGGCCGGAAACGAGTCGCCAATGGGATTTTCCCGTTGCCTTTAACGTGACCGACCGCACTTGAATCGGGGTTTGCAGCCCAATCTTTGTAATGGACTCCGCGATAGCGAAGACTTCGTCCTGGTCAATTTCACGGCTCCCCTTTGGAACAACGATCGAGGCGATCGGAATTCGAATGGTCTTGAGCGTGGTGTTCGAGCCTGGCTTCGTGGCCGACCCGCTGGCCGCGCCTGCGCCATGCCGTCTGTCGATAGTCGCTCGGATGCCCCGGCGGCTGGCGGCGCGATTGTGCTGGCGATCGGAATCGGTTCTGCCGAGCTTAGACTCGATGGATTTGATACGGTTGTGCTTCAACATTGTCTTCTCCTTTGTTTCACGCATGGATGAGCGGCCAGAGCCGTTAGGCTCCCTGCCGCTTCAATCAGTGACGCCGAGATTTGGACGTTCGGTTATTCGGCAGTCGCGCCGAACAGCCCCTTCATAGAGAGGGGCATCTCAGCCATTTCTTTTGCCCACGGTCGCAGCCCCGAGTGCTCGCGCATTCCGGTTTGGCGGCGGACAAAGATGTCTGGATAACTGTTGAAATAATACCCGAACACCATTGATTTGTCAAGGAATTTCTAGACGATGGATCCCTCGAAAGCGATTGTGCAAGACGCAATACCAGCTGTCGGCCCGGTCGCGTGCTCGATGGAATTCCATAGGCTGCAGAGAGCGGGCACGGGACGAGAAGTCGGATTTTCGCCCTTTGCGCCAACCGAAGAAGACTTTGCGAGTTTTGCCCCCCATGCGCGGCAACAACTCGTCCCATCGCTGGTTCGTCGCCATTGTGCGCACTCCGATTTAATTAATTGAGGCGGGATGCTGCAGCGACTTTTATCCGCCAAGAAATCGAACGATCGTCTGGCCTCGGCCGATTTATCGCCTGCAAGCCAATCTGACTGCAACCGCCGCCGAGCGCGCGAATTCCAATAAGGCCGCATAGCGGTTCCGGTAATGCTCCCGATTGCAGAGTTCGCGGGTAATTCTTGCCTCGCCGCGTTCGAATAACACTTCGGACGGCAACCTCCGAACCGAATTGTTGGCGACTATCTACCCGAAGCGTTTCGCTTCGCATCAATCGAGTCATCTTGGGTCGCAACACAGTCGTTTTTGAGCGCGACACGACGAAATCGAACGCCAGAATCGAAAATGTAAAGGATCGCGGGAAAACGACGGAGTACCCGCAATGAAGTGCAATTGGAAGGATTGGATCAGGGAGCCTCGGACCAGTAACACGGCGAATTACCGACTTGTCCCGGCTACGCAGCTAAAGATTTTTATCCCGCGTCGTGCTGGTGAACGCGGCGGCCGAGCGATGGACGTGGCGCTTCGGTCAGGGCAAATTACGCCCGCCACGAATTCTGCGACCGGCGCGGCTGGTGTTGATCACCATCCCGCTCCGAACCTTTCCGTCGCAAGCTCTGTGTCGCGGCGAGCGCCATTGATTCCAAGCGGCTCTTGGCCGATGGAAATGCGTGCCGAGACTGCAGCTGCATATTGCGATGAGCCAAGCGTCGCTGCGTTCCTAGCGAAAGTCGATCGGGCCATTTATTCTGCACCAGCCCGACAGAAAGGATGCTTACCGAAATGGCATCGTCGAAAGCTTGACCAAGACCTAGCGCGTCGGCACGGTCTGCCACTGGATTTGCCACCAATTCCCGAAAACGTAACGGAGCTAATCTGATGCCCCGTAGCAAACCTCTTGGCTGGCCCAAGCTGATGGTGGCCAAACGTCTAAAAAGTAATGTCGTTGCGTATTACTGGGCAGCGCCAACATGGGCGAAAAAGAACGGGTGTCCCGTCGTGGCCGAGGCTCTTGGAAACGACTACGCGACGGCCAAGCGCCGTTGCGACGAAATCCTCAATCCCCAATTCGATGCCTGGCGCACTTCGGGCCACCCGACCGTTATTGCAAGCCGGGCAGTGCTCGGCTCCTTTGACTGGATGGTCGCCTTGTACAAATCGTCGCCACGTTACCGCGACCTCCCTTTCAAAACGCACACATCGTATGACGCGGCGCTGCAACTTGTATCGAACCACAAGCTCAAAGATGGTCGGCTTTTCGGCACCCTCTCCCTGTCCAGCATTACGCCTGGGGCAGCCGACCGGCTCTTCGCGAAACTCAAAGAGCGGCCCGGCGGTGGGGAGCGTGTGCGCACCGCGGTACTATCCATGAGAGTCTGTCAACGGGCCTGGAACGTCGCACGCCGGGATAAGCCCGAAATGGTCCCAGCGGTGAATCCCTTCGAAAAGATGGGTTTGTCGTACAAGGCGAAGCCTACGCGGCCAGTGACCCATGCCGAGCTTGTCCAGTTCCTCAAGGCCGCGGATGAACTGGGCGACTCATCGATCGGTACAGCCGCGATGATCGCTTTCTTTTGGCTTCAGCGTGAGGCGGACATTCTGCATCGCCTGAGCTGGGTCCATTACCGACCTGCCGACGCGCCGGAGGTGGTGCGCATCTTCCATCAAAAGACACGCGAACTGGTGGAGCTGCCGCTAGTAGACGATGACGGCACGCCGCTGTGGCCCGAGTTAACGGCTCGATTGGACTCCAGCCCGCGACACGGAACCCTGATCGTCATGCGGGACCGTCCCGACCGGCGCAGAAAGGTGCGTCTGCCATGGACTGAACACTATTTTCGCCATCGCGTTGCGGAAATCCGTGCGGCGGCGGGGATCAATGCCGAGGCCAAGTTCATGGGACTGCGCCACGGCGGCAACACCGAAGGCGCCGACGCCGGATTGACTGATGCCCAGCTCCGCGCCCTCAGCGGACACCGGTCCGCGAACATGACGGTAATCTACGCGCGCGATACCATGCGCCAGCGCCGCGTCGGCGCACGCAGGAGGTTGGAGGCGAGAACGAACAAGGGGAATTTGTCGGAATGAACCGCTGACGAAATGTCGGAATGGGATTCCGGACGTCGGCTAAGTGATTGAAATGCTTGGTGGGCGCACAAGGACTCGAACCTTGGACCCGCTGATTAAGAGTCAGCTGCTCTACCAACTGAGCTATGCGCCCGACGTGCCTTGCGGAAGCCCCGCTGCAAGCCGGGCCCGTTTAGCAAACGCCCCCCACCCTGTCCAGGGAACGGCCGGACGCACGGCGGAAGAGCGCCACCACCCGTTCTCGGCAGGCGAAAGCCGCCGGGGCGGGCCGGCGGCTTTCTGGCGCAGCAATCGATCATCAGGGGGGCATCGACGATGATCGCTAGCGCACCCCTTGCACCGCGGAGGATCCTCCGGGCGAAGCTTTCGCGAGCGTCAAATCCGATCAAATGGAAGTTGACATGGCTCTTAAGTCACGTGATTGGCGCTCGTTCCGCCGGCGAACCAGTACCCCACCGTCGGGTCCTCGCTAGTCGTCGTCGGCTTCGAGGTCGCCGGCGCCGTGACCATCGATGCCGTTGGTCGACCCGGGACCGCGGCGGTCCAGCCAGGCGTCGCGGCCTCCCGGGTCGTCGGATCCGCGGCGGCCCCGCCAATCCATCCCCGGCCCATCCGGGTGCTCGGCCCGAATCCGCTCGCGCCATTCGTCGCGACCCGTGTGGTCGCCGTCGCGCCGCCCGGGCGGGCCGTCGAGCCCCCGCTCCTCGTCCGGTCCCCGCGGTCCAGCGTAGCCGCCCGCGGCAAAGCGCCCGAATTCCATCTGGCGATGCGTGAAAAAGACGAAGCGGCGTTTTTGCTCGTCGTTGAGACCATTAAGCAACGGCTCCTCGGCGTCCGCCAGCTGCCGCAACGCAGCCCCCGTGCTGCTCAAGACGTCCGCTTGGCGGCGCAAGCCCTCGATCCCGTTCGCCGGCGGCTGATTGTCCCGGCGCGCGGCAATGCGACTGGCGCGCAGGGTATCCAAATTCCGCAGCGCGGTTTCGAACGCGGGCCAGTTCTTTTCCTGCTCCGGCGTCAGTTCCAGACCGGCCTTCAGCGCAGCGATGCGCGCGCTGAGAAACGCCGCTCGGTCTTCCCGGGAGAAGCCGGAGAAACGGTCGCGGGGCGGGCGCGCCGAGTTTTGATCAGGATCGCGCTGACCCTGTGATTGCTCCGCGGCGCCGCCGCTATAGTCACCGGGATTTTGCTGACGCTGCTGCGCGTACACGAGCGTAGCGCCGGCGAGCGCCAACACGGTCGTACCGGCGAAGATCGTCTTGAGCCTCATGGCCACCTCGAAGGTTATTCGGTTGGCCGCAGTACACTAAGAAAATGCGGTATTCTCACGTTGGAATTCGGTCATCATCTGAATGTATTTGCAGCAGGGCCGCGCCAAATACGAGGGAATTGTGATGCAGCCGAAATTCCGACCGCTTCCGTTCATCGGCCCTTCATGTTTGTAAAGAAACACTTTTTGTAAAAGCAGCCCGCGCGCGATCCGCGATCGCAATTATTTGGTTACCAGCCAAGCCCGACTCCACAACCGATAGACACCCCAATAGGTATTCTCCACGAGCAGGCCGAAGCAGAGCGCTTCCTTCGCCCAGTCGCCATCGCCGCCCAGCGTGCCCCGCAGGAGTTCGCTGTAGGGGAGCACGGGATGGTTCCACTTCGCCCGTTGCGCGTCGATGAACGCGCGGATGAAGTCACCGATCGTGATCGGCTGGTCGGGAAGCGCCGCCGCCTCGCCGCAACCGAAGAAATGATTGAGCGCCGACTTCGACACGATGCGGACCTGATCGAGATAGCGCTCCTTACTCGGCTGCCGCGCGTGGCCGGCAAACACGGCGTAGTTGGTAGGACGCAGACCCACCCCGATCACCTCGAGCGCCGTGCGCAGTCGATCGAACGACACGTCATCCGCGAAATAAAGAACGCCGCCCGAAGGCTCCTGCGTCGGCGCGGCGCGAAACGGCTGGCCGTCGGGCGGGTCGAGGCCGTAATAGTCCGGCGCGACCAGCAACCGTTTCATCGGATCCTCCCAGGGCCCGCCGAGGCCAAGGCCTTGCGGCAGGAACTGGGAAAGGTCGCCCGGCATCAACGGCAGGGACCGGCCGGGCCAGTCGGCGCTCAGGATCGCGACCTCGGCCGGTGCCTGCGTCAACGCCGCCTCAAGGCGCCACCAAGGCCTCGGGCTTGCCGCGCTTGCGCTTCACCAACAGCTTGTTGAGCGCGCCGAGATAGGCCTTGGCGGACGCCACCAGCGTATCCGGATCGGCCCCCTTCGCGGTCACCGTCTTGCCGTGCTCGGAGAGGCGCACCGACACCTCGGCCTGCGCATCGGTGCCTTCGGTCACCGCGTGCACCTGATAAAGCTCGAGCGTCGCCTCGTGCGGCACCAGCGATTTGATCGCCTTGAAGGTGGCATCGACCGGGCCGTTGCCGGTCGCCTGCGTGGTTGTGTGCCGGCCCTCGACATCGAGCGTCAGGGTCGCCGACTGCGGTCCCATCGTGCCGGCGATCACGGTGAGCGAGAGCACCTTGATGCGGTCCTGCGAGTGCGCGATCTCCTCATCGACCAGCGCCTCGATGTCCTCGTCGTAGACCTGCTTCTTGCGATCGGCGAGCGCCTTGAAGCGGACGAAAGCGTCTTCCAGCTGATTGCCGGCGAGCTGATAGCCGAGCTCCTCAAGCTTGTGCACGAAGGCATGGCGGCCCGAATGCTTGCCCATCACCAGCGAGGTCTGCTTCACGCCGACGCTCTCCGGCGTCATGATCTCGTAGGTCTGGGTGTGCTTGAGCATGCCGTCCTGATGGATGCCGGATTCGTGGGCGAACGCATTGCGGCCGACGATCGCCTTGTTGTACTGCACCGGAAACGACGTCACGGCGGAGACGAGCTTCGAGGCGCGCGTCAGCATGGTGGTGTCGATGCCGGTCCAGAACGGCAGCGCGTCGTTGCGCACCTTCATCGCCATCACGACCTCTTCGAGCGACGCGTTGCCGGCGCGCTCGCCGATGCCGTTGACGGCGCATTCGATCTGCCGGGCACCGGCGCGCACGCCGGCGAGCGAGTTCGCGACTGCCATGCCGAGATCGTCGTGGCAATGCACCGAGAACCGCGCCTTGTCGGAGTTCGGCACCCGCTCGCGCACCATCTTGAACAGCGCGTAATATTCCTCCGGCACCGTGTAGCCGACGGTGTCCGGAATATTAATGGTGGTCGCGCCGGCATTGATCGCCGCCTCGACGCAGCGGCAGAGAAAATCGGGCTCGGTGCGCGTGCCGTCCTCGCTCGACCACTCGACATCGTCGGTGAAGCCGCGCGCGCGGGTGACCGATGCGATCACGAGTTCATAGACCTGCTCTGGCTGCATCTGCAGCTTCCACTTCATGTGCACCGGCGAGGTGGAGATGAAGGTATGGATCCGCCCGCGCCGCGCCGGTTTGATCGCCTCGCCGGCCCGGTCGATGTCCTTTTGACCGGCACGCGCCAGGCCGCAGACGACCGCCTTCTTGGTGCGCTTGGCAATCTCGTGCACGGCCTCGAAGTCGCCCTCCGAAGCGATCGGGAAGCCGGCCTCGATGATGTCGACCCCCATCTGGTCGAGGAGCTCGGCGACTTCGAGCTTCTCGTCATGGGTCATGGTCGCGCCGGGCGACTGCTCGCCGTCACGCAAGGTGGTGTCGAAGATGACGACGCGGTCCGCATCGGACTTCGTTGGCGTGGTCATGGGAATTTGTCCTTCTGGTCGAATGCGCCGCGGTGGGCGCTCTGGGGTTCCTGGTTCTCAACCATCCCCTGAGTGCCCAGGCGCAAAAGCCCAGCCGGCCCTCAGGGGCGGATAAGAAGCAGGAGCCGCGACAGAATGCGGGCGGCATCGGGCATGGCCGCTGCGGCCGCCCGGACGATCGCGCCAGAAGTGCTGCGCACCGACATCGCCTTACCCTCGTGGGCCTCCAGGGTCGCGGAATTCGATGAATTGCGCGTTAACCCCGGCCAGCCCGCCGCCCCTTGTAACGGAAAACGGATGCCGCGGGCAAGTTTCTTGCCCGCCCTTTGCCTCCTCTGTCGTAAGCCCACGCGCCGTCCGGGTCAGGTGGCACGCGCGTGCTCCAGCCCGTGCGCCTTTCGCGGAACCGGCGCGAATTTGCCTCGGCCCTGCCACAGGGCGTTCAGGCATCCACAACCTCCGATGAAACCGGACGATCGGCAGGACGGTACCCCTCGCTGTAAATACAGCGAAAGAACAGCGAAGGCGCCGAAACGCGTGTATCTTTTCTCTGATTGCACATCCAAAAGTAGCAATAAACGCGGGCCCGAGGGACGGCTTCCGTCCACAGGCCGATCGCGGCGCGACCGACCGCATCGGGCTACCCGCTCGAGCGTACAGCCTTAGCCGGTTCATGCCTGCAGCTGCCTTTCCAGCTCGGTCGGCCTGGCCTCGAAGTCGCCGACCTCGGGCGTGTGGATTTTGCTGAGCAAGCCCATGACGTCCGCAGCCTGGCGCGGCGACAAGGTGCCCTGCGCGCACGTCGCGAGAATCGCGCGCGCGACCTTTACCGCGTCGCCGGCGCAGGCGATCTCCGGCAGATCGAACTCGACCGGGCGATCGCGCCGTGGCGACAAGAGCCGCGCCACGCAAAACCGCAGCGCCGCCGCGTCGCCTTTCAGGGCCGTCTCGACCACCTTGCGCGTGAGCGCCTCGGCCTCGCCATCGAGCAAGGCTTCCACCGCCATCGTCGTCCTGTTGCGGACGCCCTTCGGCCGTCCGCTCGGATTGCCGCTTACGCCAGGCTCGAACGGCCGCCCGCGCGGCCGCTCCACGTCAGTACCAGGATGGATGTCATCCATGATCGTTTACTCCTACACGTCGACATTCAGAACGACCGCGCAATGAATCGCAAGTAAAATTTAGATCATCATCCTTACAAATATCTGCATCAGTTTCTATACAAACCGCCGCCGCCCTCGCTTCGGAGCGGGCCGATCGCATGCGATTTCTTCACCTCCCCCCTCGCGGGGGAGGTCGATCGCAGCGCAGTTGCGCTGCAATCGGGAGAGGGGATCTCTTCATATAAGTCTCTTTCTGTTTGTATCGATTCAAGTCGATGACCAGCAGAACACCGAAGCCAAAAGTTTATGCGAAACTCCACGACGCCGCGATTACCCCACGAGAAGGGGGGTGAAGATTGCCGCAAGTCACGCGCGATTGCCCTGCCTTTGCAAGAACTCTCCGACGGTACCAGGCGGATCAGATCAACAACCCACAACGCCAGAATGTCGATGAATTCGAAGCAAACGTTTCTTTTTACTAACGCCGTGCGTCGCTGAGATCCGTTCGTGCTGCGCGGTCCGCCCGGGACGAATCTCTTGAACGGATCTATGATCGCCGCGAGGAGCGGGCGCGTGCGCGCGGATTGAAGGAGCGATCCATGAGGATGCAGCGGTTAGGCAATCGGTTCTACCGGCTGAAGGCTTTGGACCGCTTGAAGCCGCCGGCCAATACCGGTCGCGGCTATGATCCGGCGCTTGCCGATCAATGGAACGACGACGCCGGCGCGCGCCTGTTCGAGCTTGACGACAGCGAGGAGAAGGAGGGACTGACCGACGACCAGCGCGCCGAATACGCGCACCTGACCGCCTGCGCAGAAGCGTGACACCGTCGGCACACGCCGCCGTGGGAATTGGCCAATCTCGACCCCACCATCAGCGACGCAGACCGTGCGCGCGCCTGGAAGCTGCGACTTCAGCCCTTCCGTTGGGACGAGCCGCCGCTCACCGAGGAGGAGCGGCGCGAGCTTGCCGGCCTGGACGCCCGGCTGGCCGCCGAGCGCAACGCGATCGAGGCAGCCAAGAGCGGGGCGCACAAGGAGACGCGATCGAAGCGGGCGCGGCGAACGGATTGAGCCTTGGCTTCGCTTGTTGACCGAGCAGCCCGGGCCGATGCGCCGGCCGTGGAGGATTGCTTCGAGACTAGGCGGAAGGGCCCACACTCCCAGGGCAGACGGGTGGCCGCGCTAGATTTTCTCTGGCCCGCACCGGCGGTCGACGGTATAAGAGCGTGAGGCTGGCGTGGCCGAATTGGGAGACGCGCCTGACTCAAAATTTGGTGGCCGAAAGGTCGTGCCGGTTCGAGCCCGGCCAGGGGCACCAAGGGTTGTGGCGGAAATATTGGCGTCTATGTCCCAAGCGCGGATTGAAATGTCAAAAGCCGCTGGTGTTGGTCCCTCCCCTGTTGGTCCCTCCTGTTGGTCCCTCCTGTTGGTCCCTCCCCTTGCCATTTTTCTCATAGTGCACGAGACTGCGCCCAACGCCTCGGCCGCGTTGAACGCTTCGCCGACGGAGAAAAAGCGAATCGCCCCGAAAACTCGTTTGGATTCACAGTGAGCGTCGCATGAGCCAACCCAACGCGGTCGTCTTGCTTGAACGCCCCCTCCCCGTAGACCTTCAATATTTGCTCGAAAAGCTTGGGAATTTACATCCAACATTGCCATGCGAGGTGGTGGGCGCGCCGAATACAGGTGGCTCGCCCTCCATTCGCTGCGGTGGCCACGCCCTTATTCTGATGTCCGTCGACTCGCCAATCCCGAACGATGATGCCCTTTGGGAGCGCGCCGCGCTGCTATGGCCCGAAGCACGGGAGGCCGCCGCACGCCACCGCGCCCACCTGATCGTGTCAATCCAGGAAGCGAGCGCAAGCAAGCTCGAAGTCGCGCGTCTCATAACGGCCGTCGTTGGTGTGATCTCCGCTCTGCCAGACGTCTGTGCCATCATCTGGGAAGGTAAGATCGGCCGCTCCCCCCAGATGTGGCGGGAGATGTCGCAGAGATCTTTCGCACCATACCCCCATTATCCGATCATGCTATGGGTGGACGTCCTTCCGTTCAAGTCGGGCCAGTCGGCCGGCGCGCTGACCGTCGGACTGTCCTCGTTCATCGGTCGTGAAATCGAATTCGACCTTCCTGGGATAGCGTTGGCGTCATTGATTGAGCGGGTCGTCCAATTGGTTTCTCAATTGATTGAGCGCGGCGGTGTGATTCAGGACAGACAGACGTTCCGGATATCGGACACCGAGCAAGTCACGGTGTTTCATGATGTTTCCCGCTTCAATGGCTCGCCGGTCCTAAGGGTCGGCCCCGCGGCCCGCTCGGGCGCGGTCAAGCATTACCCGGTTATTTCCCCGGCCACGGCGACGGGTCATCCGCTGCTGGTGCTGTTGAGCCAGGTCGGCCTGTTCGATGCCGCCAGTTCTGCCAATCAGGTCCAGCTGCAGCCGGCAGCGTACGATTCGGAAGAAAGGCTCGAGACCTACGATGAGGGCGTCAACGGCGTTTTGTCGAAGATGCAAGCAACCGATGCCTATGTCGTTGCCGCGAAGAGCGCGCGCGCGGCGCTCGCGCGGGGCGATACCGAAACCGCGAAAGTAGCCTTGCAGCCTTTTGCCGAAGATGTGAGCAAACTCCAGGCAACGCTGCAACACGCGCTGACACAAGGAGCGGTGTTTATGTTCCTGCCGAAGCAAACGCCTACCAAGTTGTCTTAGCGACCGCTATCTCCGCGCGGAATCTAGCGATTCTCAGGTGGAAGAGAGAGCCCTTCAACGTCGTCCACATCGGTGCCCCTCCTCGAATCAGGCCACTACTCTTGAGTCACAAACGATTCCTACGATTGAAATACCTTCGCGATCTCGCTACACAATGTCTTGTTGCAGGTGTCCAGATTAGGCGAACGCAAGAGGGTCCTAGTAGCCGTCGGCGGCGGATCTCAAGATCGTTCGTCGGCCCTCGCGGCCCTCTCGATGGGATTTTGCTGCCTGTAAGAATCGGAGTTCCGAATTAGCGCAGGGGCGACCGAACAAATACCCTTGCGCGAGCGTGCAACCCGCAGCACGTAGCAGAGCCAACTGTTCGTAGGTTTCTACGCCTTCAGCAGTTGTCGCAATGTTAAGACCTCTAGCCAGACCCGTCACTGCCGTCACGATTGCAGCGCAATCGTCTCGGCGCGCCAACTCCGATACGAACTTACGATCGATCTTGATCTTGTCGAACGGAAAGCTCAAAAGATAGCTCAACGACGAATAGCCGGTACCAAAGTCATCAAGCACTATCGACACTCCCAGCTTTCGCAGTTGGTGCAAAATATCAAGAGTATGCTCGCTTCGCTCAAGAAACACGGATTCGGTGATTTCTATTTCCAGACGGTTGGGTGCCAATCCAGATCGCGCTAACGCCTCATTGACAACATTAACTAACCCTCCGCTCCTAAATTGCACGGCAGAAATATTGACCGCAATGCTGATATTTGACGGCCAACCAGCCGCATCCTCGCATGCTCGGCGAAGAATCCATTCTCCCAATGGAATGATCAGACCGGTGTCCTCCGCCAGCGGAATGAACTCCTGTGGCCCCACCAACACTTGTCTCAGACGTCGCCAACGGACCAGCGCCTCGGCACCTACTGTGCTCTCGTCTGCGGCCGAAACAAACGGTTGGTAATGAACCTCGAATTCCTCCTGAGCGATGGAATTTCTGAAATCCATCGCCAGTGCCAAGTGCGAGCGAGCCTCCTGCTCCATGTCGGACGTGAACAAGCGCCAGCCATTGCGACCGGCGGCCTTCGCGCGATAGAGTGCGAGATCGGCCCGCTTCAACAGCTCATCCGCATCGGTGCCGTGGGTCGGCGCAAGCGCCAACCCGACACTCGTCTCAATCGTCAGTTGATGGCCGCCAATATCGAACGGCCGACCGATTGTCGTCAAAATCCTCTCCGCCAAACACGCAGCCGCCTCGGCATCGTCGCCCTCGATAGTTTGCAGAATGGCAAATTCGTCCCCTCCGAGTCTTGCTACCAAATCGCGATGGCCGGCGCAGCCCCGCAGCCGGGAAGCGACCTCAATCAGCAGAGAGTCCCCGATTGAATGCCCAAGCGAATCGTTTACCTCCTTAAACCGATCAAGATCCAAAAGGTGCACAGCGAAACTGTTGCCGCTGCGCTGATGTTCTGCAACCTCATTCCTCATTTTCTCTAAAAAGGAACGGCGATTTGCAAGATTGGTGAGGCAATCGTCTTGTGCGAGGCGCAAGATCTTTTCTTCTGCGCGCTTCTGCGCGGTTATATCTTGATGAATGGCAACCATGCCGCCATCGGGCATCGGCTGACGGCTTATTGCAATGACACGCCCGTCGCGGAGCTCGTCGACAATGTAACCGGACTCGGGCAAGAATGCCTCTTTGAGGCGTTCGCTGGTATATCTTTCGACATCCCTTGGACTGCTCCCGGCGGCCACGCGTGCTTGCACTATCGCATCAAGCCTGGTTCCAGGCTTTGCTTGCGCGGGGCTTAGGCCGTACATCGCGCTGTAAAGATCGTTGGCGACGACCAGCCTCTGGTCCGCGCCAAACATGCACACTCCGTGCGGCATGTTGGCAATGGCGCTGTCTAGTCGCTGCTTTTCGAGAAGCAGCTTCTGCCGTGAGCTGTCATATTCTGATGACAATCGCCTCACGATCAGAAAAAGAATGATCGTTATTATCAGAATCGAAAGAGCTCCGCCGCCAATCAACAATCTCGTTTGTTCTTGCCAATCCGCAAGCGCGGCGGATGTTTCAATAGTGGAGGCTACGACGAGCGGGAAATTGGCAACTCGATGAGCGGAGACTAAGCGATCTATACCGTCCATCTTGCCGATAAGGCGAGTGGTTCCGGCATCAGCGTCGCCCAATCTATCGAATAATACCGGGTACTTGTGTCCAACCGCCGGGTTGATTGGCGGATGGCGTGTCAACAAGAGGCCGTCGCTGCGAAACAAGGCTATTGAGCTTTTCTCGCTTAAAGTTACGGAACTAAAATGCTTTTCTAATTCTGATAATTCTATTCCTCCGGCAATGATTCCGAGAAATGCGCCTTGCGTTGTCGTGATCTTTCGCGCAACAAATATCGTCCAAGCTCCATTGCCGCGACTTAGGATGGGTTCGCTTATAAAAGCGTCTGTGGACGACGTGTTTTTCAATGCTTGAAAATAATCTCGACCCGAGAAGTCGGCCGCAGGAATCGGCCAGGAGCGGGACCAGTTGATCAACCTGCCGGTCGAGCCAAGTAGGCCGATGCTGCTGACCTGGGGTAGGCCGATGATGCTTTGTCTGAGCGTTAAGTGGATGTCGTGACCGGAAAGATGGCGCTCGTAGTCTTCTATCGTTTCGATTCGCTCCGAGTGGATTTTCTCGATCAGATCGTTTTGAACGAGCTCAAGGGAGTGAAGTTCTTGGTAAATATGCTGACTGAGCAAAAGTGCTGTGTTTTGCCGCTCTCGATTGTTGTTGGTGAGAGCTCGATTACGGAACTCCAAGGTCGCCGCCGTGGTGCCCAGTACTATGGCCGCTATTAGGATTGCTCCGCAAACCAGCAGCCAATAGATTGGTCCGGGTCGCCTGATCGCCGTTGAAGAGGCCGAGTGATTTGGCGCTGGGTTGGTCAATCTGACGCGCTCATTTTGTCTAGCAGAAAACCCATGGTTGTTTGGGTAAATTTGTATTCTGCGGCTGTCTATCCACTCGGCCTAATTTTACGGAAAGCAAATTGAGCGCAAGTTATAACTTATGGTTAGCAAGGGATTAAGGTGCTGTTTACTAGGTTCCGATCTGTGCCGGCGCCCAGGTTATGCCGGACTGAGCGCACGACCGCCGAAATGTTGAATTTAACCAACCGAATGGCGTGCTCCGGCCGGAGCTTGCGATTGGAACACCGGCTTACGGCAGATGGAACATGATCAGCTGGTCCGTCACGCCGCCGCCGCCCGGTTTGAGCGCGCCGCCGACGAAATAGACGTTGTCGCCGATCACCCCGCCGCCGAAGCCGTGCCGGCCCGCCGGCATCGGGGCAAGCGTCGTCCAGCGGTCGGTCTTGGGATCGTAGGCTTCGTTTTCGGGAAACGTGTGGTCGGGCGGTAGCTCCCCGCCCAACACCAAAATCATCCCGTGATAGAGCACCGCCGCGACCGCGCTGCGCGGCGTCGGCAGCGGCGCGGCCGAGCTCCATGTGTCGGTCGCCGCGTCGTAGACGTCGTGCCGGTCGGTCCGCTCGGCGGGGGCCCCGAGCCGTCCGCCGATCACGTGGATCTTTTCGCCGACCGCAACGACCGCCATGTGATCGCGCGCCTTCGGCAACGACGCGGCCTCGCTCCACTTACCGGATGCGGGATCGTAAACCTCGTGGGTGGCGACCGTCGTCACGCTATCGGGCCCGCGGCCGCCCAGCACGTGGATCTTGCCGCCGACCACGGCGACGCCGACCGAAGCGCGCGGGCCCTTCATCGGTGCCGGCACTCGCCAGCGGTCGGTCGCGGGGTCGTACTCGAACGCCCCGTTGCCGGCGCCCTTGTGCACGATGGTGACGAAGCCGCCGAACGCGTAGATCTTTCCGTTCACGACAGCGACGCCAAGATGGTCGCGCGCTTCCGGAAGCGGCGCCCGCAAACGCCAACGATCGGTCGTCGGGTCATATTCCTCGACCCCGGGAACGGCGTTGCCCGCGACCGCGCCGCCCACCGCGAACAACTTGCCGCCGACGGCCGCCGCCGCCACCTCGGCGCGGATTTCGGGCAAAGACGCCTTCATCGACCAGCTGCCGGCTGTCTGGGCGCGCACCGTCGCCACTCCCGCCGTCGTGCAGACGCCGGCGACGAAGCAGGCAATAAGTAACCCGAAGCCGCGATGCGCCATGGTCCCACACCATCCAGCCGGCAAGGTCGCGCAACCGCCATCGATCTCGATGGGTGCGGCGACATCGCGGCGAAGGTCCCCTCGCCACACTGCCTGTCTACAATTGTGGCGACAGTCAATCTCCACCAATATGCCGGGCCAGGCAAGCTGACTAATGGCCAATTGCAGTCGGACAGTCTGCGGGCCGCGTCGCTTCCAGGTGGCGCAGTTGTCGGCCCCGGCCGGGCGATCCTCCTGGGTGCATCCCGCTTGCCGGTGGTACCGAGAGCCGGCAGCAGAGGGACATCGCGGCGGCGCAGGCACGATGAGCTGACTACCGACAAAGGCGGTTACACAGGGAACGATGAACATGGCTCTGACGCGAGAATTCAAGGAAACCGTGAAGGCGCGCGCGGCGCGCGATCCGGCCTTCCGCGAGGCTTTGCGAACCGAGGCAGCCGAGCAGCTGCTCGCCGGCGACCTCGAAACGGGCAAGGCCGTGCTACGCGACTACATCAACGCGACGGTCGGTTTCGAGAAATTGGCGAAGGCGACAGGGGCGCCTGCCAAGAGCCTGATGCGGATGCTCGGGCCGAAGGGCAACCCACGCGCCAGTAACCTGCTGACTATGATCGGCAAACTACAACGGGTTTCAGGTGTGCATCTGGCCGTGGCGGCAGGACGGTAAGCACCACGTTTGCAACAGCATCGGCGCGCTGACCATGCGTGCACGAAGATAGCCGTGACGACCCTGCTCTGCGCCGTCGTCAACCCGCAGGTACGCCCAAGCATGAGCATCGCGATGCGAGATTGTCGTGAGCTTACGACGCATTGGCCGATGAATGTTGTGCAACCATATAAAATGTTGTACATTACTTCCGGAGGTAAATATGAAGACATACCCCCTCAACGAGGCGCGAGCAGAATTTTCCAAGCTGGTCGAGCGGGCGCTCGCCGGCGAACCGCAGCGCGTCACGCGCTACGGCAAGGAGGCTGTCGTCATCGTGTCCGAGGATGACTGGCAAACCCGTTCGCGCGCGGCGCCGACGCTCGGCGCGCTGCTGGCGCGGCATGCCCGCGCCGGAACATTTCGCGAGGAGCCGACGGACAGGCCGTGGAAGGAGCGTCCCCTCGGTCTCGACCTCGGCTGATGTACCTCCTCGATACCAACGTCGTCTCGATGCTCGATCCCCGCCGGCATGCGCACGCGCCGGAATTGATCGAGTGGCTCGAGCGCAACGGCGCAAGCCTGTTCCTCTCCGTCATGACCATAACGGAAATGGACGCCGGCGTGCTGAAGCTGCGACGCGAGGGCAAGCCCGAGCGTGCCGATGAGATTGCCGCCTTGGTCGCGGCCATCCTCGCCGATTTCGGAGATCGCATCCTCGCCGTCGATGTCGAAACGGCGCGTCACGTCGCACGGCTCGGCACCGAAACCTACCAGCAACCGGTCGCGCTGCCCGATTTGATCATCGGAGCAACCGCCGTAAGGCATAGTCTCATCGTTCTGACTCGAAATCTGAGCGACTTTCAGCGGCTCAGCGTGCCGGCCCGCGATCCGTTCGTCGCGCTACCGGCGGACATTTGAGGCCTGCAGCATGCCTCCACCGCATGTCCTCCATAGTTGTCGTCTCCGGGACAGCGCCCTGCACCGGACAAGCCGGCTCATCCCAATCGCACAGCCCAAATATGCTCGATGAACGCCCTGATGAACGGCGGCATCTGTTCGTTGAGATCGGCCGGCTCCCGCACGATGCAGACATCCGCGAGCTCGGGCTTCTGCTCGCGCGCTAGATGATCAAGAATGCGCGCGCGCAGAGCGTCCGCGGGCTCGGCGGCCTGCAAGATCTTGAGCTGGGCGATGCGCGGGCCGGCCAGAACGGTGTACCAGCCAGGTTCCGCGGCGAAATCCGCTTGCGTGAGGCCGGTCTCCTCGTTGAGCTCGCGCCACACGCTGCCGGTGAGGTCGACCGTGTCAGCAACGACGTCGCTCGGGTCGGGCGTGCCGCAGGGAAAATAGATCAAGCCGGCATTGGCGGTGTGCGCGCTCATGCGGCCGAGAATGAAGGCGCCGTCGCCGGCGCGCAGCGCGCCCATGGCAAAGCAGTTGTGCATGGCGCGGTCGGGAAAGTCCCAGTCGCGCCAGGCGATGAAGCTCGCGAAATCGGTCTCGAGATAGGCGCCGCGAAAGACCGCCCCCTCGATGGCGAATTCGTGCAGCAAGAGCACGCGGCCGTTCCACAGCTCAGGCGTCGCGGACCGCAGTCGCGCGAAATAGGCATCGATGTCGATCCGACGCTGTTGCGCGAACGGCCAAGGAAGCGGCGCAAAGGCGAGGTCGAGCCGTTCGACCGGGACGATCCGGATAGCGTCGGCGGCAAGCCCTTCTTGCGGCCCCTTCATGCCTCGATCGTTCCCTCGCTGACGACGACCGCATCGCCGCTGATCGAGGCGCCAAAGAGGGTGCCGCCGCGCAGCTTGACGGCAAGCCGGATCAGGCTCGGCCGCCCCATCTCGTAGCCTTGCTCGATGCCGAGGTCGCGCGTCCCGTCGGGCAGTCCGCCGTCGCGCGCGAGCAGGCCCGCAAAGGCCGCCACCGCCGATCCGGTGGCCGGATCCTCGGCCACGCCGAGGCTCGGCGCGAACATGCGCGCGTGAAACGCGTGGCCCGGCTCCACGGTCTGCCGGCAGAAGACGAAAACCGCCGCCGGATCATCGGGACCGAAGGTTTCGTCCCAAAGCCGCGGATCGGGGCGGCTGCGCTCCACCACCTCCAGGCTGTGCACCGGAATGAAGGTGACCGGCACGCCGGCCGACCAATGGCCGGGCAGGAATTTGTCACAGCCGAGATCGTCGAGCGTTAGGCTGAGCGCCGCGGCCAAGGCCGCGGCATCGACGGCATCGCCGAGCGACTCGGGCTCGCCCGCCAGATCGAAGCGCGCCCGCCCGCGCTCGCCGTCGAGCGGCTCGGCCATGCAGTCGACCGGCCCGATGCCTTCCTCGAGGACGAGCGCGCGCGCGCCCTCCCCGCCATCGAGGCGCGCCAGCAGCACGGCCGTGCCGATGGTCGGGTGACCGGCAAAAGGAAGCTCCGCGCGGGGCGTAAAGATGCGCACGCGGGCGCGGCTCTGCGGGTTTTCCGGCGGCAGCACGAACACGGTCTCCGAAAGGTTGAACTCGCGCGCGACGGCCTGCATCGCGGCATCCTCCAGCGATTGCGCGTCAAGCACCACGGCCAAGGGATTTCCGGCGAAGCGCCGCGACGTGAACACGTCGAGGGTGACGAAACGTCGACGCACGATGCCGTCCTTTCCTAGCCGCCGATCCGCTCGGCGGCGAACACGCGGCTCGGGTTTAGCAACTGGTCCTGCGCCTCGACCAGCAGCATTTCCGGCGAACCGGCCTGCGCCGTCCGGGCGAGCACGCCGTAGAGTGCAGACCCGGCAAGCGACAGCGCCTGCGCCGCCGAGCCTCGCTGGGCGCCCGCGCCCAGGTAGCGGGCAAAGAACAGGGCCGCAATGGCGTCCCCGGCCCCGTTCGCCGCGATCGGCAGCCGCGGCGTGCGCAGACGGAACTTGCCGCCCGCGTCGGAGGCGATGAGATCGACGGCGTCATCCGGCGTGTCGGCCGTGCGCACGGAGGTGACGAGGACGGCGGCGGGTCCGAGCGCATGCACCGCGTCGATCGCCGATAGAGCCTGATCGAGGGTGCGGGTCTCGCGCCCGGCCAGGCGGTCGAGCTCGAAATGATTGGGCGTGACGAGATCGGCCGCCGGCACCGCGCGTTGGCGAAAGAATTCGGCGATGCCGGGGCCCACGAAGCTGCCGCGGCCGACATCGCCGATCACCGGATCGCAGCAGTAGCGCGCCTGCGGATTGGCTTGCTTGGCCATCGCGACCGCATCGAGGATCGCCGCGCCGATCTCCGCCGATCCCAGATAGCCCGACAGCACGCCGTCGCAGGCGCCGAGCACGCCGCGCTCGCCGATCCCCCGCACCAGCTCGCGGATCATGTCGGCGTCGAACACCCGCCCGCGCCACTGGCCATAGCCGGTGTGGTTCGAGAACTGCACGGTGTGAACAGGCCACACCTCGATGCCGAGCCGCTGCAGCGGAAACACGGCGGCGTCATTGCCCACATGGCCGTAGACGACATGCGATTGGATGGAGAGGAGGTTCATCCGTCACAAATAGAGCATTCTCAGGAAAAGTGGAATCCCGCTTTTCTTTGAAGAAGCAACAAACAACCAAATCGAAAGCAATCTCCGCTTTTTGATGGCGGCTTGAACGCCGTGCTCATCCCGAACTCAGCGTCTTCCCGGGCCTTGTGCCCGGGACCCATGTCAAAACTTGCTTAGAGCGTCAGTGTTGGCGCGTCGGGCGTCGCGGCGCGAACTTCACGTCCGAGTTTGCTGCGCCATGGGTCCCGGGCACGAGGCCCGGGATGACGCCGGCGGATGTGTGGGCGGGCTATTTCATGCCGAGCTTGCCGACCTGCTCGACGAAACGGTTGGTGTAGGTCTTGCTCAGATCGATATGGGCGTTGGCGATCTCGGGCGATGATTGGCTGAACACCGCGAGCACGGCTTCGGCGCCTTTGGGGTCCATGCGTCCGGTCGTCGAGTACATCGGAATGGTGCTCTTGAGCGCCGCCAGATAGAGCGCCTTGTTCGGGCCGACCATATCGTCCGGCATCTTGGCCATGATCTCCTCGGCGCTATGGGAGTGAATGAAGCCGAGCGTGCCGACGATGGCGTTGGTCAGCGCCTGCGTTTCCTTCTCGTGCTTGGCGACCCAATCGGCGCGGCTGTAGAGGGCGCCGCCCGGATATTCGCTGCCGAACACCGATACCGTGTCCTTTTGCGTGCGCGTGTCGCTGAGAATTTTTAGATCCTTGAACTTGCCCTGCAGCACCGTCACGGACGGATCGAGCATCACGGCCGCGTCGACCGATCCTTGCTCCATCGCGGCAACCGCGGTGGCCTCGAGCCCGATGC
Organism: Xanthobacteraceae bacterium; assembly: GCA_052148715.1. GTDB lineage: Bacteria > Pseudomonadota > Alphaproteobacteria > Rhizobiales > Xanthobacteraceae > JBKQHQ01. Next base: position 11,282 of record JBKQHQ010000051.1, on the reverse strand, counting down.
CGACGACGCCGACCGAGTTCGGATCGACCCCGTTCTTGCTCAAGTGATATTTGAGGAAGAAATCGGTCGAGGACCCGGGCGCGCTCACGCCGACCTTCTTGCCGGCGAGGTCCTTGACCGACTGGATCGCGACGGTGTTCTGCGGGGCGACGACCAGCACGAGACCCGGGAAACGATCGTAAACCACGAAGGCCTGCAGGGCCTGGTTCTTGGCCGCGAGATTGACGCAGTGGTCGTAGTAGCCCGAGACCACGTCGGCGCTGCCGCCGAGCACGGCCGTCAAGGCCTGCGAGCCGCCCTTGAAATTGACGATCTCGATGTCGACGCCGGCCTTGTCGTATTCGCCGAGCTCTCGCGCCAGCACCGTCGGCAGATAGCACAGGCATCCGGCGCCGCCGACCGCGATGGTGATGTGCGGCTGGCCGTCCTTCGCCGCCGCGCCGGACGCCGCGAGAACCAGCGCGCTCAGCGCTGCGAACGACGCCCGCAGGAAATTCCGTTGCATGGACGATCCTCCCGATCTTCGGTTTTGCCCAGGATAGAGCATTTTTCAGAAAAAATGGAATGGGCCGCGGGAGGCCGCGCTACGCCCGCGTCTCGGCGGCGAGCGGACGCCAGACCAGGAGGCGCTGCTCCACCCGGCTGACGACGCCGTCGACGATCAGCACGAAGACGGCAAGCACGAGCATGCCGGCGAAGACGCCGGCCACGTCGAACACGCCTTCGGCCTGCTGGATGAGGTAGCCGAGGCCCGCGGCCGAGCCAAGATATTCGCCGACCACGGCACCCACCACGGCGAAGCCGACCGAGGTGTGCAGGGAGGAGAACATCCACGAGAGCGCCGACGGCCAATAGACATGCCGCATCAGCTGGCGCTCGTTCATGCCCAGCATGCGGGCATTGGCGAGCACGGTCGTGCTCACCTCCTTCACGCCTTGATAGACGTTGAAGAAGACGATGAAGAAAACGAGCGTGATGCCGAGCGCGACCTTCGACCAAATGCCGAGCCCGAACCACAGGGTAAAGATCGGCGCCAAAACCACGCGCGGCAGCGCGTTGATCATCTTGACATAAGGATCGAACAAGGCGGCGACGAGCGGCTTGCGCGCAAACCAGAAACCGATCGCAACGCCGGCGAGCGAACCGATCGCAAAGGCGAGGACCGATTCCGAAAGCGTTACCCAAAGGTGCTTCCAGATCACGCCGGATGCAAACCAGCGCACCACGCGGTTGGCGATGTCGAGCGGAGTCGAGAAAAAGAACGGCGGCAGCAAGAACTCGCCGCCGATCGGAACCGTGGTCAACAAATGCCACAGCACGATCGCCAGCACAGCAATCGCGGCCTGCGCGAGAAAGAGCTTGAGGCCCGACACGATCAAGCCGGCATCATCCGCCCCGCCGGCTCAAGGATGGGTAAATCGGGCGATGAGACCCGCGGCTCGCTTGGTGTGACCGCTCAAGGCCGCGAACAGCTCATCCCTGGTCAGGCCGGGCGCCAGCGCCTTGGGATCGAGGTCGTTGGCCATCAGCGTGAACGTATAGTGATGAAAATCACCCGGCGGCGTGCAGGGCCCGAAATAAGTGGGGGGGCCGATTGTGCTCTTGCCGCCGACATATTTGTCGGACGGCTGGCTGACCTCGCCTTCGGCAAATCCGGTCACCGATGCCGGAATGCCGTACGCGACCCAGTGAACCACCCCCAGTCCACCGCGCCCTTCCGGATCGAACATGATGAGCGCGAAGCTGTTGGTGCCGTTCGGCGGATTCGACCAGGCCAATGGCGGGGAAATATTTTCACCGACGCAGTTGGGGTTGGCCTTGTTGTTGCCGGCGTATTTGACCGGCAGCTTGCCGTTGTCCTCGAACGCCGACGACCTCAACATGAAAGGCTCGGCCGCCTGCGCGACCGACCCGGCCCCGAGCAAGGCGACGGCAATTCCGCTCGCCACGATAAGCCTTCCAACCTGCTGCTTCACGATCATTCCCCCATGTTTCGTGCGCGCCGTTTCCAGGTCCGGCGCCTGCCGCCGGCATAGAGGCGGCAAGCGCCTTGTATCAGGCGCCCCCGGTCTGCGCATAGCCCTTGAGCACCTCGGCCTTGAGGGTGTGCCAGATCTCGCGATGCAGGTCTTGAAAGGCCTGTTCGAGCTTCACCTCGGCGATATCGCGCGGCCGGGCGAGCTTGACGGTCCAGTCGCCGATGATGCGGGCGGCCGGCCCGGCCTACATGATGACGACGCGATCGGACAACGCGATCGCTTCCTCGAGGTCATGGGTGACGAACAGCACGGCCTTGCGGTCGGCATTCCACAGATCGAGCAGGAGATTGCCCATGATCTGCCGGGTCTGCGCATCGAGCGGCCCGAACGGCTCGTCCATCAGCAAGATTTTCGGATCGCGGATCAGCACTTGCGCCAAGCCGACGCGCTTGCGCTGTCCGCCCGAGAGCATGTGCGGATAGCGCGCGCCGAACCCCGCAAGACCCACCCGCGTGAGCCAGGCCTGTGCGTGCTCGCGTGCGGGCGCCGTCGCGAGCCCTCCGGTCTCAAGCCCGATCGCCACGTTCTCCAGCGCCGTTTTCCACGGAAACAGCGCGTCCGCCTGAAACAGATAGCCGGCCTGGCGATTGAGACCGGCGAGCGGCGTGGCAAAAATGCCGACGCAGCCGGTGGAGGGCGAGACGAGCCCGGCCGCGACATTCAGGAGCGTCGACTTCCCGCAGCCGGTCGGACCGACGATCGACACGAACTCGCCGTCGGCCACCGCGAGCGAGGCGCGCTCGACCGCCGTATAGGCGCTGCCGTCCGCCAGTCGGAACGCCACCGACACCTGATCAAGCGTGACGGCAGGAACCGCGCCAAGCGTCGCCGCCGCCTGCGGCGTCGCAGCCGTACCGGCCTCGGTCATTTCGTCCCCACCCTATTGGGAAGCAAGCGTTGGTAACAGAACACTCGGCATCGGCCGGCGCAGCCTAGCGGTCCGGCCTGTACTTGCAAGGCCGCCGCGTTGCGGCAGGCCTGCGCCATCCGCGCTGCTTTCGTTCCCTCTGGCCGGATGGCGTGCAGCGTGTTAGTCGCAACCATGGGCGAAGGGACGGTTACGATTGCGCTCGACGGCGTCACCAAGGCTTACAACGGGCGCAATGCGCTCGATCACGTGTCGCTAGCGATCGCTGAGCGCGAGTTCATCGCCATTGTCGGGCCATCAGGCTCCGGCAAGACGACGCTGCTGCGGATCATCAATCGACTGACCGAGCCGAGTGCCGGTCGCGTGCGCGTCGGCGGCGAGGACGTGCTGACAACGGATCCGATCGCGCTGCGGCGCCGCATCGGCTATGTGTTTCAGGGCGTCGGACTGTTTCCCCACATGACCGTGTTCGAGAACATCGCCGTCACGCCGGCTTTGCTCGGCTGGGACAAGCCGCGCATCGCGGCGCGCGTCGAGGAACTCTTGGCGCTGGTGCGCCTCGATCCCGTCAGGTATCGCAACCGCGCTCCGCACCAACTCTCGGGCGGCGAGCGGCAGCGGGTCGGGGTCGCGCGGGCGATCGCCGCCGAGCCGCGCATCGTACTGATGGACGAGCCGTTCGGCGCGCTCGACCCGTTGACCCGCGATGCGCTCGGCGATGACTACCGGCAACTGCACGACAAGCTCGGCCTGACCACCCTGATGATCACCCATGACACGCTCGAGGCGGTGTTGCTGGCGGATCGGATTACCGTGTTGCGGGAGGGCCGTTTGATCGCCGACGGAACCCCGAAGGCGCTGATGACCGGCGCCCAGGAGCCCTATGTTCAGGATCTGATGCAGACGCCGCGCCGCAAAGCCGAGCGCTTGCAGGCGATGCTCGATCACCCGGCCCCGCCATGAGCGCGATCCTCGATCCGCGCATCGCCGAGGCCCTGGCGCAGCTGCCGGATTATCTCGGCAACCACATTCTGGTCAGCGTGACGGCGCTGGCGCTCGGCGTCGCGGCGAGCATTCCTCTCGCCCTGATCGCGGTGCGCAGTCCGGCCTGGCGCGTCGCCCTGCTCGGCCTCGCCAGCGTTGCGCAGACCATTCCCGGCCTGGCGCTGCTGGCGCTGTTCTATCCGCTGCTGTTGGGCGTCGCGGCGCTTTCCGAGCGCTTCCTAGGCATCGGCTTTTCCGCCCTCGGCTTCCTGCCTGCGGTATTGGCGCTCGCGCTTTACAGCGTGCTGCCGGTGCTGCGGAATACCGTGACCGGCCTCCTGGGCATCGATCCGGCCGTCGGCGAAGCCGCGCTCGGCGTCGGCATGACGCCGCGCCAGTCGCTGCTGCGGGTCGAGCTGCCGCTCGCGCTCCCGGTCATCATGGCCGGCATTCGCACGGCGGCGGTGTGGGTGATCGGCACCGCGACGCTCTCGACGCCGATCGGCCAGACGAGCCTCGGCAACTACATTTTCACCGGGCTGCAGACACAGAATTGGATCTTCGTGCTATTCGGCTGCGCCGCGGCGGCGCTGCTCGCGCTCGCGGTCGATCAATTGCTGGCCCTGATGGAGAACGGCATGCGCGCAGGCGCGCGGTTGCGCATCGCGTTCGGCGGCGCGGGCCTCGCGCTGCTGATCGCGGCGGCCCTGGTGCCGGCTCTAGCGCGTCCGCACGTGCGTTACGTGGTCGGCGCCAAAACATTCAGCGAGCAATACATCCTCGCCGCGTTGATCGAGCAGCGCCTGCGCGCTGCAGGTCTGTCGGCGGGCCGCCGCGAGGGGCTCGGCTCGAGCATCATCCTGCAGACGCTGGCCGACGGGGGGATCGACGTGTATGTCGAATACTCCGGCACCATCTGGGCAAATGAGCTGCATCGCGACGTCGTGCGGCCGCGCCAAGAGGTGCTCGACGGCGTCGGCGATTGGCTCAGCGCGCAACGTCACATCACGCTGCTGGGCGACCTCGGCTTCGAGAACGCCTATGCGTTGGCCATGCCGCGCAAGCGCGCGCAGGCGGCAAACATCCGCACCGTCGCCGATCTCGCGCGCCAAGCGGGAGAATTCTCCATCGCCGGCGACTACGAGTTTTTCGCACGGCCCGAATGGGCGGCGATCCGCAAGGCCTACGGCCTCGCCTTCCGCCAGCAGCGGCAGATGCAGCCGGAATTCATGTATCCGGCCGTCGCCTCCGGCGAGGTGGACGTGATCGCGGCCTATACCAGCGACGGCCGTATCGCCCAGTACGACCTCCTCGTGCTCGACGACCCCAAGCACGCCATCCCGCCCTACGACGCAATCCTGCTGCTCGCACCGAAAAGCGCCGACGACCGCGCCCTCGTCGATGCCTTGCGGCCGCTCATCGGGGCGATCGACGTGGACCTGATGCGCCAAGCAAACCTGCGCGCGACCGCCGGCACGGCGGACGCTTCGCCCGACGCCGTGGCGCGCTGGCTGTGGCAGGAGATCGAGAAACGCAGAAGCGCGGGGAAGTGATCGCCGCAAAAGCGACATGCCGCCGCTCGTCCCCGCGCAAGCGGGGACCCAGTTCAGGTTAAGCGCTTATTTGTTACAACGTTAAAAGCTGGGTCCCCGTTTGCGCGGGGATGAGCGGGCAGGTTTCCAGAAAAGCGCGCGCCGGTGCCTTACCTCAATTCCGGCTGCGGTCGACCAGGGCGCGCTGCTTGATCCAGGGCATCATGCCGCGCAGCTTCTCGCCGATCTGCTCGATCGGGTGCGCGGCCATCTTGGCGCGCATCGCCTTGAACGAGGTCTGGTTCACCCGGTTCTCGAGCATCCAGTCCTTGACGAACTTGCCGGTCTGGATGTCGTCGAGAATGCGCTTCATCTCGGCGCGCGTCTCGGGCGTGACCACGCGCGGGCCCGAGACGTATTCGCCGTATTCGGCGGTGTTGGATACCGAGTAGTTCATGTTGGCGATGCCGCCCTCGTAGATGAGGTCGACGATGAGCTTCACCTCGTGCACGCATTCGAAATAGGCCATTTCGGGCGCATAGCCGGCCTCGACCAGGGTCTCGTAGCCGGCCTTCATCAGCTCCACCAGACCGCCGCACAGCACGCTCTGCTCGCCGAACAGATCGGTCTCGCATTCCTCGCGGAACGAGGTCTCGATGATGCCGGCCCGCCCGCCGCCGATCGCCGAGCCATAGGAGAGCCCGAGATCGTGCGCATTGCCGGATACATCCTTGTGGATCGCGAGGAGGCACGGCACGCCGGCGCCGCGCTGATACTCCGAGCGCACCGTGTGGCCGGGACCCTTGGGCGCGATCATCAGCACGTCGAGATCGGCGCGCGGCTCGATCAGGTTGAAATGGACGTTGAGCCCGTGCGCGAACATCAGCGCCGTGCCCTCTTTCATATGCGCGTGCAGGTGATCGCGATAGATATCGGCCTGCAGCTCGTCCGGCGTCAGCATCATCATCACGTCGGCCCACTTGGCGGCGTCGGTCACGTCCTTGACCGGGAGCTTTTCGGCCTCCGCCTTCTTTGCCGAGCCCGAGCCCTTGCGCAGCGCGACCGCCACCTCCTTGACGCCGGAATCGCGCAGGTTGAGCGCGTGGGCGTGGCCCTGGCTGCCGTAGCCGATGATGGCGACCTTCTTGCCCTTGATCAGGTTCAGGTCGGCGTCGCGGTCGTAGTAAACGCGCATCGTTCTGTTTTCCTCGCTCGGATCCGGCAAGCCGGCCCCTGCCCCATTGTATTGATCGCGCTGCTTCTAGGGTGCATTAAAAGGCGCGACAAGCCCGGATATTCAGCCGAGGCTACATCCCCTCGGGCCCGCGGGCGATAGCGGCCACCCCGGTGCGCGAGACCTCGACCAGGCCGAGCGGCAGCATCAGCGCGATGAAGCTCTCGATCTTGTCGGAGGCGCCGGTGATCTCGAACACGAAGCTTTCGACCGAGGCGTCGATCACGCGGGCGCGGAAGGCATCCGCCAGCCGCAGCGCCTCGACCCGGCTCTCGCCCTTGCCGCGCACCTTCACCATGGCGAGTTCGCGCTCGATCGAGGGGCCGGCGAGCGTCACGTCCACCACCCGGTGCACCGGGACAAGCCGCTCGAGCTGATGCTTGATCTGCTCGATCACCATCGGGGTGCCGCGCGTGGCGATGGTGATACGCGAGAGATGCTTCTCGTGCTCGGTCTCCGACACGGTGAGCGAGTCGATGTTGTAGCCACGGCCGGCAAACAAGCCGATCACGCGCGCCAGAACCCCCGGCTCGTTATCGACGATGACCGAAAGCGTATGCTGCTCGATCGCCTGCGACGCAGGCGCGGCGGGGTAGTGCGTCGTGCTGGCGGGGATAGACATGGGTTTTGCTCGATCGCGTTGCACGGAAATGGACATGAGTTACACCATCACCTTGCCTTGCTCGGTGACGGCGGCCTCGATGCTCTCGGCAGCATCGCCGAGGATCATCTCGTTATGCGCGCGGCCCGACGGGATCATCGGGAAGCAGTTCTCGTTCTGGTCGACCACGCAGTCGAAGATCACCGGCTTGCGCACGTCGATCATCTCACGGATCGCGCCGTCAAGATCGCCGGGCCGTTCGCAGCGGATGCCGACCGCATGATACGCCTCGGCGAGCTTGACGAAGTCCGGCAGCGCGGCGGTGTAGCTTTCGGAATAGCGGCCGCCGTGCAGCAATTCCTGCCATTGCCGCACCATGCCCATATACTGATTATTGAGGATGAAGATCTTGACCGGCAGCCGGTATTGCGCCGCCGTCGACATCTCTTGCATGGTCATGAGCACCGACGCCTCGCCCGCAATGTCGATCACCAGCGAGTTCGGATGCGCGACCTGCACGCCGACCGAGGCCGGCAGCCCATAGCCCATCGTGCCGAGCCCGCCCGACGTCATCCAGCGGTTCGGCTCCTCAAACTTGTAGAACTGCGCCGCCCACATCTGGTGCTGGCCGACTTCGGTCGTGATGTAGACGTCGCGGTCCTTGGTCAGCTCGTACAGGCGCTGGATCGCGTATTGCGGCTTGATGATGGCGTTCGAGTTCTTGTAGGCGAGGCTCTTGCGCGCGCGCCATTGCTCGATCTGCCGCCACCAAAGCTCCAGCGCCCGCTTGTCGGACATGGCCGAGGTCGCCCGCCACAAGCGAACCATGTCCTCGAGCACATGGCCGCAATCGCCGATGATGGCAAGATCGGCCTTGACGTTCTTGTTGATCGACGACGGGTCGATATCGACGTGGATCTTCGTCGAGCCCGGCGCGAAAGCGTCGAGCCGCCCGGTGATGCGGTCGTCGAAGCGGGCGCCGATGCAGATCATCAGATCGCAATCGTGCATCGCCAGGTTGGCTTCGTAGGTGCCGTGCATGCCGAGCATGCCGAGCCAGAGCGGGTCGGAGGCCGGATAGGCGCCAAGCCCCATCAAGGTCGACGTGATCGGGAATCCGGTGAGCTGCACGAGCTCACGCAGCAGCTCGGCCGCGGCCTTGCCCGAATTGATCACGCCGCCGCCGGTGTAGAAGAGCGGGCGTTTGGCCTTGCTCATCAGCTCGAGCGCGGCCTTGATCTTATCCAGATCGCCCTTGACCTTCGGCCGGTAGGTCTTGTGCTGCACGTTCTTGGGGCCCTGGTAGGGACCTTTCGCGAACTGAATATCCTTCGGAATATCGACCACCACCGGGCCGGGCCGGCCTGCCGCCGCCACGTAGAAGGCCTCGTGCAGCACGCGCGCTAGATCGTTGATGTTCTTCACCAGGTAATTGTGCTTGGTGCACGGCCGAGTGATGCCGACGGTATCGCATTCCTGGAACGCGTCGTTGCCGATGAGATGGGTCGGCACTTGCCCGGTGATGCACACGAGCGGGATCGAATCCATCAACGCGTCGGTCAGACCGGTCACCGCGTTGGTCGCGCCGGGCCCCGAGGTCACCAGCACGCAACCGACCTTGCCGGTGGAGCGGGCATAGCCTTCAGCGGCGTGCACGGCGCCCTGCTCATGCCGCACCAGGATGTGCTGAACCTTCTCCTGCATGAACAGCGCATCGTAGATCGGCAGCACGGCGCCGCCGGGATAGCCGAAGAGGTGCTGCACACCTTGGTCGGCGAGGGCTTGGACCACCATTTCGGCGCCGGTCATTTCCGTGGTCATTGCAGGGCTCCGTTTGGCTTTCTGTGCTAGGGCAACGGGCAATAAAAAAGGCCCCAGAGGGCCATGTTCGGACACCACCAGACAACGGCGCTTACCGCCGTCGGCGAGGTGGCGTCCTTCCTACTACGATAAGGTTTGAAATAAAATCGCGCGACACGGGCGGCTCCAGAAAAAAGCTCAAAATCTACATACGCGCTGCGACGCGCCAGGTCAAGCGCTGCCCGTCTGCATTAACCGCTCGATCGCAACAGGCGCCTCCTCGACCGTCAGCCAGATCCAGTCCGGCAGCTGATGCCGAAACCAGGTGTGTTGGCGTTTTGCATATTGGCGGGTGTCGCGCTGCCCCCCGGCCGCCGCCTGCTCGAGCGAGATCTCACCTTTGAGATGGCGCCGCAGCCACGGGACCCCGTGCGCCTTCATGGCGGGAAGCCGTGGATCAAGACCGCGGGCATCGAGCGCCGCCACCTCGGCAAGGGCGCCCGCCGCCAGCATCGCCGTGAAGCGCGCATCGATCCGCCGATAAAGCTCCTCGCGCGCCACCACGAGAAAGACCTTGGTCGCCTGCCCCGAATCCAGGAGGGCGGGCATCCCCACCTGATGCCAATCGCTGAGCGTCCGGCCGGTCGCCTCGATTACCTCGAGCGCGCGGGCGATCCGCGGGCGATCCTGCGGTTTGATGCGCGCGCCGGCGGCGGGGTCCCGGCGGGTCAGCTCGCCGTGCAGGAGCAGCGGTCCTTCGGCTTCCAGGCGAGCGCGCACCGCTTCCCGGATCGCGGACGGAATCGGCGGGATGGCGGCCAGCCCATGGGTCAACACCTTGAAGTAGAGGCCAGTCCCGCCGACCAGGATCGGCAAGCGTCCGGCCGTCCGCGCCTGCGCCATGGCGTTGCGCACGTCGACGTACCAGCGGCCGACCGAGTAATTCTCCCCCGCGTCCACCCCCCCATAGAGGAGATGCGGCACCCGCGTTTGCTCCTCCGGCGTCGGTCGCGCCGTGATGATGCGCAGGTCGCGATAGACCTGCATGGAATCCGAATTGATGATGGTACCGCCGAACTTCTCGGCGAGCGCCAGCGCGAGCGCCGACTTGCCGCTCGCGGTCGGCCCTGCGATAAGCAGCGCCCCCAAGCGCTTACCGCGATTTTGCATACATGACCCACGTGGCGACCCTGGTCTGCAACCCGGCTGCGCCTCTGCTCGACGATACGATCCTGGCGCGCGCGCGGGCCGCCTTGCCGCTAGCCGGTGCTCCGCTTTGGCTTGCGCCAAGCGTCGCGGCCGACATCCCCTTTACCGCCGCCGACGCCCCCGCAGACCGGACCTTGGCTGAGCGTGTCCGCGCGGCGCTCGCCGGCCTGCCGATCGATGTCGTGGTGCAAAAGGCCGTTGGCCGGCGCAAGAAATTGCTTCTCGCCGACATGGATTCGACCATGATCGGCGAGGAATGCATCGACGAGCTCGCCGACCTTGTCGGGCTGAAGACGCACGTCGCCGCGATCACAGAACGCGCCATGCGCGGCGAGCTCGCTTTCGCCCCCGCCTTGCGCGAGCGCGTGGCGCTGCTGAAGGGATTGCACAGCGATGTCGTTGACGAAGTCATTGCCGGACGGCTGCACTTGACGCCGGGGGGCCGCGTCCTGATTGCCACCATGCGCGCGAACGGCGCGCATACCTGCCTCGTATCGGGTGGCTTCACCATGTTTACGCAGCGCATCGCCGCGATGATCGGGTTCGACGAGGCGCGCGCCAATTCGCTCGTCCTCGCCGCCGACGGAACGTTTGTCGGCGAGGTGGTCGAGCCGATCTTCGGACGCGACGAGAAGCTCGCAGCGCTCATCGAACTACGCCGCCGTTTTGGACTGACCCCGGAGCAAACGCTGGCCGCAGGCGATGGGGCAAACGACCTCGCCATGATCGAGGCAGCCGGCCTCGGCGTAGCCTATCACGCCAAGCCCGCCGTCGCGGCGGCCGCCCACGCCCGCATCGACCACGCCGACCTCACGGCACTCCTCTACCTCCAAGGCTATGGGCGCGAGGAGTTCGTCGAGCAACAGCCGGCGTAGCCTCGTAGGGTGGGTTAGTCCTACTGAGTCATAACGGCCTGAGTCAGAAGGCCGCATTCGATTTTTATTGAGAATCAGTGCCTTGTCGAGCCTCACGTAGGTGGAGGGTTGAGATGGGGATGGTCATTCGATCGCCGGTA
>JBKQHQ010000050.1:0-3286 GCA_052148715.1 Xanthobacteraceae bacterium | reverse complement strand
GCTCGCTGTACACGGCGACCTTGCTGCTTCTCGGATTGGGCTATTTGTTCGCCCTGGCGAACCTCTATTTCACCTATGCCGGCAAGGCCGGCGGAAATCCGCTGATGGTCTCCTACGAGGACATCGTGGTCACCTACGCCGGCAACGATAAGGGCTCGGTCCTCGAGGACGCCCTGAACGGGCCGATGGCCACCATGCTGTCGCCCGACGAAAAAGGCATGTTGATTGCATGGGCGCATGCTGGTGCCTCGCAGACGTTCTACTTGAGCGACATCAAGCCGATTCTCGACCAGCGCTGCATGGCCTGCCACGACGGCCGCAACCCCCAGGTGACCAACCTCTCCACTTACGAGGGCCTCAAGAAGACCACCGAAATCGACACCGGCGAATCGGCGGCGACGCTGGTCCGCAATTCGCACATCCATCTGTTCGGTATGACCTTCATCTTCTTCATCATGGGGCTGATCTTCAGCCACGCTTACCTGCGGCCCGTATGGTTCAAGTGCGCGGTCATCGCACTGCCAATCGCGATGGTCGGGCTGGACATCGGTTCGATGCATTTCATCAAGCTCTACCATCCGTTTGCGGCGGTGACGATCACATCCGGCGCGGCGTCGGCGGCGTGCTTCGCCCTCATGTGGCTGGTGACGATGTACCAGATGTGGTTATTCAGGCCGCCCGAAGCGATCCTCCGGCGGTTGGGCGGCGACGTTCCCGAGGAACTCGTCTGAGCGCTGCGGGCGGGCGTACAGCGAGCGCAGTCGGCGAGTTCAGGCGATCGGACCAGGGCTTCCTCCATTTTGGAGCTTCGGTGCCGACGCAACGCGCCTGCGACGATCAAAAGCAGATCGGAATCCGCCGCCGCTTCGTTCCCGACCGCGGCGCGCGCCGCGACTGAATTGTCGACATCGCCGTCTTGCATCTCTTCGACGTGTCGGAGCGGCTGTGAGGCCGTTTGCGACAAGCCCTTGCCTACCGGCTGGGTCTGATCGGCTCCGCACAAGCGTCGGTCGGCGGAGCTCCCTTCCACTTGTCATAATATATGCAGGCTGTGATGGTGACTCGATCAGATGGGTCCGCAGAAACCCAATTGCACGTAAGTAATACCAATAATGTTGTGTGCAATAGTCATTTGAATTGGTGTAGTTGGTTATGCGGACGCCGTCGAATCCCAGGCTTCTGAGATTGTATACTGACGGATCGATCAGGTCTCCACCAGTGATCACGTACCCGTCGGGAACGTCCGCAACAAGCATCGCCTCGGTGTTCCACCCTCCTGGCGGGTGCGCTCGGAACATGCGCGTCTGGTCTGGTTTGCATTTGGGCGCTTCCATCGTGCAGAGCACGATCGTTTTGGCGTAACCGTTGCGCAGTCCGCCACTATCTGTCATGCACGGGTCTTCGCCATCGCTTACGGGGACAGGATTATTGTTTTGGCGAAAGAACGCCCACCACGTTCCCGCGGCGCTCACGAGGACGACGGCGAAGGCTACGATCACGATGAGGTAGCGCCGCTTGCGAAGCAACGCTGCCAACCGCTGGAACTCAAACGTCTGCATTCAGCAGCCTAGCCTCCCGATAATCTGCAGCGCTGATTTTCCCGCCACACCTGCCAAGTTGGGCGAGCCCGCGTCAACGCGTCGATTTGCCGCCCGATTCGCATTTTGTTGGCGTTTCCAGCCGAAAGCTGAAGCCGTCTTTCGCCAACACTCAGCTTACGCCGGGTCTCCAGACTTGTCACCTTTCGCAAGTCAGGCAAAGGATCAGTCAGGTTGTCTCCGGACTTACGTGCAGGCGGAGAAATCCAGCGCGGGACTGGTTCGAAGCGGCGGTTTGCTCAAACGACGGCGATATGCAGCGTCTTGATCCAGAATACAGTCGAATCCGGCCGATGACTTGTTCCGCTCTGAAGGCGCTGCAACTCTCCATGCGGCCGCGGTCGAAGCAAGTCAGGATCCGCAGATGACCGCTGTTGAACGGACACTGTGTTTCATTCCCCAGGGCCGCGACCCACCGGATCCGTTGCGGCATGCAGTCGCGAGAAGTCGAAAGGCGTCAGAACGGGCGGAGTCCCGCGCAAAGAGCCGAACGCGCGAAACCCAAGCGCCCTATGCTTTCGATGCGGCGGGTGTCACAACCGCGCGTCGAATTTGAAGCGCGCCGTCATTCGATCCATCCGCCGGGGGCGCGACGCGACCGAGGCCTCGGTATGAGGCCAGCCAAAGTGGGAGGCGCCAGTGATATCGAGGGTGCACGAGCCGGCGGATACGCGAGTCCGAGCTGGAGAGACGGTGCCGGGGAGCATCAGTCCTTCTTTAGCACAGCCAGCTGATAGAGCCCGCCGAAAAAAGTGCAATGCGAGGCGGCAAAGCGCAGCGGCGCGTCAGCGAAAAAACTCTCAATCGGCCGTTGCCAAAGGGCGAGCGCGAAGGGCTCGAGCAGGGCGAGCACCGGGGGAAGCAGGTAGCGCAGTTGGATGGCGCCAATCGGGGCGCGCGTAGTCCGTCGCCACCAGCGGCCCTCCCGACTTCAGGACCCTCGCCGCCTCCGCGATGGTGCGGCTGCGCCATTCCTCCGGCTGCTCGTGGAGGAGCATGAACATCACGACGCGATCGAATGTGCACTCGTGGAAGTCGAGCGTCGCCGAATCCATCAGCGTGGCGCACAGGCAGGGATGCTCGGCGGCCTTGCGGCGCTGATTGTCGATCTGCGCCGGCAGCGCGTCGATCACATCGAGCGAGCCGCCCGCGGCCCCGACGCGCCGCGCAAGTTCCGGCGTGAATTTGCCATAGACGCAGGCCACTTGCAGCGTGCGACCCGAATAGTCCGGCCCCGGGGCTTCAATCGTCGCGCGTCGCAGCCGATTGTAATTGCCAAACAGGATCGCATTGATGAGCCAATCGCGCTCGAACACGCGCACTGCAATTGGATGCGCATAGGCCCACCAATATCGTTGGAGAAGGTAGGCCGGCAGGCCCGACCACGCCGCGGGAGTGTCCGCGCCGCCGAGGCTTTCGGACTCCGAGCAGGGCCGGCCATGAGCGGAGAAGGGACGTATCGCGGAAATACGATTTGTCACGAAATACGGCTCGTTGGACGCGGCATCCACCAGGGCAACGCGACCAAACGCTTGAAAGGTAACGTCCAGATGGACGACGCCTATATCGGCGGCGCCCGGCCCGGCCGCCGCGGGCGCGGCGCAGCAGGCAAGACGCCGTTCGTCGCTGCGGTCGCGACGACGGACGACGGCAAGCCAGATCAAATCATCCTTCGGCCCGTCAAAGCC
>JBKQHQ010000049.1:0-6888 GCA_052148715.1 Xanthobacteraceae bacterium | reverse complement strand
CGGGGGTTATGGAGCCTTCGCGGGGCATGGTTAGCCTGTGAGGCTTGCTACCTGATTGTCTTCCAAGAGATATTTTTTCGCGTCGGCCTTTATTATACCGTCAAGGTAAGCTCTTGGATTGGCGCCTGCTGTCGCGAACACTTGGCCAACAAGGGAGTCAATGTCTTGAAGATATAGCTCATACATCGGCTCCGGGCGGGATGTGGTTGTGAATTTATGTTTTGTGATGCCGATTATGGATTGCATTCCGTCCTTAACGATCCGGTCTGGATACCTGATATCTTCAAACTTATGTAGAGACGAGACGATGTTGTCGAATTGGGCCAGCGATTGGTCCTTAAACTCCGATTTGAAAGCCTCCCAAATGCGAGGCAGCCTATGGCTGAAACGATTTTTGAGATCGTCCAGGCTCCGTCCCTTTTTCGAAAGGCCACCTTTGAGAAACATCTCAATTGCATGATGGATGATATTCCCGGCTACTGGGTTGAGACCAGCAAGAACGGCGTACCTGCCGGCTATGTAATAGTCCACTCCAAGTGTGAAAAAGGTGTACCATTCAAGAGGGTTCATTTGTTGCTCTTTCTCAGTAGGGGAGCGTTCAGCCGGGACCGGTACGGCGCGTCGCCCCGCTTGGAGACGATCCGCCCAAGTCCCATGACTGGCGCGATGCAGGGAGCGTCACTCGCTGCGATAGGGGCGAACGGGATTGCTGTCAAAGCGCCAAAACGGCATTCTGGCATCCAGGAACGAAGTTTCGTCCTCGTCTTTTGATGGGAGTTCAAAATGGCCAAATGGCGAAACAAATTTGCTTTCGGCCTTCTGGCTGCCAGTTTGATCACGATCCCTAGTTCGTCGCCGCAGGCTCTTCTTCCGGGGCCTCTAGTCATTATCGAAGCATATCAGTGGGCAAAATTCCTAAGGGATTGGATCGAACCTCAGAACATTCAATGGACCGTCCAACAAGCTCACAATTTCGTCGAACAATTGAATAAGTTAGTCAACTCATCGGCGAAAATATCAGAAGAATTTCGGCAGTTGCGGATCGACGTGGATGAAAAAGTAGCCAATGGATTCCGTGATTATACTGAAAAAGAATTGAAGTCACGTATAGCAATATTCGACACGCATAGAACTGAGCTGCAAAACCACAAACAATTAGGCCTTACTCAATGGGCAGTGTCTTTCGAGACAGAATTAGAGGCAAAAGTTGAAACACTTGAACAATACGGGCCTACTGCGTACCAAACCGAATGGGCAGCTATAGTAGTCATTAGGACACTGTATCAATATGGAATCATCAGTCCCACATCACAGAAAGAGTTTTTTACGAAAAAGGCTGCTGTATACAGTAAATGGTCTTCTGTGGTTGAAGGGAATCGATCCTATCCAGCTACAATAAGAAAAGAAGAAGAAAAGAGGCGGGACCTAGTCAAACACGAGGCTGAGAACCGTGTTACCGAAGCCAAAAATGGTCTAGCAAAGTATTGCTGGAATATAGCTTTCGAAGTATCGGGAAATATTGATCACTATGATGTCAAAAAGCCGAAACCAGAAGCCATGGGCGGTCTATGCGGTAAACTAGCAAAACCTGACACGATGCTTGAAATTGCGCGAGATGACCTGCAGGCAGAGCTTAACGCCAAGAGCGATGCTTACCGTGAGGCCGTTGAAAACATAAAAAACCTTCAACTAGTAATCAATCAAATCGGCGCCTATCAGGATTCTCTTCAGGCAGCGACAACAGGCAATGGTTCGCTTGGACCGCTTCCCCAGAATTTAGTGATGAAGGTCACGGCGAGCGAGGGCAACGCAGCGTGCGTATGTGCTAGCGACCGTCCGAGACTTAGGGCTCGATAAAGACGGCGGCACGACGAAGCCGGCAGGGTGCAGTCGGCGGCATGCGGCGGACGGCATGGTGGGGGAGGTAGCGGCGAGGGCAGCGAAAGTCACCGACGATAGTCACCTCGTGGTAGCTAATTGGTAGCTTTGGTAAACTTACTGGGGCTCGCGGCTTCACCTAAGTGCTTGATTAGATTGGCGCGCCCGAAGAGATTCGAACTCCTGACCCCCAGATTCGTAGTCTGGTGCTCTATCCAGCTGAGCTACGGGCGCCTTGACGCTTTGCGCGTTTCGGGAAATGCCCGGGCCGCAGGCGGCCGGGACCGGCCGGATAGCTATAGCCTTCCCCCGGCCTTGGCAAGCGCCCAGCGGCGACGGCCAGGGCAGCGGCGACCATCCCGCGGAGCGCCACCGCTCAAGCTTGCACCGACTCCCCGCGCCGGGCCTTCTGGCCAATGGCGCGATCGGGGATAGTGAGGTGGAAGGTCGCGCCGGTCGTCCCGTCAACCAGCGAGATCTCACCGCCGTGGGCGCGCACGAGCTCCGCCGCGATGGCGAGGCCGAGGCCGGCGCCGCCGGTGCGGGTCGAGCTCTGGAAGGCCTCGAACAGGTGGGCTCGCGCCCGGTCCGACAGGCCCGGACCGGTGTCCGCTACCTCGATGACGACCACGGTGCCTTCGCGGCGGCCGGTGATGCGCACCTCGTCCTGGCTCGGCTCCAGCGCCGCCCGGCCTTCCATGGCCTGGACGGCGTTGCGCGCGAGGTTCAGCATGATGCGGAACAACTGGTCTTGGTCGGCGTCGACCATGAGGCCATGTTCGATCGCGGCGATCCAGCGGATCGAGGAGTCCGGCGCGAGCCCCAGGGCCCCATGCACCTCCTCGACCAGGGTCTCGAGCAAGACCGGTCGCCGATCCGGCGGCGGTTCCTGCGCCCGGCCGTAGGACAGGGTCGATTCACAAAGCGCAATCGCCCGCTCGATCGCCCGCATCAGCTTGGGGGCAAACTGCTGCACTCGCGGATCGGGCAGGCTCGTCAGCCGGTCGGAGAACAATTGCGCCGCGCCGAGCAGATTGCGCAGGTCGTGGTTGATCTTCGACACCGCCAGCCCGAGCTCCGCCAAGCGGTTCTTCTGGTGCAGCATGGAGCTCTTCTGGTGCAGCATGGAACCGAGATCCCGCTGCATCAGCGCGAGATCCCGCTCGGCAATCCCGAGCTCATCCCGCCGTCCGGAAATGCTGATGATGCGGGTCGGATCCTCCGGGTCGGCGCGGAACGCCTCCATATTGGCGGTGATGCGGCGCATCGGCCGCACGAACAGATAATGCAGGGCGAGGTAGACCAGAGCGAGCGTGATCCCGGAGATGATCAGCGACACGACCAGGATGTTGGCCGAGAATTGCAGGAGTGCCTTGCGCAGCGATACCTGATCGAGGACGATCTCGAGATATTCGCCACCCATCGGAGCCGGGCCGACGACCCGGACCACGCCATTGCTCGAACTGAGCAAATCGTCGAAGGCATCGACGACGGCGCCGAACCCAGAGAAGAAACGCATGTCGATGTCGTGATCGATCGGGGGCGGCACCTCGGAGATGGCAAACAGCCGCCGCTGGTCGCCCATCTTCATGGCGACCGCCTGCGCCCCGATGCTGTTGAGAATGCGGCGGCCCTGGTCCTCGGTGACGATGCCGCCCGGCGCCGCCTCAAGCACCAGCGCTGCGGTATTTGCGGCGGCCAACCGATCGCTCAGCCAAGTCCACCGGTAGTAGGCGATCATCGGGACATAGATCAGTACTTCGGCAATCATCACGAACAGAATCGTGAGGACCAGAAGCTTCCCAGACAGGCCCCAGCGCGGCTCCCCACCCGCGGTGACCCGCGGGGCGGCAGCCTCCTCCGTTATTTCCATGGCCCCAGCACCGGTTATGCGGACCCTCACCCCAATCGGCACCACACAATGATGATGATGCGCCGCACCCCATCGTTCGTCAAATCAGAGATGGGGTAGCTATTTGCCGCATATCCTCCGAACTCGCCGCGAGCCCGGAGCAACATTGTGCGATTCACGAATTCATCGGCATTCAGATACCCTCGCTCCACCAAATAGTGACGATGCTCGGGCGCCGACAATGGGTGCTGCTGAGGATTTTTTCGGCGCGTTCACCGACGGAACTGACGGCGCTGGCTTGACTGCCGGGGCGGCCTCGTCGAGGCATTGAATCGCCTCGGTCAGAAGACGGCGGAACGGGATGCCCCCAGCGAGCGAGAAAGGCGGCCCAAGAGCCGGCCCGCCTCGCGTTGACGCATGCGGATGGCTCCCTTATAAGCCGGCCGAACGCCGTGCCGGGCTCGAACCCATCGGGAACCCGGAGTGTAGCGTTTGACCCTTCGACACGTTCAGGCTTCGACACAACGTCGCGACCAGCGGAGTACACCCCCGTGAAGCGGACCTATCAACCCAGCAAGCTGGTGCGCAAACGCCGTCATGGCTTCCGCGCCCGCATCGCGACCGTGGGCGGCCGCAAAGTCATCGCGGCGCGGCGGGCGCGCGGGCGCAAGCGGCTCAGCGCGTGACGGCGTTGCGCGGCACGTGCCCACCGGCATGGAACGGCTGAGGCGACGGCCCGATTTTCTCGCTGCCGCAACCGGGTACAAGGTGCCGACCCGCAGCTTCGTGCTGCAGGCCCGCAAACGAGGCGACGATGGGCCGGCGCGGATCGGATTCACCGTGTCGAAGAAGGTCGGCACCGCGGTCGAGCGCAATCGGGTGCGGCGGCGACTTCGCGAAATCGTGAGGCTGTCGGCCGCAGGGGAAATGTGTCGAGGCCATGATTATGTGTTGATTGGCCGACGCGCAGCCTTGCAGCTGCCGTTCGACCGATTGGCGCAGGACCTCGACGGCGCGTTGCGCCGGGTGAAGGCCCCGCATTCCGAGGTGACGCCGGCGTCCGGCAAGGCCCGAAATAGCCGGAAGGGCCGACCGGATAAGAGTTCGCAATGAACGATCAAAAGAACACCATTCTCGCGCTCGTCCTCTCAGCCCTCGTGCTGTTCGCCTGGCAGTACTTCGTCGGCATGCCGCAGATGGAGAAGCAGAAGCAGATCGCGCAGCAGCAAGCGCAGGAACGCGTGCAGCCGGGCCCGGGTGCGGCAACGCAGCCGGGAGCGCTGCCGGGGATACCCGGACAAACCGCAACCATGCTGCCGCAGGCCCTATCGCGCGAGGAGGCGCTAGCGCGTTCGCGACGGCTGGCCATCGAGACGCCGAGCCTGCACGGGTCGATTGCGCTCAAGGGCGGCCGCATCGATGACTTGTCGCTCACGCGCTATCACGAGACCGTCGATCCCCATTCGCCGCCGATCATCCTGCTGTCGCCCTCGGGCGGCCCGGAACCCTATTACGCGGATTTTGGCTGGGTGGGCGCGGAGGGCGCGAGCGCGAAGGTACCCGGGCCCGACACGGAATGGCAGCAGCAGAGCTCCGGCGCGCTCGGCGTCGACCATCCGGTGACCCTCGTCTACGACAACGGCGAGGGCCTCGTTTTCCGACGCACCATCAGCGTCGACGACAAGTACCTGTTCACCATCAAGGACGACGTGGCGAACAAGGGCGCCGCCCCCGTGACGCTCTATCCGTATGGCTTGGCTGCCCGACACGGAACGCCGCCGACGCTCGGCTACTCGGTCCTGCATGAAGGGATGATCGGCTATCTCGGCGCGGACCGCCAACAGGAGGTGACCTACAAGAGCATCGACGACAAGAAGTCGATCGAGTTCAACGTCACCGATGCCTGGCTCGGTTTCACCGACAAATATTGGGGCGTGGTGCTGCTGCCCAATCCGGACGCCCATGTGCGCGCGGATTTCAAGGCATGGCCGACCGAGACGCCGAAACGCTATCAGGCGGACTACCGCCTGGATGCGCAGACGATCCAGCCGGGCGGCACCGGCGGCGCCGAGACCCGGCTATTCGCCGGGGCCAAGGAGGTCGCCACCCTCGACGACTACGAAAAGCAGCTTAGTCTCAACCACTTCGATCTGCTGATCGACTGGGGCTGGTTCTACTTCATCACCAAGCCGCTGTTTCGCGTCATCGATCTCCTGTTCCACGTGTTCCATAATTTCGGCGTGGCGATCCTGCTCGTCACCGTCGCCATCAAGATCGTCTTCTTCCCGTTGGCGAACAAGTCTTATGCCTCGATGGCCAAGATGAAGGCGGCGCAACCGCAGATGTTGGCGCTGCGGGAGCGCTTTGCCGACGACAAGATGAAGCAGCAACAGGCGCTGATGGAGCTGTACAAGAAGGAGAAGATCAATCCGGTGGCCGGCTGCCTGCCGATGCTGATCCAAGTGCCGGTATTCTTCTCGCTCTACAAAGTGCTGCTGATCACCATCGAGATGCGGCACGCGCCGTTCTTCGGTTGGATTCGCGACCTCTCGGCGCCCGACCCGACCAACTTGTTCAATCTGTTCGGGCTCATTCCCTGGGACCCCACGCATCTCCCGCTGGTCGGGCACTTCCTCGTGCTCGGCCTTTGGCCGCTGATCATGGGCGTGACCATGTGGTTCCAGATGAAGCTCAACCCGACGCCGCCCGATCCTACCCAGAAGATGATCTTCGACTGGATGCCGATCATCTTCACTTTCATGCTGGCGGCCTTTCCCGCGGGTCTGGTGATCTACTGGGCATGGAACAATACGCTCTCGGTGATCCAGCAGAGCGTGATCATGCACCGGCACGGCGCCAAGATCGAGCTGTGGGACAACCTCAAGGGCCAGGTCGGGGCGCCGAGGGCGCTGTGGGAGCGCCTCAAGCTCCAGTTCGCCAAGTTCGCCAAGCGCTAGGACTAGGGGTTTGCGCCGCCAACCTTCTCGCCTCTCCCTCTT
Source organism: Xanthobacteraceae bacterium (assembly GCA_052148715.1). GTDB lineage: Bacteria > Pseudomonadota > Alphaproteobacteria > Rhizobiales > Xanthobacteraceae > JBKQHQ01. Next base: position 159 of record JBKQHQ010000049.1, on the reverse strand, counting down.
TCGGGTTAGGGTATGCAAACAGCTCGCTCCGCCGATAGGGGTCGGGAAGGGTTTTGGCCCTCCCCGCCCTCCGAACCGTACGGGCGGTTTTCCCGCATACGGCTCTCCAGTTGGTGGTTTCCTCATCGGGAGTGTCTGGCGGTCAGCCAGGCCGTGTGT
>JBKQHQ010000048.1:0-2707 GCA_052148715.1 Xanthobacteraceae bacterium | reverse complement strand
AAACCGCGACCGTAAGTGCTCGACAGACCGAGGTAGCCGAACGCCAAAGAAGTTAGCGGTCAGCTGGGCGCGGTCCGCCAGTGCGTGCGCCAAAGTGAGGCGGCGACGCAATCGAGGCGGGTCCGGTCAAACCACATCTGCTTGCTGCTAGTATTCGCCAGCATCAGCTTTGGCTTTCCCATGAAAGGCGAAATAACTTCAGACCTCCTGACATAGCGTAGCGCAAAATGTCCGGTTTTGGCGTCGGTCAGGGAGCCGACGGAACAGCCGTGGCGGTGCTGCGCTCGATCGGCGAGCCGGGGAAGGCAAGCCCGATACGGGGTGGCGGACGCACTGAGAAGCGAATCCGCAGGCGCGAGCCGGGGAAGATTGTCGCGGTTTGGTCGAGCATCTCACAGAGGGCCTGGGCGGCGTGGGTTCGATGCGGCGAGCTGAGCGGAGCCAAGGTGATATGCAACTCGCTATCGGAGACGCGGATGTCGCCTGTCGCGGCAAACAGCTCATGGAGCAGGGTTCGCCCCTCTTGATCGGCACGGGCGTAGTGAGGTCGCAGTAGCGTTACCAGATCGCTCTCGGCCTGATAGGCGACCATCTTGATGATGTCGGTCAGGTGCTTGCGCTCGGTGGCGAGCTTGACCACGGCCCGCTCGCTGAGGTCTCGGACCTCGACGCGCTTAGCAACATCGCGGCGCTGCTCGAAGAGCCCGGCGACGCGAGCGCGGGCCGTGCGCAGCCGTTTGCCGAGCGTGCCATGAGCGATCTTGAAGCCCCGCATGGTCGGCCGGTGCTGCTCGGTGTTGTCCGCGGCGGCGGCACCGTATTCGCGTTCGAGCTTGGCGAGATCGGCGCGCGCCGCACGGACCTCCTTATCCAAAGCACGGCGCTCGGGATTGGGGATGGAGCGGGTCGGATCCTCCGGCTCGATCCGGTAATCGACGAGTGCATCAAGCAGGAACTCTTCCCGCATGTACTTGAAGAAGTTTTCCTGTCGCCAGCGCTCGAACATGCGGTAGGCGACCTCGATGTCGCGCAGGTCCCATCGACTGGTGATTACCTGCGTCTGATGGCCGTCGTCGCACAAGCGCGTGACTTGCCGTAGGCGCAGCTTGCCTTTGAGGAAGCACACGGGCTGGTCGTGCAGAAGATAGTCCACCCGGCATCCGTCGAGTTCGGCGTGACGGGCGATGAACCGCCGCTCATTGATGCGACGGCACCGGCCCTTGCGATAGGTCAGCAAGTCGAAGCCGCCCTTGATCATCGTGTCGAACAACTTCGGGCTCCAGCCGCCGCGGTCGAAGACGATGGTGACCCGTCGCTCGCCGACCACGTCGCGCACTTCGCGAAGCAGCCGGGGCAAGGCCTTCGTCAACGCCGCGTCGACCTCCCCGGTCACCACCAGCAACGGGTCGCCGGAGCGGTCGTTGATCCAGTAGTCGGTGCTGGCGGGCATGGCCAGGTGGCGGCGCGCCACGTAAGCCTTTGATGCGATGGCGCGTTGGCCGTGATAGGCGCGCACATGGCCGTCGATGTACAAGAACCCCATGAGATGTCCGCGCTGATCGACACGCAGACGCGCAAGCTCCGCGCCCAGCTGCTCGGCGCAATGGTGTGCCGCGAGGCGGGTGAGCCGGCGCCGCAGCGTCTTCACCTCCGGCGCGCGGTCGAGCCCGAGGAGCCTGCCGAACGCGGCCGGGTCGCGTTCCTTGAGATGCTCGGGCCGCTTGATGCGCAGCAGCGCCATGAGCAGGAGCGTCAGCAAGGTCGTGCGCAGGCCATAGAAGGCCGGACCGATCTCACCGTAGAGCTTGCGGCTGATCCGAAACAACCCGCTCTCGATCAGGCACGGGAGAGCGAGCAGGACGCCGACACCGGGAACCGAGGCCCCCTCGCGAAAGAGCGGTGCGGCATCATCGAGCAGCCCCAGATGGGCGAGTTGCCGATCGAAGCTGCGATCGCTCGCGTCGCGGTCGAGGCTCATCGGCACCGGTTCGGCGTCGTCCTCAGCCGCGCTGATTGGATCGCTGGCGCCGTCCTTCACTGATGGCGCGGAGCCATCCTCATCATCGTCGGTCGACTTCGCAGACGGCGCGCCAGCCGCCGGCGGCGCCCCCGCCGCTGCGGTCGTCATCCCGGCGAACGCAAGCTGTGCGCTCTCGGCGGGCATCGAAGGTCCGACCAGCTTGCGAATCGCCTTCTCGCTCACCCCCAGCCGGTGCGCGACCGCCCGGTTGCTCATCCCCTGGCTTTTCAGCAGCTCGATGCTGCGTAGACGTTGCCCGGAGATCCGTCGCCGACCGCGACGCCAGCCTTCCTCGCGACCGAGCGCCGCCATCCCGCCCTGCACATAGCGCGCTTGGTGGCGCCGCACGGTGCGCACCGATCGGTCAAACGCCCGCGCCACGTCCGTTTGTTGGGCGAACCCCGACTCCACCAGGAACACCATCGCATAGGCCTCGGCGACGGCATCCTCGGCGCGATAGTGATGTACCGGCAGTCCACCCACGACGATCACGCGCTGATCCGCTTCGATCCGCAAGCTGCAGCGCGCATTGATCACCACGGTATTCGACGCCGCCGGAGACGGCAGCGCCAAGGCTTGCTGGGTACTCATGCCCCGAGCTAGAGCGGACAAGTTTGGGTCCGCAAGAGCCGCCGTAAAACCTCGTTGTTTCAGGGGGATGCGCCGTGAGCATCGGAAAAACCGGAC
>JBKQHQ010000047.1:0-7539 GCA_052148715.1 Xanthobacteraceae bacterium | reverse complement strand
CTTCGCTGATCGCCCCAAATGCCGCCGCAGCACTCTCCATCGCATCCTCCGCAAACCGAATCAGAGGATCACGACAGATTCAGCACTTCAGCCCTTTGTCACGCACTTCTTCACCCGATCCCCCTGGCGAAGCGCACTGGCGACCTATGAATCGCCGTGGAGCCGTGCTATCGACCTGCGCCAACTCATAGCGGGATAACGGGCCAGGCGCGGGACAGCCGTTCCGTCGCAGGCTTTGCTTATCCTTCGCACGAATCGCACTGCGCCGACGGCGCATAGTGGAGTGGCAATGGTGCTGCAATCCGAAAACCCGCGGGAAGCACTCACCTTCGACGACGTGTTGCTGCGACCCGGGCTGTCCGACGTGCTGCCGTCCGACGTGGACGTTCGCTCGCGCATCACCCGCGCCATCTCGCTCAATATCCCGATCATTGCCTCGGCGATGGATACAGTGACCGAGGCCAAGATGGCGATCGCGATGGCGCAGGCGGGCGGTATCGGCGTCATTCACCGCAATCTTGAGCCCGAGCAGCAGGCCGCGCAGGTCCGCCAGGTGAAGAAATTCGAGTCCGGCATGGTGGTGAACCCGGTCACCATCCATCCGTCGGCGACGCTGGCGGAAGCGCTCGCCCTGATGAAGGAGAATGCCATTTCCGGCATTCCGGTGGTGGAGGGCGGGCGCAACGGCCATCCCGGCAAGCTCGTCGGCATTCTCACCAATCGGGACGTGCGCTTCGCCACCGATCCGCGTCAGCGGGTCTCCGAGCTGATGACCAAGGAGAAGCTGATCACCGTGCGCGAAGGCGTCGCCCAGGACGAAGCCAAGCGCCTCCTGCACCAGTACCGGATCGAAAAACTGCTCGTGGTCGACGCGCACTATCGTTGCGTCGGCCTCGTCACCGTCAAGGACATCGAAAAGGCCGTCGCCAATCCGCATGCCTGTAAGGATGAGCAGGGGCGCTTGCGGGTAGCCGCCGCCACCACTGTCGGGGATCTCGGCTTTGCGCGCACCGAGCGGCTGATCGAGGCCGGCGTCGATCTCGTCGTGGTCGATACCGCGCACGGCCATTCGCAGCGCGTGCTCGAAGCGGTCACCCGCATCAAGCGGCTGTCGAATGCCGTGCAGGTGGTCGCCGGCAATGTGGCGACCGGCGAGGGGGCCAAGGCCCTCATCGATTGCGGCGCCGACGCCATCAAGGTCGGCATCGGGCCTGGCTCGATCTGCACCACCCGGATCGTGGCGGGCGTCGGCGTGCCGCAGCTCACCGCCATCGTCGATACGGTCGAGGCGGCGCGCGCCACCGACACGCCGGTGATCGCCGACGGCGGCATCAAGTATTCCGGCGATCTCGCCAAGGCGCTCGCCGCCGGCGCCGAGTGTGCGATGATCGGCTCGCTGCTCGCCGGCACCGACGAGACTCCCGGCGAGGTGTTTCTGTACCAAGGGCGCTCGTACAAGACTTATCGCGGCATGGGTTCGGTCGGCGCGATGGCGCGCGGCTCCGCCGACCGCTACTTCCAGCAGGACATCAAGGATACGCTAAAACTCGTGCCGGAAGGCGTCGAGGGCCAGGTGCCCTACAAGGGCGCGGTCGCCACCGTGCTGCATCAGCTCGTGGGCGGGCTGCGCGCGGCCATGGGCTATGTGGGGGCGACGACTTTGCGCGAATTCCAGGCGAAGGCGCAGTTCATCCGCGTCTCCGGCGCCAGCCAGCGCGAGAGCCACGTGCACGACGTGACCATCACGCGCGAAAGCCCGAACTACCCCTCGCGGACGTAAAGGCGCGCCAACTGCAATGTCCATTCAAGCTGTCCTGCTCCCGTTATTGGTTGAAGTGGCGCTGACCTTTGCGTTGCTGATCTGGATGGGGCAGCTGCGCTCGGAAGCGCTCCGCGCCGGTCAAGTTCAGGCCCGCGACATTGCGCTGCGCCAGCCGAATTGGCCGACCGGGGCGCTTCAGGTTGCCTATTCGTTTCAAAACCAGTTCGAGCTTCCGGTCCTGTTCTATGTGCTGACGATCCTTGCCTGGGTCACGCGGCACGCGGATTTGCTGTTCGTCGTCATGGCTTGGATCTTCGTGCTGTCGCGCATCGTCCAAGCCTACATCCACTGCACCAGCAACCGGGTGCGCTTGCGCGGCGCGGCTTACGGGGTCGGGGCGGTGGTGCTCTTGATCATGTGGGCGATCTACGCCGTGCGCATCCTTTTGGGCTTGTCGTAGGGCGGATTAGCGAAGCGTAATCCGCCGTCAAGGCGGCGGGTTACGCCTTCGGCTTACCCGCCCTACGGAGCTTTCGCAGGGAGGAGAAACAATGCCGCTCGATTTCTGTCATCCGGAAGCGCCGCACCGAAAGCTCAGGCTTCCTAATTGGTTCGTGTCGCGCCTGATGATGGACCGCGCGCTCGATGCCATCGCGCGCCGGGTCAAGAAGTTCGACCGCGCGCACGACATTCCCTACCTCGCCGGCTACAGCAACGACGGCAAGACGATCTACATCGATCGGCACATGCCGGAATCCTTTCGTTACCAGGGCCGCGTGATTCACACCGACCGTTTTCTGATCCTGCATGAGGAGGTGGAGAAGACGCTGATCGATCAGCTCGGCCTGCATTACCTGCATGCGCATCAGATCGCGCTGCGCGCGGAGCAAGGTGCGGTGCGCGCGGCCGGCATCGAGTGGCGTGCCTACGACAAGTTCATGCAGCGCAACGTGAAGCGGGCCGGCGACGAGCGCTTGACCAAGGTCCCGGCCGATCTCGATCTGAAGCCGTATCGCGACGAGCATGATGCCGATTGCCTGCAGCGGATCATGGCCTCGTTGGACGCAGGCGACCATCCGCCCAATATCGATCCCGAACGCGTGCATCATCGGGCGAAGCAAACGCTTGCGGAGGTGAACGCGCACCGCAAGGCCCACCCGCGCAAGAAGGCGACCACTCGCGCGCGCCAATAAACAAAGGACATGACCCCCTCCGGCCGCCTCGCGGCGGCGATCGACATCATCGGCGAGATTGCAGCAAGACGGCGTCCGGCCGCGGATGCGCTCAAGGATTGGGGGCTCGGGCACCGCTTTGCCGGTTCCGGCGACCGTGCCGCCATTGCGGGCCTCGTCTATGATGCGCTGCGCCGCAGGGCCTCCGCCGCCTGGATCATGGGCGAGGACACCCCGCGCGCCGTCCTCCTCGGCATGCTCAAGGTCGAGCGCGGGCTTGACGCCGAAGCGATAGGCCTGCTTGCGAGCGGCGTCCGCTTCGCGCCGTCGCCGCTGACGACGGCGGAGCGCGCGCGGCTTGCCCCGGCGACGCTCGATGACGCGCCGCCCACGGTCATCGGCGATTATCCCGAATGGCTCGATCCTCTGCTGGCCGCAAGCTTTGGCGAGGAGCGGGCGGTGGAGGCGGCGGCGTTGGCGCGCCGCGCGCCCCTCGACTTGCGCGTCAATACGTTGCTGGCGCAGCGCGAGGAGATCGCAACCGAGCTTGCCGATCTCGCACCGTCGCCGACCCGCTGGTCGCCGGTCGGCCTGCGCATAAAGGTCGACCCGGAGGCAAAGAGCCCGGCCATCCACGCGGAACCCGCCTTCATCAAGGGCCTGATCGAGATCCAGGACGAGGGCTCGCAGCTTGCGGCGCTGCTCGCCGGCGCGAAACCCGGCGATCAGGTCGTCGACCTTTGCGCCGGCGCCGGCGGGAAGACGCTGGCGATGGCGGCCGCCATGGAGAACCGCGGGCAGATTTTTGCGACCGACCGCGACAAGCGCCGGCTCGCCCCGATCCATGCCCGACTCGAGCGCGCCGGCGCGCGCAATGTGCAGGTGCGCACGCCGCGCGCGGAAACTGATGCCGTCGCCGACCTTGCCGGCCGCGCCGATCTGGTGCTCATCGACGCGCCCTGCAGCGGCACCGGCGCCTGGCGCCGCAACCCGGACGCCAAATGGCGCATACGCCCGGGCGCGCTGGAGCAGCGCGCGCAAGAGCAGGCGAGGGCGCTCGATCAGGCCGCTGCCCTGGTCAAGCCGGGCGGCCGCATCGCCTATGTGACCTGCTCGGTGCTCGAGGCCGAGAACGGCGCGCAGGTGCGCGAGTTCCTCACCCGCCATTCCGGCTTCGAGATTATTCCGCCGGCGGAGGTGATGCAGGCGCTCGGCGAGCGCAGCTTCCTGTTCTCGCGCGCCGTATTGGTCTCAGCCGAGGGCCTGCTGATGACCCCGCGCCGCACCGACACCGACGGGTTCTTTGTCGCCGTGCTGCGCAAGGCGGCGTAGCGAGGCGTTCTTTTTTATTGGCGCCCGACGTTTACCGCCGTCATTCCGGGGCGCCGCGAAGCGGCGAGCCCGGAACCCAGTAACCCCAGCCTGTGATTACTGGTTTCCGGGCCCGCGAGCTGCGCTCGCGTCCCGGAATGACATCGCGAGAGGTTAGGGTCAGCATGCTCAGTTGCCCGGACATCCCGCGTCGCGTAATGCGGTGCCCATGAGCCCCGCCCAGAAAGACCAACCCGACCCCCCCGCCGTCGCCGCTGCCGGCCACGACAAGATCCTCATCGTCGATCTGGGCTCGCAGGTGACGCAACTCATCGCGCGCCGGGTGCGCGAGGAGGGCGTCTATTCGGAGATCGTGCCCTATCAGAAGGCCGAGGCGGCGTTCGCGCGGATGCGTCCCAAGGCGGTCATTCTCTCGGGCGGCCCGGCATCGGTGTTGGACAAGGACGCGCCGCTCGCGCCGGCGTCGATCTATGCGGCCGGCGTGCCGGTGCTCGGCATCTGCTACGGCGAGCAGGCCATGGCGCAGCAGCTCGGCGGCATGGTGGAGGCCGGCCATCACCGCGAGTTCGGCCGCGCCGAGGTGGAGGTCGTCGCCGACAGCCCCTGGTTCGAGGGCGTGTGGCGCAAGGGCGAGCGCTATCCGGTCTGGATGAGCCACGGCGACCGGGTCACCAAGCTGCCCGCGGGTTTCCGCACCATCGGCACCTCCGCCAATGCGCCGATCGCCGTCATCGCCGACGAGGAGCGCCGGTTCTACGCCACCCAATTCCATCTCGAGGTGATGCACACCCCGCACGGCGCGGCGCTCCTGCGCAATTTCGTGCGCAAGATCGCCTTATGCCGCGGCGACTGGACCATGCGCGCCTTCAAGGACGAGGCGATCGAAAAAATCCGCGCCCAGGTGGGGAAGGGGAGGGTGATCTGCGGCCTCTCCGGCGGCGTCGATTCGGCGGTCGCCGCGGTGCTGATCCACCAGGCGATCGGCGCGCAGCTCACCTGCGTCTTCGTCGACCACGGCCTCCTGCGGCTCGGCGAGGCCGAGAAGGTCGTCGCGCTCTTCCGCGACAGCTACAACATCCCGCTCGTGCACGTGAACGCGCAGGCAAAATTTCTCGACGCCCTCGCCGGGGTCGAGGACCCGGAGGTCAAGCGCAAGACCATCGGCAAGCTCTTCATCGACGTGTTCGAGGCCGAGGCCAAGAAACTCGGCGGCGCCGAATTCCTGGCGCAAGGCACGCTCTATCCCGACGTGATCGAGAGCGTCTCCTTCACCGGCGGCCCTTCGGTGACGATCAAGTCGCACCACAATGTGGGCGGCCTGCCCGAGCGGATGCACATGCAGCTCGTCGAGCCGCTGCGCGAGCTGTTCAAGGACGAGGTGCGCGCGCTCGGCCGCGAGCTCGGCCTGCCCGACGCCTTCGTCGGCCGCCATCCGTTCCCGGGCCCGGGCCTCGCCATCCGCTGCCCCGGCGCGATCACCCCCGAGAAGCTCGATATCCTGCGCCTGACCGACGAGATTTTTGTCGAGGAGATTCTTCGCGCCGGGCTTTACGACGACATCTGGCAAGCCTTCGCCGTGATCCTGCCGGTGAAGACGGTCGGCGTGATGGGCGACTACCGCACCTACGACTACGTCGTCGGGCTGCGCGCCGTCTCCTCGACCGACGGCATGACGGCGGACTTCTATCCCTTCGACATGCGCTTCCTCGGCCATGTGGCGACGCGCATCGTCAACGAGGTGAAGGGGGTCAACCGGGTGGTGTATGACGTGACGTCGAAGCCGCCGGGGACGATCGAGTGGGAATGATTTAAGCCCATCCGGGAGCATTCCAGGCTATCCGGAAAACACCATAAGGCACTGAAAAAAATAAATAAACATGTCATCATCTATCGGCGACTATCGGAGCGCAGAAATCCGACCTGACGGCGCGACTGACGGTGGTCGACCCCATTGCCTCTCGTCACAATCGCGACTACCGTCATGGTCGCGCGGGCATATGACGGTAGTTTTTATCGTCTAGTGATCTGAAAATACACATGTTTTCTGATCTTTGGTCTGCCGAAATTGCCTGACGGTAGTTTTCTGGCGAGGTGTGGCATGCTGACGGACGTGGCAATTAAAGCTCTGAAACCGAAGGAAAAAGACTACAAGGTCGCGGATCGCGACGGGATGTATGTCCATGTCACGACCAAGGGCGCGCTCTCTTTTCGGATGGACTACCGTCTGAACGGGCGTCGGGAGACGATCTATCTCGGCAAATATGGACCCGACGGATTGTCGCTCGCCCGGGCACGAGAGAAGTGCATCGACGCGAGGCGCAACATCGCCGATGGGATCTCGCCGGCGATCGAAAAGCAGCGTGAGAAGCGGCGCCTGAAGGAGTCCAAGAGCTTTGGGGAGTTTGGGGAGAAGTGGCTGACCGCGGCACCGATGGCGGATAGCACGCGCGCGATGCGACGCTCGATCTTCGAGCGCGAGCTGCTTCCGGTTTGGCGCAACAGGCTGCTGACGGAAATTTTCCCGGATGACCTGCGAGCGCACTGCGCCAGCATCGTTGATCGCGGCGCGCCAGCAACGGCCATCCACGTGCGGGATATCTTGAAGCAGATCTACGGGTTTGCGATCCTTCACGGCGAGAAGGTTGCCAACCCCGCGGAGGAGGTTGGCCCTGCGTCGATTGCGACTTTCGTGCCGAAGGATCGGTCGCTGTCTCCCTCCGAGATTCGGGTTCTGTTCAAAGTCTTAGAGAAAGTCCCGACGCTGCCCACCATTCGGCTTGGGATGCGGTTCTTCCTCTTGTCGATGGTCCGCAAGAGCGAACTGCAGGATGCGATCTGGGACGAAGTTGATTTTGAGAATGCCGTCTGGACGATTCCGAAGGAGCGAATGAAGCGCTCGAAAGCGCACAATGTTTACCTGTCGCGTCAGATGCTCGACATTCTCATTGCCCTGAAGACTTGTGCAGGAAACTCACGTTACCTGCTTCCCTCGCGATATGATGCGGACGCGCCGATGTCCCGGGCGACCTTCAATCGCGTGACCTATTCCGTTGTTGAGCAGGCCAAGCAAGAGGGCCTGCCCCTTGAGCCGTTCACCGTCCACGATCTGCGACGGACCGGGTCGACGCTCTTGAATGAGCTGGGGTTTAACAGCGACTGGATTGAGAAGTGCCTTGCGCATGAGGACGGCCGATCCTCTCGCGGCGTCTACAACAAGGCCGAATACGAAGTACAGCGTCGGCACATGATGCAGGAATGGTCGGACATCGTTGA
>JBKQHQ010000046.1:0-4786 GCA_052148715.1 Xanthobacteraceae bacterium | reverse complement strand
TGCTGTGGGAGACCAAGCTGATCGACAGCGCCAAGCTGACTGTCGGCTTCACTGGCGCGCCGCTTTACGCCAAGGGCACCGTCATCATCGGCGCGCAGGGCGGCGAGTGGCCGTACCGCGGACCGATCTTCGGCGTCGACGCCGCGACGGGGCAGAAGAAGTGGGAATTCGACACCACCAGCGGCACCGATGAAGCCAAGAAGACTTGGGGCAACGACACCTGGCGCGTCGGCGGCGGTGGCGGCTGGATGCCGGGCACATATGACAGCGCGACCAACACGGTGTGGTGGGGCACCGCCAACCCGGATCCTCTGTACGACTGGTCCGGCCCCGACTACAAGACCACCGGCGCTCGTCCAGGCGACAACCTCTATACGAGTTCCGTTATCGCGCTCGACATCGATACCGGCAAATTGAAATTCTACCATCAGGAACTGCCGCACGATACCTGGGACTTCGACAGCGCGCCCGGCGAGTTCGTCTCGATTGACCGCGACGGCAAACAGTACATGGTGCACCCGAACAAGAGCGGGTTCATCTTCGTCTATGACCGTGCCGACGCGAAGGTGGAGAACGTCTGGCCGATCGTGCAGAACTATAACTTCGTCAAGGGCATCGACCCGAAGACGGGCGAGCTGATCGGGCGGCGCGACTTCAGCGCCGGCAAGCAGGAAGGCGTGCTCTGCCCGCACATCTCCGGCGGCGTCAGCTGGAACTCGGGCTCCTACAACCCGAACACCGGCCTATACTACAAAATTGGCAATGAATGGTGCATGACGCTGGAAGTGGTGAAGACGACGCCGGTGACCGAGCCACAGGTTCAGCTCAACATCGGCGCCAACTTCAAGATCGCTAATCCGCCGAGCGGGGAGATCTACGGCCACCTCGATGCTCGTGATCCGATCACAGGCGCCAAGAAGTGGGAAGTCCGCTTCCCCGAGCCGCCGATGGCGAGCGTGCTCTCCACCGCCGGCAACTTGGTATTCGTGCCCGACAGTCGTGGGACTCTGCACGCCTATAACGCCCAGACCGGCGAGGAACTCTGGAACCATAGCGACGGCGTCGGCCATCAGGGCGGCATCATCAGCTACTCGGCAGGCGGCAAGCAGTTCATCGCGGTCACCGCCGGCTTCGGCGGCATGGCCAGCGACGATTTCGGCCCGACCTTTGGCGAGCCGTACAAGAGCATGCCTCGCGACGAGGGTATCCTGGTTGTCTACAGCCTGAAGTAACAGCTACGATATAGCGACGGCGGGGGTGGGCGGCAGCCTGCCCCCGTTCGTGCGTTTGCCCCCACTTCAGCCAAGAGCCCGTGTCCCCTTGAAAATCCAACACGCCCTCAGGGCGGCGGCCGTTCTGGCGGCGTTGGCCGCCCCAGCCGCCGCCGACGATCAGCCTAGCGCGCCTGCGAAGTCCAGTCTCGACGTCGACCAGTTGTTCGCCACCACCTGCGGCTTTTGCCACGCAAGCGCCGGCGGTGAAGCCGGCAAGGGGCCGCAACTTATGAATACCGCGCGCAGCGACGACTTTATCCGCAACCGCATCAAGAACGGTAAGGAAGGCGCCATGCCGGCGTTCGGCAGGAGCTTCTCCGATGGCGACATCGACCGCATCATCGCCTATATTCGCGCGCTTAAGCCTGAGTAAAGGAGTTTGCCGCATGCGCCTCGCCATCGCCGCCCTGTTGCTATCGGCCGCAGTCGCGCCCGTTGCTTCCGCGCGCTCGCTCGAACAGATCCAGGCGTCCGGCACGCTCAGCGTTTGCTTGCCGGCCAATTCCTTGCCCTTCTCCAGCCGCTTCGACACTCCGGCGGGGTTTCAGGTCGAGCTGGCCGGCTTGCTCGCGCAACAACTCGGCGTTTCCTTGCAGACGGACGGGGTGATCTCGCCGATCCAGGTGCTGCGCGCCAGCTGCGACCTTTTGCTCGACGTGATCGCCGACCCGGAGGCGCAGGGGCGTTCGAATCTTGCGCTGTCGAAGCCCTACTACCGCAGCGGCGTCGCGCTGGTGGTGCCGCAGGGCAGCCCGATCACGTCGTTCGCTGCGCTTGACGGACGCACCAAAGTGGCGGTGCAGGTCGGCTCGATTGTCTCGATGATCCTCGGCCAACGCCGCGTCGGCCTCTCGACCTATGCCTTCGAGGACGAGATGTTGCAGGCGGTGGCGGACGGCGAGGCGGACGCGGCGGCGGTGACGCCGGTCTCGGCCGGATATTTCAACCTCGCGCACCCCGACCACAAGCTGACCATTCTCCCGCCGGACGAGGCCGACCAGCGGCTGGTCTGGAACATCGCGATCGGCATGCGCAAGCCCGACCAGGCCCTGCGCGAGGCGATGGACAAGACGATCGATCAACTCAGCGCCAACGGGACGATGGCCCGAATCTATGGCCGCTATGGTGTGATGTTGTCGCCGCCGAAGCCGTAGTTGTCAGCTTTTGCTGGCGGCTGCCGTCAGCTCGAAAATGTGATGCTCTGTCAAGACCGACGCGGGGTCACCGGCGGCGCAGCGGCAATTGGGCGCGATTTGGCTCTATTGGGGAGAGAAACTCAAATGAATCGCATCGCATATCTTGTTGCCGTCGGCCTGCTGATGTCGTTGCCTGCCGCTGCGCAAACGACGCAACAACCGCCTGACCAGCTCTATAACGAAGGCGATCTCAAGCTGGAGAGTGGCGAGGCGATCAAGGATTTCTCGATCTCCTATGTGACCCACGGCACGCTCAACGCCAAAAAATCAAATGCCATCCTGATGGTGACCGCGCTCTCGGGCAATCATCACCGCCTCGATTTCATGATTGGACCCGGAAAGGCGCTCGACCCCGAAAAGTATTTCATCATCTGCACGGACGCGATCGCCAACGGGCTGACGACTTCGCCGAGCAATTCGAAGCTTCAACCGCGCATGCAATTTCCGAAATTCGTTATCCGCGACATGGTGGAATCGCAATATCGGCTGCTGCAAGAAAAATTCGGCATCGATCATGTCGTGGCGGTTATCGGCCCCTCGATGGGCGGGGTGCAGACCTTGCAATGGGGCGTCAGCCACCCCGATTACATGGACGCCCTGGTGGCCATAGTGCCGCTTTCAAAAACGCCGCCGTGGAGCGTGGCGGTGATGGAAGCCGCGCGCAAGGCGATCATGGAGGATCCCGCGTGGAAAGACGGCAATTACGACGCGCCGCCGGAGAAGGGCGTGCGGCTGTGGCGCGACATCGTCAACCTACTGGCGGCGCGCACTCCAGAGATGTATTCGGCGCAGTTCAAGAACGGCACGGATGTCCTGCCGTGGCTGACCGAGCAGGAGAACGCCGCGATGAAGGCGTTCGACGCGAATGATTTTATATACCAGAGCTGGGCCTATGATCAGCACGACGTCGGCTCCACGCCGGGCTTTGGCGGCGACACCGCCAAGGCTCTGGCCTCGATCAAAGCGAAAACGCTGATCCTTACGGGCACCAAGGATCTGCTCAATCCCGACTTCGAGCCAAAGGAAGCGGCGAAGAATATTGCAAACGTCAAGGTCGTGACGATCAGCCCGGGTACGGTGAGGGGGCATGCATCGGCCGGCGGGTTCAATCCCGCGGACGTGGAGTTTCTCAATCGCGAGACCGGCGCTTTTTTGGATGACGTAACTGAAGGCGGCAAAAAGCTGCAATAGGGACGCCCTATCGACTGGCCGAACGCGCGGCCCTTTGGCCAAGCATCCGCGCAGCCAGTCCGTCGACGCTCTGAGATCATTCCTTTGGGGCGACGTGTGATGCCGGCTATGCAGGATCGACCGTTCTTCGTCGGCACGGGCGAATCGGGTTTACCGATCGCCCACGCCTAAGGTCATTGCGGCGCTTTGACCGCGAAGGCGGTAAAGGCCGGCCCCTTGCCCTTCAGTTTCGGATCAAACATGTATTTGAGCGGCGTATCAAGTACGTAGACCGTGCCGCCGACTTGCCAGAGCGAGACCGGCCCCTCGAAGCCGTCCTTTATGGTCTCGATTTTGGCGTTGTCTCCATCGACGGTGATGAGGTCGAGGAAGCCTTTGGTCTCGCCTTCGACCATCAGCAGCTTGTTGGAGTTGAACGCGCGCAGCCCGTCCGAATGATAGAGCGGGCGTGAGGTTTGCAGTTTTGTGATCGCGCCGGCGCTGCCGTCCGGGTTCATTGCGACGCGATAGAGCCCGTCGCCTTCGAAGATGTTGGCGTAGACGCCATCGTACAGGATGGCGATGCCGTCCAGCTGCGGGCCTTTCACGTCCCAGCGCGGGTCGTGCGCCCACACCTCAAGCGTGCTGCTCCCCGGCTTCAGGCGCAGGATGTAGCCGGACAGCGAATCCGTGATGTAGGCCGTCCCGTCGGAGGCGACCACGATGTCGTTGCACAGCGCCGTTTGCCCGAACAGTTTCGAGGCAGGCAGCGGCAGACTGGCCTTGGGCTCGCCGGTCGTCAGATCGAACAGCTTCAGCGCCGTCACCTCGTCGCCGCCCGGGACGGTGATGCCGCCCCAACGCACGTCGTCCGAGCATCCATAGAGCGTGTTGCTCTTCGGATCCGCGAGTACGCCGAGCACCGAGGACAGGCCATTGGTGCCCTGCTTGATCCACTCCTTTGCCTCGGCCGCGCCGGGCGCGGCACGGAAGACGCGCCCGCCCGCAAAGCTGCTGAAGAACAGCGTGCCGTCCGCTATTCCGGTCATGCTTTCCGGGAAATCGGTATTGCCTGGCACGATCACGTCGGCCGCCTGAGCGGTCTCGCTGGCGCCGAGGAGCCCAAGGACGCAAACGCTTACGGTC
>JBKQHQ010000045.1:0-31116 GCA_052148715.1 Xanthobacteraceae bacterium | reverse complement strand
TACCGGCGATCGAATGACCATCCCCATCTCAACCCTCCACCTACGTGAGGCTCGACAAGGCACTGATTCTCAATAAAAATCGAATGCGGCCTTCTGACTCAGGCCGTTATGACTCAGTAGGACTAACGGGGCCGCGCGCTCGTGTTTTCGTCAATCGCATTGTCCGCGAGGTAGGACCATTCGCAACCGGCGTTCCATCTTTCCTCTTGGGCATAGCTGCGCCGAACCATTGCGCAGGAAGGCAGAGTCTAAGGGCTCGACGGACTTCCGTGGACTATACGCCGGACAGGCTGCAGCACCGGGTCGAGCGCTCCACACCGGTGAGCTTACCTTGAAGCTTGCCGCCGAAGCGCTTGAAAAGGCTTGGCGCGCTTGGCCGGGCCATCTTGAGACCGGCGATGACGCGGGCCGTAGGATCAATGTTGGATCTTGCCGGCTCCTAGCACGTCCCGTGGTCACGAAATCGTGAGGACTCGCGGCAGCTTCCGGACCGTTCCTGCCGTAAGACACCGACGCAGCCCGGGCGGGAATGGCCCTTCACAATTGCGGACCCCCTGGACACCCATTTGCGCCTGATCAATCCTGCGCCGAGGCGGATTTAGGGCAGCATCGTGGACCTAGGACGGTGGTTGTGGAGCCTCGGCCTCGAACAGTATGAGGCGACTCTTTCTTCGATCTTCCGGTGCGGCTGGCCAAGTCTCTGCTGCAATACGCACAGCACTCCACGCACGGCGGGTCCATGAAGCTTTCCCTGTCTCGGAATGAGCTTGCGGAAATGGCGGGCGGAATGCAGGAAAACGTCAATCGCTGCCTCCGCGGTTGGCAGCGGCAAGGCATTTTCTGGATTTGAAGGATCGCTTGGCGATCATTCTCACGCCTGAGGTACCGAGCGATCTGGTGAAGTCGCCGTAAACTGATTGTATGCGGGGAGAGCAACACATGATCCTTGTCGCAGAAGTCGCCGGTTATGTTGCGGCCACGCTCGTCTTTCTGACCTTCTACATGAAGACAATGATTCCGCTGCGTATTGTTGGAATTTGCAGCAACTGCATTTTCATCGTGTACGGATATCTCGGCGGATTGTATCCAGTCCTAGTTCTCCATCTCATACTCTTGCCGCTTAACAGCCTGCGGCTGCGTGAGATACTCCGGCTCACAAAACAGGTGAGTGAGGCGGCGCGCGCAGATCTCAAGATGGATTGGCTCAAGCCATTTACCTCAACTCGCCGGACAGCTAGCGGCGAAGTCCTGTTTCGAAAGGGCGACCCTGCCACTGAACTCTATTTTGTCGTCTCGGGACGCTATCGCTTGACCGAGCTGGGATTCGACGTCCTGCCTGGCCAAGTCACCGGAGAGTTGGCACTGTTGGCGCCGAGCCAATTGCGCACGCAAACGCTCGAATGCACCGAGAACGGAGAGGTATTGCAGATCACCTACGATCAGGTGCAACAGCTTTACTATCAGAACCCTCAATTCGGATTTTATTTTCTCCAGCTCAGTACACGACGGCTGTTTGCCGATATCGCACGCCTTGAGAGCGAATTAGCCATGTGCAAGACCGTCTGTGCTCCACCCACGACCGCATGATTGCCGCGACGCCGCTCGTCTCTCTGTGGCACAGAGCCGCCGCGCCGCAAGCTGCGGGCGGGGCCGCGCCAACCTGCGCCAGCGGCTGGCAACGCCGGAGTCCTTCGCCCCTCTACTGCCCGAGCCGTGGCAAAGCGCGGCGCGCCGCGCGCTCATTTCCGAGCGGCTTTACCCGCTTCCCATTCTATCTATGCCTTGACCAGGCCGATGAACTGTTCGCGGCCGCTGCCGGGACTGAAAGCGCAAAGCTGCTTCGTCTTGCCCGCGGCGCAATCGATGCCGACGCGGCGCTCCTCGGGGTCGCCATACGTTCGGACGACTGGCGCCGCGCTCGTGCACACGCCTCTCGCGGTTAGAACCGCTCCTTCTCGGATATCCGCCAACGCGAAAGTCTGCGCTCGATGGCGGCGACGATCTCGGTCAGAACAACGCCGACCAAGGCGATGACCAGCACGGGCACGAACAGCTTCGCCGTTTGGAAGTTGTTTGCGTAGTCGACGATCATTCCGCCGAGGCCTCCGAGCGCGGTAAAGAACTCGCCGACGACAATCCCGATGATGGCCAAGCCGACCGAGAGGCGGACACCCGCCATTATGAATGGGATCGCCGCAGGTATGACGATTTTCATGAAAATCTGCCATGGGGTGGCGCAATAGGCCCTACCGATCTCGATCATCGAGCCGCGGACGTCCTTGATTCCGGCATAGGTATTCACGATCACAGGGAAGATCGCCACCGAAACGAGGATCGTCACTTTGCCGCCGAACTCCAACCCGACCCACAGAATGATCAGCGGCACGAGCGCAATGCGGGGGATCGCGTAGAAGGCATTCACAAACGGGTCCAGAACATATTCGAGGAACGGAATCTGGGCCATCACGACACCGATCGCGATCCCGCCGACGATCGTGATCGCGAGACCGGTGCAGAACGGATACAGGCTTTGCTTCGTGGCCGTGATCAGGCTGCCGTCGCGCAGAAGCTCCACGAACGCTCCGAACACCGCGCTCGGGGGCACCAGGAAAATCGGATTGGAATGGTGTCCGAAGTACTCCCAGACCGCAAAGAACACGGCCACCGAAATAACCCGGATGAGATTCGGACGCAGCGCCACGATCAAACCGTCGCATCGGGCCGGGAGGGGTCGAGCAGTTTGCGAAGCTCGCCGCGCATGGCGCCGAAGTCCGGCCGCGATCTGATGTCCTCGGTCAACCGATCCGCGGCAAACGGCGACGGCACGACCGACGTCAACCGGCCCGGCAGCGATGCAAAAACGAAGATGCGATCCGACAGCACCAGCGCCTCGTCGATGCTGTGCGTGACGAAGAGTACAGTCATGCGCTTGGCGTTCCAGATCTTGAGAAAATCGAGCTGGAGCTGCTCGCGCGACTGGGCATCGAGCGCGCCGAACGGCTCGTCCATGAAGATCAGAAACGGCTCCCGCATCATTGCGCGAGCGATTCCCACCCGCTGCTGCATTCCACCCGAGAGCTCGTGCGGATAGTGATCGGGGAACGATCCAAGCCCGACCAGTTGGAGATAGTGCCTTGCACGATGTGCCCGCTCTTTCTTGGCTACTCGGTCGAGTTCCAGCGGAAACTCGACATTGCCGCTCGCGGTTCGCCAAGGGAGCAGCCCGAAGTTCTGGAACACCATGCAGGCGTCCCGGCGCGGCGCCTTTACGGGCCGCCCCGCAATCGTGATCGCGCCTTCATCCGGTCGCAAGAGGCCGGCGGCCATTTTTAGAAGCGTCGTCTTTCCGCAACCACTGGGGCCGAGAAGCGTAATAAACTCGCCTTGCCGTATCTCCATGGAGACGTTTTTGAGAGCGACGAACGAGCCCGCCTCGGCGGCGGTCGACTCTCGTGCCGGGAAAAACTTGCTGACGCGGTCAAACGACAGCGCGAGCGGGGTATCCGATTTCGTCAATCCGATTCCGTCGAGAAGTTGCTCCGGCGCCGCGCGCGATTGCAACTCCTGCATGTTTCCGCGCCTATTTCACCGGCCCGACGGACTTCATGGCGGTGTCGACGAATGTCGTGTCCGAAATAGACGCGGAAGCCAATTGTCTTTTCAAAACGCGCAACTCGGAGCCGGTGGCGATGGTGTACTCGATGATGCCGGGGTTAAGTCCGCCATCAGTCCCCCAAACGCCGTCGTTGTTCAGATCCTTGATGACTTTGAGCGACAAGTCCAGCCCGAGCGAGGACACGCGCTGATGCAAGATCGCCGCCGCCTCCTCAGGCGACTGCATGATGAATTGGGCGCCGCGAATTCCGGCGGTTGTCAGGAGTTGCACCGCGGCGCGTTTCTTCTCGTCCGCGAGGGTCGAGACCCGCGCAACGTTCCAGACGTACCCCAATTTGGGAAATTCCTTGGAAATCCGGGCGACGAGCGAGACCGCGCCCGTCTCGATGGAATCGAGCGCCGTGACGGTGTTGACAAGGGTCGCGTCAGCGCGGCCACCCAGTACGGCCTGCAGTCGAACCGGATGGCCTCCGACCTGAATGAACTTGGCGCTCGTATCGTCAACGTTGTATTTGCGCATCAGGATCCGCGGCAATTGATCGGGGAGAGCCCCGGGGCCTGAGGTCGCAATGATCTTGCCGGCGAGATCGGCTACGGTCTTCCCCTTGCCAGCAGCAATGACGACGTTGTAATCGGGCAAGGGGGACCACGAACCAACGGCTTTGAGATCCGCGCCAGCCTCGAGTGCGGATAGTACGGCGAATGTGCCAACGCCTGCGCCGAAATCCGCCTGGTCGGACAGAACTGCTCTTATCGCGTTGGAATCGCCGGTCACATACGATTCCTCGATCGCGAGGCCCGGCAACCAGCCCTTTTGTTGGGCGACGTAGTACGGCAGAAATAGGGTCGTCGGCGTTGTCGGGAATACAAGCCTTATCTTGTCTTGGGCGAACGCACTGAGGGCGCCGTTGCAGGATGCAAACAGCACCAGGCCGAGCAGCATCAATGGGGACGAGATGCGTTGGGCAGGACGCTTCATCCAGGTCTCCGGTTGCTCGCCTCTTTTCGGGGGCGACACTCTATGTCAAGTTAGCGCGTTAAGACGCTAGCCAGCGCACGTCAGGTCGTCAATGAGCGGCTTCCGTGCAGAGAGATCATCAGGCGTGCATCGCCACAGCGAAGAGCGCGAGCGTCGAAGGCTAGATATCGGGCGTGAGGAAGATATTTCGAAGCGAGGCTGCGGGCATATTTCTCAATTCCACGCCGCCGTACCGGACTGGAGGAGGGGGCCGTGAAGCCGCCTCGGTTCGAGTATTTTGCGCCGACGAGCGTCGGCGAAGCGATCGGCTTGCTCGCGCAAAGCGACAACGCGCGCCTGCTTGCCGGCGGGCAATCGCTCATGCCGATGCTCAATTTGAGGTACGTGATTCCAGATCGGGTCATCGATCTTCGTCGCATCGAGGGCCTCGACCGGATTGTCGAGACGCAGGACGAGATCGCCATCGGCACGATGACGCGACAGCGGACGTTGGAAAAATCTCCGCTGGTCAAAGCCCAATTGCCGCTGATATCGAAAGCGCTACGGCACGTCGGGCACTTTCAGACCCGCAACCGGGGAACGATCGGCGGTAGCCTGTGTCAGCTTGACCCGGCGGCCGAGCTTCCGGCGGTGACTTTGGCCTATGATGCCGTGCTCGACCTGCATGGTCCAAGCGGAGAGCGCGCTCTGCCGATGGAGCAATTCCCGGTCTCGTTCATGTCCACGGCGCTTGCTGCGGACGAGATCTTGGTCCGCGTACGATTTCCAAAGACGCTCCGTCAGGTCGGGACCGGGTTCGCGGAATTTGCCCGCCGCTTGGGTGATTTCGCCGTCGCCGGCGCAACTGCTCTGCTCGAATGCGACGCACGGCACGTCATCCGTCGCGCCAGGCTCGCGTTGTTCGGGATTGCGGAAATGCCGGTCCGCGCGCGCGACGCCGAAGCCATGCTGCTCGATGCACCGCCGTCGGCGGCGCTGCTCGCGGCGGCAGCAAAGCTCTGTGCCGCCCATGCCACGTTGGACGACCGGTTTTATGCGGCCGCCTATCGCGGACAGGTCGGCGCGGCGATGGCGAAGGCGGCTTTGACGGAGGCTTGGTCGGATATGATACGCGAGAAATCAAAATGAGCGAAGCCGCATCCGCTCGCGAGATATCGCTAACCGTCAACGGGCAGAGGCGTTCGGGGGTGGCCGAGCCGCGAAAGACACTCGTTGATTTTCTCCGTCACACGCTGATGCTGACTGGAACCCATGTTGGATGCGAGCAGGGTGTGTGCGGAGCTTGCACCGTGCTCGTCGATGGTTTGGCGGTTCGCAGCTGCCTGATGCTTGCGGTTCAGGCTGAGGATAGCGAGATCCGCACGATCGAGTCGATGGCGTCGGAGGCGGGGCTGCATCCGCTCCAGCAGGCATTTGCGGAGCATCACGGGATTCAATGCGGCTATTGCACGCCCGGAATCATCCTGTCGCTGGTCGAGTTCCTGTCGGATAACCCAAACCCAAGCGAGGAGGACGTCCGGGAAGCCATCTCCGGCAATCTTTGCCGCTGCACGGGATATCACAACATCGTCAAGGCGGCGCTGGCGGCAGCTGCCAAGATGCGCGCGGCAGAGGGCGTGACGCCATGAGCACGCCAACGTATGTCGGCCGAAGCTATCCGCGTCTCGAAGATCCCGCGCTGGTGCGAGGCCGTGGTCGCTTCGTCGACGACATCCACCGTCCGGGCCAACTCGAAGCAGCTTTCTTGCGCAGCCCCGTGGCACACGGCATCGTCCGCTCATTGGATGTGACCGGGGCCCGTCGGCTGCTCGGGGTAAGCGCGGTCTATACACTGGCCGACCTCAGGTCGGTTCTGACGGCCGACCGATTGCCGCTTCAGTTTCCGAGTGACGTGCTGCCGCCGAACATCTCGCCGTTCATACTGGCCTCCACGGAAGTGGCGTATGTCGGCGAGGCTATCGCCTTGGTGGTTGCCGAGGACCGTTATATTGCCGAGGACGCCATCGGCGCTATCGGGCTCGACATCGATCCACTGCCGGCCGCCGCCGATTGCTGGGACGCTTTAGATCAGGGAGCAGCCGATGCGCACATCAACCGGCGCGGCAACCTGCTCATCAGCTTCTCGCAGCAGTACGGCGATGCAGGCGGCGCCATCGGGTCAGCGCCACGCCGCAAGACGATCAAGCTCAAGCAGCACCGTGGCGGTGCGCACCCGATCGAGTGCCGCGGCGTGGTCGCCGAATACGATACAGAAGCGGGGGCTCTCACCGTCTGGACATCGACTCAGCTTGCGCATGAGGCCCGCTACTTCATCATGCGAATGCTCGGGCTCGATGAAAACAAAGTTCGGGTGATTGCTCCCGACGTGGGCGGCGGATTCGGGGCAAAGTTCATTCTCTACCCGGAGGAGGTGGCGATTTCGGCGGCTAGCAGGCTGCTGGGGCGCCCAGTCAAATGGATCGAGGATCGTCGCGAGCACTTCATGGCTTCGATCCAGGAGCGCGACCAGTTCTGGGAGATCGAGGTCGGCTTCGACAACGACGGTCGCCTCTTGGGCGTGAGCGGCAGCATGGTGCACGATGCCGGCGCCTACACGCTCCAAGGCATCAATCTGGCGTACAATGCCTCGACGAACGTGCCCGGCCCTTACGTTCTGCCCAACTACAGACTCGACGTCTCGGTCGTCGAGACCAACAAAGTGCCGACCGCTCCGGTACGCGGCGCCGGATATCCGGAAGGCTGCTTCGCCATGGAGCGAATTCTGGATGCCATCGCTCGCGACCTTCGCCTCGATCGCGCGGAGGTGCGTTTCAGAAACCTCGTACCAGCGCCGGCGATGCCCTACGAGACGCCGATGCAGTCGCGCTCCGGCAGCAAGATCATCTACGAGAGCGGCGATTTCCCGGCATGCCTCAAGCTGGCCCTCGAGCGGGCGGACTATACCGGATTCGAGGCGCGGAGGGCGCGGGCCAAGAGCCAAGGAAAGCTGCGGGGCTTTGGAATTTCGACCGGCATGAAGGGGTCCGGCCGCGGTCCGTTCGAATCAGCGATCGTTCGGGTCGGACGATCCGGTCGCGTATCGGTCTACACCGGGGCGAATGCGATGGGCCAGGGGCTCAAAACGGTCCTCGCGCAGATCACCGCCGACCAGCTCAGTGTCAGGCCTGAAGACATCACGGTCGTGTGCGGCGACACGGCGACGGTGCAACTCGGGTTGGGCGGGTTTGCAAGCCGTCAGACGGTGACCGCAGGTAGCTCGACACACCTCGCCGCCAAAGCCGTCCGCGAGAAGGCGCTCGCCGCGGCGGCCAAGCTGCTCGAAGTGCCGGCGTCCGAGCTCGATCTCCGGGATGGGATGATTCGGGCGCCAGGGACCAATCGGGCCTTGAGCTTGGGGGAGGTCGCGGACTCGTTGGCAGGGGCGCCCGGATACAAGATGGTCGCCGGCGTTGCGCCCGGGCTTGAGGCCGCGGTGAATTTCGAGACATCCGCCCTCACTTACGGGATCGGCGCGCACGCCGTCGAACTGGAGGTCGATCCAACGACCGGCGGCGTCAAGCTTCTCACTTACGTGGCGGTCAACGACTGCGGAAAGGCCGTAAACCCGCAGTTGGTGGAAGGTCAGATTCACGGCGGCGTCGTCCACGGGATCGGCAACGCCCTTTTCGAATGGATGGGTTATGACGAGAATGCCCAGCCCTTCACGATGGGGCTCGGAGAGTATCTGCTGCCTTCGGCCCCGGAGACTCCCAACATCACCGTTATTCTCGTCGAATATCCCAGCACCAAGAACCCCCTCGGCATCAAGGGGGTTGGCGAATCCGGGACGGTGCCGGCGGCGGCGGCGATCGCGTCCGGCATCGAGGACGCACTCATTCAATACGGAATCACGATCGACGAGATCCCGGTGACACCGGCGAAGCTATACGAGGCAATGCGGCGCTCTGGTGACTAGTTGTTCTGTGAGCGAGGAAGAAAACTAAAGCTGGTTCCGATCAAATTGACGCAGCAGCTTTCACCTCTCCTTGCGTGCGAGGAGCGGTCGCTGCGTCAATTCGCGCGAACGTGCTTTTGGCACTGCGAGCGAGCGGCAAGCACGCTGTTACGGCCGATTCTGCTCAGCGAGCAGCGGCGCTCAAATTTTCGATAGGTGAAGTGTCGAGGGTGCGAACAGCTCGTCCACCGCAACGCGTCTCTTCGAGAGACCCTGCCGATGGTGGTAGTCAAGAAACCGGTCAAGAACCGCACGATTCTCTTCCACGCCGTAGGACCAGTAGTCGGGCCCCATCAGGGCCGTCGTCTGCTGAAACTCTGCCACTGACCACGGCAGGCTCGTGAACAGATGGCCGATCTGCGAGAGTTCATACATGGCGATCTTCTTGGCTTCGACGAAGGCCTTGAATAGATTTACTGCAATCCAGGGATGCCGCTCGGCTATGGAGCGTCGAATGCCGACGAAGTGCATGATCGGGAAGATCTTGGTCCGGCGGTAATACGCTTGCTCCTCCCTTTTATAGTCGGGGAACATGCGATCGACATTGGGCGCGCCTTGCAGGAAGCAGGACGGCGCGCGGGCGCTTATCAAGGCGTCGATCTCGCCGTCGGCCAGCATTTGCGAGAGGTTCCGGTCACGTGGAACCCGCATCAGATTCACGTCGGGCGGCAGGTCTAGGGCGGAGCGCTCCTCGCGGCCGGCCTCCTCGAGCCCGCCTTGACGCCAGGCAATGCTCTTGAGATTGACGTTGTATTCCTCCTCCAGAATTCCACGGATCCAAACGTTAGCGGTTATTTGGTACTCTGGAAGCCCGACGGTCTTTCCGGAAAGCTTTGAAGGGTGATCGATGCTGCGATCGGTCCTGATGTAAATTCCCGAGTGTCGAAATAGTCGCGAGACGAAGGCAGGAATACCGATGTACGGCGCCTCCCCTCGAGAGGTGAGCATCGTCTGGCTGCTCAGGGATAATTCGCTGATGTCGAATTCCTGGTACTGGAAGGCCCGATGGAACGACTCCTCAGGCTCGTTCGGAGAGATCACCAGATTGACGCCGTCGACGTGAATGCGCCCGCTGATGAGTGCATGGCAACGGTCGTAATCGCAGCACGACATGCTGAGCGTAAGACGGTCGTTGGGCATGATCCATTTTCTCTGATGGTCGCAATCCACCCATTATCTCCACTTCACGCGGTAAGCAATCGTCTCCTGAACGCCGGCGCGCGGCAATGTGCCGTGATGGCGGCATCGGTGGGGGACGATGGGTCTATGGCAACATGACCCCCGCCAGCCCGAAAGGGTCGTCGTCGTCTTACAAGAATACTCGGGTCGGTCGGTCGCCGAACGCGTCGGCGGATCGCCGGCCACAAAGCTTCCTCGGCCTCGCAATGATAGTCCCCGTGGCATCGCCGATCTACACAATGTGTGTTGACATACGTTATGTAGATGATAGAGTGCGACCGAATCAAGGGGGCCGGCTATGGGCGCGAGTGTCACGCGGCTGCGAGACGGCGGCGTGGTCATCATGCTTGTTTGCCGCGGCTTGCCGCTCGGTGCGCCGATCCGTCGGCGCGCGGTCGGGCATGTCGTGTCGCGGCGGCGGCTCCGGGGGGACGGCTTCGAGCCTCCCTCCAATCGTCGGGGAAAAGACGCCCACACTACTGTCGCCTGTTTTTGTGTCTCACTCGAGGGGTGCACCCCAAGACCGGGCACCTGTTATTTTCCTGTATTTTCAGGCACTCCAATCGTTCCAGCCGACGCCGACCACGTATCGAAAGTTTCATGGGCGGGGCCGGCCGTCGGGACCGTGCGCCAAGCGGCTCCTGCTATTTTCCTGTATTTTAATCGGTATGAGCCGACGCTCGCCAAGCTGAGGCAGATCCCGCGTTTCCCAATCCCACCCAGGAGGGTTTCTCAGTCGGCGGCCGGCCGGAGACAATATTCTTTTCCAACCCCCTCGGGATGTGCTGACTGGCATGGTCGGCGCCCCCTTTTCGTGCGAAAATGCGGCAAAAGCGTTTTGCAAAGAAGCGACCGAGGAGACGACGATGTTTCTCTATAACTCCTGGTATGTGGCCGCATGGGATCGCGAGGTCGGGCGCAAGCCGCTGGCGCGGACGATTCTCAACGAGCCAGTCGTATTGTACCGCAAAACGGATGGCACGCCGGCTGCGCTCGAGGACCGCTGCTGCCACCGGCACGTGCCGCTTTCCATGGGGGCGCTCGTCGGCGACGACCTGCGCTGCGGCTACCATGGTCTGCGCTTCGATGCGTCCGGCGCCTGCGTCGAGATTCCGGGCCAGCCGAAAATTCCGACGGGCGCGCGGGTGCGCTCCTATCCGGTCGTGGAAAAGTGGAATTGGATCTGGATTTGGATGGGCGAGCCGGCGCGCGCCGACGTCAAGCTCATCCCTGACTGGTGGTGGGCCGGCCATCCCGAATGGGCTTTTACGCAGCCCGACATGATTCCGGTGAAATGCAACTATCAGCTCGTGACCGACAACGTGCTCGACGTGACGCACCTTGCCTATGTGCATGCCAGCTCGATCGGCAGCTCGGCGATCACCGAGTTTCCGGTCAAGACCGAGCGCCTCGAGAAGGGGGTGCGCATGACGCGCTGGATCATCGACCGTCCGGCGCCGCCCATGTACCAAGGCGCCGGGAAGTTTGCGGGGAACGTTGACCGCTGGCAGATCGTGGAGCATGTCCCGCCGTGCTTTTCGGTCAACTTCGCCGGCTGCCAGGACACCGGGACGGGCGCGCCGGAGGGCAAGCGCGCCGGCAAGCGGATCGATCTCATGGCGCTGTCAGCGCCGACCCCGGAGACGGCGGGCACGACCCACTATTTCTTTGGCTTCGTTCGTGGATTTGGGCTCGGCGACGCGGCCGTGGAAAAGGTGTTTGCCGTTGAGATGGTCAAGGTGTTCTACGAGGACGTGGCCATCCTAGAGGCGCAACAGCGGATGATGGAAGCAAGGCCCGGGGCGCCCCAGGTGAGCATCGCGGTTGATGCCGCGCCCATTGGCGCACGCCGCATGCTCGATGCCATGATCGCCGCCGAAGGGGAGTCCTTGGCCGCATCGGCCTGAGCGGAGTCGAGGGCAGGGGTCATGCACGTCATCATTGTCCGTTGGAGGATCAAGCCCGAGCACGTCCTCGCCTTCGAGGCCGAAATGCGAGCGCACGTCGCCGCTACGCGCAGGACCGAGCCCGGCTGTTTACAATTCGACGTTGCGGCCGACAAGAGCGAGCCGCACACGTATCATCTGTTTGAGATCTACGCCGATGACAAGGCGCTAGCCGACCATGCGAAGTCGCCCACGCTGGCGAAGCTCCGCGAGAAGATCGGCGTGTGGGTGGAAGAGCGCACGCTGCACAACGCGACGCTCTGGCCGCGGGCCTCCGCGTAGCGCGGGTTCATTCGCTCATATCCTGACGGGCAAAGCTGTCGCTGACGGCATGGGAAGCTGCCCACATCGGCGGAGAAAGCTTGATCGCATTGTCGATCAGCCGCGCGGAGGAATTTGCGATATCGCTTGCTGTCAAACTATGGGTACAATGCGCCAACAAAAGACGACACCGGCATCAAGCGGAGGAAGCCATGCGAAGGATACTGACAGCACTCGGCACATTGACGGCGGCGGCGGTGCTCGCTGCCTCGCCGATTGCCGCGCAACAGACGGTCAAGATCGGGCTGATCATGCCGTATTCGGGCCAGTTTGCCGACACGGCAACGCAGATGGATAACGCGATTAAGCTCTACATGAAGCAGCACGGCGACAGCGTCGCCGGGAAGAAGATCGAGATCATTCGCAAGGACACGGGCGGCATCGCGCCCGACGTCGCCAAGCGCCTCGCGCAGGAGCTGGTCGTGCGCGACCAGGCGGATATCCTCAGCGGCCTCATTCTCACGCCCAACGCGCTCGCGGTCGGCGACGTGTCGGCCCAAGCGCAAAAATTCACAGTCATCATGAACGCGGCGACTTCCATCATCACGACCAAATCGCCCTACATGGCGCGCACGTCGAGCACGACGCCGATGCTCAACGAGACGCTGGGGACCTGGGCCTATAAGAGCGGGCTGCGCAAGATATACAGCATGGTTTCCGACTACGGGCCCGGCCAGGACGCGGAGGCCGCCTTTGCGCAAGGGTTCAAGGATGCCGGCGGCGAGATCGTCGGCTCGGTGCGCTTCCCGGTCGCCAACCCCGATTTCACAGCTTTCGTGCAGCGCGCCAAGGACACGAATCCGGAGGGGATCTACATCTGGATTCCCGGCGGCGCCCAGCCGGCGGCGGTCGGCAAGGCCCTCGCCGAGCGCGGCATCGACCCCAAGGTAACGAAGGTACTGGGGCAGGACGTGCTCGCCGACGAGCATGCGCTCAGCAGCATGGGCGAGGCGAGCCTCGGCATCATCACCGCCGCGAACTACGACTATAACCACCAGTCTCCGCTCAATCAGGAATTCGTGAAGGCCTACAATGCCGAATACGGGCGCAACCCCGACATCTTTTCCATCGGCGGCTACGACGGCATGCATCTGATTTACGAAGCGCTGAAGAAGGCCGGGGGCAAGACCGACGGCGAGTCGCTGATCGCGGCGGCGAAGGGGCTGGCGTGGGAGAGCCCGCGCGGCCCGATGTCGATCGACCCTGAGACCCGCGATGTCGTGGAGACCGTCTATATCAGGCGCGTCGAGAAGGTCGGCGGCGCATTGCGCAACGTCGAGATCGACAAGGTGGAGAACGTCAAGGATCCGGTGAAGGCGAGAATGACGAAAAAGTAGCAGCTCCCTCTTCACGCGAGGGAGGTGATTTAGCGAACACGGAGGAGAGGAAACATGTCTTTCGGTAATCCACGGCACTTGCCGAAAGGACCCGCTGCCGTGCTGGCGGCGGCACTGGGCCTGACGCTGCTGCCATTGGCAGCCGGCCAAGCCGAGCCACGCAAGCAAGCGGTCGATCTCGACCATGTGTCGATTTACTGGTCGGTATGGCATGGCGGGTTCAGCAGGGTCACCGGTCAGTTCCGGCAAATCAACAAGGTCGATTTCACTTTCGATCGTGACGACGTTTCCAAGAGCGCGGTGGCGGTGGAGATCGAGGCGGCAAGCCTCGATTCAAATCATTCATATCGGGACAACTGGGCGCGCTCCGAAGCCGAGCTGAACGTCTGGAAATTCAGGACCATCAAGTTCGACAGTACGCAGATCGAGAAGACGGGTGATAACACAGGCAGGATGACCGGCAACCTCACCATGCACGGGGAGACCCATCCGATGGTCCTGGAGGTGACCTACAATAAGGGCGGCAAGCATCTCTCGGGACAGTACTCGCTCGACGGGTTCACGGCCAAGGGCACGTTGAAACGGTCCGACTTCGGCATGAAGGCTTTCATTCCTTGGGTCGGCGACGAGATGGAATTCGTAATCCAGCTCGAAGCCAAACGTCCGAACGATCCGAGCTGAGTCCGTTGGTCCCGCTCGTTCAGGCCAAATCGCCGGTGTGATGCGGTTGCGGAATACGCCCGAGGGATTCGGCGCCGTGGCCAAGACCTTCCATTGGGCGACGGTGCTGCTGCTGGTCGGCTCGTTCAGCATCGCCGTCAGCATGGAGAGCCTGCCGCTAAGCCCCCGCAAGCTGCAGCTCTATGCGTGGCACAAGTGGGTCGGCGTGACGGTGTTCCTGGTGGTCATCCTGCGGCTCGCTTGGCGGGTCGCCAACCCGGTGCCGCGGCAGCCCGCAAACCTGGCGCAATGGCAGCGGCGCCTGGCGGGCTTGTCGCACGCCGCCCTCTATGGGCTTCTCATCGTCATGCCATTGACCGGTTGGATCATGAGCGCGGCGCTCAACCTGCCGGTCGTCTATTTGGGGCTCATTCATATTCCGAGCCCGTTCGGGGTCGATCGGGCCCTGGGCGAAGCGATGCGGGCGGTGCACCTGACCTTGGCCGTCGCGCTGCTGGCGCTGGTCAGCCTTCATGCGTCGGCGGCGCTCTACCATCAATTTATCCTCCGTGACGATGTCATGCGGCGCATGCTACCGTGGCGGCGCAGAGAAGCACCATAGGGCGGATTAGCTCAGCGAAGCGTAATCCGCCGTTCTTCCCAATCCACCCTACATGACGTGCTGGAGAATGACGGCGAGCATGGCAGAGAGGCGGGCGAGGAGTGCCGCGATCGGAATGGGCCTGATCGTGGCCGGCATGATAGTCGGCGCGGCGGAGCAACTGCCCGCGGCGGAGGCACCCGATTGGACGGTCGACTTGGCCCAGAGCCGGATCACCTTCACCGGCCGCCAGATGGACGTGCCGAGCACAGGCCGGTTCAAGACGTTCTCCGCCAAAGTCCGTTTCGATCCCGGCAATCTCACGGAGAGCGCGGTCGACGTGGTCATCGACCCGGCGAGTGCCGATACCGGAAATCCGGACATTGATACCGAGCTCAAGCGCCCGAATTGGTTCGCCGTCGAGCGATTCCGCGAAGCTCGCTTTACCACTACGGCGTTGCGCGCCAAGGGCGGCAACGCGTACGAGGCCGCGGCTCGGCTGACCATCCGCGACGTCACGCTGGAGGTCGTCATGCCGTTCAAGCTCGACATCGGCGACGACAGCACTGATCCCGGCCAATTGTTGGCGCGGGCGTCGGGCGATGTCACGATCAGCCGCACGAAGTACGGCATCGGGCAGGCCGAATGGAGCGATACCAACATCGTCGGCGATGAGGTCGGGATCCATATCGACGTCGTTGCGCGGCGGAAAAAATAGCCGGCGCAGGACCAGCATCGCTGGTGCACGCGGGGGAGAAATGACGCCGTTGCGGCCTGAGAGGAGACATCAGATGTTAGGCAGGCAGTTCATGATGGCGGTGGCGGCGATCGGCGCCGTCGCGCTTCAAGCATTCGGCGCCTCCGCTCAGGAGGAGCTCAAGATCGGCATGGTCTTGCCGCTGACCGGCGCCGGATTCGCCGCCGTAGGCAAGCAGGTGGTGCCGGCCGCGCGCCTTTACATGAAACACCACGGCGACACCGTGGCGGGCCGCAAGATTCAGCTGATCGTACGGGACGACGCGGGCGTCGCCGACAATGCGCGCCGCATTACCCAGGAGATGATCGTGAACGACAAGGTGGGCATCATCGCGATCGGCATAACGCCGAGCGCACTGGCGATCGCCCAGCTCGTTACGCAAGCCAAGATCGCAACGGTGGTGATGGTCTCAAGTGCGTCCGTGACGGTCGACCGCTCGCCCTACATGGTGCGCACCGGCTTCTTGCTCTCGCAATCATCGTGGGTCATGGGCGAGTGGGCCGCCAAGAACGGGAGCAAGCGGGTGGTGACACTGGTCAACGATTGGGCGCCGGGAACCGAGTCGGAAACCACCTTCAAGCAGCGTTTCACGCAGTTGGGCGGCGAGATCATCGAGTCGATCCGCATCCCGCTCGCCAACCCGGACTTTTCGCCGTTCCTGCAACGCATCCGCGACATCAATCCCGATACGGCCTTCATCTATTTTCCCGGGACACAGGCGGGAATTTTTGCGAAACAGTTCGCCGAGCGCGGGCTTGCCCAGTCGGGCATCAAGATCATCGGGCCGGGCGACCTCACCGACGACGATGAGCTCAACAACATGGGCGATCAGATGCTCGGCGTCGTGACCGCGCATGACTATTCGGCCTCGCACGACTCTGCTCTGAATAAGAAGTATGTCGATGACTTCAAGCGGGAGAACAACTTCCGCCCGAACTTTGTGTCGGTGGGGGGCTACGACGGCATGCACCTCATTTACGAGGCCTTGAAGAAGACCAACGGCTCGACCGACGGTGATGCGTTGGTCGCGGCGATGAAGGGCATGCAATGGGAAAGCCCACGCGGGATAATATCGATCGATCCGGAGACCCGCGACCTCGTGCAGGACATCTATATTCGCAAGGTCGAGAAGATCAACGGCGAGCTGTGGAACACGGAATTCGCAAAATTCGAAGCCGTCAAAGATCCGCTGAAGATGAAGAAGTAATATCAGGCGTCATTGCGAGCGCGCGTAAGCGCCCACGGCAACCTCGTGCGACAAGCTCGGGATTGTTTTGCTGAGCCTGCGCTTGGACGGCGCGGAGCGCCGATCCGGATGCTCGCAATGACACGGCTACGATTGTAGTTCCTCGTCCGCTTCCGCCCCCGCCCGTGGTCCCTCGTCATCGCCGGGCGGCGTACGCGCGGGCTCCGATACTGCTACGGGATCGGACGCCGGAAAGGTATCCTCCAGTCCCTGCTCGAGAGCCTGTTCCAAACGTTCTTTCGTCCACGCTCCTTTGCCGATTGCCGACTTCGGCGTCTCCGGCTCCGCGTTCGCAAACATGACCGTCCTCCTTTGCCCCACGGCGTCCAACGAGGCTTAAGATCGCGTGCATCAGGCCGAAGAAGGCTTGGCTGGTCGCAACCGCCCGCACTGCCGCCATGGGCGGAACGAACATGGCAGCGCAGTTGTTCCAGGCAGGATCTCGATCTGGCCGGGTTCAACGCGTTGGGCGCCCGGGTTGCCGACTGGGTCGGATCGCCAAGAAGGTTGGGTAGCGCGCGCAGTAACGCATGCGATCCCGATCGTTCAGCCGGGCTCCATGCCCTTGGCCTTGAGCACGGCCGCGATGCTGGGCGCAGTCAGAAACTTGACCAAGGCCCGCGCACCCTCGTGCGCTTTGCCAACGGCGGCGAGCCCGGCCGTGAAGAGCGTGAAGTTCTGTAGCTCCGGCGGGAATGGCCCGACGACCTCGGTACCGGCGACGGGCAAGAGCTCGCTGATCTGCTGCACGGCGAGTTCCGCGTCGCCACCGGCGACGAGCTCGGCGACGGAGCCCCCCGGCTGCGTCTTGGATTTGGCATTCACCGCATCGGCAATTCGCAGGCGCTGCAGCACGCTCGCGAAGTGCATGCCGCTCGCGCCTTCCGTCGTGTAGGCCACCGATTTGGCGTCGAGCAACGTGCGTTTGAAGGCTTCCACCGTGCCGATGTCGGGCTTGGGCGCGCCGGCACGGACCGCGACGCCGACGCCGGAACGTGCGATGTTCGAGACGGTGCCCGCTGCGATCTTCCGTTGCCGTATCAAGTCGTCAATCATCGGCGCAGTGAGGATGGCGACATCGAAAATCTCGCCCGCTTCAATCCGCTTTTTCAACTCGCTCGACCGGTCAAACGTGACCGCGAGATCGCCGCCCGTGCTCTGCTCGAATTGCGGAGCGAGTTCGCTCAAGACCGCTTTGACGCCGTTGGACGCCAGGACCTTGATGGCTTCCATTCGGTCTTGCCGCGCCGCCCGCGTGGCCCTCAGGCATCCGTTGCGACCGGCAGGTCGGGCCGCGCACCCCATTCGGCCCATGAGCCGTCGTAGAGGCCTTGCGGTTTTTTGCCGATCGTCTCGAGCGCGAGCCACAGCGTCGCCGCGGTGACGCCCGAGCCGCAGCTTGTGATGATCGGCTTGTCAAGATCGACACCGCTTGCCGCAAACACTTGGCGCAGCCGCTCCGGTGGCGCAAGCCGCCCGTCTTCCACGAGGGTGGTGGCCGGGACATTGAAGGCGCCGGGAATGTGTCCCAAGCGCAGGCCCGGACGCGGCTCCGGCGCCTGTCCGCGGAAGCGGTCCGCCGGCCGCGCGTCCACAACCTGGACGCCGCGGCCGTTCAGCGCCATCTGCACGTCGCTTTGCAGCGCGACGGCGCCGGTGTTCATTTGGGCTTCGAATTCGCGCGGGGGACGGTTCACCGCTTTGGCGTCGACCGGCCGCTGCTCCGCCTTCCATTTCGCCAGGCCGCCGTCGAGGATGAATACTTTGTCGGCACCGAAAATCCGAAAGGTCCACCAGACGCGCGGCGCCGAAAACAAGCCGAGCGCGTCGTAGACCACGATCGTGTCTTCGTTCGAGATGCCGAGGGCGCCGGCCTCCTTGGCGAATTGGCCAGGTCCCGGAAGCATGTGCGGCAGGTCGCTTGAATGATCGGCGATCGCGTCGATGTCGAAAAACAAGGCGCCGGGGATGTGGCCGGCTCGGTACTCGGCCTGCGCGTCGCGGTTCATGTTCGGCAGGTAATAAGACGCATCGACGACGACGACGTCCGCTTGGCCGAGGCGTTCAGCCAGCCATTCGGTCGACACGAGGGGGCGGCTTGCAAGAGAAGAGGGGGCCATGATTGCTCCGTTACCGCCTGTCCCAGACAGGCCTTCGAACTATTGATTGGCGCATGTCCTTGACGGTGAACCGGCCGCATCTACACCAACGCAATGCGCACGCGACGATTCTGTTTGCCTTTCTTTTCGATCTGCGTCACGCGCACCGCGCCGATTTCGCCGGTGCGGCGGACATGCGTTCCCCCACAGGGCTGCAGATCGAGGCCGGCGATCTCGACCAGCCGGATGCGTCCGGTTCCCATCGGCGGCTTCACCGCCATGGTCTTGACCAGCGCGGGATTGGCTTCAAGCTCCGCGTCGGTGATCCAGCGCGTGCTTACCGGCGCATCGGCGAGGATCATCTTGTTGAGCTCGGCGGTGATGTGCTCCTTGTCGAGCCCCGCCTCGGGAAGATCGAAGTCGAGGCGGCTTTCGGTTTCGCCGATCGCGCCCCCGGTCACCGGATAGGGCAGCACTGCCGAGAGCAGATGCAACGCGGTGTGCATGCGCATGCGCGCATAGCGCGGCTCCCAATCGATGGCGATCTGCACGGGCTCGCCAGCGGTGACGCGCGCAACCATTTTGTCGGCCGGCGCGTGCACGATCTCGGTCTTGGCTTCGTCAAGGTAAGTTGCGGTGGCGATCGCGATTTCCTGGCCGCCCTCGGTCGTGAGCAGACCGCGATCGCTTGGCTGTCCGCCCGAGGTGGCATAGAACACGGTACGGTCGAGCAACAGGCCGCCGCGATCGGTTACTCCGATCAGCGTCGCGCTCGCCGTCCGTAAATAGGCATCCTCGCGGAACAGGCAGTCGGTCGGCATACTCGATCAGACCTTCTCGTAGGGAATCGGCGGCGCCGAGCGCCGCTCCAGCCAATGCGGAACCGGCAGACCTTTCGAGCGCAGGAATTCCGGGTTGAACAAGCGCGTTTGGTAGCGGCTGCCGTAGTCGCAGAGCACGGTGACGATGGTATGGCCAGGCCCCAAGTCCCGGGCGAGGCGAATGGCGCCGGCTATGTTAATTCCCGACGACCCACCGAGACACAGCCCTTCATGCTCCAGTAGATCGAAGATGATCGGAACCGCCTCCTCGTCGCGTATCTGATAGGCGACGTCGATCGGCGCGCCCTCGAGATTGGCAGTGATCCGGCCCTGGCCGATGCCCTCGGTGAGGGACGAGCCCTCGGATTTCAGTTTCCCTGTCGTGTAGTAGCTGTAGAGCGCCGCGCCCATGGGATCCGCAAGGCCGATGCGGATATTTGCATTGTGCTCCTTGAGCGCCATGGCAACGCCCGCAAGCGTGCCGCCGGTTCCGACCGCACAGATGAAGCCGTCGACCCGATGGTCCGTTTGCTCCCAGATCTCCTGGCCGGTGGTCGCGATGTGGCCCTCGCGATTGGCCACATTGTCGAATTGGTTCGCCCAGACGGCCCCGTTCCTCTCGGTCGTTGCCAATTGTTCCGCCAGGCGTCCGGACAGCTTCACGTAGTTGTTCGGATTGGAATACGGCACGGCGGGAACTTCGATGAGCTCGGCGCCGCATAGGCGCAGCATGTCCTTCTTCTCCTGACTCTGGGTATCCGGGATGACAATTACCGTGCGGAAGCCCAAAGCGTTGCCAACCAGCGCCAGCCCGATCCCGGTGTTGCCGGCGGTGCCCTCGACGACGACGCCCCCCGGGCGCAACTGCCCTTTCTTGACGGCATCTTCGATGATGAACAAAGCTGCCCGGTCCTTGACCGACTGGCCCGGATTCATGAATTCGGCCTTACCAAGCACGGTGCATTGCGTCTCCACGGAGGCGCGCTTGAGCTTGATCAGGGGGGTATTCCCGATGGCCGAAGTAACACTGTCGCGGATAGACATGGTCGACGCCCGTACCAAAACGGAACATGGGGCACGACCGTAGATGAGCGCTGCGGCTGCGACAAGGGTGCAAGGGGGCCTCAATAGGGTCTGAGCGGGGGCATGCGCCGCATTCGACGCAATCGCGCAAGATTGCTGAAACCATCCGGCCGCGATGTCCGCCCGGCGGCCGTTGCATTCACCACTTCTTTGCTCACGTCGCCGTAAAGCTCGAGGCGACGACCTCCGGCCTGTTCCAAGGGGGCGAACGGGTGAGATAGATGAACCTCGACCTTAATACGCTCTTTCTCGTCACGATTTATGTAGAAGCCATCCTGGGCTTGCTGCTGCTGTTCGCTTGGATCCAGAACTCCCAAATCGTGGCGGTCGCCTGGTGGGGATTTGCCGATCTGTTGCGTGCGGGCTCCGTCTTGCTCTTCGGGATGTACGGCTCGGTGCCCGAGCTCATTTCCATCGATCTGTCAAATGCGCTGCTGCTGACGACATTCGCCATGACTTGGACCGGCGCCCGCGTATTCGACGGTCGGCCGGTGCAGCCGCTCTATTTGGTCGCCGGCGCCGCGGTGTGGCTGATCGCTTCGCGGATTCCGGCCCTGTTCGACTCCCTTGACGTGCGCATGCTGTTGAGCACCGCAATCATCGCGGCCTATACGTGGCTGACCGCGTTTGAGTTTTGGCGCGGGCGCTCCGAGCCTCTGGTCTCGCGCTGGCCATTGATTTTCATGCTGTTCGCGCACGGCTCCTTGTTTCTGTTGCGCACGCCGCTCGTCGTAATGCTGCCCTGGAGCCCGACCCACCAAGTCTTCGACAACGTTTGGATGACGGTGATCAGCTTTGAGGCTCTGCTGTTCACGATTTCCATCGCCTTTATGCTGCTCGCGATGGCCAAGGAGCGGACCGAACTCAGTCACAAGACCGCCGCCATGGTCGACCCGCTCACCGGAATCGCCAATCGGCGGGCCTTCTTGCAGGAGGCCGGCGAGCGGGCGACGCGACAGCCGGCGGGCGCGCAAGCAACCGCGGTCTTGCTGATGGACCTCGACAATTTCAAATCGATCAACGATCGGTTCGGGCATGCGGTCGGCGACCGGGTGCTACAGATTTTTTGCCAGACGGCGAGCAGTCAAGTGCGGCCGATCGATCTCGTCGGCCGACTCGGGGGCGAGGAGTTCGCCGCGGTCCTGTGCGACGTCGGTCGCGAACGCGCGATGGTGCTTGCCGAGCGCGTTCGCAGCTCGTTCGCCGAGGCAGCCGTCGAAGTCGACGGACGCCCGGTCGGCGCCACGGTGAGCATCGGCTTGGTGCTTGCCCAAGGCGCGCCGGCGGAGATCGGCCCGCTTCTGGCGCAGGCGGATCAGGCGCTGTACTGCGCGAAGGAAGCCGGCAAGAACCGCGTCGAGGTCGCCTCGTTGGACTTCGCCCGCAAGCGCAGCCGCGACGGCAGCACTGCGACCGATCTTGCCGGTGCAAAAACCGCCGCCTGAGCCGGCCCCGGCTGGAAATCGGCTGTACCTAATTCACCGGCCGCGGCGCCGGATCAAGGTTGCATCGATGTGATCCATTCCCGCCGGCGAGCGTGCTGCGCTGGCAATAGCGGTTGCGCGCCTCTGGATAACAGGCATCGAATTGTGCATAGGGCCGTCCACCTCCGTGACGGTGTCTTATTGGGCTCATATAAGCTTCGTCGCGGTCAGCGGAGGAGGCGAGATGGCAAAGCCGGTGCGCGACAAGGCTCGCCCGACGCTCGATGCCCGCGATGCCATGGAGCGTCTGAGCGCGGACGCATCGAAACTGCACATTTGGCTGCGTACGGAGGCCAATGCCCCCGCGCAGCGGCCCTGGTTTCGCGACAACGGCATGCAGGGGAACGGAGAGATTGCGGGGGGACGGGTCGGCGCTGCGCAACTCAAGGCGCTGCCCCATCATTGGCGCTGGTCGCAGATCAGCCCCTATCTTGATCGCATCGCCGAAATCGGCCGCACGGCCGACGTATCGCCGATCGAGTTCGCCGACCGGCAGCAGTTTTTGTTGACCAACCGAGGGCTTGGCGGTCGCCTGCAGGTTGCCAATACGATCCGCTGCGCGGTTTCCATCTACAATCCCGGCGATATCGCGCCGGTCCATGTCCACTCGCCCAACGCAAGCCGCACGATCCTGTCGCCCCGCGGCGGCTACACCAATGTCGATGGCGAGCGCTGCGAAGCCGCGCGCGGCGACCTCATCCTGACGCCGAACGGCGCCTGGCACGATCACGGCAATGATGGCTCCGACCCCGTGATCTGGATCGACATCTTGGACTTCCCGCTGATGGAGTTCCTCGATTGCGTCTGGTTGGACGATGAGTTTGTTGGAAGCGCCGGTGGCAGTGTCCCGGCGCTGCCCGCGGTTCGGGCGGAAGGGTATTCGCGCCGCCTCTACGGCAGCGGCGGGATGATTCCGGGCTTCGTTACACATCAGCGCGGCTTCGGCCGAAAGACGAGCCCAATGATTCACTACCGCGGCGTCGATACTCGCTTGGCGCTGGAGCAACTGCGCGGCGAGATGGGAGATGCCTACGAGGCGATCACGTTGAAATTCGTTAATCCGGCAACCGGCGGACCGGTGTTTCCAACCCTCGACTACTCGGCGCAGCTGTTGCGCGGCGGGGAGGAGACGTGGTTCAAGCGCGAAACTTCGGCCACCCTTTACGTGGTCATGGAAGGGAGCGGGGCCACGGAAATTGCCGGCCAACGGTTCAATTGGGAGACGAACGACGTTTTTGTCGTGCCGAGCTTCATGTGGCGTCGGCACCTTAACCGGGGAAAGAACGATGCGGTGCTCTATGCCGTGTCCGACCAGCCGTTGATGGAAAAGATCGGGCAGTACCGCGCGCAGGGCCGCACGCCCGACGGCGCCGTCGTCGAGCTGTGCTGAGCACCGGCATCGGATTTGATGGACCGCCGGCGAGTGACGCCGGTCGCGTCGCGCATTCGTTCGGGCCAGGCCTCAACACACCACGTTGTTGCAGCGACGTACCGATTGAACGATGCCTTCCAATGACTTGCGGCCTGGATATCCGACGATCGCAACGTCTTTGATGACAAAAGATGGGGTCGCGGCCAGGCCGAGCGCGTCGCCGAGCCGCACATGCGACTTCATCACGTCCGAGATACGGTCGTCGTCCGCCGCCTCGGTGAGTTTCTTCGTATCGAATCCCAGGCCTTTGGCGACGGCGAGCGAACGGGGACCGTCAACGACGCCGCGACCGGCATAGACCCGACGGTGGAAGTCGTAGAACTGTCGCGGTGTCGCTAGACTCGCCAACGCAACTTCGACCCGGCCTGCTTGAATCGAGGCGATCGACAACACGGGAAACGGCACCAAAATCAGTTTCAGATCTTTGTCCAGGCGGACGACCTCCGCGATGTCCACAGCCGCCTTTCGGCAATAGGGACAATTGAGATCGTAGAACTCAACGAGGGTGACACCGCCGTCTCGGTTGCCGAGCACGACGATGCCCGGCAATCGTTCGATCTCGCTTGCAAGCTCGACCGGAACACGATGGTTCGAGACCGGAGAGCCGTCGTCGCCGTTGATCGGGAATGAACTATCCTGAGCGTGTGCCAGCGGGCCGGCGGCGAGGGTACCTCCTAGGGCGAGCAGGATAGCGATGACTTTGCGCACGTTTTCCCCTCAATTGTTCGGGTAACTCCCCGGATCGGATTACAGCATTCCGCCGCGTCGAACCAGCACCTAAAGAACGATCGCGGAGACAACGGCGGCAATTACTGCGTTGAATACGCCGCGTTTGACGGGAAGCGGCTTGGCAAGCCGGCGAAACTGTGGGAGCGACCCACGATCCAACGGCCACTCGATCGGCTCAACGGTGCTGAACTTCGATCGTTACGTGGGACAACGAGTCGAAGCGCGCTAGCAGGGTGCGGTAGTAATCGGGTCCTCGCGGCTGGCGCGTCGCAACCGACAGGATCGCGCCCAGATGGCCGGGGCCAAGACGCCACAGATGCAGGTCGGCGAGGCGATCGCCGTCGGCTTCAATGATGCTGCGCAGACGCTGTGCCATCCGCAGGTCAGGGTTCATATCGAGCAGGATTGCGCCGGTGTCGCGTACCAGGCCATATGACCATGCCGCGATGACAACGGCCCCGCATAGGCCGACGAGCGGGTCCATCCAAACCCAGCCGAAAAAGCGGCCGAGCACCAGGCCGACAATCACGAGCAGCGAAACCGCCGCGTCCGCCAAGACATGGATGATGGCGGCGCGCATGTTGTTGTCGCGATGCGCGGCGCCGTGCGCGTGCTCATGCTCCTCGAAGGTGAGCGAATGGGGCGGCGCGTCGGCGCCGAAGCGCAAGAGGGCCGTAAAGGCATGCGGCTCCAGGATTTCATCGGCGGATTCGAGATAGCCGCCGCGATCCAGCATCGCGAAGACTTGCCTTGCGCCTCCGGGACGCACGGTCTCGATCGTGACCGCTTCCGCCCCGAGGCCCGCGCTGCTCGCGCCGGACAGTCTGAAGCGCGGCGGCACGCCATCCTCGAATATTTCAAGGGCGACCGTGCCGCCGGCAGTCTCGATCCGATGGCTGTCGTGCTCGTCATGATGGTGATCGTGTCGATGCCCGCCGTGGTCGTGACCGTGATGGTGGCCGCCCCCGCTCAGCAGCAGCACGCTGGCGATATTCACCAACAGGCCAAGGGCGGCGATCGGGATCGCCTCGTCGAATTTGATCTGCACTGGCCAGATCAAGCGCGCCACGGCCTCATAAGCGATCAGCAAAGCAATCATTGCGAGGATGATGGCGCTGGTGAAGCCTGCGAGGTCACCCAGCTTGCCCGTGCCGAATGTGAATCGTTGATCGTTGGAATAGATGCGGGCGTAGCGGTACGCCAATGCGGCGAGGAGGAGGGCGCTGGCGTGGGTGGACATGTGCAGGCCGTCGGCGACGAGCGCAATCGAGCCGAACAAGATGCCGCCGACGATCTCGGCCAGCATCATGGCGGCGCACAGCGCGATCACGAGCCAGGTGCGCCGCTCATTGGTCTCGTGGGTCGTGCCAAGGAACACGTGCTGATGCACTGTATTATCAAGCATGGTCTGTCACTTCAGATACGTGCGGACGACGTCGATCAGCTCCTCGGCGCCCTTTGCCTTGTCGGGGTCGCGCTCGCGCGCGGGGTCGACCACATGAAATCGGATGTGGTCCTCCATCACTTCGGCCATCAAGCCGTTCATGGCGCCACGGACCGAAGCGATCACCTGAAGCACGTCGGCGCAGCCAACCTCGGCCTCCAGCGCGCGTTCAATGGCCTCCACCTGTCCGCGAATACGGCGGACACGCGCCAGCAGTTTTGTTTTCTCGCGGACGGTGTGGCCCATGCGCTTGCTCAAGCCCGTCTAGGATACCCGGGTACATTATAGAGGCATTGACCCTTCCGGTCCAGAGGGAAGGCTCCTGCCAAATTCGCGACGCTCGCCGCCAAAGTCCGGTTCTCCCATCCGCATGCCTTGTGACGAACGGCAAGGACGGTTATTGCTTCTCTTAGATTCTGCGAGCCACATCATGCGCCTGAGCGTGCAAGCGGTTGTCGTCGGCGCTGCCATGTGGGCGACCACACTGGTGCCTTTCGGGGCGCAGGCCGCGGATGAAATCCAGGTCTACAACGCGGGGATCGCCGAGGTCGGGCAATGGACGCTCGAGCAGCACCTCAATTACACCTGGGTCGGGCGCACGCAGCCGGACTTCCCTGGAGGGCTGATCCCGAACCATAGCCTCAACGGCACGCCCGAGCTGGCCTACGGCATCACCGATTGGTGGGAGCTCGGCTTCTACGCGCCGTTTGCCGTGAATAGCGGCGGCCAGTTCCTCTCCAATGCGGGTAAGATCCGTAACCTGTTCGTGGTGCCGAATGCGGAAAAGCGCGATTTCTTCTACGGCGTGAATTTCGAGCTCGGCTACGAGACGCCGCCCTTTGCGCAGACCCGCTACCTGCTCGAGATCAGGCCGATCATCGGTGTGCGCAACAAGGAGTGGGAGTTCATCGTCAATCCGATTGTGGATTGGAGCTTCGGTGCGTTCGGGCAGCAGGACTTCGCGCCGGCCGCGAGGCTGGCGCGCAATCTCGGCGAGGACCGCTTCATCGGCATCGAGTACTACGCCGACTTCGGACCGATAGGGAATTTCGTGCCGCTCTCGGAGCAGTCGCACCAAATCTACGCGGTCACCGACTTCAAGCTCGACAAATTCGACGTCGAGCTTGGCGTCGGTTACGGCCTTACGCCCGCATCGGACCGGCTGATCACCAAGGCCATCATCGGCTATGCATTCCCGGTGCCGGGCAAGGAGGACGACGCCAGCAGCCACGCACCGAAGCCCCCGATGTTCACCAAGGCCGCGGCGCGCCAGTTTATCGGCAGCATGGGCTCCGATCCGTTCGGGCCCCAGTGACTGCGTCCTTTAGGGGACGACCGGCGATGCGACAAGCCCCGCTCTATCGAACCGTTTGAAGAATTCGCCGCCCGAAGCGCTGGTGACAGCTCAGCGATGTATCCGTAGTGTCATGATGAAAGCAATGAGATCTTCTCGTTCGCTGCTGGTCAAATAGGGATCCGCCATCTGTTGCGGCGGCGGGACCGGATGCAGCGTCGAGAGGAACTTGCGTAGTGACGCTGCACTGGTGTTTGTGCTATTGGCGACGCCGCTGAAGTCGGGTGGTGGCGGCGGCCCGGTGAAGACGGGCGCGAAAGGTTGATCTGGGGACACGACGTGACAGCCGGTGCACGCCCTGAGCGCCAAATCGCGCCCGGCGACGGGATCGCCTGCCGTCGACGCTTTCTGTGCGCTGGCGGACGAAGCAAAGCAGCTGAGGACAGCGCCCGACAGAGCTGCTGCCGTGAATTTTCGCACGGCCGCGGTACGGTCGAGCGAACCTCGCGGTTCTGATGCCATCTTCGATTGCTCCATCGTTTATAGTCTTCTTCATCCGCAGCAAACGGCCTTGACCCAAGTCAATACAATTTCGAAAATTGTGTAACCTTTGGGTCTTGCCGTCGTGGTCATCTCAGGAATAGATCGGCGCTGATCGGCGGAAGAATCGATCGATTGAACGTCGAGGCAATCCATGGCAACAGACCGGCCGATGTCTGAATACGAGAATGCACTGTGTGAGGTGGCGCGCGTGCTCACATTGACCGTGCTTGGCATGGGCGCGGACCCGGAAATTTTGCGTGGTAACCTGGAGGAGTCTCGGGAAGATCTTGAAGCCATGGGCAGCAGAAACGGTGCCGCCGCCATTGCTCAGCTCATTCGGACAGTTTTCGAGCCGGCATATTCGCAGCCATCTGACGAAGATAGTTCAAACTAGAACGAGTGCCAAGCTTTGGCGGCACTTTCCGACGCGGCATGGCTTCCTAAGTCGCCGAGAAAAATATCCCGACTTGCCGCGACAAGTCTCACTAGACGGCCGGCGCCTCGGTACTTATTTTGATTTCATACAGCCCTATGTACTACTCGGCCGCCTTCCCCAAGTCCCCAAGGGCTGCCTTTTTCTTTCGGAGCCGCCTCGGTGGGCGGCGTCGCCTAGATCGTCGATCTTGCCCGGCCGGAGATCGATGCAATAGGGTCAGGCGGCTGATGCTGGTTACCGAACGCGCAGGAGGATTTGATGCGATTGATCGCGGCAACTTCGATTCTGGTTGTGACCTGCGCTGTGCCGGCCTTGGCGGACGAGTTGCCGTCGCGCAAGCCCGGCTTGTGGCAGGTCACGACGAGCATCGAGAACCGAAATGATCCGCCTGTGGTGATCCAGCAATGCATCGACGCCACTACCGACCAGATGATGCAGTCGAGCGCGGGCCCGTATTCTCAGCAGGTATGCCCCAAACGCAGCGTGCAAAGGTCCGCGAATTCGATGACGATCGATTCTGCCTGCATGATCGCCGGCAAGCCCGCGACGGCGCATGCTGTCATCACCGGCAGCTTCGACAGCGCCTATTCGATGACGGTTACGTCGCAAAGCGAGGATCCGCCGGGCAGCAAGATGACCATGACGATCGCGGCCGAGCGGCTGGGTCCCTGCGAAGCGGACCAGAAGCCCGGCGACGTGATCATGGCGAACGGCAGGAAGGCCAACATCCTGGACCTGCAGAAGCGCGCGACTTCGCCAGGCATTCCGTTGCCCCCGCGGTAGGGCCCGATGTCGCGACGGTTCGCGATCGTGCCGATCGGAGTCGTGCGAGCCTCTCACCGAGATTCGAACTGTGATCAGTCACACCAAAAATGGAAATCTATCACAGTAGATCGCCGTCCGAATCGGAGCCATAAAAAGAGCGATAGTCTTACCAGACGCTTAACGCCTCGATACCTTACGCTATAGAGCCTACATGCTGCTCGGCCGCCCGCCCCCAGCCATCCACAAGGGCGGCCGCTACCGAGGCCGCCTCAGTTGGCCCCGCACTTATTGGAGCAGAACGGGTCGTCGGGTCCGTTGGTGTAGCCGCAATGGTTACGGAGCCGTCGCGGCAAGGTCCACGGCGGTTGCCAGTCGACGTGAGTGACGAGCCCCTCGGCCGGCGAATAGTTGCCTTCGTCGGCTTGGCAGGTGAACGCGGTGATGATCAATGCGAGAGCCGCGAGCGCGAAGAGTTTCATGTGTTTTTCCGTAGCATCACGCAAGTCGCATCCGGCTTGCGTCCTGATTCAAGATTATGACCGGAATGTGCTCCGGTCGCCGCGGCGGTGCTGCGAGGTCAGTGGCCCCAGAGCCCGTAGTTGAGGCCGACGCGGACGATGTTGTCGCTGAGATTCAAGGAGAGCGGACCGCCGTTGCAGGCGTTACCGCAGGTGATGCCGCTGAGGTCCGTGTGCAAATACTCGACCTT
Organism: Xanthobacteraceae bacterium; assembly: GCA_052148715.1. Lineage (GTDB taxonomy): Bacteria > Pseudomonadota > Alphaproteobacteria > Rhizobiales > Xanthobacteraceae > JBKQHQ01. The sequence continues at coordinate 1,642 of JBKQHQ010000045.1, read as the reverse complement.
GGCCGTCCACGGACCGTTGATGACGAACTCGACGCCGACGCCCACGGTCCAGCTGAGATTGACGACGCTCTGGTTGCCGAGCGGTTGGCCGACGATCTCCGCCGTGAGATCGCCGACTGAGACGCCGCCGGTCACATAGGGCATGACGCGATCGAAGGCATAGCCGAGCCGCAGGCGGGCGGTAGCGAGCCAATTGCTCGTGAGCTCGCAGTTCGTCGCGGCGAAGGGCGCGCACGTGGTGGGGGCAAGGGCCCCCGGGACGCTGGCGTTGATGTGGTTCCAGGCAAGGTCGGCTTCGGTGCTCAACACGAACGCCGAGACGGTTTGGGCGTTGTAGCCGAGCGTGCCGCCGAAATGGCCGTTGGCGATATTGGTCGAGCCGGCCGTGGCATCCGGACCGGACGCCCACGGCATGACGCCCCAGCCGCCGCCGGCAATGACGCCGGCGTAGAGCCCGGTCCAATCGTAGACGGCGGGAGCTCTGCTGTAGGCCGGCGGGGCATCGAGCCAATCGCCGGCTTTCGCGGGCGATGCCGCAACGAACGCGGCGAGCGCCGCACTTCCGAGCAGAAACGTCTTCATCGTACTCATGGTACTCCCCCTGTCACTCATCCATTTGGTGCCGTGCTGGTGCGCAGAGCGATTCGTCGTCATTGACTGCGCGCGGGCAAGTCGGGCGCCGCCGTCACGGTCACACCAGGCTTTTCGGCGAGCGGTGTCATTTGCGCGGTGGCAACATCCAGCTTGAGTTCGGGCGGGGGCGTGACCCGGTTCCACCAGCCGCCGCCCAGCGCCTGGAACAGGGCCGCGGCGTCGGACAAGCGGTTGGCCTGCGCCTGCACCACTTGCAGCCGCGCGGTCTGATAGGTCACCTCGGCGGTGAGCAGGACGAGGACGTTGGCGTAGCCGGTTTGCATCTGCTGCTGCGACAGATCGAGGCTGATCTTGGCGGCGCGTTCGAAGTCGCGGGCCGCTTTGAGGGCATCGGCGTCGTTTTGCACCGCCCGCAGCGAATCGGCGACATTCTGCAAGGCCGTGATGACCGTGCCGCGGTAGTTCCATGCTGCTTGCTCCCACGTCGCCTCGGCGGCGCGCCGTTGATGCAAGAGCGTGAGCCCGTCGAAGACCGGCTGCAGCGCGCCGCCGGCGATCGACCAACCAAGGTTGGTCGGGCTGAACAATCCGGCAAGCTGCGTCGACGTATAGCCGCCGCTGGCGCTTAGCGTGAGGCTCGGCAGCATGTTGGCGGTGGCGACGCCGACGAGCGCGCCGGCCGAGTGCAGTTGCTCTTCCGCCGAGCGCACGTCGGGACGCTGCTCGACCAGTTGCGAGGGCAGGCTGACCGGCAGATCGATCGGCAGCGTCATGCCGGCGAGCTTGAAGGTCTCGAACACCTCTTGGCTCGGGAACCGGCCGGCCAACGCCGTGAGCAGGTCACGCTGGATCGCCAACGCTTTACGCAACGGCGGCAAGGTCGCCTCGACCTGCGCCAGCGCCGCCTCCTGAAGCGCGACGTCGTTGCGGCTGGCATAGCCGTTGGTGAATTGGTTCTTCAGGATATCGAGCATCTTCCGATTGATGGTGATGAGCTCGTTCGTGGCGTCGATTTGCCCGCGCAACGACGCTTCCTGGATTGCCGCCA
>JBKQHQ010000044.1:0-3674 GCA_052148715.1 Xanthobacteraceae bacterium | reverse complement strand
TGGACCACGGTCAAAGCGCTGACCGAGAGGGCGATCTCAGGCGCGCGAAAGAGGACGTAACGACCCTGCTGGCCATCAACCCCAACGACTCCTACGCCAACGCGTACAAAGTGTACCTTCTCAGGCTGGAGGGTCGGCCTGACGAGGCGATTGCCGAAGGCGAGCGAAGCGTCGCCCTCAACCCGGGTTTTGTGCAGACCTATTTCTATCTCTGCGCCACCTACACCGACGCGGGGCAACCGCAGAAGGCCATCGACTGCGTGGACAAGGCGATCCGGCTGAGTCCGCACGACCCGAGCCTTTACGGACTGCTGATGACAAGAGCCGGCGCGCTGGAAGCGCTCGGACGAGAAGCGGAGGCGTTGGAGTGGGTGCGCCGCAGTCTCGCTCTGTCGCCGGCGAGCCCGATCGCGCTGCGTCACGAGATTGCGCTCCTCGAGATCCTGGGGCGCGACGACGAAGCTCAGGAAGCCTACCGGCGCTACAGCGCTCTTCCGGGACCACAAGTCCGGACGATCGCCGAGTTGCGGGCCTGCGCCGCCGTGCCGTCCTGCGCGGTGTCGGAACAGCGAATCGAAGCGTTGCGAAAGGCGGGCATGCCGGACCAATAACCTTCGCTCGGCCACCAGACTGAACGGCGCAACCGCTTCGGGCGGTGAAGCTATTTTCGCGCTCGCAATGGAACGACGGCTATGGCGCGGACTTCGGTCCTTCCCGACGCGACCTCTGTAGGCCCTCTCTCCGCCGAGGCCGTGTCAAAACTCGACGAAATTTTGCGACCGGCCAAGCGGAGCGAAGATTTCCACGATTTCTTCGTCTCTGGGCGGTCTCAGTGCTCGAAAAAGCGAACGAAACAGGTCCGTGTGAAAACGCGCGGGAGTTTTCACACAGCCTGCGCCCGTTCCTGCCGTTCGGCCAACAACCGCTTTCCGGCCATCTGGGACACCATGGATCACGTCATGGCTCGGAGTCGCTAGAGACTTTTGGGTCAGGCCCCAAACTAAGAGACGATCGCCGCCACGACAATCGCCCCAGAGCGGAGAAAAAAGCGAGCGCCACGGTCTTCGCGGTCACGGTCACGCAAGCGCTGAGCCGGCGCTGGGTCAGCGTCAGCCGCGGCGTTAACCCGGATTTCTCATAGATCAGGTCGATCGCTTGGGTCGGGACGATAAACGCATAGTTGTGGCGTTACAGACGAGCGGCGCCTTTGCACTATTTGCGCGGATCGGGTCGGATTGTTTCGGTTCTCCTGTGGGCCTTTGGGGTGGGTTGCCGCGATTTGTCGGCGTCGCGGCGTCGCGTCAGGCGAGGCGGGCGACGGCGAGGCTCCATTCGACTGCGTAGGGATAGGCCGAGGCGAGCGCGAATTTGATGCGGCGTGCGCTGATGCGGACGAGGCCGGCGAGTTTGAGGAGCTTGAGCCGGATCGTGCCGCAGGTTGCTTCGGCAAACTGCGTGTGCGCAAGACCGACGCGCCTGACCGCACACAGCAGAACGTAGGCGAAAGAGGCGAACCAGAGCCTGAGCTGGTTGGCCCGCATCGTGGCCGTCGAGGTCCGATCGGCGAACAGGTCGCCCTGGCATTCCTTGATGCGGTTTTCCATGTCGCCGCGGGCGCAGTAGACCTTCTCGTAGAGAAAGCGGCCATTGGTCTCGGCTGGCTTGAGCGAGGTGACGATGAAGCGCGGATTGGCCTCGCCCTTTGTCCATTCCGCCTTGCCGACCACGCGGCGACGGCGCGACCAGCTGTCGAGCGTCGCATAGCGGAAGTCCTTGTAACGGCGGGCGGCCTTGCCGGTCGAGGCCGCCTCCGCCTCGGCCTCAAGGAGTTCGGGGGCGATCTCCGCGACAAGCCGCGCGTTGCGCGCCAGGCCGAACACGAAGTCGACCCGGTTTTGTTCGCACCAGGCCATCAGCGCCTCGCGGGCGAACCCGGAGTCGGCGCGCAGCAGGATGCGCGTTCGCGGCCAGCGCGCCCGTATCTGCGCGACGATCCGCGCGACGTCCTCGACCGCCCCGGCGCTGCCATCGATGTTCGACGGCCTGAGCTTGGCCGCCAGCAGATGCCGGCCGCAGAACACATAGAGCGGCAGGTAGCAGTAGCAATCGTAATAGCCGTGGAAGAACCGACCCTCCTGATGACCATGCAGCGGGTCATCGGTCGCGTCGAGGTCGAGAACGATCTGTTTGGACGGCCGAGCGTGCGCCTCGAGGAAGAGGTCAACCAATAGCGCCTCGATCGCCGCCGGGTCGTGGCTGATCTTATGATAGCGCGTGGCGGTCTCGCGCGACAGTTCGAGGCGATTGAGCGTCGACTTGCCCGCTATCGGCGCACAGGCGTCGCGCCAAGCCTCCAGCTTGCCGGCCAGCACCGCCATCACCGGATCATGACGAAGCTCGTCGTGATCGTTCAGATCCTCGTAGCCAAGCGCGATGCCGAATACGCGCTGCCCAAGGAGCGTAGCGAGCGCGTGCTCGACGAACCTCGGGTCTCTGGCATCGCGGAAACATCCCGCAAGCCGCCGAACCAGATCCAGCCTTCGGTCGGCGGCGCCCAGCAGCAGGCCGCCTGCATCGGACGTCAGCGCCCCGCCATCGAACTCGGCCACCACGGGACGGCCCTCGACCCGTCCAAACGCACTCGGTTTTGCGCTACACTCCGTCTGCATCGGGCTGCCTTTCCGAATCGGCTCAAGTCGTTCTCGCAAAACAACTTTTGCCTGATTCGGAGGCCCGATGCGCTATCTGTGTGAGAAATCCGGGCTAGGGGCCAGCGACACCGCCTGCGGCGGCCCAATCCCAGAACGTCGCGCTTGGCCGGCTGCTGCACCACGAGCAGACGACCCGTCACGGGCAACTCGGCCTTCAAAATTACATTTGCTATTAACAAGGGCCCCAATCCGCTACTGCAACTCTATTATGTAATTACGCCAGTGAAGCTAACGCTGCCACACAGGCCCAGCAAGCCTGTGAGACGACCTGCGCTCCCGCAACTCTTGCTCTGCACGTGTCCTCGGTCATTGCGACCGACAGCATCTACAAACGTGGAAGATTACGGCCGCGCCTTCATGGCGGCATGTGAAACCGTTTGAAACATGAAACATGGCCCCAACATCAATACGCCCCGACCATCAGGCTTGAGATGAGGGGCTGTGACGCGGGCCCCAGTGCAGCGGCTCACACAGGTTTGCGTTTGGTTTCATCGACGACAAGATCGAAGGGAAGATTGACCATTCGCATCACTCTTTTTTCGTCGACATTTCGTCGCGTCGAGACCGCTCACCGGACTCCTCCTGTCGGAGTCGGTTCTGGCTGTGTAGCGGTGCGTGTCGGAGGTGCGTCTCAGAAACCAGTTGCCTTGTCGTTGCAGACCGATGCGATCCAGGAAGAGCATCAACTCGACCCAGGCGTCACCGCGCAGCGCCGCGGAGACTGAGTCCCGTTCGTCGATGATTGACCGGCTGCGCGGCCTTGCAGCGGGGAGCGCTGCCGACCCGCGCTCCTGATAGTGCGATTGTGTTGATCCCCACCATCGGCGCGTTTTCGGCTCGGTTCAATCACAGCCAAGCTGACGAGGGCACGAACGGAAGGATTGGGAACCCTACCTTCCTCACGCGAGCGCAAAGGTACGGCAAAGCTCCGACCTGAGCGGCCTTGCGCCGGGGGCGAGAGGA
>JBKQHQ010000043.1:0-30255 GCA_052148715.1 Xanthobacteraceae bacterium | reverse complement strand
TGGGCACGGCGGAACGCACGCCGTGCCTCTGCACCGATGCCTCGGCCGCCTTTGCCCACCCTACGCGGCTCCAGTGCCGCAAGTGGCAGCACGGGGACGCGAATGACTGAAGTCATGACAGCGGCTGGAAAGGTCCTTGCCGCAGCTCCGGGCGATGATCACTCGGAGGGCATGAGCTATCTCGAGACGTTGCCGCGCCGGCTCGTCAATCTCTATCTGCCGCTGTCGCTCATTCTGATCGTGCTGCTGTTTCCCTTCTATTGGATGGGGCTCACCGCCATCAAGCCCGACGAGCAGCTGCTCGATCTCGACCGCTTCAATCCGTTCTGGACCTGGACGCCGACCTTCAAGCACATCCACAAGCTCCTGTTCGAGACCTATTATCCGCTGTGGCTCTGGAACACGATGCTGGTCGCGGTGTCGGCGACCGTCATCTCGATCATCGCCAGCGTGCTCGCCGCCTACGCCATCGTGCGGCTGCGCTACCGCGGCGCACAATGGGTCGGCGGCGCGATCTTCCTCGCCTATCTCGTTCCGCCGTCGATCCTGTTCATTCCGCTCTCGACCGTCGTGTTCCAATACGGCCTCTTCGATACGCCGTTCGCCCTGATCCTCACCTATCCGACCATCCTCATCCCGTTCTCGACCTGGCTGCTGATGGGCTATTTCAAGACCATCCCGTACGAGCTTGAGGAATGCGCGCTGATCGACGGCGCAAGCCGCTGGCAGATCCTGGCCAAGATCATTCTTCCGCTCGCCGTGCCGGGACTGATCTCGGCCTTCATCTTCTGCTTCACGCTGTGCTGGAACGAGTTCATCTACGCGCTCACCTTCATTTCCTCGACCCAGAACAAGACCGTGCCGGTCGCTGTGCTCAACGAATTCGTCGACGGCGACATCTACCGCTGGGGCTCGTTGATGGCCGGCGCGCTCGTCGGATCGCTGCCGCTTGTCGTGCTCTACGCCTTCTTCGTCGAACATTACGTGTCGGCGATGACCGGCGCGGTCAAAGAGTGACACTCGAGTCGGCGCGCGGGGAGACCCCCTTTGCCGGGAGAGCAGCGAGAATGGACTTGACTCGCATCAACCATTTGATGACAATCATAGTATGAACAGAATAGCTCTTATCTCCGGGGCGACCCGCAATCTCGGCTTTTTCCTTGCCCAGCAATTGGCCCAGCGGCTTGAGCAATCCGACACGGTGTATCTTACCGGGCGCGACGCCGCTCGCGTTGCGGAGTCGGTTCGGCTTCTATCGGGCGCCCGGGCGAAGGTGCGCGGCGCGGTGCTCGATGTCTCCGAGCGCGACGCAGTCGAGCGCTTCGCAGCTTCGCTGATGGAGCGCCACGGCGGCGTCGACATCGTCCTTTCCAATCACTACACGCGGGTGCAGCCGAAGGATGATCCGGCCGAGGTCATCGGCTATTATGTCGAGTGCAACAACCTCGGCACCACGCGCGTGCTGCGCAGCTTCGCGCCTTTGCTCCGCGACGGCGGCCGGCTGCTCGTCATCGCGAGCCGGGCGGGCAGCCTGCGCGCGCTGGCGCCGGTTCTGCACGCGCGCTTTCAAAACTTGCAATCGCTCGATGACGTCGATCGCGCCATATGCATTTGGCGTGAAGAAGTTCGCAGTGGACGCGCGGCGGGCCGGGCATGGCCGGCCTGGATCAACATTCCCTCCAAGATCGGACAGGTGGCGGCGGTTCGCGTACTGGCAGGTCAACGCCGCGCCGAGGATCTGCGTCGCGGCATCTTGATCGCGTCAATCTCGCCCGGGCTGATCGACACCGGCGCATCGCGGCCGTGGCTCGACCTGCGCGGCGCGCCCGCGCCCGCCGAGGTCGCCGGTCCGCTCATAGACCTCGCTCTCGCTCCGTCGCCCGATCAGCGCTTCTATGGCGAACTCGTCCATGTGGGGCGGGAAGAGCCAGGTCCATTCGGTTCCGTCGTGTCAAGCGGGTCCATCGTGCCGTGGACATGATCGGTCGGCACAAATCATCCGCGCTTAAGTCTGCCGGGCGCAAATCCTCCAGCGATGAGCCGCGCCTTGGGATGCTCGTGAAACGGGCCGAGCAGGCAATGATCCGGGCGAAGAGCGTGGCGTTGAAGCTCGTGGGGCTGACGCCGGCGCAATACGTCGCGCTCGTCGAACTCGATCAGCAGGCAGGGATCACGGCGGCGACGCTCGCGCGCGCCTGTCTGGTCACGCCCCAGGCGATGATGATCCTACTCAAGACTATGGAGCAGCAGGGTCTCATCAGCAGGTCGTCGCATCCGCGGCATCCCAACGTGCTTGAGCTGCACATGACCGATGTCGGACGCGAGGCTCTTCAGACCGCGCGCGAGCGCGTCGATCCTATCGAGCAACGCGTGTTCGACGTCTTTTCTGCAAAGGACCTCGCGGTTTTCCGTGGGTTTCTGTCGCGCTTCATCGACGCGTTCGAAAAGGGATGAGTGGGCCGATCATCAATGGACAGTTCGGTCCTCGAGGTGGCGCAGCTTGTCCGGATTGCGCACAACGTAAATTCCAGCGATCTTGCCGTCGACGATCTCGATGGCGGTGGTTTGGAGCGTGTCGCCGCTCTCGACGGTGACGAAACCCGGCAGGCCATTGATGAAGCCATACCGGACGACCCGCGATGGGCTCTTGGCGAAGACTCGTGCGAGCGACGCGTGGAGCCGCATGACCTCTTCGATGCCCACGATCGGCGCCATCGCCGCCGGGCGCTTTCCGCCGCCATCCGAGTGGATCGTCACATCCGCAGCGAGCAGCGATCGCAGCGTTGTCATGTCGCCGCCACGCGAGGCGGCGAAGAAGGCTTGGGCGATTTCGTGTCCGCGCTCCTTGGAAACCTGGAACCGCGGCCGTTCCGCCCGCACGTGCATGCGGGCACGGCTGGCAAGCTGGCGGCAGGTCGAGGGATCGCGTCCAATCGTCTCGGCGACCTCATCAAAGCCGACGCCAAATATATCGTGGAGAAGGAAGGCCGCGCGTTCGAGTGGCGAAAGACGCTCGAGCGCCATCATCAGCGGCAATGTCACGTCGTCCACGTCATCCGCTTCCGCTTCGACGATCGGCTCCGGCAGCCAAGGCCCGGCATAGGTCTCGCGCTGTCGGCGCGCGGATTTCAGCACATCGAGGCACAGCCGCGTCACCACGCGGCGGAGGAAGGCCTCGGGTTCCCGCACGGCGCCGCGGTCGGCGTCGAGCCAGCGCAGGAACGCGTCCTGTACGACGTCCTCGGCTTCGGCCAGCGATCCCAGCATGCGATAAGCGATGCGGATTAATTTCGGACGCAGCGGATCGAACGAATCCGCCGCGTCCTGCTTTGACGGCGTGGCCATCAGGCAGCCTTCCGGCCCACTGATGTGGAGTGCCCGACGCGGAATCCCACATTGACCCGATTGAAGGCATTGATGGCGCCGATGAGCAGGGTTATCCTGATCTGCTCTTCCTCGCTGAAATGAGCCTTCAGGGCTTCGTAGGACTCGTCGGGCGCGCCGGTCTGGTGAACCCGGGTCAGGGCCTCGGTCCACGCCAGCGCGGCGCGCTCACGATCGCTGTAAAGTGACGATTCACGCCACGCGTCGAGCAGGTAGATGCGCTCCTCTGTTTCGCCGTTCTTACGCGCCTCGCGCGTATGCATCAATAGGCACTTGCCGCAGCCGTTGATCTGCGAGGCACGGATCTTTATCAGTTCCGCCAGCGTCGGGTCGATGCCTTCTTGAGAGAGACTCCCAAATTCGATCAGGGGCTTGAGCAGATCGTAGCGGGAGGCAAATGGGTTCGGTCGGGATGACATGGTCGGTCTCCGTCAGGTAAGTGGGTTGCGATAGCATGACGAGACAGAGGTGGCCGATTGTGACATGGGCCGGAAAATTCATGGCCGTTCAAACACTGCCTAACGTCCGGGGGCGAGGCGTCGCAAACCTCAGCTTCGCGAAGGGCAATGCCGCGGGCAACCTTCCGATCGTTCCGAGCCGCGTTCGTTGCCCATGCTGCGTCGTCCTGTTGAGCGACGTCGGCACCGAGAGGAAGAGGTCAGTGACACTACTTTATTTTCGCCGCCAGGTCGTCGGAGAACCTGCCCGATACCAGCACGAACGCCATTCGGCACGGTCGTCCGCTGCGGTTCGACCAGGCGTGGTCAGTCCCCCGCTGCACGACGACATCGCCCTGCTTGAGCGAGACTCGCTCTCGATCGAGAACGAGATCGATCTCGCCGGACAGGACGATGCCATAATCCACAGACTCGGTTCGATGCATGAAGGGGTGCGGCTTCTTCATATTGGCGGCATGATCAAGGCCCACCCGCGCGAGGACCGCCTGCGCCGTGGCGGCGTCCATTTCCGCTGGGTTCTCCGGCGGAATATCGACCACGCGGATGACGGTTCCGCCTTTCGGCGGCGCCGTGATCAATGGACGCCCGACGGTGGGGTCCGGCTCGGCAGCCACGATCGGCGCCGGACTGGAGGATGTGTTCCAGATCTCGATGAATGCCAGTCCAGGCGATTGCGGCGGCGTCACGACAACCGGCGCTGGGCCGTCCGAGGCAACCACAGAGATTCCGTCCTTGTCATGTGCGGTCACGATCCGGCGAACATTGTGGGTCATGGCACGTGATCTCCCTCGCTTGTGGTTGGGTCGGCGTCGTCCACGCAGCACCAAGGTGCATCAGCGGCGCGATCCGGATCTCGAGCCGCGCGCCGATTTCCGGGTCCGACCCCGATCGTCGCCCGAGTGCTGCAGGAGCGTGCTTCGCACCCATGCGAGAGCTTCGTCGCTGTTGTTCATGAGGTGCCATTGGATGACCTCCACAACGGGCGGCATTTTGGCGGGGAGCGCGACGATCCGCAGGCCGAGCGAAGCGACCACCAGCAAGGCGTGTCGTTCGTGCACAGTCGCGATGCGCTCCGTTCCTGCGACGAAGAACGGCGCGGCGGAGAAGCTCGGCGCCATCACGTCAACATTGCGGCTCTGGCCATGCCGCTCCACGAAACGCTCCTCGAAGGTCGGCTGACGACCGCTCGCGAGGCGCACGATGACGTGCCGCATGGCGAGATACTGGTCAAATTTCAGGCTGCCGCCGACGCGACGATTGTTGGCGTCGGCAATACAAACGTATCGGTCAGTAAAATACACTTCCTTAGGATGTGCGGGCGACACGTAGACGTCGGGCATGATAAGGAGATCGACCTCGCCGTGCTCGATCGATCGTGCTGGCTGCTCGGACACCGGGAGAATTTCAAATCGCATTCTTGGCGCCTCCCGGCCAATCGCGCTGAGCCCATAGCGCAAGGCGACCATCGCCACGTAGTCCGAGGCCATGATCTTGACGTGTCGGGCCGAGGTTGCCGCGTCGAACTTTGGCCGCGACATCAGTTGGCCTTCGATCTGCATCAGGACTGCGCGCACGCCGGGCGACAGCGCGTTCGCAAGCGGCGTCAACGCCATCGACCGTCCGATCTGAACGAGCAGGTCGTCGCGAAAGTGCTGGCGCAGACGTTGCAGGGCGTTGCTCGTCGCCGATTGGCTTAGACCCAGCCGCCGGCCGGCCTTGGAGACGTTGGCCTCCGTGAGCAAGGCGTCCAGCGCTACGAGAAGATTGAGGTCGAGTCCGCGAAATCTCATTGCCCGTCCGGGTGCCGGTGCGTCGGGCGAGTTCCCTAGCGGCAGCACAATGTCCTTACCTATTGATCGTGTCAATATGAGCAATCTAAACAATCCATTTTACAGCTAGATCTCGTCATCTTAGGCTTATCACTAAGGCGCGCAAGAAGCCTTTGCACTTGGATGGGAGGGCGTCGTGACCAAGGATCGGGGCGCGGATGCTGGCATCCGCGCGGAGACCTCTGCTTCATTCTTGTCGATCGCTCTGCTCATGGCGCCGCCTCCGCTCGATGGCCGCGGCCCTCGGCGCTGCTGATGCGTCGGCGCCGCAAAGGCACCTCTCGCGCTGGACATTCAGGCGTTCGTCTCGTGCGAGTAACATGACCGCGGAGCGGATGCAGCCACATCAACGATGGGTCGTCGACATCTGAGTTACCGCTGCCGACGCCGCGCCTGAACCGGCACGCGGGACCGTTGGATGCTAGCAAGAAAGGATTCCGCGATGTACGAACGGTATATCTCCCAATTGGCGCATGTGCAGCTCAAGACGCCGAAGATCGAGGAGTCGTTGTGCTTCTACAAAGAAGTTCTCGGTCTTGAAGAATCAGGTCGTCATGCCGGCTCGGTGTTCCTGCGCGGCTGGGGCGAGCATTTCTATCACAGCATCGAACTCGTCGAAGGCCGCGAGCCCGGCATGGGGTTCATTGGCTGGCGCGCGCAGGGACCGGAGCAGCTGGAAGCGGCGGCCAAGCGCATCGAACGTACCGGCGCCGGCATTGGCTGGGTCGAAGCCAATCCCGGCCGCGGCAAGGCCTATCGCTATCGCGGGCCGGGCGGGCACGAGCATCAGCTGTTTTGGGAGGTGACACGATTTAGGGCTACGGGTGCGGATGCGCCGAGCTTCCCGATCCGACCGCAACGCTTCAAGCCGCGCGGCGTCGCCGCGCGCTCGCTTGATCACGTAACAATATCGACGGCAAACCCCGCCGGCGATGCCAAATGGCACGCCGAGACGCTGCACCATCGCTTCACGGAGGAAACGATTGCCGATCCCGAGGCTGGGTTTGGCGACTTCGTCGTCTTCGCCATGACGAGCGTGTGCGAGCGCGCCCACGATTTTGGCCTCGTGGCCGATTTCTCGCCGGTCAAAGGGCGCATTCATCACGTCGCCTTTTGGGTCGATCAGCGCGAAGAGCTGCGGCGCGCCGCGGACGTGCTGCTCGATGCCGACGTGGCGATCGAGTTCGGGCCTGGCCGCCACGGCATGGGCGAGCAGGATTACATCTACTTCCGCGAGCCCGGTGGATTCCGCATCGAGCTCAACTCGGGCGGCTACAAGAACTACGAGCCCGACTTCAAGACGGTGCGTTGGTCACCCGCGCAGGGCTCCAACGTCTACTACCGCAATCTCAAGCTTCCCCCTTCCATGTTCGAAGCGTTTCCGCTCGCGGACATGTCGAAGGCACGCGAGCAAATGGCGCGCTCGACGCTGTTCCAATAATGGAGCGCACATTTTTGAGTGTTCATCGTTCGCCTTCGATGACTCGAAGGTCAAAATAAGCAGGCAGGGAGGAAATGATGCGAAGACGCGAACTACTCAAGTATGCCGCCGCGGCGACGGTGGTCGGGCCGCTTGGTCTGAGGACCGCGCGCGCCGCCGACCCGCTCAAGATCGGCGTGGTCGGACCGAAGACCGGGCCGCTCGCCGCCGGTGCTGCGCTCATCCACTTCCCGAACTTCGTGCTTTGGGCCAAGGAGGTCAACGACCGCGGCGGGCTCAAGCTCAAGGACGGCCCGCGCAAGGTGGAGCTGATCGAGTACGACGACCGGACCCAACCGCCGGAGACGATCAAAGCGGTCGAGCGCCTTGCCACGGTCGACAAGGCGGACTTCATCATGCCGGTCTTTGCGACCGGCTTCAATCTCGCGGCAGCGCCGGTCTACGCGAAGTACGGCTATCCGCTGATCACGGTGTCCTGCGTCACGGATCAGATCGACCAACTGATCAAGCAATTTCCCAACATGTTCATCGTCAGCGGTGCGACCACCCAGTTCGCCGCCGGCACCATCTCGGTGCTCAAGAAACTGAAGGATGGCGGCCAGATCGGAAACAAGGTCGCCGTGGTGAACGTCGCCGACGACTTCGGCATCGAGCTCGCCAATGCCGGCCGGCCGCTGTTCAAGGAGGCCGGGTTCGAGATCGTGTACGACAAATCCTACCCGCTCGGCACCCAGGATCTAACGCCGGTGGTCAAGGCCGCCAAGGCGGCGGCCCCGGATGCGTTCGTGGCCTGGTCCTACCCGCCGGATACTTTCGCGCTGCTGGAGCAGGCCAAGATCGCGGGGTTGACGGTAAAGGCCTATTACAGCGCGATCGCGACCGCGTTCCCGAGCTTCCATCAGAAATACGGCGCCGTGGCCGAGAACGTGCTGGGGCTCGGCGGCGTCCAAAGCAACCCCGAGCTCGAAGCCTACTACAAGGCCTTCAAGAACGCGACCGGTCTCGAAGCGGACTACGCGGGCGCGCCGTCTTATTATGCGGCGCTGCAGATCATCACCCAGGCGATCGAAGCCGTCGGTTCGATGGATCTGAACGCCATCACTGCGCACATCAAGGCCAACAAGTTCAAGACCATCGTCGGCGAGCTCGACATTCGCAACCAGAGGGCCGATAAGTTCTGGACCGTAGGCCAATGGCAGAACGGCAAGTTCGTCGCAGTGAACGGCGTCGGGTACGGCGATTTTGCGCCGGTCAATGTCAAGACCTGGGCCTGACAGCAGGCCTCCCGCCGCCGCCCGCGAGGTGGCGGTGGGCCTTTTCTGGTTGGAGGGGCGCTGCTAGGCGACAACGGCAAACGACAAGCATCGAAGTTAGGGAGCAATCATGGCCTCGGTAGAGAGACTCTTTGTCGATGATGTGCAGAAAGCCGGCGACCTGGCCGGGACGCTGCTGCACAAGGCCCGGACGCTGGCGCCGGTCTTGCGCGAGCGCGCCGCGGCGACCAACCAGGCGCGGCGTATACCTGAAGAGACCATCGGGGATTTCTGGGACGCCGGTCTGTGGTACCTGCTGAAGCCCAAGAAATTCGGCGGTCCTGAGATCCGGCCGGATGTCGCCTTTACGGTCGCAAACGAGTTGGCGCGCGGCGACGGATCGGCGGGTTGGGTCTGGGCCGTGTTCACCATCCACGACTTCCTGGTGGCGCTATGGCCGGAGGAATTCCAGCACGAATACTGGGCGAAAGACACCCTCTCCGCGTCGAGCTTCGCACCTACCGGCAAAGCCACGCCGGCAAGCGGCGGCTACCGGGTTTCGGGCAAGTGGTCGTTCTGCAGCGGCGTCGACAATGCCGACTGGCTCCTGCTCGGCACGTTTTTCGGCCCGCCGAGCGGCGGCTCGCCGGTTCCCGACATCCGCTACGTGATGATTCCGAAGCGCGAAGCCAAGGTGATCGACGATTGGTTCGTATTCGGCCTGAAGGGCACCGGCAGCAAGGGCCTCGTCGTCGACGACGTGTTCGTGCCGAACCACCGTATCTTGGGACTGGCCGAAATGATCCAAGGCACCACGCCCGGCTCGCGGGTCCATGACTCGCCGCTCTACAGGGCGTCGGTCTGGGGGATCATTCCATTTACGATCTCGTCACCGGCCAACGGCATGGCGCGCGGCGGGCTCGACGCCTTCATCGAGGACATGAAGGTCCGCGAGGGTTCTTTCGACCATTCGCCGCTGGCGAAGAAGCCGGGCATCCAACTCGCCGTTGCCGAGGCGTCCGCCATGATCGATGCCGCCGAGTTGCTGTATTGGCGCTCGTTTCGTGAAACGATCGACAAAGCCATGGCCGGCGAGCCGATCTCGGTCGAGCTGCGGGCGCGCAGCCGCCGTGACCAGGGTTTCTCCGTCAAGATGGCCAGAGAGGCGGCAGAAAAATTGTTCACCGCAGCGGCCGGCCGCGGCTTGTACGAGGGCAACCACGTGCAGCGTGCCTACGCCGACTTGCAAGCGCTGCAAGGGCATATCGTCGCCGGGTGGGAGATGCCGGCTTATAGTTACGGTGCGCTCATGCTGGGCGGGCCTGCCGCGGATGCGTTTACTTGATGTCGCTCACTGCCGGAAGGGCAGCGCGCCTTGGCTTTTGAGCCTCGGCAAAGAGTGACTGGCGAGTCCCTTCGCGTTGCACGGCCTACCCAGAAAGCCTGCGGGGCGTGAGCGAGGCCTGAGGGAGCAAACCAATGAGCTCGGTACAAAAGACGCTTGTCGTGGGTGGCGGTATTGCGGGCATTACACTGGCGCTTGGTCTAAAGAAGCTGGGCGTAGAAGTCGACATCGTCGAATTGAATTCCGAATGGGCAAATTCGGGACTTGGTATCGCCCTGCTTGGACCCACATTACGGGCGCTAAAAACCGCCGGATTGATCGATTCATGCGTGCGGCTAGGGTTTGGCTACTCCGCCATCAAGAACTTCAGTGGCGCGGGTGTGCTGATGGGAGAGGTCGAGCTACCGCGACTGTGCGGTCCCGGCTATCCAGCAGCAATCGGAATTCTTCGAGGTGAGCTTCATAAGATTCTGCTTGAGGCTGCAGCATCCGCACAACTGTCGATCCGACTCGGTATGACGGTCAGCGCAATCAGACAGGTGTCGGACGCCGTGGAGGTCGAGTTCAGCAACGGCACGGCAGGCCGCTTCGATCTTGTGGTTGGCGCGGACGGTGCGCACTCAAAAATCAGGACTTTGCTGTTCGGCGCCGATATAGCGACGCAAGTTACTGGACAGAGCATTTGGCGAGCGACGGTCGAGCGGCCTAAGGACGTCGATTCACTGTGGCAGTTCTTCGGCCCCCGCCACAAAGCCGGGTTCAACCCCGTGTCCGCGTCAAAGATGTACGTTTATCTCGTGCAGAATGCCCCAGCCAAGAGAGACAACCTCGCGAAGTCGTTGCGCGACGAGCTAGCCGATTTTGAGGGGCCGATGGCCGCGGTACGGGACACCATTGTGAGTGACGATCAGGTTATCTGCCGGCCGGCCGAGGCTCTTATCGTGCGCCCGCCCTGGCACCGGGATCGCGTGATAGTGATCGGCGACGCCGCGCATGCCACGCCGCCGCATCTGGCGAGCGGGGCAGGGATCGCGATCGAGGATTCAATCGTCCTTTCGGAGCTTCTTGGTTCTGGCATCCGGCTATCGGAAGCGCTCGCCCAGTTTAATGAACGTCGTTATGAACGTTGTCGCATGGTTGTGGAGAATTCGGTTCAGCTCGGAGAAATGGAGAAAGATCCGAAATCGCCGCGCGCCGATTACGTGAGGCTGATGGAGGAATCGATGCGGGCATTGGCTCGGCCGATCTAGCATCAGTCGCCACGGCGGCCAGATCCCACCCGTCCCGGCGATAGCAGTTCAACCAAAGGGCAAACCATGAAACTCGTCTTGTTCCAAACTGGTGACGCGGCACCCCAGTTGCCCGGTCTGCTCACCGAACGCGGCGTCGTCGACATCTCGGGGGTTGTGAGGTCGAGCTACACGCCGCAGCTGGTGATGGAGGGCATCATCGACGATTTCGAGCGGCTGCGCCCGGCGTTGGCCAAGTTGGAGCGGGAGGCGACGGCGCTTCCCCTGTCCTCGGCGCGGCTGCGCGCACCGTTGCCGCGGCCGCACAAGATTCTCTGTGCGCTTGCGAACTACTGGGAGCACGCTCAGCGCGAGCCGCGGCCGCTGAACATGTTCATGAAGAATCCGGACGCCGTCATCGGTCCCGGCGACACGATCCAGCTGCCTGCTTTCACCGATCCGTGGATCTTCATGCACGAGGCTGAGCTTGCGCTGGTCATAAAGGGGCCGGCGAAGACGGTGAAGCGCGAGAACTGGCGCGATGCCGTGTTCGGCTACACCTGCTTCATTGACGTGACGGCGCGCGGCGAAGGGCGCCGCACCTGGCCAGCCAGCTTGCCGATGAGCTGGCTTGGCAAATCGTTCGATACCTTCGCGCCGCTCGGTCCTTGCATCGTCACGGCCGATGAGATCGCCAACCCCAACGACCTGCTCGTGCGGTTCTGGAACGACGGCCAGCTGCGGCACAACTATAGTACCGACGACATGGAGCACCATGTGCCCGAGCTCGTCGAGTTCGCGACCACGGTGATGACCATGCTGTCCGGCGACATCATTGCCTGCGGCACCAATCACGAGGGATTGGGCGCGCTCCAGGACAACGAGACCGTCGAGATCGAGATCCAGGGCATTGGTCGCATGGCGCTCAAGGTCGCCGATCCGCTCAAGCGCACATGGGAACGCGGCGTCTACATGGGAGCCGATTCAACGCACCCCGAGGCGGTCAAGCGCCACCGCCCGCGTGACACGGGCGCCGCGAACCCGTGACAAGAGCAGCAATCGCCATCAAGGGCGCGGTTCGACGCGGTCGGCGAAGCCCACGAAGATGAGCTTCCTGACCTCCAGAATTGGCATACCTTGCCGCTCGGTCATGCTCCGTTCGCGGGAGAACTCGCCATCGCAGCTCTCGCCGCGGAACTTTGTCGGGCTCACCTTGTCGGCGTCAGTCGAACGGGACCCTTGCGGACATCCGGGAAGCCGGCGCGGTTAACCCAAACCGGTACAATACCGCCGCGACCCAATAGTACGAACTGGCTCTAGGGTGTAAAAATGAAGCGAAGCACTTTCCGCGTGGAGGTGGGCGCCGGTGACCCATACATTCCGCTACTGCGTTGCGACGCTGGCCGTGGTCATGCCGGCAGCGATGGCACCCGCGACTGCGCAGTTTTCGTTTCCGTGGTCAGCGAGTCCGCCGACGGCAGCCGCAAAGCCCGTGGCACCGATCGGCCCCAACATCGTCGGCAACTGGACCGGCCAGCTCACTCCCGGGGGCAGTCCGACGGCCATCAATTTTGAGCTCGATGTGACCACCGTCGGCGCGGAAACGAAATACGATACGAAATATCCCGACCTGGATTGCACCGGAAAGCTCAGACGCACCGGGTGGTCGAAATCATACGCCTTCTTCGTCGAAATCATCACCAAGGGCCGGGCTGACAAAGGCGGCCAATGCCGAGACGGCAGTGTCACGATTGCTCGTCAAGGCGATAATCTGAACTTGGTATGGTTTAACAGCTCTCCAGACAGCGTTACCCTCGCTTACGGCAATCTTTCGAAAAAGCAGCCGTAGAAAAGCCGTTCGGAATTAGCTGGCACGATGGCGGCACCCGCCTGGTCGGGCTGACCTGACGACGATGGGCCGAAGCCACGCCTCTAGGGTTCGTCTGATGTCGACTCCTGTGCAGGTTTTCGGAGTCTGGCATCGCCGGGCAGCCACAAGCTGACGCGTCCCCGACCACGAATACCGCCGCGGCCTCGTCCATCGCATCCACCGCAAACCGAATCGGACGATCACCTTAGATTCAAACGCGTCTGCTCTTGTCACGTACTTCTCACCCATTTTCCCTGTTTTTCGTGTCCCTTGTTGATTTCGGTGAAAAGGTTACGCCGGCTTGGTCTTGTCATCGAAATCAACCGATGGGCAGTTAAGTTTTTGGGCCGGCCAGCCAGGCGCGGGCGATTCGAGTTTCAATCCGGGAATGATGGGCATGGATCTCCGTTTATCGGCCTCAACTTTTGCCATTACGGCTCTTACTGCCTTGACGGGTGTCGCCTGCGCGGGCGGCGAGCCCGCGTTCGCGGAAATAAAGCTCAACGCGAGCTACACCGTGTCGATGACGGGCATCCCAATTGGCAAGGCAACCTGGACGGCAAAAATCGACGATGACCATTACACGATCGCGGCGACGGGCCACGCTAGCGGCCTTCTGAGCGTCTTGATCTCCGGCGAAGGCACTGCAACATCGCGCGGCGACATTAAAGGGGGTCAGCTTCTGCCAACCGCCTTCGAGGCCAAATACGTGCGTGATGAGCGAAAGATCGAGCTAAAAATGACGATCGAGGCCGGCAACGTGAAGGACATGACCGCTGCCGCGGCCCCGACGTCCGGCTCCGATGTTGTTCCGATCACTGACGCGCACCGTGTGGGCATTGACGACCCATTGAGCGCTCTCATGCTTCCGTTGAACGCCACCGGCGATGGTTTGACCCCTGAAATCTGCAACAGAACACTGCCAATGTTCGACGGGCAGCACCGCTTCGACATCGCGCTGTCATTCAAGCGCATGGATAAAGCGAAAGCCGGAAGCGGATTCGCGGGCCCCGTCGTAGTCTGCGGTGCCGTCCTTCGTCCCATTGCGGGTCATCGTGCAAGCAGCACCATCGTAAAATATGTGGCGGGCCGTCAAGACATGGAGATGTGGTTTGCGCCGGTCAGCGGGGCAAAGGTTGTCGCACCGTTTCGGATTTTGATGCCCACCCTGGTCGGGACCATGGCATTCGATGCCGACCAGTTTGAAACGATAAACGCTCCGAAAGCCACGTCGTCCGCGGCTTCGCGTTAGCACCAGTCGCCTGGTTGGCGACGGAGCCCGTGCGGGAATGGGCTAAGCTTCTCGCGCCTTCAGGACCGCGTGAAAAGAGCCTTGACGGCGTCAGGAATCCAGTCCGACGCTGTTCTTGCGGCGGGCGCGTCCGCGAGATGTTCGACGACAACAACGCGGTCGACTTCACCGTTCAAGAAAGCGTTCAGGAACGCGGAATAGTCGCTGAAGGATATACATCCATTCGACTGTCCGTTCGGACCGAGCATGTACGAATGTGCGAGCATCCCGTCGCGACCAAACATGTTGCCGCCGCCGACCGGGATGAGACGAAGGGCGCGAACGCCATGAAAATCCTGCTCACGCAACGCGAGGTCATAGACATTCGGAGGCGTTGGTCCGCGACCCTTTGTGTTCACATAATGAGGATCGTCCATGAGGCTGCCCAAGCCGGAATGCGCTTCCAACCTGAGTCCGTTGGGTAGGTATACCGTGTGCGCGGCAATGTCATAGATCGCCGTGTGGTGGTCGGCGTCGGGGGACGAACTTGAACCCTCGGGAACGGCTGCGGTGCGAAGCTGATTGTTAGAAACGCCGGCGAGCGGCGAAGTGACCGGCGCAGAACGGCGCAACGCAGGAGGCGCGACGACATCAGCGAGACCGAGCGACGGCAGGAGCACGCCGTTCTCCTCCGTCGCCGCGCTCGGCAGCGTATCGGGCGGGGTGGCCACGCCCGCAAAACGCTCATCGAACGAAGGCCCAGGCGATTCGACGAAAGGACCTTGGTCGGGGGAAGCGGGGGCGCTCGCCGAACGGGCTGGCCCAGGCGTCCTTGCCTCGCCCTCGATCGCAGGCTCGGAAATGAACGCCGCTTCCAAGCTCGCTACCTGCACGCCCGGACTGTCGGTGGACGCAACGGGCGCCCGAAGATCAAAGCGACCCGGCAAGCCCGGGAGCTCGGCCTGCAGCCCCAGGGCAAACCCGATAGCTAGCGCCGTGATCCCGGCGCAGGTAAAGCGCAGGTCGGCACGAATCAACGCTCCCCCGACCCGACCAAGCGCGGTTGCTTCGCTTAAGCGTGCGCCCTGCACTCCCGCATCCCCAAATTTCCCACAATAGAAAGCAGGACAATTGCGGCAAATAATCGTCCGCGGGCAACTTTTCGTACGGCATGCGCGAAGCGAGACCACCACTACGCCGTGCCTCTGGGGCAGAACTCGGCGGCCTAGGCGCCGGCTACGTGTAGTGGCGGGTCATTGAGGGAAACAGCCGGCTATCGGGGCGGCCCACAAATACCTGTCGCCGCATCTCATCAGATACCGTTCCCGTTGACGTCCCTTTCGCCCGTCTGTGCAAGCGGCTTGGCGCTGCGGTCAGGGCAGGCCATTGATCACTGGGAATGGATTGCTCCACCGAGGCCGGTTCCGGGGCGCCCCTCGACCGTCGCCGTGCGGTGCAGATTGGGCTCGAGCGTCGCGGCGCTGGCGCCGAAGCGCGCGTGGTAGACCTGCAGGTTCTCCATGACGCGCTCGACGTAGTTGCGCGTCTCGGCGAACGGGATGCGCTCGACCCAGTCGACCGCGTCGACCTTGGGATCGCGCGGATCGCCGTGCTGGGCCATCCATTGCTCGACCCGGCCGCGACCCGCATTGTAGCCGGCAAAGGTCAAGATGAAGGAGCCGCGGTAGTCCCTGAGCAGGGCGGAGATTTCTCCGGCGCCTAGTTGCGTATTGTACGCCGGGTCGGACACGAGACGCTTCCAATCGTAAGCCACGCCGAACCGCTTGGCGGTGTCGCGCCCGGCCCCCGGCGTGACCTGCATCAGCCCGACCGCCTTGGCCGACGACATGTCGCCCTGATCGAAGCCGCTTTCCGTGCGCACGATCGCATAGACGATGCAGCGATCGACTTCGGAACCGACCGGCCGATAGTGCGGGACGCCGATGTCCGGAAAAGCGTACAGGTCCATCGGCAACCCTCGCGCCAGCGCCTTCTTGCCGACGAGCAGCATCGCCTGGGCATCGTTGTAGCGGGCAGCGAGCTTGCCGAGCCCCGCGACCACGGCGGGGTCGCTGCTCTCCTCCGTGAGATCGGACACGAACGACAGGACGAGGTCGCGGCTGCCGATCTGAAAGAGAATCTCCGCCGCGTGCAGTAGCTCGTTGACGTTGCCGTCTGCCGGCTCCGGCGGTGGCCGTAGCGACACGACGTCGTCGATGCCAAGCCGGGAGCGTGCCAACTGGCCGTAGTAGGCGGTGGGATGGCCCGCGGCGGCCTCGTATTGCGCGCGCATCTCCTCAAGCTGGCCGGCCGCCTCGGCGGCGCGGCCCCGCCCGGAGGCGGCCCGCGCGAGCACGATCGGATCGGCTGAGCCTTCGTCAACGTGGGCGAAATGTGCAAGCGCCTTGGCCGGATCGGCAAGAAAGCGCAGCGCGATCCAGCCAGCCATGAAGTGGACTTCGGCACGGTAATTGGGATTGGCCGGTGGCGCCGCCTTGAGCACGACCTGATAGGCCGTTGCTGCATCGCCGAGGTCGATCAGCTTGCGGGCTAACGCGCGGCGCTCCCGCCACCATTCGTCGGTGTCTTGGCGCTGCAAATCCTCGAGCGAGGCGGCGAGCGTCAGCTTGACCGCAGCTGAAATATCCTCTTTGGGCGTCGCGATGCGGCCGTGCAAATTCGAGCCGGGCGTGTCGTTGCGCAGCAGCCAGTGCAGACGGCACAAGGCAAAGCCCAAATCCTCGCGCGCGTTGGCGGGTACCGCGTTGAGCAAAGCCCCGCCTTTGGCGGATTTCGCCTCGGCGGCCGTGCACGCCTTGACGATCGCGACCTGATTGTCGCCGACGTGTTTTGCGGCACGCAGCGCCGCGCCAAGATCCTTGGCGCCGATGCGCCGGTCCATGCGCGCCAGATGGTCGGCGCGGGTAAGCACGTCGGGGAATGCGGCAAGCACCGCGGCTTCCTGCTCGGCCGACAGTTGCGCCGAATGCCACGCCGCGCGCACCTCGCTCGCGGCGCGAGCGCGGTCGCCCTCGCCCATCTCGACACGCGCGAGAGCGAGCCGGCCGATCGCGCTGGTCGGTTCCTCGCCGACGAAGCTGCGCACCGTGGCGCCGTCGCGCCGCTCCTCCCACAACCTCGTCTCCGCGCGGCGGCGTAGTAGCGCCATGCTCGGCCAAGCGGGATTGGCGCGGATGAAGGCGACGTAGCGATCGAAACGGGTTTCGCTGTTCGGAGGGCGCAGCAATGCCCATTCGACGAGCTTCGCCACCACCGGATCCTTGCTCGATGCGGCGAGCGCGGTTGCATCCTTCCCCTCACCCCGGTGCACGAGCTCGATCGCGTGTTTTGCCGCGGCAAGATCCGGCTGCAGCGGCAGCGACAGCGCCGCCGGTGGCGCCGCGTCCGAGGCGGCCGGTCGGGCAATCGGTAGGGGAATGCCCGATGTGACGGGATGCGTCGCGCGATTCCGCTCGCTCGGGCGCGCCGCCTCGCGCCGCTTTGCTTCCGGCCCCGAGCCGCGCTTTTGGTGCTCGGCCGCGACGTGCTTGTGCCGGTCCGGCGGCACATGTTTGGGGTCCGCGGCAGACAACGCGTCAGTAGCGCCGAGCGCGGCCATGGTCGAAGCGAGCAGCCAAACAAGCGCACGCCGGCACGTTCGCGCCAGCCGTTGCGGACCGGGGGGGGCATGCGCATCCGCGCCGCGAGCAAGAGCGGTAATGCCGATTAGGCCTATCTTCGACTCCAAGGCACGGATGTGAATGGTCTCGGTCCCTCCCCCTTTTCGGCGACAGTCAACCCTACGATGCCGATCGGATTGTCCCGGTATCCCCAGATAAACCTCGAATCGATTTGAATATTAGGCGCTTTTTTTGCGCTGGCCGGCAGCCCGAATTCAATGTGGATAATTACGGGCATTCCAGTATTCCGGTAGCGTCCGAGAGTCTGATCTGGCCATTTTGCCTGGTAGTTGGGGTTTTTTCCAAAAACCGGTATCGACCCTCGGGTCGAGCGCGAGTACAGGCTTTTTAGGGATCATGCCGTGGGCCATGCCCGTCGCCAACGAAGCGAGATGTCCCAATGCGCAATTGCGCTCATAGAGTGAACCGCCGGGTGCTGCTGGCGTCTTTGATTTTGCTCCCGATGGCTGGACCGGCGTTCTCGCGGGACCAGCCGCCGAGCGACTTCGTGGCCGAAATTTATCGGAGCGCGGGAGGACCGAGCGCGGATGCTAGCGACGGCGCCTCGATTTTCTTTGATGCAGCGAATGGCAAACGATTTCTGTCGCGCAGTCTTCGCGCCGCGCTCAAGGCAATGCTCAGGCGCACCCCAAAGGGTGACGCGCCCAGCCTCGATTTCGACCCCATCACCAACGGCAACGATCCGAGTTTTCACGACTTGCACATCCGGACCGAAAGCGAAAACGGGGCGCGGGCGGCGGTGATTGCCGACTTTGTGTCACATCAGGACACCGTGCGCACGGTGCTCCGGTATTTCCTCGTGCGCGAGAACGGCGGCTGGAAGGTCGACGACATCGTCGCAAGCGGCAAGAATCAATGGCAGGTCAAGAAACTTATCGAAGGCACTTAACGCCATCTACAAAGAAGCGAGCGTCTTCGGCGCAGAGCGAAACCGACCGCGTCAGCCGCGATCCTCGGCGGCGTCGAACCGCTGCCTCGCGTTCTGAATGGCCGTCCGGTTTTGCCGGGCCCATAGGCCAAGACCGCTGACGGGCTCGAGCAGCGACCGTCCAAGCTTGGTCAGCTCGTAATCGACACGCGGCGGGATGGTGGGGAAGACTGTGCGGGTGACCAGCCCGTCCCGTTCGAGGCCCCGCAGCGTCAACGTCAACATCCGTTGCGAGATGCTGCCCAGCGCGCGGCGAATCTCGTTGAAGCGCTTTGGGCCGTCGCCGAGCACGCCCACGACCAGGACCGTCCACTTGTCGCCGACCCGCGCCAATATCTCGCTGACGGCCCGGCAATCCTCGGGCACATGCAGGTTACTCGGTATCAGCGATGTGCCTTCTTGCCGTTTCTGCCCAGTCATCTATCTAGCCTCGGTATCAAACCATAACCAAGGTAGGTTCCCCATGGCAAAGTTCAAGGTCGCCGTCATCGTCGGCAGCAATCGCCGCGAATCCCTCAATCGCGCCCTGGCGCAGGCGCTCGCCAAGCTCGGCGCGGATCAATTTACCTTCAGCTTCGTCCAGATCGATGATCTGCCGCTCTATAATCAGGACCACGAAACCCAGTTGCCCGAGCGTGTCGCCCGGTTCAAGTCCGAGATCGCGGCGGCTGACGGTCTCCTGTTCGTGACGCCGGAGCATAACCGCTCGATCCCGGCCGTGCTGAAGAACGCCGTCGACTGGGGCGCGCGTCCCTACGGCAAGAATTCCTGGAACGGCAAGCCGGCGGCCATCACCGGCGCGTCGCCCGGCGCGATCGGCACCGCCGTCGCGCAGCAGCATCTGCGGCACATTCTTGGCGTCCTGGGCGCGCTGGTCATGGGCGGGGAGGCGTATATCAGCTTCAAGCCCGGCCTCATCGACGCCTCAGGCGTGATCACGGACGAGAGCACGCGAAAGTTTCTGCAAAATTTTGTTGACCAGTTCGCGGCGCTGGTCGCCCGGTTCGCGCACTCGCATCAGGCGGCGGCGTAACGCGCATCTCAAGGCGCACCTTACTTGGTTACCAAGTCAAGCCGGGCGCGATGGTGACGACGATCTTTCCCATGGCGGAGCGGGAGGCGAGGCGGGCGATCGCCTCCCCAGCGCGGGCGAGCGGGAAATGCTCGGAGATCCGCGGCTTGATGGCCCCACGCGCATAGAGCTCGAAGAGCTCGCGGGTGTTCGCCGCATGCGCCTTGGGATCGCGGTGCGAGAAGGCGCCCCAAAAAACGCCGACTATGTCGCACGACTTGAGCAGCACGAGGTTGAGCGGGATCTGCGGGATGCCGGCCGGAAAGCCGACGACGAGGAAACGCCCTTCCCAGGCGATCGAGCGCAGCGCCGCTTCGGCGTAACCGCCGCCGACCGGATCGTAGACGACGTTGGCACCGTCGGGCCCGACCGCCGACTTGAACAGATCGGCCAGCGCTTTCGCGCCGGCCTTGTCGAACGGGCCGCGCGGATAGACCACGCCGGAATCGGCGCCGCGCTCGCGCGCGAGCTTAAGCTTCGCCTCCGAGGAGGCCGCGGCGACCACCCGCGCGCCCGCCGCCTTGCCGAGCTCCACCGCGGCGATGCCGACCCCGCCGGCCGCCCCCAAGACCAGCAGCGTCTCGCCGGCGCGCAAGTGTCCCCGGTCCTTGAGCGCATAGTGGGTCGTGCCGTAGGTTAAAAGAAACGACGCCGCTTCATCGAACGGCATCGCGTCGGGAATCGCAAAGCAGCGGTCGACGGGCGCAACCAGCTTCTCGGCCATGCCGCCAAACCCGGTCATGGCCAGAACCCGATCGCCGACCTTGAACCCGCTCACGCCTTGGCCGAGCGCCTCGATCGTGCCCGCCGCCTCGCTGCCGGGCGAGAACGGACGCGGCGGCTTGAGCTGGTACTGATCCTGAATGATCAGCACGTCGGGATAGTTGACGCTGCAGGCCTTGACCGAGATCAGCACCTCGCCGGCGCCCGGGCGCGGATCCGGCACCTCGTCGATCGTCAGCGTATTCGGCGGGCCGGGGCTTCGGCTGATGAGGGCCTTCATCGTTTGTTAGCTCCTGGTTCGGCGGGGCGGCGAAGAATCAAAATAATGCGTAGGGTGGGCAAACGCGGCCCGGACATTTCAGTGGCGCGCGGCGTCGCATCCGCCGTGCCCACGCGGAACAACCGAGAGATCAAAAATCGCGTGGGCAAAATCGTCACCGCCGCGGCGTAAGCCGTTCTGTCGTCGCCGCGATTTTGCCCACCCTACACCGTGTGCGTCAATCCGAGCGAACAGACCTAATTCGCCGTATAGCCGCCGTCGAACACGAATTCGGCGCCGGTGACGAAGCGCGACTCGTCGCTGGCGAGATAGACCGCCATCGCGGCGAGCTCGTCGGGCGTCCCCATCCGGCCCAGCGGGATCATTGCTTCGAGCGCCTGGCGCATTTTTTCCGGCGACTTCGAGCTGTTGAGGAGCGCGTCGACCATCGGCGTATCGGTATAGACGGGGTGGACCGAGTTGCAGCGGATGCCGTTGCGGCGGCCGGCGCAATGCAGCGCGACCGACTTGGTCAGCAGGCGCAACCCGCCCTTGCTGGCGCAATAGGCCGCGGAATCGCGCGCGCCGATGAGCCCGGCGACCGACGAAATGTTGATGATCGAGCCACCGCCGCTCGCCGCCAGCGGCGCAATCCCATGCTTGCAGCCGAGGAACGGGCCGTCGAGATTGACCGCCATGACGCGGCGCCAGTCCTCCAGCGTCTCGGCCTCGACATTGGCGCGGGTGCCGATGCCGGCGTTGTTGACGAGAATGTCGAGCCGGCCGAACCGCGCCGCCGAGGCCGCCAGATTGTCGATCCACGCCGCCTCGCGCGTAACGTCATGGTGCAGGAAAATCGCGGCGTCGCCGAGCGCGGCGGCGACATCGCGGCCTCGGGCATCGTCGATGTCGGCGATGGTGACGCGCGCCCCTTCGGCGACGAAGGCGATCGCCATGGCGCGGCCGAGGCCTGATGCGCCGCCAGTGATGAAAGCCACCTTGCCGTCCAGACGTGGGTTCGCCATCGCTTCGTTCCTCCCGTGCGCGGTCCTTGTCCCGTCGCCGATCACGTCGTCTTCTGTTTCTACACCGCGGAATAGAATCGTACCGCATCGTTGGCATTGGAACACTAGAACTTCGCGCAAATCTGTACAAAGTCTCCCGCGCCGATGCCGTCACGGCGTCGCGACTCAGAATCGCCACTATTCGTGAACTAGGAAGTACCCTCGGTCGGAGGCGTGGGCGCCCGTAACCCGATGCGTGGCATAGCGATCGGCGCGTGTTCAGTTAGATAGAGTCTCAGGCAAAGATGAATCGCGAGCATCGCCGCGGCGGTCATGATCCCGGCCGGAGAGAGCAGACGGGGCGGCCTGCCGGGACGACGATTGCCGAGCTGTTCGGGGCCGGCATCGCGCACCACCAGGCCGGGCGCCTTGCTGAGGCCGAAGAGCTTTATCGGCGGATTCTTGCTGCCCATCCCAATCACCCCGATGCACTGCACCTGCTGGGCCTCATTGCGAGCCAAGTCGGCCGCCATGAGCTGGCCGTCCAGCTGATCGAGCTGGCTATCCGTCAGGATGGAAAGAATTCGCTGTACTATTCCAATCTTGGCCTCGCGTTTCAGGAGCTGCAAAATTTTGCGCAAGCGCTGGAAAGCTACGACCGCGCGCTGGCGCTACGTCCCAACTATGCGGAAGCTCTCTTCAATCGCGGCCTCACGCTGCAGAAGCTCAAACGTCTCGACGAGGCGCTGGTGAGCTACGACGGCGCGCTGGCGGTGCGTCCGAACTACGCCGAGGCGCTCTGCAATCGCGGCGTCACCCTTGCGGAGCTGCAGCGCTTCGAGGCAGCGCTGGAAAGTTATGAGCGCGCCTTGGCGGTGCGCCCCAACTATGCCGAGGCGCTGTCCAACCGCGGCAACGCGTTCAACGCGCTGCAGCGCTTCGAGGAGGCGCTGGCAAGCTACGACCGGGCGCTGGCGGTGTGCCCGGACCACGCCGAGGTGGCCTACAATCGCGGCAATGCGCTCAACGCGCTGAAGCGTTTCGAAGAGGCGCTGGCAAGCTACGATCGGGCCTTGGCGGTGCGCCCGGACTACGCCGAGGCGTTGGCCAATCGCGGCGCCGCTCTGCATGCGCTGCAGCGTTTCGATGATGCGCTGGAAAGCTACGACCGCGCGTTGGCCGCGCGTACAAACTTTGCCGAAGCGTTTTCCAACCGCGGCAACACGCTCAAGGCGCTGGGGCGTCTCGAGGATGCGCTCGCAAGCTATGACCGGGCGCTGGCGGTGTGCCCGGACTTTGTCGAGGTGCTCTACAATCGCGCCGTCGCGCTGCACGAGCTGAACCGTTTCGAGGATGCGCTGGCAAGCTATGATCGCGCGCTGGCGGTAAATCCGGACCATGCCGAGGCACGCTGCAATCGCGGCGTCACCCTGCAAAAGCTGCAGCGTTTCGACGCCGCCCTGGAAAGCTATGATCGGGCGCTGGCGGTGCGAACGGATTATGCCGAGGCCCTCTCCAATCGCGGCGTGACGCTGCGGAACCTGCGGCGTTTCAACGACGCGCTGGAAAGCTATGATCGGGCACTGGCGGTGCGTCCGGATTACGCCGAGGCCCTCTCCAATCGCGGCGTCACCCTGCAGGAGCTTAGGCGGTTCGAGGATGCGCTCGCAAGCTACGACCGGGCGCTGGCCATACGCCCGGAGCATGCCGAGGCGCTCTCCAATCGCGGCGGCGCCTTGCAGGAGCTGAAGCGCTTCGAGGATGCGCTCGCAAGCTATGATCGGGCGCTGGCGCTGCGCCCGGACTATGCCCAGGCGCATTGGAACAGGGCCCTGTTGCGGCTGCTGACCGGGTGCTTTGCCGAGGGATGGCGCGGGTACGAATGGCGCCGAAAGTTGGAGAGCTGGGTCCCCCGAAGCTTTGCGCGTCCCGAGTGGTCCGGTGACGACCCCGCGGGCCGGCGGCTCTTGCTTTATTCCGAGCAGGGGTTCGGCGATACGATTCAGTTCGCTCGCTATGCGCCGCTCGCTGCGGCGCGGGGCGCGCGCGTGGTTCTCGAGGTGCAGCCGCCCCTGAAATCCTTGCTCAGCGGATTGACCGGCGTCGAGGTGGTCGCGGCCAAGGGTGAGCCGCTGCCGCCGTTCGATGCTCAGTGCTCGTTGCTGAGCCTGCCGCTGATGTTCAATACGACCGTGGAGACGATCCCGGCCGTCGTCCCTTATATTCACGCGCCCGCCGATCGGATCGAAGCGTGGAAGCGGCGGCTGCCGCATGATGCCCCGCTCGTCGGCCTCGTCTGGTCAGGCAGCGGGGCGACCACCAGGGATCTCGACCGATCGATCGCCTTCGAGCAACTGGCCCCGCTGTTGGAAGTTTCCGGCATTCGGTTCGTCAGCCTGCAGAAGGATGTCCGGGCGAGCGACGCCGGCGCGTTGCGGGAACACAACGAGGTGATCGATCTTTGCTCGGACCTGAAAGATTTTTCCGACACCGCCGCGGTCGTCGCGCAGCTTGATCTGGTCATCAGCGTCGATACGGCCGTCGCGCACCTGGCCGGGGCGATGGGCAAGCCGGTGTGGGTCCTGCTGCCGTATCTGCCGGACTTTCGCTGGCTGCTCGATCGCGATGACAGCCCCTGGTATCCGAGCGCCCGGCTTTTTCGGCAATCCGCCGCAAGGGACTGGGACGAGGTCATGGCCTGCGTAGGGAGCGAGCTCGCCGCCACAGGGCTCGCGCGCACGCGGCGTTTCAGCACGTGATAGCTGGCACGTGGCGCGTCGCTCGCGAATTTTGCGTAGGGTGGGCAAAGGCGGCCCCGAAGTTTAGATCAATGCACGGTGCCTGTTCCGCCGTGCCCACGCGGCGGGGTTTGCCAGAGTGCCCGTGCGTTCGGGTCCGACCGCGTGGGCACGGCGGAACAGGCGCCGTGCCAAACATCGACGCTTCGGCCGCCTTTGCCCACCCTACACGTGATGCTTTGCCACGGATCTACAGCTCAAAAGCCCGCAACTAGCTCAAGCGATTTTCCGGCTTTGGCCTGTTCGTGCCGCGTGGTGTCGAACCGCTCCTTGACCGGCGGCGGCAGCCGGACCTCCTTCGCGAACTCCCGCCGCGCGAGAAGCTTTTCGTACCAATCGCCGACCCGCGGATGCAGCCGCGTGACCGGATAGGCGGCAAGCGAGAGCCGGTTGACGTAGATGAACCAGGCGATATCGAGCACGGTCAACGTGTCACCGAGCAGATAGGCATGCTTGGCGAGGCGTTGCTCGAGCTCGTCGAAAGCTTGGCGGAATTTCAACGCCGACGCTCGCGCGGCCTTGTCGGTGATCCCCTCGCTGGCGACCCGCTTCCAGAAATCGATTTGTTCGGCTATGTGCGCATCCTTCTTGCCTTGAACGGTGCCGGAGCCGGTGGTGGCATATTTCTTCAGCTCGTCCGGCGATTTTGGCGGGGCTGGAGGCGCGAACACGAAACGGAAGCTCAGCGTGCGCAGATCCAGGTGCAGATCGTCCTCGTGCCGCAGCAGCGCCGCCATCTCGTTTTCAGATCCGGCCGGGATCAGCTTCGGCTGGGGAAACTTGTCTTCGAGATAGGTGATGATGTCGTTGCTTTCGATATGCACCGCGCCGTCGTGCACCAGCACCGGCACCAAGCCGCGCGGATTGATGCCCAAGAACCACTCGCCGAGGTTCTCGTTCGTGAACAGGTCGACGACGTGCGGCTGCCACTCGACGCCCTTGAGATTCAAAAATATTCGCACTTTCTGCGAGCATGACGAAAGAAAGAAATGAAAGAGATGCAGGCCCTTCCAATCGAGCACTTCGCGAGTCTTGATATCGCTGTCGACGAGTTGAACCATGCTGACGCTCTCCTTTGCGAAGGCTAGTGCCGTAATTCTGATGGACGGTCCCGCCCCTCAGTGTCATTCCGGGGCGCGAGCGCAGCGAGCGAGCCCGGAATCCATAGCCACAGGCCGGGGCTGTAGGTTCCGGGCTCGCTCGCTGCGCGGCGCCCCGGAATGACGATGAGGGCACCAAGCGTTAAAGACACACAACGCTAGCATCGGGCCGGGCTGCGGGGAAGCCTGCGCGATTTTGCACCCGCTCAATGCAAGGACGGCGATAGGCGCTCGAGCACTTGGCCGCGCGTTTCGGACGCAAACAGAACGGCGGTCAGCCCGCCGATGACGGCCGCGGCGCCGAAAGTGAGAAACACGGCGCCGAGCCCGGCTTTCGGAATGAGCCAGCCGATATAAAACGGACCGATCACCGCGGCGAGGCGCACCCAGGAATTGCCGATCCCGCAGCCGATGGCGCGCAATTCGGTCGGGTAGAGCTCGGCCGTATACGTGCTGAGCGAGATCGCCAGCATCGAGTTGCAGCCGAACGCGAGGGTCACGAGCAACAGGACCGTGGACACATCCAGGTCGGTATGGAATCCGAGATAGAGCAGCGGCAGCGCGCTCAAAAACTGTCCGACGGCAAACAGCGCCTTGCGGCCGATGATGTCGATCGAGAAGACGGCGATGAGCGCGCACAGCGTCCCGAACGCCGCCGAGACGAGGCTGAAGTTCAGCGTCTGCTGCATCGGCAGCTGATAGACCGTGCGATAGATCGACGGCATCCACGTCGACAGGCCATAGACGACCAGATAGGCGCAGAACCAGATCGTCCACACCGACAAGGTGCGCCGCAGGTAAATGCCTCTGAACAGATCGCCGAAGCGCGTGGCCGACGGCTTGGCCGTCGGGATATCGGTCGGGATCGGCGGCAACGGCTTGGCGCCGTGCTCCGAGATCAAATCCTCGATTCCATTGAGGACGCGGTCGGCCTCGTCCATGCGGCCGCGGCTCGCGAGCCACCGCGGCGATTCCGGCAGCAGCCGCCGCAGCGGCAATGCCAGCAGCGCCGGCGCCGCGCCGATGATGAACATCCACTGCCAGCCCCAGCGCGGAATCACGAAGGTCGCGACGAGCGCCACGATCGAGAGACCGATGGTGAACAGGACCTGATAGCCGAGACCATAGCGGCCGCGGCGCCGTGAACTCGCAAGCTCGCTGATATAGGTCGCCATGACCGGGATCTCGCCGCCGAGGCCGAGCCCCTGAATGAACCGGAACACCAGCAGCGACTCGAAGTCCCACGCGAACGCGCAGGCGACGCTCATCGCCGAGAAAATGAGCAGCGTGTAGAGCGTGCAGGGAACGCGCCCGATCCGCTCGGCGAGCCATCCGAAGAAGATCGAGCCGATGAATTGCCCGGCATAGCCGGTCGAGATCAAGGTTCCGATCTGGCCGGGATTGAGCTTCCACAAGTCGATGAGCACGGGCAGCACATAGGCGATGGCGAGCGCGTCGAACGCATCGAAGAACCAGCCGGTGCCGATCACCGTGCCGATCCGCAAATGCCAGGACGAAAACGGCAGCCGTTCGATCCGCGCCGTGATCTGATAGTCGCCGGTGGTCGCTTGCGACACGGCCATCATCCTCCCCCCCCAACCTGCCCTGGAGAGTCACTCTACCACGGCGGTTTGGACGGCGCAGAGTACCGTTCGGGGCTCAACGCGCGGCTTCGATGTCGTGAGCTAGCGGCGGCTATCCCCATCCTCGGAGCGAGGCCTGCCGCCCTCTGGTCCGCGCGAAAACACGGCGCGGCAGGCGGCGCTGCGATTGCGCCGGTTCTGGCCGAGGCAGGCAATGATGCGTTGCTCGTCGGGCACGAACTCGTTGCAGAGCCGGAATACGTCGTCCGTGCACGCTTGCTGCTCGGCCTCGCTGCCGCGGTAGGACTGCTGCGCGCTCGCCCCGGGTGCGGAGGCCAGCAAGAGCACGGCCGCGGCGAGCCCCGAAAGCAGCGCTCGCAGGTGCACAATAGGGGCCAAGACCCAAGGATGCTTATTGCTTTTCGACATAATCGCTCCATGTTGCGCTCATTCCCGAGAGGCAACGAAAACACCCGAATTCTGTTCCTGTTAAGACCATCGTGGCGCGGCCAGGAAGCGGCGAAGCACGGGAGGTCGGCATGTTCGAAGGTTTTGCACGACGCACCCTCGATGGCGATGGCGCGGCGATCAATGCCGTGGTCGGCGGCTCGGGACCGCCGGTCCTGCTCCTGCATGGATTTCCGCAGTCGCTCGCGATGTGGACGCGGATCGCGCCGCGGATCAGCGAGCGTTACACCGTGGTCTGCGCCGATCTCAGGGGCTACGGCGACAGCGCGAAGCCCAAATGCCTGCCCGATCGCGCGAACTATTCATTCCGCGCCATGGCCAATGACCAGGTGGCCGCGATGCGGCAGCTCGGCTTCGAGCGCTTCCACGTCATCGGGCATGATCGCGGCGGCCGCACCGCGCATCGCACGGCGCTCGACCATCCTGATTGCGTCGCGAGCCTAGCGGTGCTCGACATCGTGCCGACCTACGCCATGTTCATGGACACCAAACCGCCGCGTCGCCGGCGCCTATTGGCACTGGTATTTTCTCTCCCAGCCCGAGCCTTTCCCGGAGCACATGATCGGCCTCGATCCCGACTATTTCTACCAGACATGTCTGCTCGGCTGGGGCGCGACGAAGCTTGAGGATTTCGACCCCGCGCAGCTCGCCGAGTACCGGCGCTGCTGGCGGAGCCCTGAGATGATCCACGGCTCCTGCTCGGACTATCGCGCGGCTGCCTCCATCGACCTCGAGCACGACGCCGCCGATATCGACGTGAAGGTAGCGTGCCCGACGCTGGCGTTCTGGGGCTCGGCCGGCGCGATGCACGGGCTCTTCGACATGGCGGCCGAGTGGCGAAAGCGCTGCGCGGTTGTTTCGACCGCGACGTTGCCGGGAGGCCATTTCTTTCCCGATCAATTTCCCGCGGAGACCGCCGACCTGTTGCTGCGGTTTTTGGCCGTGCAACACCGCGCTTGACTAGCGCGCTCCGCGCGACCCCCTTCCAGCCTCCCCCTTTCTGAGATTGAGGCGAGGGCGTCGATCCAGTTTGTTACCGCCTGTTAGGCGGCACGGACCGTATTGAGGAACTTGTCGACCTCGAGCTTGAGATGGCCGCTCTCGCCCGACAATGACCGCGCCGAGGCAAGCACTTGCGATGAAGCCGATCCGGTCTCCGACGCGCCACGGCTCACGTCGGTGATGTTGGTCGCGACCTGTGCGGTACCTTGCGCTGCCTGCTGGACGTTGCGTGAGATCTCCTGCGTCGCCGCGCCCTGCTCTTCGACCGCGGCGGCAATGGCCGAGGCAATCTCGGAGATGCGGCCGATCGTGCCACTGATCTCCTTGATCGCGGCGACCGAGTCGCGCGTCGCCGTCTGCATGCCGGCGATCTGGGCGCTGATCTCGTCGGTCGCCTTGGCGGTCTGGCCGGCGAGCGCTTTCACTTCGTGCGCGACCACGGCGAAGCCCTTGCCGGCCTCACCGGCGCGTGCGGCCTCGATGGTGGCGTTGAGCGCGAGCAGATTGGTCTGCTCGGCGACGCCGGTGATGAGTTTCACCACGTCGCCGATGCGGCCGGCCGCCTGCGACAGCTCGGTGATGCGGGCGTCGGTCTTTTGCGCCTGCTGCACGGCTTCGCTGGCGATCTTGCTCGATTCATGGACCTGTCGTGCGATTTCATTGACCGACCCGGCGAGCTCCTCTGACGCGGAGGCGACGGAGTTCACGTTCGCGGAGGCCTCCTCCGAGGCGGCTGCGACCGTGGTGGTGAGCTGCTGCGTCGTTTCTGCGGTCTTGGTCAGTGTGGTGGCGGTGGCTTCCAGCTGCTTCGCGGCGGACGATACCGTGTCCACGATATTGCCGACCGCAGCCTGAAACTCGTCGGCGAGCGCGTGCATGTCGGCCTTGCGCTGGGCGGCCATGCGCTTCTCGGTTTCCGCCTGCTCCGAACGCGCGCGCTCGGCCTTGATCATATTGTCCTTGAACACAAGCACGGCGTTCGCCATCTGGCCGATCTCGTCGCCGCGGCTGGTGCCGGGAACCTCCACGCCCAGATCGTTGGCGGAGAGCCGGCGCATGACGTCGGCGATCGCGGTGATCGGGCGCGAGACGCGTATCTGCATGAAGACGAGGCCGCCGACCGCAAACGCCACGGCGAGGGCGAGCATGCTGCCGAAGAGGATCACCATTTTCTCGGCGGCGGCCGCCGTTTCGTTGGCGCGGCGGGTCATCAGATCGGCGGCGGCACCCGCCACCCCGGCGACGACGCCGAGACGGTGGGCAATGTCGTCCTCCCAATCAGCGAGCGCCAGCTGCGGCATCTCGCCCGCCGAGAGCGACCGCACGATGCCCTCGAGTCGTTGACTGGGGGCCGGCCCGAAATAGTCACTCTGCGCTTTCTCGTAGGCGGCCTTCAGCTCCGGCGCCCCGCCCTCGCGCATCGCGATGTCACGTACCAGCTCCCAAGCAACGGCGGTGCGGCCTTCGCTGACCTGGATTGCGGCCTGCTGCGCCGGGGTCAATCCTTGGCGCTTCTCAAGGAGCTGCGGGCTCGCGCCGACACGGCCCTGCAGCAGCCGGCCGCGGCGCGCGACAAG
>JBKQHQ010000042.1:0-30339 GCA_052148715.1 Xanthobacteraceae bacterium | reverse complement strand
GCAAGTCACCAGAATAGGGTCTTGGCATCGTTCCCCCTCGAAAATCGAATCAAGGCGGCTAGCCTCGCTCATTGACAAGCCGTTGGGAATCCTCCCGATTCAATCCGAGCGGAAAATGCTCTAAGATACAAAATTCCCTGTTTATTGTCCCTGTTAGCAGGGAAATTTGCCAGGCAGGGCCGCATTGACCAGCGCCTGCGTCCTCGAACAAAGAGTTCTCGAAGGGGCGGACCCTTGGGTGCTCGGAGCGAACCGGCGAGAAGATTCAAACGGGCGCAAGGTCATCCGATGGTCGAGTTCATTGACGCGAACGGGGGAGTTCCACGCGGCTGCGAATGTCGCCTCGGGTCAGCAAGGGAAAACTGGGCAAGGCGAATGGGTACTCTTGGCGCGAAGGGCCTCTGAATTACAAAACGAAGCCAACTTTTGCCCCGCAATCAATCGGCAATGCATGGCACATCTCTTACT
The DNA here is from genome assembly GCA_052148715.1 of Xanthobacteraceae bacterium. Taxonomy (GTDB): domain Bacteria; phylum Pseudomonadota; class Alphaproteobacteria; order Rhizobiales; family Xanthobacteraceae; genus JBKQHQ01. The sequence continues at coordinate 29,871 of JBKQHQ010000042.1, read as the reverse complement.
TGCGCGCCTCCGATCCTGTCGAGCGCGATCTTTGCTTCGGCGACGCCTTGGGCGGCGGCCGCACGCAACCAGGCGATCGCCTTCTCTTTGTCCGGCTCGCAGCCTTGGCCCTTGGACAGCATGATTCCCAAATTGTGCTGGGCGATGCGGTGGCCGCCTTGCGCGGCGAGCTCGTACCAGCAAAGCGCCTGTGCGAGATCTTGCGCAACACCCCGTCCGGTGCAGTACAGAACCGCCAGCTCGAACTGGGCCGGCGCATAGTCCTGGTGCGCCGCCTTCTCGAACCACGCAGCCGCGGCGGCAAAATCCTGCGCGGTTCCATGCCCGGTCAAGTGGGCCAAGCCCAGCGTGAACTGCGCCTCGGCATGATCCGCCTCCGCGGCTTTTTTGTACCAAACGATCGGATCGCCACCGCGGGTGGGCCGCTTGTAGCGGCCGGAATACAGATGCCCCAGATGTGTCGCCGCGGGAGCGTGGCCGCCTTCGGCGGCCTGCTTGAGCAACTCCTCGGCGGGAGACGATTCGGCGGCATTCAGGTCGTCCAGGTGAAAAAGAGCAAGGGCCGTCTTGGCTTCCGGCTCGCCGCTCGCCGCGGCCTTGCTCAGCCACTCAGCCGCCAGGCTGCGATCGCGCGCAACCCCTTCGCCCACGGCGTAGAGCTTGCCCAAAAAAATCTGCGCCGCCTTGATGCCTTTCTCCGCCGCGGATTTGTACCAGGACGCGGCCGTTTGCATGTCGCGCGCGACGCCGGTGCCGGTGGCGTAGAACACGGCGATGTTGTGCGCCGCCGTCGCATGCCCCTGCTGGGCGGCGCGCTCGTACCATTTCGCGGCCTCGCGCAGATTGACCGGCACGCCCGAGCCGACGCTGAACAGGCGGCCAGCGGCGAACTGGCACTGCGCGTCGCCAAGCTCCGCGCCTTTGCGATACCACTCGGCGGCTTGCCGCAGATCCGGCTCGACCCCGTCGCCGCGCGCATAAAACTCGGCGAGGCGGATGATCGCCGGCAGATGATTTTGCTTGGCGGCTTTGCGCAGATACGTCTCCGCCTTGTCAAGATCCCGCGGCAGACCGTCACCGGTCAGGTGCATGAGCGCGGCGCGGTAAAGCCCGCGCGCCTCGCCTTGCTCCGCCGCGCTCTGCAGGAGGCTCGCTGCCGCATCCGCGTCCTTCGGCTCGGCTTGGCCGGCGAGATAGAGGGAGGCGATCGCAACCTTCGCCCGGGCGTCACCCTTCTCCGCCGCCTGTCCGTACCATGCGGCGGCGGACGCCACATCGACATCGACGCCGAGACCCTGAAAGTAGATGTCGCCTAGAGCAAATTTTGCAGACGCGGACCCTCGCTGCGCGGCGGCCAGATACCAGCGGCGGGCTTCGCCGTAGTCGCGCTTGACGCCGCGTCCGTATCGATAAAGGTCGCCGAGAGTGGCTTGCGCGTCGACCTTGCCGGCGGCCGCGGCCAATCCCAACCAACGCGCCGCCTCCGCTTCGTCCCGCTGCACCTCGATCCCGTTGGGAAAAAGCAGTCCCAGGTTGCTGCTGGCGGCGTCGCTGTCGCGGGCGCTGGCGGACTCGAGCCAACTCGCCGGCCCGCCGGGGAGCTTATGGGCACTGCAGCCCTGCAGATAGATGAGACCGAGTTGGAATTGGGCCTCGGTGTGCCCGGCCTCGGCCGCCCGCCGGTACTGCGCGACGGCATCCGGGATGCTCAGCACGACCCCTTCGCCGCGGGCGTAGCGCCGACCCATTCGGTAGTGCGCGTCGGCATCCGCATCGGCGCCGCCCGCGCCGATATCCGCGCGCTTGCGGGAGAGCAGCGCCTGCAAGGGGCCGCCTTTCTTGGCAAGAAGCTTAGCGCCACGCAGCAGATTGCGCACCGGCCATTCCCTCACGGCTCGCGCATCGAGGTATTGAAGCCCTTCAGCATGCCGCCCAGGAGATACATCGCGACCGAGCGGGTCCCCACCTTAAGATCGGCTTCCAGCGTCATTCCGGGGATTAGCCGAAAGTTTTTCGGGACCTGGATGAAGTTCGTCGCCGTCACCGCGCAGCGCGCCTTGTAATAGGTGTCCGTCGGCTGGTTGTTGTCGTCGGTCGTAAAGGCGCCTTCGCTGATCCAGCGCACGTCACCTTCGGCAATGCCGTGCTCGGTGTAATTGAAGGCATCGATCTTGATGATGCACCGATCGCCGGGGCGGACAAATCCGACATCGCGCGAAGCGATGTGGATCTCGGCCTCCACGGGTGTTCGCAACGGCATCAGCGTGAAAATCTGGTCTCCTTCGCGCAGCACCGACCCTACCGAAACCCTGGCCACGGTGAGCACGACCGAGGGCTCGGCGGCAGTCAGGCGAACGAGATCATTATGCCGCGATGCCTTTTCCGCCGCGGCCCTTGCCGTATCCAGGTCGTTGCGCGCCTTGACCAACTCCTGGCTGAGCGCAGAGTACCACTGCTGGATGAATGCTTCGCGGTCGGCCTTGAGCGAGCGAAGCGTCTGCCGCTGCTCCAACAGACTGTTCTGCCCGTTCTCGATCGTGCGCAGCATCTCCAACCGCTGGTCCTGGGACGCCAGCATATTGAGCTGGGTCCCGGTGCCGTGCTCGGCCAAGGTCGTGCGCATATCCTCGATGCGCTTGGCGATCTGCTCACGCTGCTGATAGCGCCCGGCATCGCCTTCCAGCTTCTGGATGGTGGCCTCGGTCTGCTTGATCTTCGCATCGAAGCTGTTGATCTGGGCGGCGTATTGGGCAATGCGCTGGTCGTAGAGCCCTTTCTGCAGAGAATAATATCGTTGCCGATTCGGGTCGGATTTTTCCGCCACGACGAACTCGCGGTCCGCCAATTCGGCTTCGGCGCGGGCGACCTGCGCCTCGAGGCTTGCCACTTGCAGCGCCGACTGCTGGAAGTCCGCGGCGGCGAAGGTGGGATCAAGCGTCGCCAAGAGCTGTCCTTCGGTCACTTGATCACCTTCGCGCACGTCAATCGACTTGATGATCGAGGCGTCGAGCGCCTGGAAGACATTGACCTGCTCGGTCGGAACGATCTTGCCGGCCAAGCTCGTCACCACGCGGTCGACCTTGGTCAGCGACATGACGGCGATCGCGCAGACGAACATGCCGGCCAGAATGAACACGGTGACGCGCAGGGCCAAAGGCTCGGGCGCCTCGCGGATCGCGTCCGTTTCCGACTGGAATTGCCGAATCGTCGCGGCGGCGGTCTGGTCAGGAGACAAGGGTGGGCCCCCGCAATGGAGGTTTGGCGCGCCCGGCCGGCGCGGCGGCGACATGTTGATTCTGCTGGTGCCAGAGGTCGCTGTAGATATCGCAGCGTTGCAGCAATTCGTGGTGCCGCCCGATATCGTGCACATGGCCCTGCTCGAGCACCAGAATGGCGTCCGACGTCACCAGAGAGGACAGGCGGTGAGAGATGACGATCAGGGTGCGGCCATGGGCGATGCGCGAGATATTCGCATTGACGATCGCCTCGCTCTCGGCGTCGAGAGCGCTCGTCGCCTCGTCGAGGATGAGAATGCGCGGGTCGGTGATCAGCGCGCGGGCGATCGCCAGCCGTTGGCGTTGTCCACCCGACAGGTTAGGTGAGCCTTCGTAGATGTGGGTCTCGTAGCCGCGCGGCAGTTTGTCGATGAATTCCTCGGCACCGGCCAAGCGGGCGGCGCGCACCATCTCATCGAATGTGGCGTCGGGCTTGGCGGCCGTGATGTTGTCGCGGATCGTGCCGCTGAAGAGGAAGTTCTCCTGCAGCACAACGCCGATGCTGCGCCGCAGGTGATCGACGTCATATTCACGCACGTCGATGCCTTCGATCTTGATCAGCCCTTCGTAGTTCGAGTGCAGCTTCTGGATCAGCCGCGTGATCGTCGTCTTGCCGGACCCGCTGCGGCCCATGATGCCGAGCTTGGCGCCGATCGGCACCTCGAACGATATCTTGTCGAGGGCAGGGGAGGTCGCGCCGTGGTACTTGAAGGTCACCTTGGAAAACTGCACGTGCCCCTCGAGGGCCTGGCGCACGCCGTGGCCGGAACGACCTTCCTCCGGCGGCTGATTGACCAGGTTGCTGACAACCGCAACTGCGATGCGCGCCTCGTCATATTGATTGACCAGCTGCGCCATCTGCATGAGCGGGGCGGCGACGCGCTGCGACAGCATCAGAAATGCGAACAGAGCCCCGATGAACACGGGGTCGTTGCTGGTGATCGCAAAATAAACGCCCAAGGCGTATGATCCGCAAACGGCGAAACGCTCGAGCGGCAGTACGACCGAGTAGATCACGCTGGCCGTAAAACCTTCGGCGAAACGCAATTTCGCGACCTTGGCCACATGCACGTCCCATATGTGCCGCTGGCGTGCATCAAGCGCGAGCGACTTGACGGTCCGCATGCCATGCACGGTCTGAACCAGAAAGGCGCCGCGCTGCGCCTCGGCGGCCTCGACCGCTCCGGTCTTGCGCCGATAGACCGGCAGCATCGCAATCAGCCACAACATGATGAGTCCGCAAGCGGCCAGGACCACGGCGGTCAGCGTCGGTGAGAAGAAGAACATCACCGGCAGAAATACGAACAGCATTGCCGAGTCGAGCACCGAGCCGAACAATTGACCCATCAGGAAGGTGCGGATCCTCCATAACTGATGCATGTCGTGGGTGATCTGGCCCACCTGCGTCCGCTCGAAGAAATCCATCGGCAGGTTCAGCACTTTCTCGAACATATAGGTGGAAAGCTTGACGTCGAGCCGGGTGGTCAGCTGCAGCACCAGCAGGCGGCGGACGAACCCGAACGCCGCCTCGAAGGCGATGACCGCGAGCATGAAAATGCAGACCACCGCAAAGGTATTCCCGGCCTTGTAGGTGATGACCCGGTCCGACAGCAGCCGCCAGAAGATGATCGGCCCCAAGGCCAAGAAACCCAATACGATGGCGCAAATGGCCACGTCGCGAACGAGGCGCCGCTCGCGGAAGATCAACGAAGCCACGAGGCCCAAGCTGAACGGCTGGGCTTCGTCGGAGATATCGTAGTCGCGCTTGACGAGAATGACTTCGCCGGTCCAAACGGCCTGGAAGCGGATCTGGTCAATGACCAGGGGCGACGCCTCGCTCGCCTTCGGATCCTGCAGGCACAGACGGAAGGCCTCGCCATCTCCCTCCATTCCCAGGAGCACCAGGCTATTGCCGTTTTTCAGCGTTACGATTGCCGGCAGGGTCTTCTTGAGCTGGCTTAGCCCATTCCACGTCAACGTAACGGGTTTTGCCTTCAGGCCCGCACCCTTCGCGCAGCGTATGATGTCCGACGACGAAATATCTCCGTTGGACAGTACGTTGTCGTGAATAAGTTGGGGGACGGTCAGGTGGATGCCGTGATGCCGGGCAACGATGACCAGGCAGGCGAGCGCACTCGGTTCCTGCAACGCCGGCGCGGGCGGCTTTGGGGTGTTAAGCTTGATCGGCTCAACCATCACAACTTCCTTCGGCGCGGTCATTGATGGCTACGCCCTGCGGGTAGGATGCCGAGCCATGGATGCGAATTGTGTCCGGCAAATCGCTACCAATTCAGAAACAAGCGGTAGCGGGTGCCGCGGACGCTTAAGAATGCCTTTCTCGACTTGTTAAGAAAGGTCAGGAAAATCGGGCAATACGGGGCGCGCGCCCCGTATTGCCGGCAACCCGAATGGAGTGCCGTCGCCGTCAGGCGGCAGCACTCACCGCTTCGACGGGGAGGCTCCGCCGCGACAATCTGGCCCGGATCACCTGCGGCACCTGCCGTGCGGATCTGGCGCGAGGATACGGCATCTCGACAATGGCTTTGCCGTCCGGATAAAGCGCCTGATATTCATTCCAGTTGTCGAAGGCCATCCGCTCGACATTGTCGACGAATGTCTCGGTCGGTGTGTTTTCGGCAAAGATCAGGGAATGATCGTCGAGCTCAAGGTGAAAATAAGTGAAGGTCCGGGGCATTTCTGACTCGCGCAGGACCGAGACGCCGTTAACCAAGGCGCCCGCCTGGATCAGAAGCCCGTCGACAAAGAGAGCGTGGTCGGGCGAGACCAGGAGGTCGCGGCTCGGCACGCCTTCGGCCAGCGCACCCGCCTTGATGCGGATGGGCAGGCTCAATTCGTCGGCGAATGCCCGGGCGACCACGCGCCGACCGATCCAGCGAACCGGAACCGAGCGACCCTCGGACGTCCGAACGAGGTCACCGATCTTCAAGTCTTCCACGCATAGCTCGCCGGACGGAGTCAGAATCCTCGACCCGGCCACGAAGCACGCTAGGTCCGATCGCGGATCGCCGGAGCTATCCAGCGGATTGAGCGTCGTAGAGCTGCCGTTCCAATTGAATTGCGTGTTCGTCAGCATGTAGTATTGCTGATCGGCCACGTTGTAGACGACGTAGGCGTTTCCTCCCTCCGACGTGGTGGTGGATCCCACGTAATCATACCTTCCGTCCAGCCCGTTGCCCGCCCCCGTGATGTTGAGCGGGTCCCCGGGGGCCCCGGGTCCATAATTGTCATCGAAGCCAGCACTCGTCGATGCGGGAGCACCCGGTTCAATCATGAACGTACCGGTCTCGGTTCTGACCACGTTGTACATGTAGTTGAAGTCACCAGTGAAATCGGCCATGTCGTTTGCCTTTCGCTGCTAAGAGGGGGCTACGGTACCGTGTGTGGCCGTTAGCCTAAATCTTGACCGACTTGTCCTCGAAGACCAGATTGGCCGTGACGCCGCTGATCTTGACCGTCTGATCATTGGCGAACGACACGGTCGTAACGCCGCCGGTGGTGCTGATCGTTGCATCCGTGGAGTTGCGGGTGTCGAAGAAGACAACGTCATTACCGGCGCTGCCGCCGACGATCGTGTCGTTCCCGGTGTTCGAGGCGATGTGGATCTGGTCGTTGCCGGAGGCATCGATCGTGTCGCCGCCGGTCCCGGCGACGATGGTATTGCTATTGAGGACGCCATCCTGCGCGACAATGAGCTGATGGGTCCCGGAGCCGCCGACCAAGCTATCGCCGCCGCCGGCGCCGCCGTAGATGCTGTCGCCGGACCCGCTGCCGCCGACGAGGGTGTCATTGCTGTCGGCGCCTGCCTGCAGCAACTGGTCGCTGCCGTGGCCGGCCACCAGACTGTCGGAGCCGCCGGCCCCGCCATAGAGACTGTCGTGAGCTCCGTTACCGCCGACGAGAGTGTCATCGGCGCCGGCGCCGGCCTGGAGCAGCTCATTCGATCCGCCGCCGGCCACCAGGCTGTCGGAGCCGCCGGCCCCGCCGTAGAGACTGTCGCTGGCCCCGGTGCCGCCGACCAAAACGTTATTGCCGCCGGCGTCAGCCTCGAGCAACTGATGACTTCCGCTGCCACCCACCAGGCTGTCGTTCCCGGCGCCTCCGGTTACGGTGTCTCTCCCTGAGCCCAATACGACAGTGTCGTCGCCGCTATCGTTGAGCGCGATCGAGTCGTTGCCCGCGCCAACGCCGACAAATACGTTGTTATCGCCAGTCACCGTCAACGTCGCGTCGGTGTCGAAAGCAATGGCCAGGAGATTGGGATCGGTCGCGACGGTGCTGGTCGGATCGGTGAGGACAAGCACCTGGGCGTTCGGATCAATCGGAGGAAATCCGCCGTCCTGAACCGTTACCGTGTGAGTCGTGTCCGAGCTTGAATCGAAGACGCCGGCATTGATGAGATCATTGATGATCGCCGCCTGGACGGACGGACTGACATCGGGCGTCAATAGGTTGACGAGGTTGGTGCTATTTACGTCGTAAGTGGCCATTTGCGGTCCTCGCTGAACGCGCCCACATGGGTACGCGTCTCCCCCTGCTTGAACGATCTCCGTTCAAGGCATTGCGTTCGGAAAGCCGGCAATGCAGAGAGTTTGTGTAGCGTTGGTGTGGTCGTTGCGATCCTGACGTTCAGATTGGTTTGTTCCGTTGACGGCCTTATCGAACCGCCGCGGACGGTCTTATTGAACCGGCATACGGATTTCAACGTAGTTCGTTTGTCGTAATTGTTTTTGCGTATGTCCTAAGCCGGCAATTCGACGATGTACTGTTTGTATTTTATCCGAAAAAGAATATTGAAATTGTCGGGACCCCGTCATCATCTCAAACTGAATTCGATCGTTTGCCGTGTTAGCAGGCATGCGGCAGCTGCGACGCAAACACGATTCATTGCGGAAACATTTGGCGGGTGGAGCAAATCGGCGGAGACCGGCCTGGCGCCTTGACTTGAAGAGATTATCGACGTGAATAGCAGGAACGTCGTCCGCGTCGTCACATTGGCGACAGCGATGGCCACGCGTCTTCAGATCTAGCAAATCGCTTCAGCGCCGGAAGGTGTCGTCGCCCCGCGGCGCGCGATTATCGCGTGCAGGAATGGCCACGCTGTTTGGACGGATTTGATTACACTTTGATGCGTAATATCGTCCGCGGATAGGGTCAAAATGATACCGGGCTTGTTTATTGAAGCCCGCAGAAGGCGTCGGCTGGGCTTAGCGGGAACATTTGCGCATGCAAGCAATCACCAAATCGAGGCCTGTGGGCATCGCTTCGGCGCGCATCGCAGATTTCCCGCACATCATCGACCACTTGCAATCCAAGAGGGAATTCGCATGAAGGGGATCATCCTTGCCGGAGGCTCGGGCACGCGCCTCTATCCGGCAACGCTCGCCATCAACAAGCAGCTGTTGCCGGTCTACGACAAGCCGATGGTGTACTATCCGCTGTCCGTTCTCATGTTGGCGGGAATCCGAGACATTCTGCTCATCTCGACGCGCGATCACTTGCCGTTTTATCGGAATCTGCTCGGCGACGGATCGACATGGGGCATCTCATTGACCTACATTGTTCAGGATCAGCCGGTTGGGCTCGCCCACGCGTTCATCCTCGGGCAGGAATTCGTCGGCAATGACCGCGTCGCCCTGATCCTCGGCGATAATCTGTTCTATGGCCATGGCTTGAGCGATCAGCTCGAATGCGCCGCCGAGCGCGAGGTCGGTGCCACGGTCTTTGCCTATTACGTCAGCGAGCCTAGTCAGTACGGTGTCGTTAGGTTCGACGAGGCGGAAACTCCCGTCGAGCTGGTCGAGAAACCCAGCCATTACGTCTCCAATTGGGCGGTCACCGGGCTCTACTTTTACGACAATGCGGTGCTCGACATCGCCGCGGGGCTTCGGCCGTCTGCGCGCGGCGAACTGGAGATCACCGATGTCAACCGCCGCTATTTGGAGCTCGGCAGGCTTAGCGTGGAAAAGCTCGGTCGCGGCTATGCTTGGCTCGACACCGGTAGCCACGACACCCTGTTGGAAGCCGCCGAATTCGTTCGGTCCATTCAACACCGGCAGGGCCTATTGGTAGGGTGTCCCGAGGAGGTCGCTTACGGCAAGGGATTCATCACGGCCGCTCGCCTGCGCGACTTAGCGAGCAAATGCGGCAAGACCGCTTATGGCCGTTATTTGCAACGCCTATCCGATGAACCGCCGGCGCGCAAAATCATGCGGGCGCCGGCGCTGCAGCCGAATGATGGTGCCGGCCTCCATCTTCAAGAGCCCGCGCGAAGCGGCATCCGTTCCCCGCGCCGGACCGCCATTGAGCAAAGTGGCGCAACGAATGTTGACGCACGACGCAGCCGTTCCCGTGCCGTGCAGCCTAAATGCCCTGTCGGGCACCGCAAGTAATCCACAACAGGCAGCGGCCTAGGGTCGTCATCCGCAACTCGGCAAACGCAGTCCGAAGTGAACTTGGCAGGCGTGAGTAATATGTCCGATTTTCTATCCAATCTGGTCGGGTCTTCGGCCGGCACGAAGATAAGGACGCGGCGCCCATTGGCGGTCAAGGTTCGGCGCCCCGAAGCCGGCGAGGCTGAGCCTGCTCCGAGTGCCGATCCTGAGCCGCTTCAGCCGTCCGCGGAGCCCAAGTCATCCGTCGAAGGTACAACACAATCTGCCGAGATCTCGGCTTTCTTCAAGTATCTGAGGACAAGCGCTTTATTCGACGAGAACTATTACCTGAAAACATATCCGGATATCGGCGGTGCCAAGATCGACCCGCTGGAGCATTTTTTCCTGTACGGCTACCTCGAAGGTCGAAGACCCAACCCGATCTTCGATCCGGCATGGTATCTTCTCACGTATTCCGATGTGAAATCGCAAGGGCAGCAACCACTGCTGCATTACGTTGCGTCCGGCGAGCGTGACGGCCGCAAACCGGGGCCCCTTTTCGACCCGGTTTGGTATCGCAAGACCTACCTGGTGCCGGAAAAGCAGAATGCGTTGGCGCATTATCTGCAGAATCGCTTCGGCCCGTTCAGTCCGTTTCCTGAATTCGACGCCAAGTACTACTTGGAAACGTATAAGGACATAGCGGCGGCAGGCGCCGATCCGTTCGAGCACTATCTGCACTACGGGTACCGCGAGGGGCGCAATCCCTCGCCTGGTTTCAGCACCAACTTCTATATCCAACGGTACTTCAAAGGAAAGGCCGAGCAGAATCCGCTGCTGCACTATCTGGAGCATCGGAACGAAGAGGGCGTCTTCCCGCTGCCGCCGGAAAACGATGCGACGATCCCCGCCGAGGTCAAGCGGTTCACGCGGCCCGGTCCGAATTTCGAGGACTTCCGGCCACTCCCCGCGGGCGCCAGGCCGCGAGCCAAAGTGCTCGCCTATCATCTGACCCAGTTCCACGCCATACCCGAGAACGACAAGTGGTGGGGAACCGGGTTCACGGAATGGACCAACATCGCGCGCGGCTTGCCGCGTTTCAAGGACCACTACCAGCCGCGGATCCCGCGCGACCTCGGATTCTATTCGCTGGCATCGATCGAAACGATGCGCAAGCAGGTCGAGCTGGCGAAGGGGGCGGGCATCTACGGTTTCGTCTTCTATTACTACTGGTTCAACGGTCGGCGGCTATTGGAGCGTCCGCTCGAGCAATTCCTCGCTGCGCCCGATATCGACATGCCGTTTTGCCTGATGTGGGCCAACGAAAATTGGACGCGGCGCTGGGATGGCCTGGAAGGCCAAGTGCTGCTGTCGCAGGACTATCGCGCGGGCGACGACGAGCGGATGGTCAAGGAATATGCCCGCCACTTCGCGGACCGCCGTTACATCCGGATCGGCGGGCGGCCGCTGCTGATGATCTATCGCCCCGGTCTGATACCGGACACGGCCTCGGCCATTGCCCGGTGGCGGAAGCTGTTTGCGGATCGACACGACGAAGACCCGATCATTGTCATGAGCCAGAGCTTCAACGACTATGATCCTAGGCCGCTCGGTATCGATGGGGCGATCGAGTTTCCGCCGCACAAGCACACGAACTACATTCCGCAGCTCAATACCGACATCAAGATCCTGGACGACACCTTCGAGGCGAAAGTCTATAAATACGACGATCTTGCTGCTTATTCGCTTGGTGAGGCGCGCCCCGCCTTCCCATTGATCAAGACCATCGTTCCGAGCTGGGACAACGATGCGCGCCGGCAGGGGACCGGTCTTGTGATCCACGGCTCGACCCCCGCGAAATACGAGGCGTGGCTGTCGAAGTTGGTTGATCAGGCGCAACAAAATCCGTTCTTCGGCGAGCCGATCGTCTGCGTGAACGCCTGGAACGAATGGTGTGAGGGGACCTATCTCGAGCCGGATCTTCATTTCGGCTCAGCCTACCTGAATGCGACGGCGCGAGCCGTGACCGGCCTGACGCGTGACGCCTCGAGGCCGCGGTTGCTGCTGGTCGGGCACGATGCCTTTCCGAGCGGCGCGCAGCATCTGCTGCTCAACATCGGCAAGACGCTGCGCAGCGCCTTCGGCGTGGACGTCGAGTATCTGCTGCTCGCCGGCGGCCACCTCGAGAGTGCCTACGCGGCCGTGGCGCCGTTGAGCGTGGCAGGGGGCGCAGCCCTTGCGGCCAAGATCCGGGAGTTGCGCGAACGCGGCTTTGCGGCTGCCATCGTCAATACGTCGGCGGCCGGCGCGGCCGTCCCCTTGCTGGCCGAGCAAGGCATCGAGGCCACGCTGCTGGTCCACGAGTTGCCGCGTCTGTTGCGGGAAAAGGGGCTCGAAGAATCCGCTCGGCGCGGCATCACGGGCGCCAAGCGGGTCGTGTTCGCGTCCACCTTCGGGCGCGACAAGGTCCTCGGGACGCTCGGTCTGCCCCGGTCGGAATCGTTTCTTATCCGCGCCCAGGGGTCCTATCAGCAGCTCGTACCGGACGCGAAACAAGCGCAGACGCTGCGCGAGAAGCTCGGGATCGGCGCGGAGGGGAGGCTCGTCCTCGGAATCGGTTACGCGGACATGCGCAAGGGTTTCGACCTTTTTCTGCAGGTCTGGCGTTCGCTGCGAGCGGCCCGGCCCGCGGTGCATTTCTGTTGGGTCGGCGACATGGACCCAGGCTTGCGGGACTGGTTGGCGGATGAGATTGCGGAAGCCGAGGCGACCGGCTTGTTTCACATGGCCGGGTATCGCAATGACGTGAACGTATTCCTGTCCGCGGCCGACGCATTCCTGCTGACCTCGCGCGAGGACCCGTTCCCGACCGTTGCGCTCGAGGCAATGAGCGTCGGCGTTCCGGTAATCGCCTTCGAGCGGACCGGCGGGATTCCGGAGTTTCTCAAAGCGGAGGCGCTGGGTATCGTCGTAAAATATTGCGACGCGCCGGCCATGGCGGCCAAGTTGAACACGCTGCTCGGCGGCGCACGCGATGAGGCCATGCTCACGCGAGCGGCGCAGGTGATCGAGGAGCGCTTCGGCTTTGCGCCCTACGTGCGCGATCTGATGCGGCTGGCGCTCCCGGAGCTTCCTTCGGTGTCCGTCGCCGTGCCCAATTATAACTACGCACATTGCCTCACCGAGCGGCTGTGCACGATATTCGACCAGACGCATCCGGTCGAGGAGATCATCATTCTGGATGATGCGTCGGCTGACGATAGCCTCGATGTGATCGAACGGGTCGCCGAGGAACGCGAGCGTGACGTCACGCTGGTGATCAACGACGTCAATTCGGGATCGGTCTTCGCCCAGTGGGCGAAGGCGGCCGAAATGGCGAAAGGCGAATTCCTGTGGATTGCCGAGGCGGACGATCTCTCGGAACCGTCGTTCCTGATGAACCTGCTCGCAGTCATGCGGAACGATGCTGATGTGTGCCTCGGCTTTTGCGATTCTCGTTCGATCGATGCCGGCGGCGCACCCGTCTATCCAAGCTACAAGCCGTATTTCGCCTCGATCGAGCCGGAGGCCCTGACCCGCACGGAGGTGTTTGAGGGCGGCGGATTCGTGTCCCGCTTGCTCTCGGTCAAAAACACGATCCTCAACGTGAGCTCGGTTCTCTGGCGACGCGAGAGCTTGCTGCGCGCGCTGGACGCCTGCCGGACCGAGCTCGCGGAATACCGGATGGCCGGCGATTGGCGCCTCTATCTCGAATGCCTGGCGGCGCCGCGAGCGAAGATCGCCTACGTTGCAGACCCGCTCAATGTGCATCGTCGACACGCCCAGAGCGTCACGCACTCACTCAAGGCGCAAACCCATGTCGATGAGATCGAGCGCATTCACGGCGTCGTTCGGCAACGCTTTTCCGTCCCGAGAGCCGTGGTCGCCTCGCAAAAAGCGTATGTCGCGGAGGTCACCAAGCAGTTATCGGGCGACGCCGACGCGCCGCCAGTCAAGACGAAACGACACGCTCCGCGGCGCAAGGAAAGCGTGTGACGCGGCCGCGACGCAAAACCTGAACAAAGAAGGCACACGATGTACGTTCCCCCTTATCACGCCCTGCTGAGAAGCCTCCGGACCACCAAATCCGCCGTCGATGGTGCCGCGGACATTACGATTTCGGTCGAGCTTCTAAAACTGCTGTTGCAGCTCGCGATAGCCCAGAGCGATTTCGACGAGGAGGGCTATCTGCGGGCGAATCCCGACGTGCGAGACGCGGTGGCGCGAGCGCAGGTCGCGAGCGGCCGTGTCCATTACATCGGGTTCGGCTATTTCGAAGGCCGCGTCGGCGGCGGGGTCGAGGTCGACGAGAAATGGTACCTGCGCGCATATCCCGATGTGGCGCCGGCGGTAAAGGATGGCCGGATCGAATCGGCGCGGCAGCATTTCAACGCCATCGGCGCTGGAGAAGGAAGAAGCCCGAACGCCGACGAGGTCGCCAACGCTTCGCAATGGAAGAAGGCATTGCACGGGCGCTGAGGCCTCTGCAGACGCGGCCGGTCACACGGCCTTACAGTCCGCTCTAATCGTCGGGATGGAAGTGGGTGGAACCGAATTCTGATACGCCGTGTCCGGACACTGGCCCTGAAGCAGAGCTTCGGCTGGTCCTGGACAAAAATCCAAATCATCCCGATGCTTTGGTCGGATTGGGGTACCTTCTGCGCGATCGCGGCGATCACCAAGGGGCCGTTGAGGCCTTTGAGGCGGCGATTTCGGCCGACCCTCGCAATATCGTGGTGAAGCTTGAAATCGCCTATCTGCTCCGGGGCTTGGCTCGACCCGAGGAGGCCGAGGCCGCCTTTCGTCGGGTGCTCGGGGACGACCCCAAACATACGGCCGCACTGACCGGCCTTGGCCGGCTCCTGCGTCAACGCGGAGATCGGGACGCGGCTTTGGCATTGTTTGAGACCGCCGCTGCGGCGGATCCCGGCGACATCAATGTCAGGATCGATGTCGCACACACATTTCGCGAAATGGGTCGTGTGCAGGATGCGGAAACTGAATTCAGGCGCGTCCTTGAGAGGGTTCCGGGTGAATGCGCGGCGCTGACCGGTCTTGGATATGTATTGCGCCGCCTCGAACGAAACGCCGAGGCCGAGCGCGCCTTCAGGCAGGCTTTTGAGAACAATGCCAAGCACGTAGGCGCACTGGTTGGCTTGGGCTATCTGCTGCGCGATCGCGGCGATCGCGCGGGAGCCCTCGATGCCTTCGAGCGGGCCGATCTGGCCGAGCCGGGCAATGTCGCGGCAAAGCTCGAGATCGCCTACCTGCTTCGCGACCTCGACCGAGTGGACGATGCCCAAGCAGCATTTCGTCGCGTTCTGCATGACGACCCTAAGCACGTGGCAGCGCTTACCGGCCTTGGTTACCTTGCGCGGCGCCGTGGAGATCACGCGGGCGCGCTGGCAGCGTTTCAGGATGCCGCCTCCGCTGATCCCCGTAACGCCAACACGAAGGTCGAAGTTGGGCAAACACTTCGCGAGCTCGGGCGTCTCAATGAGGCAGAGACTACCTTTCAGAGTGTGCTCGCGGACGCACCGGGCCATGCTGCGGCCCTGATCGGCCTTGGCTATGTGCTTCGCCGCCTTGAGCGCGATGCCGAAGCCGAAGTCGCTTTTCGGCGGGTGCTGGATGATGATCCAAAGCACGCCGGAGCACTGATTCCGTTAAGTTATCTGCTCCGCGATCGCGGCGATCGAGCGGCGAGCCTCAAATGCTTTGAGGCTGCGGCCGCCGCCGACCCGCGCAATACCCAATTGAAGATCGAGGTTGCCAATCAGTTACGCGACCTCGGACGGCCAACCGAAGCGGAAGCGGCGTTCCGACGGGTTCTCATCGACGATCCTAAGCACGTCGGCGCACTCACCGGCGTCGGATACGTCTTGCGGCAACGGGGAGACCACGAAGGTGCGCTCGCCGCATTTCGGGCAGCTGCCGTCACGGAGCCGAACAATGTCAACGCCCGGATTGACGTGGCGCACAGTCTCCGTGAACTGGGGCGCACAAGGGAGGCGGAGGCGGCATTTCGTCATGCGCTCGAGGGGGCGCCCAACCATTCGGCCGCGCTGAGCGGTCTAGCGTACGTGTTGCGCCGCCTCGACCGCGATGCGGACGCGGAACGTGCGTTTCGGCAGGCCATCGCGAGCGATCCAAGACAGGCCGGTGCATGCATCGGCTTGGGATATCTGCTGCGCGACCGCGGCGACGGCGCCGGAGCTGTCGACGCCTTCAAGGCCGCGGTTGCGGCGGACCCGCATAACACTGCTGCAAAGCTCGAGATCGGCAATCTGGCGCGTGATTTGGGGCGGATGGAGGAAGCCGCGACCGCATTTCGGCAGGTTCTTGACGATGACCCCGGGCATGTCGGGGCGATGATCGGCATCGGCCGCGTCCAGTACCAGCGCGGCCATCGCACGGAAGGCATCGCGGCCATCGAGTCGGCAGTCGCGGCCCAACCGCACCACGCCGGAGCCAGAATCGAGCTCGCCTGCATGCTCAAGGACCTCGGTCGAATCGAGGAGGCGGAGGGGGCCTATCGCTCGGTGCTTGCGCATGCGCCGACGCACGCCGGCGCGCTCACCGGTCTTGGGTGGCTGCTGGTCGACATCGGCCGCTTCGTCGAGGCGCAGGCGCTGTTTACCCAAGCCCTTGAGACAAATCCGCAGGATGTCGGATGCCGTCTTGCGCTCGGCCATCTCGCGCGGCGCCGGGGCGATCGCGGCGTCGCGCTGCGCTACTTCGAATCGGCGCTGGATGTTGATCCTTGCCATATCGACGCCAGGCTCGAGCAAGCAGTCGAATTCCGCGATCGTGGGCAGTTCGACCAGGCCCGCCGGATTATCGAGGGCATCCTTGCCGCCAATCCGGGTCATACCCAGGCTTGGCTTGCGCTCGGCCAATTGCATCGCCGGTTGGGCGACGACTTGTCGGCCCTTGCGGCGTATGAAAAAGCGATCAAGACGAACCCGTGCCACGTCCAAGCCCTCGTCGAGACCGCATCAGGGCGGCAGGCACTCGGCGATTCTGACGCCGCGCAAGCCTTGGTCGTTCGGGCACTCGCTATTGATCCGCATCATCTGCGCGCCTTGGTGCAGAGCATCGACCTCGCGACCGCCAGGGAGGATTTCGATGCGGCCCTTGCAACGGCACACCGAGCCATCGAGGCGCATCCGCGCAAGACCATGCCTTACATCAAGGCGGCGCACGCATGCGCCGAGCTCGGAGGCGACGAAGATGCTGACGGATTCCTTCGCAGAGCCGAGCAGTTGTGCGGATCGCAGCCGGAGATCTTGGCAACCCGTGCGCAACTCGCAAGACAGGCGCGCAACTTGCCCTTGGCCCGCGCCGTCTTGGATCAGGCGTCCTCCGAGCAAATAGCCAGCAGCTTTTATCTCTGGTCGGAAAAGGTCTTGCTGGCAATCGCAACCGGCGACCATGCAGGCGCGGAGGCGTTGCTGGCGACAGCGCCGATGACATCGACTCAGGACGAGGCGAGGGTGCATTTCTTCCGCGCGCAGATGGCGGAAGCACGGCGGGATTACGAGGCGGCCGTCAATGAGTATCGCGAGGCGCTGCGGCTTGATCCGACAGCCACCTGGGCGCATCATGAGATGGCGCGCGCGCTCATGGTTCTCCTCGACCTTGAGGGCGCTACCGAGCATTTGCGCACGTCGATCCGGCTCAATGCCTCGACCGGCATTCTCGGCGGCAAGTCTCCCAACCCATCGATGTACCCTTGCGGACAAGTTCTCAATGAGTTCGCGCTTGATCTGGAGCTGATAGGGCGGTTGCGGGAGGCCCGTTCACGTCCGCTCAAGGAGCAACTCTCCCCGCTGCTGGAGTTGGTTCGAAGGAACCCCGACCACACCGCGCCAGCTCTCCTGCTCGTCATCGCCATGCGACAGTCTGGGTTGTTTGCGGGGGCGACGAAGGTTGTCGATGCCGGAGCATCCAAGCCCATACCAAACCGTATCGTCCAGTTCTGGAGCGACGCGGACCCTCCGGGCGATATTCATGGATTGATGAAGTCTTGGCGCGACCTTCACCCGGATTTCGACTATCGCCGGTTCGATGACAAGTCCGCGAAAGATTTCATCCGCGATCGGTTCTCGATCGACGTCCTACGGGCGTTTGTCCGCGCGCCGGATCCGACTCAACGGTCCGACATCTTCCGACTCGCATATCTCAGCGTCGAGGGAGGCTTTTACGCGGACGCCGACGACCGATGCCTGGCGCGGATCGACACTTTCGTGCCGCCGGGCGCGGCGCTCGTGCTTCATCAGGAGAATTATGGGACGCTGGGCAACAATTTCATCGGTGCGGCGCCCAAGCATCCGGTCATCGCCCGCGCCCTCGCGCTGATTACGCGTGCCGTGAACCGGGGTGACCATGATTTCACATGGCTATCGACCGGCCCGGGGCTTTTGACACGCGCGTTTGCGCAGATCGTCGCGGATGTAAACGCCGACCCTCCCGATTGGCTGAGCAGAACCCTTGTGCGCGAGCTCGGCGAGATGCAGCGTGTAATCGGCTTTCATTGCCCGGCCCGCTACAAGCGGACGGATCGACATTGGAGCCGGGCGTCGCTTCGCAAAGCGGCAGCGGGACGGAAATGAACCGGCTGCGGGCAAGGTAACAGTCCTGCAGTTGCACCGGGTTGGGTTTTCCTTCGAGGTCATCATGAAAATATTCGCCTATTTGACCTCGGCGGGCCGATCGAACAATGGCCGGCGGCGGGCCATCAAGCTGTGTGGCCTCGTATGCTTGGTCCTTTGTCACTCCGCGTCCTGGGCTGACCAAAGGTATCCGGAGATTGCAATTTCAAGCGAGCCGGTCGTCGTCTTCAAGCATCAAATCCAGCGTTGCGACGACCTCGACATACCCGACGCGCCTCTGCGGGCCTTTCGCGCTTATGACGGAAGCGTGGTGGCATTTTCGACGCATTACAGGAATCGTCGTCTTATCGGCGCCTCCCTTGCGAACCTCGTCCACGATTGCCGCGTCGTCTATGAAGGGACTCATGACCAGGATCCGGCGGCCTTCAACGATCGAACGTGGATCGCAGCCACGTGGACGAATGACGGCAAGGTAGTGACCGCGTTAGGTCACAACGAGTACCAGGCTGAACGGTTTCCGGGGCGATGTCAGTTCACTACATACCGTCAGTGCTGGTACAATTCGATTGTTCTCCTTCGCTCCAACGACGCCGGAAAGACGTTCGCTCGCGCGGAAATCAAAGGAGCTGCTCCGCTGCCGTTGGTCGCATCTCCCGAACCAAGCGAGGCCGACCAAGGACATCCAAGGGGTTACTTCAATCCGTCCAATATCATTTCCTTCGAGGGCTACTACTACTCCTTGGTCGCGCAGACGGGCATCGGGTCTCAGCCTCCAGGGCGCTGCCTTTTTAGGAGCCAAGATCCGTCTTCTTTGAGCGGTTGGACCTTTTACGACGGGAGAAGCTTTGTCCCCTCGGCTGGAAGCGCCTACGACGGCAAGCCGAGCCATCCGCTCTGCCAGCCGGTCGCGGGTCTCCACGGGACTCTGGGCTCGGTAGCAAAAATCAAAGGGTCAAATCTCTTCGCAGCGTTTGCAATTGGAGACATACCTTCCAGCCGGGACGGCGGCACGATCGAGGTAAGCTTTTCCGCCGATCTCCTGCACTGGAGCGGGACGAAAGTGATCACGACATTGTCCTCATTTTGGTCCAAGGCGTGCACAAACGATGCAAGATACAACTACGTCTCGGTCTTGGATGATGCCGATGCGTCGCGCAATTTTGAGACGATCGGCGGGAGCCCATGGCTTTTTATGGTAAGAGGCCATTGCAACGTTACGATGGATAGAGACCTAGTTCGAATCGGTCTGAGTGTCAGGAGCGGGGCCATGCCGTAATCTTTGCTGGCATCATCCGGCGTGCCGCGGGACGATCAGATTTGAAGATTGGCATGTCAATCGAATAAGGCGTGGATGCTTCTATGGGGTCAGGAAGCGGTTTGAAGGGATAAGCTCTTGTACTTTGCGACGTCAATCATATCCGCCAGACTCAGTATTTCGCTCTCAACCAACGGGATTCTAGCCGCGAGGATTTCATCAAGAGATGCGTTGATGTACGCATCTCGCCCATGAAAGAAGTTCAGATCCTCGTATCGCTTTAACCTGTGCGCCGCCGTTGCGCCCATTCCGCCTCCGCGCGCCCGTTTTACGAGAAACTCCTCCTCGGATTTGATAATATAGTGATTCAGTTGGAAAAGGCTGAAATCGATGCCAAGCGCCTTCCCGGAGGGGTCATCTGGGCCAAAAGCATCTGCCCCGTTGGGGAGAATATATCGCCCGGAAGACAATATTCCGCGATGGGGACCTCTTATCTCAGCGACCGACGTTGCTCGATAGATCGATTTGACCCACCGATTCTCGTCGTAGCCCTCATTGGATGCCCGCCTGAATCGATCGATCACAAGCCCTGACTGCCTGGTCTTCTGGCCGGACGATCCGAACACGCGCTGATTGATGGCGACCGCTCCGACGTCATCATCTAACGAAGAAATCCAATTCGTAATGTTGACTTCCGCACGCGGGGTCAAGAATTCGTCCGCGTCAAAAAAAGCTAAGAAATCGAATCTATCGCGAAATCGCCCGAGAGCGTCGGCGTAAGCCGACAGCTGCGGTGATGTCCCTTCCGGCACGGGCCAGTTCAGGACCTGAACGACGCCTCGCCTGGCGAGCTTCTCAAGTATCTCACCGGTCCCGTCGTTGCTGTCGTTATCATACAAGATGAGGTTTTTGATTCCAATGGTTCGGTAATGGGCGACCCATTCCAGAATATAGCTGGATTCATTCTTGACGACACAAACCAAGCCCAACGTCTCTTTCATGTGAATTCTCGGCCGGCTTAGACAAGCAACAAGGGTTGGCTTTTCGGGACGCTTGCCCAGAAGTTAGTCGGGTTGGAACTCTGGTGCAATTTCAATAGGCACGATCACCTCAAGAGCCTAGGTGCAAGCCTAAAAAATTCTGTTTAATTATCCTTCTCGTTTGGAGGTGATAATTCGGCGAGTTGGACACTCGGAACTTGCGGGCGCTTTGGTTGACTGCAACTGCGACTTGAACGGGCGATGTACCTGCCGCATCTGCCCTTTTTCGGTGTGATTGCAGGGCAAGAAATCCCATACCATGTTACCGTTATTCAGGGGCAAAACGAGCGGCATCAAGGACCGTTAACGCTTTGTTAGCGTCAAACGACGCCTTGCGGCAAAAGACCGACAAGCTACCCGTCCGGGCGATCTCGTCGGCAAACTCTTTGATAACGGCATACGAAGAGCGTTCCCCGAAATCGTGAACAGCAACCAGAGCGCGATCTGAGCAGCGCATTAGTGCCGTCATGAAGCATGCGACGCGAAAACGCCCATCGACGAGGCATAGATCCGTGGCCTCGGTCTTGGGAACAGCCCAAATCGCCGAATAGTACTCGGGCCAAGCGGACCTCCGACTTTGATCTGCAGGATATCCCCAGTCGCCGACTGGGCCGATATCGGCGAATACTAACGTCGGCCTAATTCGGCTGCCTGCTTTTTCACACTCGGACTTCACTTTGTCGAGCCACGCTTGGGACGAATCGACTGAAACGACCGCGTCGGAGACCAATTGGGAAGCGAGAACAGTGCTGCCCCCGGATCCGAATTCCAGGTAAAATTGCGATGAACGAAGGAAGCTCTTGAAGAGCGTTATCTCGTCCGGCTCCATTCGCGGGTGCATTGGGGATTGACTCCGACGCCGCGTATCCTGCGTAGCCAAAACCGAGCAGCGTTTCCAAGGCGGGCGCCGCATCGTTTTACCGACAAGCTCGTGTACCAACCTTTAACGCCGGAGAGGGGCGCAACTACGCGCCATGGATCAAGGGCACCCATGCGCCAAACCCAGCCTGGTCGAGCTCCGTAACGGGCGCCGCCCCGATCTCGTGGCGACGGGTTACGTCCGTGCGCGGCACAGTCCGGTCAGCGCTTGCCCCAGCGAATCATCGTCCAAACCCGCTCGTGAAAATAGAAAAGGGCGACTTTGGTCACCACCTCCACGGCCGAGATCGAGCCGGCAATTCTGATGCTGCCCGTGATCAGGAAACTTAGCACGAACGTGTCGATGCTGCCGGTGATGCGCCAGCTGACAGCTTTCGCCAGCGATCGATGATGTCTGTCTTTGTCGGTGGGCGATTGGAGGCTCATGTTCTGACGGCGAATAGGCATCGCCCGCGGGTCAAGCCCGAGGGCAGGCTGCGCCGGAACATGCGCCAGCGCATGATCCCAAAAAGTGGGTACCGGTTTTCGGAAAAGATCATGCTCCAACAAGAAGATAGAGCATGATGACTCGAAGAGAAGTCATCATGCTCTAGGTCGCCGGCGACGGGGTCGGTTCCGCCGCCGTCTCCCTGGAGTGCGAATGATCCGCCGCAAACAACAGGTAGGCGGCGGGCACCACGAACAGCGTGAACAGCGTTCCGATCGAGAGGCCGGTCGCGATCACGATGCCCATGGCGAAACGCGATACCGCGCCGGCGCCGGTCGCGGTAATCAGCGGCTCTACGCCGAGGACCATGGCGGCCGTGGTCATCAGGATCGGCCGCAGGCGGATGCCGGCGGCCTGTTCGATCGCCTCGCGTTTCGACATGCCTTGCGCCTGCAGCTCGTTGGCGAACTGGACGATCAGGATGCCGTGCTTGCTGATCAGCCCCATCAGCGTCACCAGCCCGACCTCGGTATAGATATTGAGGCTCGTGTCGCCGATGCCGAGGCTGATGAACACCAGGGCGCCGGCGATCGACATCGGCACAGATACCAGGATGATGACCGGATCGCGAAAGCTCTCGAACAGCGCCGCCAAGGCCAGGAAGATGATGATCAGTGCAAAGCCGAACGTCGTGATGAAGCCGCTGGTCTCCTGCACGTACTGACGGCTCAAGCCGCCGTAATCGACCGAATAGCCCTGCGGCAGGCCCGCGGCCAAGTTCTTGAGGGCGTCCAGGGCGTCGCCTTGCGCCACGCCCGGCATCGCCACGCCCTGGATGGTCGCGCTGTTGAGCTGCTGAAAGTGATTGAGCGATTCGGGCACCGTTTTGGTATCGATGCGGGCAATGGTCGACAGCGGAACGAGCGTTCCATCCCCGGTGCGAATATAATAGTCGAGCAGTTGCTGCGCGTTCAGGCGAGAGCGCTGCTGTACCTGCGGAATGACCTTATAGGAGCGGCCGCTCAGACCGAAGTAATTGACGTAGCCGCCGCCCAGCGACGACGCCAGCGCCGAGCCTACGTCGCTCATTTTCAATCCCAGCTGTGCGGTCTTGTCCCGGTCGATCGTGACGGTCGACTGCGGATTGTCGACTTTCAGATCGCAATCAAGGAAGATGAACATGCCGGTCTTGATCGCGTCCTGCAAAAACTGCTGAGCGACGGTATTGAGGCGGTCGAAAGGCTCGGTCGTGCCGATGACGAATTGCACCGGCAAGCCGATGCTGCCGGGCAGCGGCGGCGGCTGGAAGGCGACGACCCGCACGCCGGCGATATGGCTGAGCTCCTGCTGCAGCACCGGCTGAAGCTGGTTCGAGGTCTTCGTCCGCTCGTCCCACGGCTTGAACACCAACCCGGCGATGGACTGGCCGGGCACGTCGAGCTGGAATACATGGGCCATTTCCGAATGGCTGGCGAAGATGCGGTACACCTCTTTCGAGTAGAGCTGCCGCTGCTGCAGCGTGGCGTTCGGCGCGGCAATGGATTGGGTGATGATGACGCCCTGGTCCTCCTGCGGGGCGAGCTCGCTCTTGGCGCCTGCGTACAGGAAATAGATGCTGGAAAGCACGATCACGGCGAACACCAGGGTCACCGGCAGGAAGTTGAGGCTCCCATGCAGCTGACGCTGGTAGAACCCGCGCAATTGCGCAAAGCGGCGGTCGATGAAATCGGCCAGCCGGTCCTGCCATCCGCGCCGGCCGGCGTCGTGCGGCTTGAGCAGGCGCGAGCACATCATCGGCGACAGGGTCAACGCAACGACGCCGGACACGGTGACGGCACCGACAAGCGTGAAGGCGAATTCGGCGAACAGCGCGCCGGTAAGGCCGCTCTGAAAGCCGATCGGCACGTAGACCGCAACCAGGACGACCGTCATCGCGATGATCGGGCCGCCGAGCTCGCGAGCGGCCTGGATCGCGGCCGGCGCCGGCGCCATTCCCTGCTCGAGATGCCGCGTGACGTTCTCAACGACGATGATGGCGTCGTCGACGACGAGGCCGATGGCGAGCACCAGCGCCAGCAAAGTCAGCAAATTGATCGAAAATCCGAGCGCCAGCATGATGGTGAAGGTGCCGATCAGCGACAACGGGATGGCGACGGTCGGAATCAGCGTGGAGCGCAGCGAGCCCAAGAACACGAAGACGACGAGCGTGACGATGGCCAGCGCCTCGGCGAGGCTGCGCACCACCTCGGCGATCGAGCTGTTCACGAAATCCGTGGAATCGTAAATGATCTCGCCGTTGAGCCCTTGCGGTAGCTGCGCCTTCACATCCGGAAAGACGGCGCGGATGCCCTTGATGACGTCGAGCAGATTGGCGTTGGGGGCGACCTGGATGCCGATATAGACTGCTTTCTTGCCGTCGAAGCCGACCTCCGATTCGTAGTCCTCGGAGCCCAAGCTGACCTTGGCGATGTCCTGCAGGCGGATGACCGCGCCGCCGGTCTGCTTGATCACCAGGTTGCGGAATTCGTCGACGGAATGCAGGCTGGTCGAGGCCGTGAGGTTGACCTGCACCATCTGGCCCTTGGTGTTGCCGATGCCGGAAATGTAATCGTTGGCGGCCAGGGCCTGGGCGACGTCGGTCGCGGTGAGGCCGTAGGCGGCGAGCTTTTTCGGGTCGAGCCAGGCGCGGAGCGCGAAGACTTTCGAGCCGAGCAACTCCGCCGTCTGCACTCCGGTCACGGCCTGGAGCTTCGGCTGCACCACGCGTACCAGGTAATCGGTGATCTGATTCGGCGCCAGCACGTCGCTGTTGAAGCCGATATACATCGCGTCGATGGTTTGGCCGACCTTCACGGTCAGGATCGGCTGCAGCGTTCCCGTCGGCAGCTGACTGAGCACCGAGTTGATCTTGGTGTTGATCTCGGTCAGCGCCTTGTCCGGGTCGTAGTTGAGCCGCAGGTAGATGCTGATCGTGCTGGCGCCGCTCAGGCTGACGGAGGTCATGTAATCGATGCCGTTGGCCTGGGCGATGGCGTTTTCCAGCGGCGTCGTGATGAAGCCCGCGACGACGTCGGGATCGGCGCCGTAATAGATCGTCGTGACGGTGACGATGGCGTTCTGCGTGCGCGGGAATTGCAGAATCGGCAGCACGCCGGCGGCGCGCAAGCCGAGCACCAAAATCATCAGGCTGACCACGCTGGCCAGCACCGGGCGGCGAATGAAGATGTCCGTGAACCGCATCGGCGCGCTCCGGGTGACGGACCCTACTGATCGACCGGCACGGGGGAAGCGTCGGCAGTGGGTTGGATCGTATTGTCGATCAGCACCGTCGAGCCGTTATGCAGTTTGATTTGCCCGGCGGTGACGATCGTTTCCCCGCCTTTGAGCCCGCTGAGGATCGCCACCTGATCGCCGCGCGTGTCGCCGGTTGCGACGAAGGTCTGGCGCGCGATCAGTCGCGGCTTGCCGTTGGCATCCTTGCCCTGGTCGTCGATCACGTAGACGGTCGCACCATAGGGATTATAGGCGACTGCCGTCTGCGGCAGGGTGATGCGCTGCTGCGGCTGACCGGCGGCGATCTCGACGGTCGCGTACATTCCGGGCAGCAGCTTGTGGTCCGGATTCTTCAAAGTGGCGCGCACCTGAACGTTGCGGCTGCTCGCGTCGATCTTGGGATTGATGGCCGAGATCTCGCCCGGGAATGTTTGATTGGCGTAGGTGTCGACCCGGGCCATGATTTTCTGGCCGAGCTGGATTCGATCGATGGCTTGCTGCGGCAGGAAGAAGTCGAAATAGACCGGATCGAGCGCCTGCAGCGTGACGACCAGGGTGCCGGCGCTCAGATATTGTCCGAGGTCGACGAGGCGGATGCCGAGGTGGCCGGCAAACGGCGCACGCAGGGATTTCTTTTCGATCACCGCCTGCTGCTCGGCGACCTGCGCATTGGCATTCTTGACGTTGGCGGCGTCCGTGTCGACGGTCGCCTGGCTCACCGCCTGGACCTTGCTCTGTTTCAGGTCGCGCTGATACGTAATCTCGTTGATCTCGGCGGTGGCTTGCAGCGAATGCAGCTTGGCGATGTCGTCCTTGTCGCGCAGTTTCAGCAGCAGGGCGCCTTCCGCCACGTCGTCGCCGGAATTGAACGTGATCGAGTCGACGACGCCGGAGACTTCGAGCGACAGATCGGAGCCTTTGAGCGCGCGCAGGCTGCCGACCGCTTCGATCCGCGGCTGCCATTCCTGCGTCCCGGCGATCGCCGTGGACACGGTCTGCGGCGGCGCGCCCATCTGGCTCATGAACTTCTTGATCATGGCGCCCTTGAAGGCCTGGAAGCCGAATATTCCGCCGAACACCAAGCCGACGGCGATCAGCATGATGACCATGCGCTTGGTCATTCGGTTCGTCTCCGTGCTTCGCGTCCGTTTGGCGTCATTGCGCGGCGGTCACGGTTTCGATCAGGGTGCGTATCGCCGGCTTGTGGTCCTTGACCACGTCGGTGCGGTTCCACCAACCGCCGCCGAGCGCCTGGAACAACGCCGCCGTGTCGGCCAGCCGGGCTGCCTGTGCCTGCACTAGCGTGAGGCGGGCCTGCTCGTAGGCACGCTGGGCGTTGAGCAGCGTCAGATAGGTAATGGAGCCGGCCTGGAACTGGGTGCGCGAGAGGCTGAGGCTTTCCGAGGCGACGCGCAGCGCGCGTTCCTGGATTTTGAGCGCCCTGGCGTCGTCCTGCAGCGCGCGCAGCGCGTCGGCGACGTTCTGAAATGCTAGCAGCACGGTGTTGCGATATTGGGCTGCCGCCGCCTCGAACGCGTCGATAGCGGCGCGCTCCTGAGCAAGGAGGGTGCCGCCGTGGAAGATCGGTTGACTGACGCCTGAGCTGATGTTCCAAATAATGTTGCTCGGCGCGAATATCACGTTGGGCTGCAAGGCCGTCCCGCCGTAATAGGCGCTCAAGCTCAGCTGCGGCAGCAGGTTCGCCTGCGCGACGCCGATCTGCGCGCTGGCCTGATGCAATTGCGCCTCAGCGGCCCGCACATCGGGCCGCTGCTCGACCAGCTGCGAAGGCAGGCTTACCGGCAGGTTGGTCGGCAGCTGCAGCGCCGACAGGCGGAAGATCTCGCCCCGGTCCTGATTTGGGAACCGGCCGATCAGCGCCATCAGCACGTGGCGCTGCTGTGCCAATTGCTTCTCCAGCACCGGCAAGGTCGCCTGCGTCTGCACCAGATCCGACTCTTGTGCGAGGACGTCGGTCTTCGCCACGCTGCCGATTTCGAGCTGCCGCCGCATCAGATCGAGCTGCTCGCTCTTAGCCTTGATGATGTCCTCGGTGGCCTCGATCTGACCGCGCAGCGAGGCTTCCTGGATCGCCGCCGTGGTGACGTTCGCCGTGAGCGTCAGGTAGGTGGCCTCGAGCTGAAAACGCTGATAGTCGGCCTGCGCTTGGCTGGCCTCGATCTGTCGCCGCTTGCCGCCGAAGACGTCGGGCGAATAGGAGACGTTCACGGTTGCCTGAAAAAGATTGAAGATGAGCGGGGGGCCCGATTGTCCGAAGCTAGCTAGCGAAAATTGCTCCCGCTGGGCCGACGCATTGCCGTCGATCTGCGGCCATAGCACCCCGGCCGTGGCCGTGACTGTCTCCTTGGCCTGGCGCAAGGAGGCTTGCGCTGACACCAAGCTCGGATTGGCCGCCAACGCCTGCTCGATCAGATTGTTGAGTCTCTGCGAATGAAACAGCCGCCACCATTCGCCGGGGATGTCCTTGCCGAGCACCAATCGCTGCGAAGCCCCTTCGGCAACCGGCGCGGATGCGGTTTGCGTCGGCGGCGCACCGGGCGTGTAGCCGGCATTTTCCGGCGCCGCGGGGGGATGAAAATCCGGCCCGATGGCGCACCCCGCCAGGGCGAACGCGGCAAAGATCATGGTCGTCACTGAAACGCCGCAAGGCTTCTGCCAGCCACCCGCCTGCCTGACGGCGGCTATGGACGGACGTTCGCGCCCAGCCCGAGCCTCGCCGGGTAGCGCCGCACAACGCTTGCACATAACGCGAGACATGAGCACTCACACGCACCTTAACAAAAGGAGAACTATTATTTACTATCTGGTCAGTCAATAAGAGCGTTAACGCTTTGGTAAGGAGTGTTGCATGAGCGCCACAGAAGCTCGGCGCCGCCGGAAGGCGGACCGGCCAAAGGAGATTTTGGAGGCGGCCTTCGAGGAGTTTTCGCGCAATGGTTATGCGGCGACCACCCTTGATCAGGTTGCCGTCCGCGCCGGCGTAACCAAGGGCACGATTTACGTCTATTTCGAGAATAAGGAGCACCTTTTCATCTCGATGGTGCGGGAGGTGACCAAGCCGGCGATGGACCCCGTGGTGGAAATATTCGAGCGGCACGAAGGCTCGACCGCCGATATGCTGCGTGAGCAATTCAGCTTCATCTACCGCCACATCGTCGAGGACCGCCGCCGCCTCGAAGTGGTGCGCATGCTGATCGCCGAATCGCCGCGTTTCCCCGAGCTCGCCGACCGCTATCACGAAGAGATACACCGCCCCTGCATCGAGCTCCTGCAGCGGGCGATCCAGCGCGGCATCGATCGCGGCGAAATCCGGCCCTCGGCGGTTGCAAACTCCCCACTTGTCATCATCGCCCCGATCGCGCTGGTCGATCTGTGGATGATGATGTTTGACAACCGCCATCCGCTGGACATGGAGGAATACTTCCAGGCGCACCTCGACATGGTGCTCAACGGTCTCCTCGTCAAACCGCGTTGAGCGCGAAGACGTAAGGATGCCGCGCAAAGGCAGGATGGCCGCGTCGACGGCGGGGAGCGTTCCTATCCCGGTACTAATCCGACGCGTTCCGCCTTGTAGCCGTGATCGAGAATCGCCTGCCACCAGCGACGGTTGTCGAGATACCAGCGCACGGTCGCGGCGAGCCCGCGCTCGAAGTCGTGGGCCGGCTGCCACCCGAGCTCGCGCTCGATCTTTGCCGGGTCGATCGCGTAGCGCCGGTCGTGGCCAGGCCGGTCGGTGACGAAAGTGATGAGCCGTTCGCGCGATCCCCGCGATGAGGGCGCAAGCTCGTCGAGCAATCGGCAGATCGTTTGTACCACGTGAAGGTTGGTGCGCTCGTTGCGGCCGCCGATGTTGTAGGTCTCGCCGACCGTGCCGCGCTCCACCACGAGCGTGAGTGCCCGCGCGTGGTCCTCCACGTAGAGCCAATCGCGGACATTTTGGCCGTCACCGTAAACCGGCAACGGCTCCTCGGCGAGGCTCTTGATGATGATGTGCGGAATGAGCTTCTCGGGAAAATGGTAGGGCCCATAGTTGTTCGAGCAATTCGTCACGACGGTGGGCAGGCCATAGGTCTCGCGCCACGCGCGCACTAGATGATCCGAGGCGGCTTTGGACGCGGAGTAGGGGGAGTTCGGGGCGTAGGGCGTCGTCTCGGTGAATAGTCCCTGCGGACCGAGCGAGCCGTACACCTCGTCGGTCGAGACGTGGTGGAAGCGAAAGCGTCCCTGCGCCGCGCGATCGAGGCTGCGCCAGTAGCGCAGCGTCTCCTGCAGCAGCGTAAATGTGCCGACCACATTGGTTTCAATGAACGCGGCGGGTCCGTCGATCGAGCGATCGACATGGCTTTCCGCCGCGAGGTTCATCACGAACTGCGGCTTATGCTCATCGAAGAGTCGCCGCAAAGCGTGACCGTCGCCGATGTCGGCCTGCACAAAGCTATACCGTCGATTAGTCTCGGCTTGCGGGATCGAATTGAGGTTCGAGGCGTAGGTGAGCTTGTCGATGTTGACGACGCGAGCTTGCGTGTCATCAAGAAGATGGCGGATGACGGCCGAGCCGATGAAACCCGCGCCACCGGTGACAAAGATAACAGCGTCCTTGAACCGCATTGATCAAAACTCCGCGCGCCGCGATTGCCCGAAGGTGCGATGGATGC
>JBKQHQ010000041.1:0-65189 GCA_052148715.1 Xanthobacteraceae bacterium | reverse complement strand
TCAATGGAAAAGATACTTGGTCTACACTACAGCAGACTTACGATTGCCCTCCATTGATTCGACTCATAAAAAAGCGTCCCCGGCCGCCGAAAATCGCCGTTCGACAGCCCGAGTTGGGAAAGTTGGGTTAGCGCGTTGCTGAGGACGCCATGAATGAAGCCTTGGGCTGGATACGCGACAATGCCCTCCCACTTGCCACCGTCGAGGCCGGACGCGGCTTTGCGGACCTCGAGAGGATGCGCCGCATCATTGGCGAGGCGCGCATCGTCTCACTTGGCGAGGCCACGCACGGCACACGCGAGTTTTTCCAGTTGAAGCATCGCCTGCTGGAGTTCTGCGTCTCCGAGCTCGGCTTCACGATATTCGGGATCGAAGCGAGCTACCCCGAGTGCCTGCGCGTCAACGACTATGTGCTGCACGGCACGGGCAATCCTGCCGAGGCGCTGGCTGGAACGCGCTTTTGGACTTGGGATACGGAGGAGGTGCTCGCCCTGATCGAGTGGATGCGGGCTTGGAATAGGACGCACGAGCCCAAAGTGAAGTTCTACGGCTTCGACATGCAGTTTCCCACCGAAGCCGCGCTCGGCGTGCTCGAATACTTGAAGCGTGTCGCGCCGGAGCTCGCAGCCGCCAGCGAGGAGCCTTTGTGGCCGCTCAGCGACGATATTTCTGCAGATCATTTTCACTTGTTTCCCGGCGAGGCACGCGATGCCGCGCTCACGTGCATCGAGCGCATACTCGAGGCCTTCGCGTGCGAACGCCCAATTTGGGTTGCGGCGACCGGCGAGCTTGAATGGCAGCTCGCGCGCCTCAACGCCGTCGTGCTCGATCAGAGCGCGCGCTATAGGCTCTCCCTGTCCCACCCCTCGACAGGGTCGCGCGACGTGGCGATGGCAGAGAACGTGGCCGCGCTGCTTAAGCTAGATGGGCCGGAGGCAAAAGCGGTGCTCTGGGCCCACAACGGTCACGCAGCGAGAGAGACCAGATACTTTACGGATGACAAGAAGCCGATCCCCAACATGGGCAGCCGCTTGCATACGTTGTTCGACCGCCGGCAGCTGGTGGTAGGCTTTGCGTTCAATCAGGGCTCGTTCCAGGCGATAGAGATGGGGCGTGGGCTGGTGACCCACACGGTTGCTCCTGCCCCGGAAGGAAGCCTCGACCAGGTGCTTGCCGCAGCAGATACGCCTGCCTTTTTGCTCGATCTGGCGACAGCGCCTCCGGCGGGACCGGTCGCCGACTGGCTGGCATCGGGGCCGTTGTCACGCTCCATCGGTGCGGTGTATTCGGCCGCGCACGCACAGAAGAACTATCTGCAAGCCGCCGACCCGCGGCGCAGCTACGACGTGCTTGCGTTCGTGGAAACGACGTCGTCTGCACGTTCCACCCGGACTGGGCGGCGGTTGCAGTCGCCCAAGCGCGAGCTGGCACCGGCGGCAACCAACCTGGAACTTGCCGGCAGCGGCGACGTGCCCGAAGGATGGGACTGGTCTGGCAATCGAAGTACGCACGCGTACCGGGTTGCGCTATTCGATGCGGGTTCGCCGCGCGGCGGGCGTAGCCTGTACATCGCGCGGGCGTCCGCGCCTTGGCGCTGGGGGGCAGGTCGGCTGAAACAGACATTCTCCGCCGAGGCCTGGCGTGGCAAGCGGCTTCGTTTTGGCGGGGCCATGCGGGCCGAGGTGCAAGGCCCGGGGACCGGCACGCAGCTCTACGTCGAGGTTTGGCGCGAAGGGGTGCCATCGACGATGCCGGCCGCGGTCGGCATGGTCGGGCGGCCGGTGCGGTCGCCGCGCTGGGGCAGGTACGCGGCCGAGATCGACATACCTGAGACCGCTCATTCGATCGTGATCGGACTGACCCTAGCCGGCAACGGTGCGGGCTGGTTTGGCGATCTCGAATTGGAGTCTGGATAGGGTCAACGGCGGTCTTTGGATTGTGCTTCCCTGCAGATGCAATATGGCGGGTGATTACTGCGCCCTGTGTACCGTCTTCCCCAAGGTGATTTCAGGCCTACGGAAACCCATAGCAATCCAAGCGGCGATCAGCTTCAACATAAACTTGCCGGAGTGGCCATTATAGTTCGGCAAGTCATCGGAAAGCTCGACGCCGACGCGCCGCTCTTTTGTCATGACCCGCATTTCAAGCGGAGGTGCGTCTGTCGGACAGCGGTTCCGGAACATCGACAGCCAGTGTCCCCTGGTGAAGTCGAGGAACATTGCCGAATTACAGCATTTGGCAACGACCCGTCGGGTCGGGGAATCGGGTTTGAGCCAATGCTCTTCAAGATACTGCTGGCCTGTCACACATTGCGCTCGATCCTTTCGATAAAGGATGAAGCCTGTTCCGCCGTCGGGATCGAGCACGGGCGGCGCAGAAGCCAGCTGCTCGAATTGACGTCCGGCTTCTTGGCAACTCGTGCAATAACAGGAGCAGGTCAGAATCGGCGGGCCGGCCGCCTCGAACTTCACCTTACCGCATCGGCACCTCGCGGAGAGGTGTTTGCGCTGTTTCTGGTTCACTGCGCCTTCCAATTCTTGGGGCCTATTTATTAGAAGATCTTCTATCGGAAGTGCAAAATGCCCGCAACGGGTCAAAACGAGTCATGCCGTGGGGTCGCCGGCACAGCCGCACGTTCCGCGGTTGGACGCACCGTTCAAATAGGCCAACATTGCGCTGAGCAAGGCCTCCTACGCACGGGAAAGAACCCCATGAATGCAATGACCGAGAAGTTCAGCCGGCTCGAGGTCGGCTACAACGTACCCGCCACCATCGGCATGGACGAAGCGGAAGTTCAGACTCCGGCACTGATCATCGATCTCGACGCGTTAGAACGCAATATATTCAAAATGCGCGATTTATGCCGTCAGATGGGTGTGCGCCACCGCGCTCATGGCAAGATGCACAAGTCGATCGATGTCGCCCGCATCCAGATCGAACTCGGCGAGGCGGTCGGCCTCTGCTGCCAGAAAGTTTCGGAGGCGGAGAGCTTCGTGCGCGCCGGCGTCGAGGACATGCTGGTGTCGAATCAGGTCCGCGACCCTGCCAAGATCGACCGGCTCGCGCAGCTTCCGAAGCTTGGCGCGCGGATAATCGTCTGCGTCGACGACTTCGCGAACGTCGCCGATCTATCAGCGGCCGCCACGCGCCACGCTACGACGATCGAATGTCTTGTGGAGATCGACTGCGGCGCGGGCCGCTGCGGCGTGATGACGACATCTCAAGTGCTTGAGATCGCCAAGGCGATTGTTTCTGCGCCGGGACTCAAGTTCTCCGGCATCCAAGCTTACCAAGGCGCGATGCAGCATCTCGAAAAGTACGAGGACCGCAGGACTAAGATCGACCTCGCGGTCGCTATGGTGAGCAAGGCGGTGGACGCGTTGCAAGCCGAAGGCTTCAGCTGTGACATCGTTACCGGCGGCGGAACAGGCTCGTACTACTTTGAGGGCAACTCGGGCGTCTACAACGAGTTGCAGTGCGGCTCCTACGCCTTCATGGATGCCGACTACGGCCGCGTCCTCGACAAGCACGGCAGGCGGATCGACCAAGGCGAATGGGAGAACGCGCTCTTCATTCTGACCTCCGTCATGAGCCACGCGAAAGCCGACAAAGCGGTGTGCGACGCAGGCCTCAAGGCTCAGTCCGTCGACAGCGGGCTGCCCGTAGTCTTCGGCAGGAGCGATGTGAAGTACGTCAAGTGTTCCGACGAGCACGGCGTGATTGCCGATCC
The DNA here is from genome assembly GCA_052148715.1 of Xanthobacteraceae bacterium. Taxonomy (GTDB): domain Bacteria; phylum Pseudomonadota; class Alphaproteobacteria; order Rhizobiales; family Xanthobacteraceae; genus JBKQHQ01. The sequence continues at coordinate 61,459 of JBKQHQ010000041.1, read as the reverse complement.
TGATGGCGTCCTCAAGGTGAACGACAAGCTGAGGCTCGTCCCCGGCCACTGTGACCCGACCTGCAATGTGTACGATTGGTACGTCGGCGTTCGCGGTCGCAAGGTCGAGACCATCTGGCCGGTCACCGCCCGCGGCCTAGCATATTGAGACGGTGTTCGCTGCAATTTCCTGCACCGCGGATTTCGGACGCGGGGCGCGTCAGGACAGCACCCAACGTCAGCACGCCATATCGCGCCCCCCCGCCGCTCGTCGCCGCAATGGCCGGACCGGCTCGAATCGTGGTCCGGAGGAGACCCGGATCGAAGCCGATTTCCCTAGCACACGGGGCTTCTCTTGCCGGCCGGCGGGTTTTGGCAGAGAGTCAGGTCAATACCCGAGCGACGGAGGGCTCGACTATGGAAATAGTCCCGCTGGGTCCAGGCTTCGCCGCCGAGTTGCGCGGCGTGACACTTGCCCAGGTCGCGGCTGACGATGCCGCGTACGCGGCGGTGCGCGCAGCTTTCGAGGAACATTCGGTCTTGGTCTTCCGCGGTCAAGAGGTGAACGATGAAGTCCAACTTGCTTTCTCGCGCCGCTTCGGTCCGCCCGAGGCGACCAAGGTCGGCTCGCAGGGCACGGGCACGCATTTTGTGATCCTCAGCACGATCGGCGAGAACGGCGAGGTCGTGCCGGCCGACCACCGGCTCGCCTTGCGCAACAAAGCAAACCAGCTGTGGCATACGGACAGCTCGTTCAAACGCGTGCCGGCGCTGACCTCGGTGCTGTCGGCGCGCATAATCCCGGCGCGTGGCGGCGAAACCGAATACGTATCGACTCGCCTCGCCTTCGAGCGGCTCGAGCCGGCGCTGCGCCAGAAGCTCGAGAACTCCTTCGCCTGGCACGACTATGCGCATTCGCGCGGCCAGATTGCGCCCGATCTCGCGAGCGCCGAGGAGCGTGCGGCGCTGCCGCCGCAATGCTGGCGAATGGTGTGGAAGAATCCGGTAAATGGCCGCAGCGCGATCTACCTCGCCTCGCATGCCTATGCGATCGAAGGCATGGAGCGCGCGGCGGCGAAAAAGTTGATCAACGAGCTGATGGATAGCGCGACAGCACCGGGGACGAGTTACGTGCATACCTGGCGCAGCGGTGATGTCGTCATGTGGGACAACCGCGCAACTATGCATCGTGGACGGCCCTGGCCCGCGCACGAGGCGCGGCTTATGGTGCGCACGACGATCTCGGCAACGGAGGCGGACGGGCTAGAGACCGTCCGCCTGCCGCTACGGCAAGCCGCAGAATAGCTTCTGTCTTGCGTATCGGATCCCCGTATATGATGCGAACGCTAATTTACAAGGGAACGCACCATGGCGATCCCGACCCTCAGGCGACCCTCAGGCGGGGGAGTTTGGTTCCAACGATTGCATGGGTTCAGTCCGCGGCCGGAAATTCGATGCGGTGATCGGTATCGGAGGGATAGGAGCGAAGCCTAAGAGGAACGGCGTCGCTGGTAGGTTGACCTGGATCGGAATCGGTCCCCGAAAAGTTTATGACCCTGATTGTCCGAACAGTCCACGCGTTAAGTTCGACCACTTTTGGCATCAAGGAGAGCGTGGCCCGGTATTGGAGCAAAGATATCCGGCCTTGGCGTGGCGAATGTATGATCGGAACGTGAAGGTGCACATGCACTTGGCGCCCGATACCCCTAAACTGGATCGGGACGTTGAAAAAATTCTTCGCCTTGCTATGGCCGCGCCACCTTCCAATCAAACGGCGTCTGGCGTTGGCCGCGCGCCCCCTGGTTGCTAATCGCCCAAACAGCGGGCACCCTGTTCCATCAGCAAGTGCTCTTGACGACCGAGCAAGCAGGTCGACCTTGCCTTCGGCTATGTGCCACATCCATAGTCATGTACCGCACGATATCGTCGGCAAGGCGGGAACCGACTTCGGTTCCGCTCAACCGGGCAGCCTTCGCGCAGGCGCGTATTGACCGCAGGCCGCAAGACGGGAACCATTCACCCGTTACCGTCATTTGTTGCATCGGGATTCCCTCGGCAGAGGCCCCCGGAGCAGGAGCATGGCATGATAAATCGATACGCGAGGGCGCAATCCGCCACGGCAATCTGGCGATCCGGGCTTCCCGCCATCGTGGCGGTCGCCGCCACGGCCGCGCTGACGGCACTGACCGCAGCGGCGCCCGCCTGCGCCGCGTCGAATCAGGTGCGCCCCAGCGAGGCTGCGGCCCAGCGTGATGCCGATGAGCCAATCATGGCGATCGTGTCGATCAAGAGCCAGCAGGTGACCGTCTACGACGCCGACGGCCGGACCCTGCGCGCGCCGGTATCCACCGGCACTACGGGACGCGAGACCCCTGCCGGCGTCTTTAGCGTCGTGGAGAAGGACAAGGACCATCACTCCAGCCTCTATGACGATGCCTGGATGCCGAACATGCAGCGCATCACTTGGTCGGGCATCGCGCTGCACGGCGGGCCGCTGCCCGGATATGCCGCCTCGCACGGTTGCGTGCGGATGCCCTATGGCTTTGCGGAGAAGCTGTTCGGCAGGACTCGGATCGGCATGCGCGTGATCGTCGCGCCGAACGCTGCGGACCCGGTCGAGTTTTCCCATCCGGCGTTGTTCGCACTGCAGCCGGAGGCCCTCGCGGCTGCGCCGGCGCGCGCCGAAACGCTCGCCCGCGAAGCGGCCGATGCCGCCAAGAAGGCCGACGAGGCGAAGAGCGCCGCGGCAGCGGCGGCACGCGAGGCGGCGCCGCTCCCGGCCTCCCAGCGCAAACTGGAATGGCTCAAGACCCGCGCCGACGCCGAACTCACGTTCGCCGAGAATGCGCTCGCCGCTGCCCAGACGGACCAAGCCAAAGCGGGGGCCGAGGACCTGAAGCAGAAGGCCGCCGCCAAAGTTGCGGAGCTCGGCACGCAGCTCGACACTGCCAAGGCCGACGCGAAGTCGAAGCTCGACGCGGCCGCGGCGGCACAGAACGCCGCCAAGGCGGCCGAGGCCGAGAAGGCGGCCAGCGCCAAGGCAGCGCGCGAGGCAAAGCTCGCGCTCGAGCCAGTATCGGTGTTTATCAGCCGTGCCACGCAGCGGCTCTATGTTCGGCGCGGCTTCGAGGCGACCCTCGAAGTCCCGATCACGATCCGCGATCCCGACAAACCGATCGGCACGCATGTATTCACGGCGGTCAATCGCACCGACGGCGGCCTGCGATGGACCGCGGTCACGATCGACAGCGGCGACAACGCCAAGGACGCGCTTGACCGCATCACCATCCCGCAGGATGTGCTCGATCGCATCGCGCCGACCGCATTGCCGCGATCCTCGCTCATCATCTCGGACGAGCCGCTCAACCGCGAGACCAACTATCGAACGGAGTTCGTCGTGGTGCTGAACAACCAGCCGCAGGGTGGCCTGGCGATGCGCAAACGGCCGGACGACCGCGTTGCGCGCCGTAACCCCTCGGACGAGGACGGCTTCGGCTTCAATCGCTGGGGCGGTTGGGACACTCAGTATGGCTACACGCGCCAGAACGGCGGCAATTATTATTACCCACGGCAACCGGGAGCGTGGTGAGGGCCGCGAGGGACGGCTTGGAACGGCTTATGGGGCCCGCTGCGGTATAAGGCGCATCTGCAAAGTCATTCTTCCCGGCAGGTCATAAGAGGACCAGCAACGCGTTCGATATGTCGCTGTTGGGTCACTTGTGTCCTGCGCTATGGACTCATCAGAGCGGCAGGATCGTCCCGAACCAGACTGGAAAAGAATATTGCCTCCGGCCGGCCGCCGACAGCGAAAATTTTCTGGGTCGGATTGGGATTGCGGTATAGGCTTGCAGGTATCCCCGGCGGGACGAAGTGTTATCCGGTGCACCCATGATCTTCCGCCAACTGTTCGACAGCGTTTCCGGAACCTATAGCTACCTGCTGGCCAGCAGGCCGGGCGGCGAGGCGCTGATCATCGATCCGGTGTTGGAGAAGGTCGAGCGCTATCTGCGGCTGGTGAGTGAGCTCGATCTAAAACTCGTCAAGGCGATCGATACGCATCTGCACGCCGATCACATCACCGGGCTCGGCGCCCTGCGCGACCGCACCCATTGCATCACCGTCATGGGTGAGCAGAGCGGCGTCGATGTCGTGTCGATGCGCGTGTGTGAGGGTGACAAGCTGCAGATCGAGGGCCTGAGCCTCGACGTCCTCTACACGCCCGGCCACACCAACGATTCCTACAGCTTCCTCCTGCCCGACCGGGTGTTCACCGGCGACACGCTGTTGATCCGCGGCACCGGGCGCACCGATTTTCAGAACGGCGATGCGCGCGCCCAATATGCCTCGATCTTCGGCCGGCTGCTGAAATTGCCGGACGACACGCTCGTCTACCCGGCGCACGACTACAAGGGCGACACCGTCAGCACCATCGGCGAGGAAAAGGCCTTCAATCCGCGCCTGCAGGTCAAGTCGGTCGACGAATACGTCGACCTGATGAACAACCTCAAGCTCGACAATCCGAAAATGATGGACGTGGCGGTGCCGGCCAATATGCACGTCGGCCTCGCCCAGGCGGAGATCGCCCGGCGCGGCTGGGCGGTGGGAGTGCCGCAAGCGCTTGATCTCCTGGGCCGCTCCGATGTGGCGTTCATCGACCTGCGCGAGCGCAACGAGCGCGAGAAGCACGGCGTCATCCCGGGCTCGCTGCACGCACCCTATCCCGACCTGCAGGAAAACGTCGCCCCCGGCGGATTGCTGCACGAGCTCGCCGCCGCGAGCGGCAAGCGCATCCTGTTCTACTGCGCCTTCGGCGAACGCTCCGCCATGGCGGCGCAAGCGGCGCAGGACGCGGGCCTTCGTTCCGCCTGCCACGTCGAGGGCGGCATCGCGGCCTGGAAGAAGGCCGGCGGCCCCCTCCTCGCCGGCCGCACCTGAGCAAGGGCGGGCAAAGGCGCGGAACGCGGCGCGACGGGGCCATCATCTTCTCGGATCGGTTCGGCAAGCGCACGGGCGGGGGTGAAGTGTCCGTCTTGAATTGCACAGTGGACCGTTTTGAAAGTGAGCGATATTGAACAGCTTCAATCACAGCGCGGGCGCAGACTAATGATGGCATCGGTGTTGGGGGAAGTGTGATGGCCCCCACGAAGGAGCGCCGCAGCTTCCGCGGCGCGGCGCAATTAGCGCGCGATTCCGCGCTAGCAGGCGGGTACCTCGAAGAGGTGTGCGCCGCTTGCGAAGCAGGCGATAAGGCCAGAGCGCAGCGCGCGCTGCGCCAAGCGATCAATGAGCTGGAGACCGCCCGCGCTGGGCTAGGAATAGGAATGGAGTGATCCAGGCCCGACGCGTGCCGCGCGCAAAAGTACCGCGATCAGGCGCGCGTTTCCGCCTGAGCCGCATCGGAAGCTGCGCGGCGGAAGCCCGTGTTCCAGGCCGCGACCAGCATCCAGCCTGTGGATGTGCCGACGAAGATGCCGGCGATCACATCGCTGAGAAAATGATAGTCGGCGCCGACTAGACCGATCGAGACGGCGAGGATGGCTGCCAAATATAGCGGCCAATAACGCGGGTAGCAGATCCACAACACCGACATCAGCGCGCAAGTCGCCGCCGTGTGCCCGGACGGGAACGACGAGTAGGCGATTCCTTCGTGGAACGGGTTGAAACCATAGACGCCATCGTGAATGAGCGACGGGTTGTTGCGCACCCACGTCTCGGGCCAGGTGCGGCCGAAAACATATTTGAGCTCGGTCTTGATGGCTCCGGCCACGATGAGGCTCAACCCGCACAGAAATATCGTTGTCTGCGGCTTCGCCATGGAGCGTCCGGCGAGCGCAAGGAGCCCCAGCGCCAAGAGCAGCGCGCCGGCGAACGGTGCGATCAGCTCGGGAAACTGGGTGATCTTGCTGAATATGCTGAACTGCCGCACGTGATCGTGCACGAAGAATGCGATCGGCTGGTCGAGCCACAGGTACGACACGACGACCCCGGCCACGGTCACGCCGAGGAAGATCAGCCACTTTTGCAAATCGGTCATCGAGGTCAACGCAGGATCTGGCTGAGGAAGAGTTTGGTCCGCTCGTGCTGCGGATGGGAGAAGAAAGCCTCGGGTGCATTCGCTTCGACGATCTGCCCTTGATCCATGAACACGACCCGATTCGCTACCTGGCGGGCAAAGCCCATCTCATGGGTCACGACCAGCATGGTCATGCCGTCGAGCACAAGCCCCACCATGGTGTCGAGCACTTCCTTGACCATTTCCGGGTCGAGCGAGGATGTGGGCTCGTCGAACAGCATGATCTTCGGCCGCATGCACAGCGCGCGCGCAATCGCCACGCGCTGCTGCTGGCCGCCGGAAAGCTGGCCCGGATATTTCTTCGCCTGCTCGGGAATCTTGACGCGCTCGAGGTAAAGCATCGCCAGCGCCTCGGCTTCCTTCTTCGGCATCTTGCGCACCCAGATCGGTGCCAGGGTGCAGTTCTGCAGGACCGTGAGGTGGGGAAACAGGTTGAAGCTCTGAAACACCATGCCGACCTCGCGGCGAACCTCGTCGATCCGCTTCAAATCGCTGGTCAGCTCGATTCCGTCAACGATGATCCGCCCCTCTTGATGCTCCTCGAGGCGATTGATGCAGCGGATCATGGTCGATTTGCCTGAGCCCGAAGGACCGCAGACGACGATCCGCTCGCCGCGCATGACCTTGAGGTCGATGCCGCGCAGCACATGGAAGTCGGCGAACCATTTGTGCACCCCGATCATGTCGACGGCTGCCTCGCTCCTTGTCCTCGCTATGCCGAGGCCACCGGCCGATGCCGGTGCATCGGTGCGCGCGGGACCCGGTTGCGCGGTCGGCTCGGTCATGCTTGGCAATATCCCGCTCTTTGTCGTCACTGTGTGGTGCATGTTCTTGTCGGCAAACGGCGGCCACCTTGCCGGCACATGCGCTAGCGATGGCCGGTGTCGAGCCGCCGCTCGACAAAGAGCGAATAACGCGACATTCCGAAGCAGAAACAGAAATATACCATGCCGCCGAAGGCGAAGCCGGTAAAGAGGGTGACTGGCGTTGCCCAATTGGGATCGGCGAAGGCGGCCTGGAGCTGCCCGAGAAAATCGAAAATGGAGACGATGAGCACGAGCGTCGTGTCCTTGAACAGGCCGATGAACGTGTTGACGATGCCCGGAATCACCAGCCGCAGCGCCTGCGGCAGGACGACAAGCGCCATCATCCGCCAGTAGCCGATACCGAGCGCCATGGCGCCTTCGTATTGCCCGCGCGGGATCGCCTGCAAGCCGCCGCGCACGACCTCCGCCATGTAGGCGGCCGCAAACAGGGCCACGCCGACAAGCGCCCGCAACAACGCGTCGATCTGCGACCCGTTGGGCAGGAACAGCGGCAGCATGAAGGTCGCGAAGAACAGCACCGTGACCAGCGGCACGCCGCGCCAGAACTCGATGAAGATCACCGACAGGACGCGGACCACCGGCAGCTGCGAACGCCGGCCGAGCGCCAGCAGGATACCCAACGGCAGCGAGATCACAATCCCGCTCACAGCCAAGACCAACGTCACCAGCAGGCCGCCCCAAGCCCCCGTGCCGACGAGCGGCAGGCCCGGCACGCCGCCGACCAAAAGGAAAAAGGCCGCGATCGGAAATACGCCGAAGAACGCGATCGCATTCGCGGTCTTGTAGGGAATGCGCGGGATCAGGAGCGGCACCACGAGGAGCACTCCCAGCGCAAAGGTGAGATTCGGTCGCCAGAGTTGCTCGGCCGGATAGAACCCATAGGCAAGCTGCCGGAGCTTGGCGGCAATAAAGGGCCAACAAGCACCGGCTGCGGCGCCCGCTTTCGCCAAACAGTCGTTGCGCCCGGCGCCGCTCCACACCGCATCGATCAAGAGGAATTTGCTCGCCGGAACGACCACGAGCCAAATGAGGCAAAGGCTGAGCAGGGTGAGGAGCGTGTTGAACCATGAGTTGAACAGGTTGCGCCGCCCCCAGCCGACGAGCCGAGCGGCTTGTGTCAGCGGCGACCATGGTCCGGCTGGATCGCGCGGATCGGAGGCGGCCGCGGGATGGTCCTCGTTCATGCCACGCCCTTCATCGCTCGACCACGCGCATGCGCGCGTTGTACCAGTTCATGAGCAGGCTCGTGACCAGCGAAATCAGAAGATAGACCGCCATGGTGATGGCGATGATCTCGATCGCCTGGTGGGTCTGGTTGAGGGTCGTCCCGGCAAACACCGCGAACAGGTCGGGATAGCCGATCGCGGTTGCCAGCGACGAATTCTTCGTGAGGTTCAGGTACTGGCTCGTCAGCGGCGGCAGGATGACGCGCAAGGCCTGCGGAACGACCACGAGGCGTAGCGTCGCCCAGCGCCGCAGACCGAGCGAAGCGGCAGCTTCCGTCTGTCCATAGGGCACGGCAAGCACGCCCGCGCGCACGATCTCGGCGATGAAGGCGGCCGTATAGGTAGTCAGCGCGACGAGAAGAGCGGTAAATTCCGGAATAATCCGCAACCCGCCGACGAAATTGAATCCGCTCAGTCGCGGCCATTCCAGCTGGAGTGGAAACCCGCTTGCGATGAACGCCAGCACCGGCAAGGCAACGACAAGCGCCATGCCGGTTGAAAGGACGGGAAACGTTCGCCCGGTACTTTCTTGCCTCCGGTTCGCCCAAACCTTCAGCGCGATGCAGGCCGCAACGGCCGCGATGATGGCGGCGATGATCAGCGCGCTGCCATCGAGCCAGAGCAGGCGCGGCAGAAACAGGCCGCGATTGTTGAGGAAAACATCGGCGAACAGCGAGATGCTCTGACGCGGTGCCGGCAAGGTTGAGAGCACGGCGAAGTACCAGAACAGCATTTGGAACAGCAGCGGCAGATTGCGGATGAATTCCACATAGGCGCCAGCGAGCCGTGCCAAGAGCCAATTCGACGAAAGGCGCGCAATCCCGACAATGAATCCGAGAATCGTCGCCAACACGACGCCAAGACCGGCAACGAGGAGCGTATTCAACAGGCCGACGACAAAGACGCGGCCGTAGGTGTCGGACTCCTGGTAGGGAATCAGCGATTGATTGACGCTGAAACCGGCCGTGTTGGAGAGGAAACCGATGCCGGTCGCAATCCCCTGCCCTTGCAAGTTGGTGCTCGCATTGGTGGCGAACGCGTAGCCGAGCCACAGCACGAATAGCAGCAATATGGCTTGATAGAAGAATCCGCGAACCTTCGGATTGTGCACGAAGGCTGCCAGAGTGTGTCGGGCTGAGGGATCGGCCTGCGCCATCACGTCTCCAGGCGCGTCGGTAGAGGCTGCCGGATGAACCGCGCTCAGCTTAGCGGATCGGCGGCGCGTATTGAATTCCGCCCTTGTTCCAAAGATTGTTCAATTCGCGGGCGATGCCAAGCTTGGAGCCGGCCCCCACGGTGCGTTCGAACACTTCGCCGTAATTGCCGACGAGGCGGATGATGCGTACCACCCAATCCTTGGTCAGCCCGAGCTGCTCGCCGAAATTACCCTCGGTTCCCACAAGCCGCCTGATCTCGGGTTGGTCCGATTTGAGCGCGTCATCGATGGTCCTCGACGAGACGCCGAGCTCCTCGGCGTTGAGCATGGCGAAATGGGTCCACTTGACGATATTGAACCACTGGTCATCGCCGTGGCGCACGGCCGGCCCCAGCGGCTCCTTGGAGATGATCTCCGGCAGGATCATGTGGTCGTTCGGACTGCTGAGCTTGAGCCTCTCGGCAAAGAGCTGCGACATATCGGTTGTGAACACGTCGCAACGGCCGGTTTCGTACGCCTTGATGGTCTCATCGGCACTGGCGAAAGCGACTACCTCGTACTTCATCTGATGAGCGCGGAAATAGTCGGCGAGGTTCAGCTCGGTCGTCGTCCCGGTCTGTGTGCACACGGTGGCGCCGTTGAGTTCCAGGGCCGAGTTCACTTTCAGCGCCTTGCGTACCATGAAGCCTTGGCCGTCGTAGTAATTGATGGCGGCGAAGTTCATCGAGACATCGCGCGACAACGTCCAGGTCGTATTGCGTGAGAGCACGTCGATCTCGCCTGACCGAAGCGCTTCGAAGCGGTCCTTGGCGGATAGCGGCGTGAACTTCACTTTCTTTGCGTCATTGAAGATCGCGGCCGCGACCGCGCGGCAAAACTCCACATCGAGCCCGGACCAGTTGCCTCGATCGTCCGGATTGGAGAAGCCCGGCAGGCCCTGGCTCACGCCGCAGACCAGCATGCCTCGATCCTGGACCTTCTTCAGCGTCTGCGCCGCCGCCGTTTGCCCCGTAAGCCCGATCGCCCCCGACATCACGAGCGCAGCGAATACGCGTTGCATGCAAGAACCCTTTTTGGTGTCCGCGCCGGATACGGGCTGCGCCCACGCCGGTCCATCGCCTTAAGATCGTGTACCCAATCCGCGCACGATACTTCCCAGGATCATCTCAGAACGCCACGCCGGATAGGTCAAGGGCTTGACGCCCCCCGCTGGCAACGCGGTAAATGCCCCGGACATGCGCAAAAGACCGAGCGACGACCCGAACCAGCCGGAATTGGCCCCCGACACGCGTCTGGTGACGGGCGGGCGCGACCCCGAGGCATCCTGCGGCTTCGTCAATCCGCCCGTCTATCATGCCTCGACCCTGCTCTATCCGAGCGCCGCCGATTTCGCCGCCCATCGTTCCCGCTATCAATACGGCCGCCGCGGGACTCCGACCTCGGAGGCGCTCGAACAGGCGCTCGCGGCAATCGAAGGGCCCGCCTGCGCAGGCGTGGCGCTTCTGCCCTCGGGCCTCGCGGCCATCTCGACGGCACTCCTCGCGGTAGTCCGGTCCGGCGACAATATCCTGGTCACCGACAGCGTCTACCGCCCAACCCGGACATTCTGCGACAGCGTGCTCGAGCGGCTCGGCGTCACGACCACCTATTATGATCCGCTGATCGGCAGCGGCATCGCTCGGCTGATGCAGGCGAACACCCGCGCGGTCTTTACCGAGGCGCCGGGCTCGCAAACGTTCGAGATGCAGGACGTGCCGGCGATCGCCGCCGTCGCCCACGAGCGCAAGGCGCTGGTGCTCATGGATAACACCTGGGCGACGCCGCTGTTCTGTCGCCCGCTCGACAAGGGCGTCGATCTCTCGATCCAAGCCGGGACGAAATACATCGGCGGCCATTCCGATCTCATGCTCGGGACCGTATCGGCCAACCGGGCCACTTGCCCCGCCCTGAAGGACACGGTCGGCACCATGGGCCTGTGTGTCGGCCCGGACGATATCTATTTGGGTCTGCGCGGGCTGCGGACCATGGGCGTGCGGCTCGCACGACACCAGGAATCCGCGCTCGCGGTGGCGCGCTGGCTGCGGGGGCGGCCCGAGGTCTTGCGGGTTCTGCATCCGGCCCTCGAAGATGATCCCGGACATGCCATTTGGCGGCGCGACTTCATCGGTGCCTCGGGGCTATTCAGCGTCGTCCTCAAGCCCGTACCGGAGGCCGCGGTCCACGCCTTCCTCGATGAGCTCGCCCTTTTTGGATTGGGCTATTCGTGGGGCGGCTACGAAAGCCTGGTGATCGCGTTCGACTGCAGCGACTATCGCACGGCGACGAACTGGGCACCGGGAGGTCCGGCGCTCCGCCTGCATATCGGGCTCGAAGCCTTGAGTGATCTGATCGCCGATCTCGAGAGGGGATTTGCGGCGCTGCGCGCCACGGTCTGAGTACAGCCCCAGCGAACGCGCCAACCTCAGTTTTCCGGATGCGGCCGTTCGAGCGGCGCATAGGGACCGGCGGCGTAGACGATCCGGCCGCCGACCATGGTCAGCAGCGCTTCGATGCTACCCACCTCGTCAACCGGTACGCTCAGATAGTCCTTCGACAGCACCGCGAGATCGGCCAGGCGGCCCACCTCGAGTGAACCGCGGCGGTGCTCGTCATGCGCGAACCAGGCGCTGCCTGCGGTGTAGAGACGGAGCGCAAGCTCGCGCGTCGGGGTCTCCTGCGGAGCGCGCGTCGGCGTGCCGCCGACCGTCTTTCCATCAAGCATCCATTGCAGCGCGACAAAGGGATTGTAAGACATCACGCGGTGCGCGTCGGTACCGCCGCCGACGTGCACGCCGATTCTCTCCGCCGTCACGATCGGCGGCATGCGGCGCACCGCCTCGGCACCCCGCTCCTTGATAAATTGCTCGCCGTCGAAGTAGAGCGCGTCCTGCATGGTCCAGCCGATGCCCAGCGCCTGCATCCGCCGAAACGTCTCCGGCGAGCCGTCCTCCAGGTGCGCGATCGACCAGCGCAGCTCCGCAATCGGCACCTCCCGGTTGACCCGCTCGAACAGATCGAGCAGCTGGCCGACCGATCGGTCGTGATGCCAGTGGATCGTGAGCGACAGGCGGCGCTGCGCCGCCCATTTGATCACGTCGTAGAACTGAGCCTGCTGCGCCGGCGAGGGCGCGTCGTTGTTATACATCCCGACGGTAATGGCCTCGCCGATGCCGTTGAAACGCAGCATATCGTCGCCGAACCCCATAGGCAGGAGCTGCGTGAGATCCTGAAAGTCTTCGAGCTCCTTGCCGGCGCGCTGCGCAAATAAACTGTAGCTCACGCGGATCGTCAGCGCGCGGTCCTGCCAGACCTTGAACAGCGGCTGATAGTCGGCGGCGCCGAGATTGAACCCGCCCGGATCAACCACCCCGGTGAGGCCGAGACGATTGAGCTCGCGGAAGAACGCACGCGTGCCCTCGACCTTTTGCTTGAAATCCGGCGTCGGCAATTTGGCGAACAGGCCCGTGATTGTCGGCAGATCGCCAAAGATCCAGCCGGTCGGATGGCCCTGCGCGTCGCGCTCGAGCTTGCCGCGCGGCGGCACGTCGGCATCGCTTGCAATGTTGAGAAGCTTGAAAGCCGCCGGGGTCAGCAGTGCGGCGCCATAGAAGAGCTGAATATAGACCGGATTGTCGGGGGCCGCGGACAGAAGCTCGGCTTGCGTCGGCCGGCGGCGTTCCGCGAATTGCTGGTCCGTCCAGCCGCCGGCGACGACGATCCACGCTCCCGCTTTGCTGCCCTGCGCCGCCGCGCGAATGCGCGCGAGCGCCTCCGGGATGGAGTGCGTGCCGATCCAGTTGACCTCGGTCGCATAGGACAACGCCGCTCGGATCGCATGGATATGGGAATCGATCAGGCCCGGAATCACGGCGCGCCCGCCGAGATCAATCAGCCGCGTCGCCGGGCCCGCCAGCGCGCGGATATCGGCCGAGCGGCCGACCGCAACGATCCCATGGTCACGAATGGCGAGGGCTTCCTGCACCGAAGCACTGGCGTCGAGCGTCACAATCTTGCCGTTCAGTAGCACCGTGTCGGCACTTTGCGAGAGCGCCGGCGTGCCGCCCCCGACCGCGGCAATCAGCAGCGCGCTTCTAACAAGATGAGCGATGGCCGGATGCATACTCGCCTCTCGATCCGTGGCCGCGATCTGGATGGACAATCGCGACCCGCTACATCGCCGTGGTCGTTGTCTCACTCCCGGCGCGCAGGACGAATTGCAGATTGCGGAGATAGACGAATACGCCGAACGCTTGGCCGATGATAAACACCGGGTCCTTGCGGTAGAGCGCATAGCCAAGCAGCATGATGCCGCCGACGATGGAGAAGAACCAAAACGCCGTCGGCAGCACACTGCGCCCGGCCCGCTCAGATGCAATCCACTGCACGACGAAGCGCATGAAGAACATGCCTTGCGCGACGTAGCCGATCAAAAGGCCCCAGTCGAATTTTCCGACGAACACGTCCTGCAGATACGTGCCCGCCGCGCGCGACAGATCAACCAGCATTCAATTCACCTCCGATATCACCGGGACGCGTTTCTTGCGACGGATCAACCACCACACGCCGAGGAGATCGAGAATACCGACCCAGAGGCGGTCCCAGAGACCATAGTTCGACTGGCCATGGAGGCGGGCGCGATCCACCACATCGACATAACCGATGTCATAACCTTCACGCCGTACCAGGGCAGGGAGAAATCGATGCAGCCCGTCGAAATAAGGCAACCGCAGGAACACGTCACGATAAAATGCCTTCAACCCGCAGCCGGTGTCGCGCGTGCCGTCGTTGAGCACGAGGCCGCGAACCGCGTTGGCGATACCTGACTGCAGCCGCTTGAAGCCTGAAGCCTTGCGGCCCACCCGCTGGCCGGCGACGAGACCCACTGTCGGGGCGCCGCGGCGCAGCGTCTGCAACAGAGCGGGGATGAATGCCGGATCGTTCTGGCCGTCGCCGTCGATGGTGACAATGATCGAGGCGCGGGCAGCCGCGACCCCCGTGCACACGGCCGCGGATTGGCCGCACGATTGCGCGTGCTTCATCTGGCGCAACCAAGGGCGCTCTTGCATGAGCCGCGCGAGCTCGGTCTCGGTCTCGTCGCTTGAGCCGTCGTTGACGTAGACCACCTCGAAGCTCTCGCCGTCGAGGGCTGCGGCAATCTCGGCGACGAGCGGCACGATGTTGCCGGCCTCATTGCGCACCGGAACGACAACGCAGACACCTGGTATCGTTTCGCCGGCGCGTATGCCCGCTCGGTCAGTCCCGCTGCCCGCCCGAGCCGCAGGCGCAACGGGCGCGATGGGGCGCGCCGCGGCCGTCGGGGCGACGTAGGCCGGCGCGTTTGCCATAGCGCGCAGGGATTTGCGGACAACCGATTTGATCCGGTGCAGCGAAGGTCCAGGAAACGCGGTCACGCGCCCATCAACCGTTACCGCGAACACCAGACGGCGCGCGGCGAACCAGTTGCGGACGAGGATCGCGCCCAACACGCCGAGCATGGCGCCGCCGACGACATCACTTGGATAGTGCGCGGTGATCACCACGCGGCTGAGCGCGATGACCACCGCGTAGGCCCAAAGCAATGGACGGACCTTCGGCCATAAGGCGCCGAGCGCCACCGCGGCGGCGAAGGCGGTGGTGGCGTGTCCGGACGGGAAGCTCGCATAGGCGGCGCGGAAATCGAACCATGAAAACGCAAACGGATCAGCACTACCGGTGACGAAGGGGCGCGCCCGGCCGATGCGCTTGATGACGTCGGAAATCAACCCCGGTACCGCAATGGCAGCGAACAGAAACCAAAGGCGCACTGCCAGGCTGGTAATGATCAGTTGGGCAAAGCGCACCGGGGTGGCGGCGGCCGCAACGGCGAGACCGATGAGCAGGGCGCAGAGGGGCCAGAGGAACCACCCGGATTTGCCGAAATCGGTGATCTCGTCGAAGCCGCGAACGAGCCAGAATGGCAGCTGCCTTGCCGTCGTCGCCACCCGGGCATCGAGCACGACCATCGTGACGCCTATCAGCACGACGGCGGCCAGCAAACGCAGCCCGACCTCGGAGGAGAGCGGCCACAAAGGATTTCGGATGGAGACTCGCCTGCCTCGCGCGGCGAGCCCGATCCATGCCGCAAGATTGACAAATGGCCGCAGGACCGCCGGCCCTTCTTCGGCCCTCCCGCGAAGCGGCGATGTCATTGTCACGGTTGGGCTTCGGAGCGATAGATCGCAATCGAGATCTTGCGCCCGCCCGTGCTATTGAAGGCGTCGATCTTGCGCACCTGCGCGTAGCGCAGCCCGATCGCCTCGGCGCGTTGCTCGAAGCCGCGCTCCTGCCGAGACTCCACGAGGGCAAACCGGCACGGACCTTCACGCAGGAATTCCGCCGCACCTGCCCCATCGGTCATTCGGGTGTCGGTGCCGAGGAGGAAAACAAGGCTCGGCTCTTGGTATCCGACCGCGGCGACGTGCGGATCTTCGCAGCCGCTGCCGCGCACGAGACGGGCGAGCGTGGGACTCGGAAACAAGTACCGCAGGGTCGGCATGATCAAGCCGTATATCGTAATCGCGAGCAGGACCGACGCCGCGGTCGCCCGCAGCAGCGCCCGCTCCGGACCGTCGGCTTCGTAGAGCCACCAGGCGAGGAGGCCGAAAATGACCGCCGCGGCGGCGAACGGCCAGGCGAGCAACCGGGGCTCCAAATTCAGCGTGATGGCTGCGCCGATCCCGCCCGCGGCCACGACGACGGGAACGATGAACCACATGATGGTGCCGCGCGCGATCCACGACCGCGCGAGGCGCCCTGTGTCGATCGGCCCGGCAAAAAGAATGGCGATGGCGGGGTAGAGCGGCAGCACGTAATGCGGCAGCTTCGTCACCACCAACTCCAGGACGATCCATGCGGGCACAAGCCAGGCGAGCAGGAAGCGCGTGGCGGGCTCGTGCCGGCTCCGCCAGATGGTCGGCAGCGCCAGTCCGGTGAACGTCGCGCCTGGCCAGAACGTCGCCCAGAACGCGATGAAATAAGCGCCGGGCGGCGCCCCATGCGTCTCTTGGCCGCTGAAAACTTTCGCCAGCATGTCGTTCTCGACCGAGTCGACGAAAAAGGTGTCACCGGCCCTCATGACGATGGCGAGAAACCACGGCAGCACGAGAAGGGCGAACCAGGCGAGGCCGGTGACCGGCCGCAATGCCGCAAGCCAGCGGAAGGAACGGTCGACAATGATCAACGCGGCGACCGTCAAGCCGACAAACAACAGGATGACCAGTCCCTTCAGCAGCACGCCCGCGGCCAGCGCTGTCCAAAAGATCGCCGGCAAGGTCCAGCCGGCCGGCGTCGCCGGCGCATCGCGCTTTTGCGTGAGATAGACGCGCCCCAGCGCACCCATGGCGGCAACGACAGTCAGCAGCAGCATCGCGTCGGTCTTGGCGAGCCGCGCCTCCGCGCCGAGGAGGATCGATCCCGCCATCATCACTGCGGCGAGCAGGGCGGCACGCCGGGACACGAAGGCAAGTGCCGTCCAATAGGTGAGCAGCACCGCCCCGACGGCGCCGACAAGCGAGGGAACCCGGTACAGCCAGATGGTGGTCAGGGCATTCGGCATACCGAGCGCCGCGGCCGTTTTCACCACGCCCGCCTGCAGCCAGTAGATCCCGACCGGCTTCTTGTAACGGACCTCGTCCTGAAACCTGATGTCGATGTAGTCGCCGCTCAAGACCATCTGCTTGGTCGCCTGCGCGAACCGCGGCTCGTCGCGATCCACCGGCGGGACCTGCATGAATCCCGGCAAGAGGGCGATGAGCGCAAGCACAACCAGCGCGGCGACGGCGCGCAGATGCGAGGTCGAGGCGAAATCGACAAGGACGACGAGGCCTTTGGTGGCTCGATAGCGTCGCGGGACCGCGCTGGTGCTGGTCGTCATGGAGGGACCAAATCAGAGTTGGCACCGACCATAGAGAAATCTTGCGCTGCCGCAAACAATGAACAGCCGCAAGACTTGCCCGCATTTTCTACGGAAAATTGTGTCCGCCTTGCCGGAAAAATACCCTATTGCACGCGGACCATGACGCTATCGGCGGCTCCCCTGGCATCCATGACGGTAAGACGCACGAAACCCGGCCCGTCCGGCTCGAAAAGCAGCGTCCGGCTGCCGCTTTGCACCGGCATCGGCATTCCGTTCACGAGGACCGTGAGCGGCTGAACGCCGCCCGCCACCTTGAGCGCCAGCGGTCCGGGCTTGGCGTCGCTGTCGGTCGCCAATTCGAGCCGCGCGCCGTCGGGCGGGTAGAGGATCTTGAGCGGCGGCGTGCCGCCCTCGCCCGGCCGTCCGCTGGGCCCGAAGCGTTGCAAGGGCAGCGGCAGCTTGGGCGTGGCGGCGAAGATCACGCCCTTGGGGGCAGGCGCAAGCGGGGCCAGCGATCGGCCGCGGCGGGCGAACGCATCGAACAGGATCGGCGCCGCCACCGCCCGTCCGACAAGCCCCGGAACCGGCGCGCCGTCGGGCCGCCCGACCCAAACCCCGATGGTCTGCTTGCCGTCGAAGCCGACCGCCCAGGCGTCGCGGTAGCCGTAGCTCGTTCCGGTCTTGAAGGCGATCCGCCCCGCAACGGCGTTTTCCGGTGGCGGCGCGCCGATCAGGACATTGCCGACGTACCACGCCGCGACCGGATCCATGAGGCGGCGCGGGGCCGCCTGCCCCACCGCCTCCATGCGTTCCGTGAGCGGCACAGTCGTGCCCAGACGCGCGAGGCCGGCGTAAAGCATTACCAGGTCCGCAAGCTTGACGCCGACGCCGCCGAGACCCATGGCGAGGCCCGGTATCTCGCCCTTCGGCAAGACGAGTGGGGCGCCTGCCTGGCCCAAGCGCGCGCTCAGGCGGTGGGCGCCAACCTTGTCGAGGAGCGCTACGGCGGGAACGTTGAGCGAGAACTGCAGGGCATGGCGGACCGTGACCGTCCCCTGGAAGGTCAGGTCGAAGTTCTCCGGCGCATAGCTTCCATAGCGGATCGGGCGATCCTCGATCAGCGTTTCCGGGTGAACGAGGCCATCCTCGAAGGCCAAGCCGTAGATGAAGGGTTTCAGCGCGGAGCCGGGCGACCTAAGCGCCTGGCTCATGTCGACCTGGCCGGCGCGGGCGGCATCGAAATAATCGGCCGAGCCGACGCGGGCCAGCACCTCGCCCGAGGCCTGGTCGACGGCAAGAATGGCAACCGACAAGACGGGACCTAAGGCGCGGGCGCGCTCGCGCGCAAGCTCCTCCAGTTGCCGCTGCAGGCCGGCGTCGATGGTCAATCGATGCACTGAACCAAGCGGGGCCGCCGCGACAGCATCGTCGGCCGCGTGCGGCGCGAGCGAAGGCATCGGCAGCCGCGCGACCGGCACGGTCTCAAGCTTGGCGCGTTCGACCTCCGCGGCAGCAACTTGGATCGTACCGGCGACGCGGTCGAGCACCCGCTCGCGGGCCTTGCGCGCGGTTGGCGCGAAGCGGTCGGGGCGCCGCGCTTCCGGCGATTGCGGCAAGGCGACCAGAAGCGCCGCCTCGCCGAGCGTCAAGCGGCGCGGCTCCTTGCCCAGATAGGCAAACGAGGCCGCGCGCACCCCTTCAAGATTGCCGCCGTAAGGGGCGAGCCCGAGATAAAGGGCGAGGATCTGATCCTTGCTCAAAGCGCGCTCGAGCGCGACGGCCCGTACGATCTCGCGCAGCTTGACGAGCAGCGTGCGCTCGTGCCGCGGCTCCATCAGCCGCGCGACTTGCATCGTGATGGTCGAGCCGCCGGAGACGACGTGCCCGCTCGTGACCCATTGGAGAGCCGCGCGCGCAAGGGCGAGCAGATCGACCCCGCGATGGCTGCGAAAGCGCTTATCCTCATAGGCGAGCAACATGGCGAGGTAGCGCGGATCGACGTCGTCCAGCTGTGCCCGAAACCGCCAGCGGCCCTCACCCGTCGCATAGGGCCGCAATAGCCGCCCGTCGCGATCGAGGACCAATGTCGAGAATTCTAGCTTGTCCGCGGCCGGTGCCGGGCCTTGCGCGGCGATCCAAAGGGCGACGCCAGCGAGCGCGCAGATCAAGCACGTCGCGCACACGGCAAGAACAAGTTTCGATGAGGTTGACGCGCCGGCCTTCACCTCTCCCCGCTGGCGGCGAGAGGTCGGCGCGCGTAGCGCGTCGGGTGAGGGGGACGCTCCACAAGCCCGGACTCGCGAAGAGTCCCGCTCACCCGGTTCCGGCGCAGCCGGAACCGACCTCTCCCCGCGAGCGGGGAGAGGTAAGAACGCGGCCGCGCGCATTACGAGAGAGCGCAGTCGCCGGGCAAGGTGCCGGGCGCCATCCACCGTCATAGCGCCGCTTCGACCTCCACCGATCCGGTGCCGGTGCGGCCGTACCGATCGGGACGGTACATGTCCTCGACATAGGCCTGCGGCAGCACATACTTGCCCGGCGAAATCGCCCTTACCACGTAGGCGACCGTGAAGACCGCCGGATCGCCGCCCTTGCGCTCAAACGCTGCGCTGAAGCGATCATCGCGGAACTCGGAATAGACGGGCTCGACCGCTTCCGAAATCCAGGAGAGCATTCCGGTATCGCCGGACGAAACCAGGCGCGGATTGTCGATCTCGAACCCGGCCGGCAGATAGTCGGAAACGATGATCCGGCCGAACTGCGGTTGCGGCTCGGTGACACGCAAGACGACGGCGAAGCGTTGGTTCTGCGTCGCCTTGGCAACGTCCACCGGATCGCCGTCGAGCGTGTAATAGAGCCGCTCGATCTTGAAACCGTGTTCCGCCGCAGGCTCCGGGAGCACGGGGGCGCCCGTCACTGAAACAACAGCTTGCAGCGTGTCCTCGCCGAGGTTCGTTATCTTGAGCGGGTTGGCTTGCAGTTCACTGGCACGGACGGTGCGGTAGAGCGGGCGCTGCACCGCCTGGCCATCCACATCGAGCGCCACGTTGCCGCCGAACCGCGCCATCGACCGTGCCGCGAGGATGAGCCAGGCCTCCTCTTGCGTCGAGATCAGCGGGGTGAGCGCGCGCGCGGCCTCGATGCGCTGCACCGCCCCAACAATCGTCGGGCGCGGCGCGTTCCCTTCCGAGGCCAGTGTCACCAAGGCGGCCGCATCGCGCAAAGCAGACCCGTAGTCCTCGCGGCCGAATTCGGGCTTGGGCATGGGCGAGATCGCTTCGAGTGCGGCCGCGTAGACGCGGTCCGAGCGGGCGCGGTCGCCGAGAAGCCCAAGGGCGGCGGCAACCTGGGCCTTGGCGATCGGCGTTGCGAGTGCGCCGAGCTTGGCGTCGGCGAGGTAGCGCAGATCACCGACCGGCGCGACGCCGTTGCGCGCCAAGACATAGAGCGCATAGGCCAGATCGCGCCCACCATCCTTGCCGGGCTCGGGGGCGTTGGCGACGAAATTGCGCAGCCGATCAAGCGCCAGGTTGAACGCAGTCTCAGGGACGGTGAAGCCCCGCTCGCGCGCCCGCGTCAAAAAGTCGGTGACGTAGGAATCGAGCCAAGCATCGTCACCGCCAGCCGACCACAGTCCGAACCCGCCGGTCGAGCCCTGCCGGGCCAGCACGCGGTCGATGGCATCGCGGATGCGCTGATCCACCGCGCCGTCGAGCGCGAGATGCGCCTCGGCGGCGAGGTCGTTGACATAGAGGAGCGGCAGCGCGCGGCTGGTGATCTGCTCCGAGCATCCGAACGGATAGCGATCGAGCGCCTTGAGCAAGGCGGCGGCGTCGAGCGCCGTCGACGGCCCCATCGACACCGCGACGCTCCCCGTCCCCGGCACAAGGTCGGCGAACAAATCGTTCGACAGCGTCAAGCTCTCGTTCTTGGCGATCGGTTTGACGGTGCGGCGCGCCAAGATCTGTGTAGCCGGCTTGGCCGTGAGCACGTAGCTGCGCTCAAGCTGGAAGCCGCCGGGCCCGGTGACACGAACCGCCACGGTCCCGGTTCCCGCCGCGGTCGCGGTGATAGGCACCGATTCTTTCCACCGCTGCTTGGAAGCAAGCGCGAGGGCTTGCCCGTTTCCCTTCTCGGCGCCGATGGTGAACGGGCCGTCGGCCTTAACGTGCAAATCGTAGGCGCCGGCTTGGCCCTCGACATTGTCGAGATCGATCTGGATCGTGCTGAGATCGCCGGTCAACAAAAAGCGCGGCAGCGTCGCCGTGACCACCACGGGATCGCGGATGACGACATCGCCGACCGCGCGCCCGACCTTGTCCTTGCTCCAGGCGATCGCCATCACGCGCGCGGTGCCGGCAAAGTCAGGAATGTCGAAGCTCACCTGGGCGGTGCCGTCGGCGCCGACGGTCACGAGGCCTGAATAAAGGGCCAGCGGCTTCTGCGTCGGTGGGCTCCCCTGGAGCTCGGCGCCGGCGTCGCCGCCGGTGCGAATTTGCCCGCGCGTGCCCTGCATGCCGTCGATCAATTGCCCATACAGGTCGCGGATCTCGGCGGTCAGCCGGCGCTGGCCAAGATAATAATCGTCAGGCGCCGCAGGTTTGTAGTTCGTGAGATTCAGGATGCCGACATCGACGGCTGCAACCACGATCCGCGCCTCGTCGCTGGCGGCCAAGCCGTCGACCTTGACCGGGATCCGCAAGGTGCTGTTGGGGCGGATCAGGTCGGGCAGCCGCATCGCAACGCCGAGCGTGCGAGCGCTGCGATCGATCGTGAACCATTGCACACCGATCGCCCGGCCCGGCATGCGCTGCGCCTGCGTATCAAGCGGCCTGCGCAAGGTCGCGACCATGTAGGCGCCGGTGCCCCAATCGCGCCCAACCGGCAGCGATAGCTTGGTGACGCCCGGCTTGACGTCCGCGGTCATGGTGCTGATCAGCCGATCGCCGATCACGTTGAGAGTTACCTTGCCGGCCGTGCGCGCGGTCACTGCAACGTTCATCGTCTCGCCCGAGCGGTATTCGGGCTTGTCGAGCGCGAGCTCGAGGAGATCGGGCGTGTCGGCGCCGGCGTCCGCATAGAAGCCGGCGTCAAAGGTCACGGAGGTCTCCGGGCCGCCGCGCTGGGGCGCCGACACGTCAAGCCGATAGCGCCCCCAGGTGACGGGAAGCGAAATGCGCGCCGGCTTATCGGCCGTCACGTCGATCCGCCCATCGGCCACGCGCTTGGTCGATTTGATCGGCTCGTACTCCCAGCTGCCTTCCTTTCGGTACCATTGGTAGCGGGTATCGATCCGCAGCAGGTCATAGCGCACCCCCGAAAGGTCGAGCGCATGACCGTCTGCCCCCGCGATCACCACGTCGAAATTCGCCACCTCGCCGTCACCGAGCGAGCGGCCGGAGAACAGGGGCTTGACCCCGACCATCGGCCCGTTCGGGCGCACCGGCAGGTTCAGGTGACGTTCGATCGCACGGCCGCCGGGCTCCGCCATGCGCACCGTGATCTGCGCCTCGAGCGGGCGGCTCGAGGTCGGCACCTTGTCGAGGCTGACGGGAAAGCTCGCCCTGCCGGCGGCGTCGGTCTGCGGCAAATCCGCAAGCGGCGTGCGCTCGCTCGTCACCTCTTCATCGGCGGGGCCGAACTGATATCCGGCAAAGCCTGCCCGCTCCTTGGCGGCGGCGATGACAAGCTCGCCTTCCAGCTCGAGGGCAGACGCCGGCGCGCCGTAAAGGTACCGGCCCTCCACGGTAACATCGGCGGGCTCCGTCTTAGCGACGGATTGGGTCGTAGACTCCAGGCTGAATTCGAGCCGATCGGGGACGTAATCCTCGACCATGAAGCTTGCCTCGCCGACCGGCGGCAGTTTCGGATCGGTGAAGGCGTGCACCCGCCAGGTTCCCGTGGGAGCCGTCGCGATGATCGGCAAGGCGAAGGTACGGCCGCCGACGCCTTGGTCGGCGATTACGGCACGGCGATATTCGACCCCATCGGGACGTTCAACGACCAGCGTGAGCGGCACGCCGATCGCGGCGACGCCCCTCGCGTCGCGCAGCAGCGCCGTCAGATAGGCGATCTCGCCGGTGCGGTAGACGCCACGCTCGGCGTAGACAAAAGCGTCAAGGCTAGCCGGAACGGCGCGGCCGGAAACACCGCGATCGGACAGGTCGAAGGCGGGCGTCTTCAGACTGAGAAAGGCGTAATCGCCGCCGGAGTCGCTAGCGACCAGCAGGGCGGGCGCCTGCCCGCCCTCCCCCCGGCTCAGCCCCGGCTCGAATTGCAGCCGGCCGTTGGCGTCCGTGGCACGGGTGGCAAGAACCTCGTTGTTGCGGGACATGAGCCGCACTTGGATCTGTCCCCGCGGCTCCGCGCTCGCCAGCGAGTTGACGAACACATGGATTCCGTCATTGCCGGAGAAGGCGGCAAGGCCGAGATCGGAGACGATGAACCACTGGGTCGCCAGTTCCTCGTAGTTCTCGGGTTTTGGGCCCTCGGGCTCGGCCACCATGACGTAGACGCCAGGCGTGAGATTGCCGACCGCCTGATCGACCGGAAAGGCGGTCGTCATCTCGGCGTTGAGGGTCGACTCCGTGGCTAGCGAGCCGCTCCACACTTTCTGGCCACGTTCGTCGGCAAGCCGGTCCACTTCGTTACGGTCGAGATTGCGCTGGAAGTCGCGCCCGAGCACGGCATCGATCAGATTGCGGTCGCCGATGCGATAGATCTCGACCGTCACCGAGCGCGTATTGACGCTCACGACCGGAATGCCGCGCTGTCCCGTGCGCGGCAGCACATAGGCCTTGCCGGTAAAGCGCACGAACGGCTTACGGTCCCGCACATAGATCGTATAGTCCGCCGATTTGCCTAGCATCTCGCGGACGGTCGAGGGGAGACCGGCGCGCAGCGTGACCGCATAGCGCTCCCCATGCTTGAGACCCTCGACGCAGAGCTGCTTCTCGTCGACAGACAGCGCCGGCTTGTCCTGCCCGCCGACGGCGACGAAGGGGGAGAAGTCCGTTCGTTTGCCCGGCAGTTCCTCCGAGAACTGGAAGCAGGCACGCGGCGAGGCCGCGTCCGAATCCACCGAGTAGTCGAGCAGCCGGAAGCCGTGCTCCTCGCGCAGCCGTTCGTATTGCGCACGCACGTCGGCGGTTTCGCGCAGCTCGAGTGAGAGCCGCAGCGCGTCGAGCGCCGGCCGCCAGATCTTGCGATCCGCCAGGGTGCGGCCGAGGACGGTCAGGCTGTCGGCTTCCTCGTTGCGATTGGCGCCGCGCTGATAGGCGATGTAGGCGGCCGTGGAGGCCCGCTCCAACAGCACGGTTCGCTCGCGCTCGTCGGCCCCGCGGATCTGCAGGATGGCGCGGGCAAGCCGCAGCCACGAGGCGCCTTCCTCGGGCGCGACCGTCACGAGCTGGCCGAGGATTTGCATCCCGGAGCGCAGGTCGTTGCGCTGGAACGCGGCGTCGGCGTCCTTGCGCAGCACCGCCGCCTGTTTTGTCACCTGCCCGGCTTCGCTTTTTATCTGAGCTTCGAGCTTGATCGCCATGTCGGCGAGGTCGTCACGCACAAACGGCTTGTCGGCGGCGTGGGTGGGGAATGAGACAAGCGCCAAGGAGGAAATGGCCAAGAGTGCGGCAACGACGCCGCCACGAACGCAAGCAAACATGGAGCCCTCCCTTACCGGCGCGTGGCACGGCACCCATGAGGGGACCGCGAAAAGATGTCGAGGTCGTGGCGTGACACCCACAGGGGGATCGGGTGAAGAAGTGCGTGACAAAGGGCTGAAGTGCTGAATCTGTCGTGATCCTCTGATTCGGTTTGCGGAGGATGCGATGGAGAGTGCTGCGGCGGCATTTGGGGCGATCAGCGAAGCTGTTGTTTTTCTGGGTTATTTCAAGGATTTGTCGGATCCGCGTCAGCGCGGCAAAGTCACCTATCCGCTCGAGGAGGTGCTGCTGTTGTGTCTGCTGGCGGTATTGGGTGGGGCGGAAACGTTCGTTGATATCGCGCGGTTCGGTGAGAAGAAACTCGGTCTTCTGCGCCGGTTCCAGCCGTTTCGCGATGGGACGCCCTCGCACGATCACCTCGGCGATATATTTGCGACGCTCGACGCCGAGCAATTCCAGCGCTGCTTCGTGGCCTGGGTCGTGGCGCTGACCGGAGCGTCGGCGGATGTCATCGCCATTGATGGCAAGACGCTGCGCCGTTCCTACCAGAAGAAAGGCGCGAAGGCGCCGATCCACATGGTCTCGGCCTTCGCGACGCGCCAGCGCCTCGTGCTCGGGCAGGTCAAAGTGGCGGAAAAGTCGAACGAAATCGTCGCGATCCCTGCGCTTCTCGATATGATGACGATCGAGGGCGCCATCGTGACCATCGACGCGATGGGCTGCCAGCGCGAGATCGCTCAGAAAGTGTTGGATAAGAAGGCCGACTACATCCTCGCGCTCAAAGGCAATCAAGGCTCACTGCGCGAGGATGTCGAGGTTTTTGCCGCCGAGCAAAAGTCCAACGACTTCAAGGATACAAAGGTCAGCCGGCATCAAACAGTCGACGGCGATCACGGCCGCATCGAAACCAGAACCTACACCGTGATCCATGATGTGGATTGGCTGCAGGAGCGCCACGATTGGCCCGGATTGCGAGGCGTCGTCATGGTCGAGAGCACCCGCGAAATCCCCGGGTCAAGCCCGGATACCAACAAGATCGAGCGGGAGACGCGCTTTTACATCACGTCCTTAGTGTGGCTCGCGCACCAACTGGGACCGCCTATCCGCAGCCATTGGGCGATTGAGAATAGCCTACACTGGGTGATGGACATGGTCTTTCGCGACGACGAATGCCGCGTCCGCACCGATCATGCTCCCGCCAACTTCACAACTCTAAAGCACATGGCGCACAATCTGATCCGAATAGCCCCAGGAAAAGACTCTCTGCGCCTCAAACGCAAAGTCGCCGCGTGGGACGACGACTTCCTCGCAACCCTCATTGCCGCATGATCTCTTCACCCGATTCCCCTGAGATATGACGGGGCCGCGCGGGGCGGGTATGTCGCGGTCACTGTCGGTCCGGGTCTTGTTCTCGCTAGCGTCACCTGAGTCCGGAGGCGACGGTGCGCGAGAGACCGGTGCGCTCGCCTTGCTCGAGCGCGAGGTCATAACCGGCATCGGCATGGCGCAGCACGCCGATGCCGGTGTCGCCGTCGAGCACGCGGTGCAATCGCTCGGCCGCGGACGGTGTGCCGTCGGCGACGATGGTGACGCCCGCGCTGACGCCGCGCCCGCCCAAGCCGTGGATGGCAACGAGATCGGCGCCCGACGCGCAATTGAGCAAGGCGTTCAGCAGCGGCCAATCCGCAATGGCGTCGGACCCGTCGCGCATGTTCTCTGTCTCCCGATGCGGCATCGCCGCCGAGCCGGAGTCGAGGTGATCACGGGTGAAGGCGATTGGAGCGGAGATAGCGCCATCCCGCACCGCGTCGTTGACCATCAGCGCCAACCGGCTGCGTTCGCCGTAGCCGAGCCAGCCGATGCGTGCCGGCAAGCCCGTGAACTTGACGTGGTCCCTCGCCTTTTCGATCCAGGAAACGATCGGATGGTTGGAGGAGAACGTCCGCAGGATCATTTCGTCGATGGCATGGATGTCGGCCGGGTTTCCCGACACCGCGATCCAACGGAACGGACCGATGCCCTGGCAGAACAGCGGCCGGATGTACAAATCGACGAACGATCGCATAGCGAACGCATCCTCGACACCGCTGCTCTTGGCCTCGGCCCGAATGCCGTTGCCGTATTCGAACACAATCGCGCCGCGCTTCTGGAACGCCAGCATCGCCCTGACGTGCCGCGCGACCGAATGGCGCGCGAGCCGGATCAAGCGTTCCGGATCAGCCTCGCGCATCGCACGCGTCTCCTCGGGCGAAAGCTCCGCCGGCACGTAGCCCTTGAGCGGATCGGGAAAGGTCTGATCGGTGACGATGTCGGGGAGGATGCCGCGCTCGAGCAGAAGGGGCAGCACCTCCGCCGCATTCGCGCGCAGAGCGAGGGCCAACGGCTGGCGTGCGTCGCGCGCCGCCGTCCAGCGTTTCACCGCTTCCTCGAGGTCATCCGTCGAGGCGTCGCAATACCCGGTAGCGATGCGCCGGTCGATGCGCGCCTGATCGACCTCCACCACGAGTGTCGCGGCCCCCGCGAGCTTCCCGGCCAACGGCTGAGCGCCGCTCATCCCTCCGCAGCCCGCCGTCAACAACAGGCGCCCGGCAAGCGTCCCGCCGAAATGCGTGCGGGCGACCGACATGAAGGTTTCGTAGGTGCCCTGCAGGATGCCTTGGCTGCCGATGTACTGCCAGGCACCGGCGGTCATGCCGGGCATGATCGTGAGCCCCATGTCGTCGAGGCGGCGGCGATTTTCCTCCTGGCTCCACTCGCCGACGATATTTCCGCTCGCCATGATGACGAGCGGGGTCGTCGCTTGGCCGGGGAAGACGCCGATCGGCTTGCCCGATTGAATGACGAAAGTCTGGTCCTCGTCCATGCCGGCGAGGGTGGCGACGATGCGATCGAAGCTCGCCCAATCGCGCGCGGCGCGTGCGATCGACATGTAGATGACGAGATTGTCCGGATCCTCGGCGTTCTCCAGGTTGTTCTCGAGCAGCCGCAGGATGGCCTCCTGCCGCCACCCCTTGCAGCGCAACGTGATGCCCCTCTCGGCCGTAACTTCGCGTCCACGACGAACCGGAATGCTCATGTCACAGCCTCCGTGCTTGGTGCTCAGAGATAGGAGCGCAGATCGAGGCCCATCGCCTCTTCGACTTCCGGAAAAACCGCCGGATCGAGCGCGCCCTTGCCGACCGGGAATTTCGACCGGTGCGCGATGATCACCGCGACCCGGTTGCCGGGTGGGAGCTCGGAAATCGCAATCGGCGCACCGCTTTCCGGATCGAGCGTGCCGATCATGTCGGGAAAGGTGGCGAGGCGTCGGCCGTCGAGATCCGCGGTCACGTACTCGTTGTAGATCCCGAGAACGACTTCGCCTTGGTTGCCCCGCACGCGCATGCGGCCCACATCGAAGCCGCCGGCATAAGCCACCGAATTGGCGGTCACCTCGCCGTCCATCAACAACTCGCCTGCCAGAAAGTCGACGACGGCGCGGATACGGTCGGGGCCTTTCGCCCGCAACATCGCACGACCGAGCTCGATCTGGAACGTGATGGCGCCGGCGGCACCGTTCTCCTTGACGAAAGTGGCGGTGAGCGGACCGCGCGCGGCATAGATCAATCCGCCGTTCACGACCGCAGCCTGGCGCATCACCGTCGATGTCCGCACGATATTGCCCTCGGCGACCACCGTCAGCCGCGAGCCGTCCGACTGATTGCCACCCCTGCCGACCTGAATGATCGATACGTCGGGACGCGATGCGAGGCCCATGCCTCCCATCTTCACGGTCGGGTGGCCGCGACCATTCGATGCGGCATCGACATAGGGGATGCCGAGCGCCGCAGCGACCAGCCAAGCATTGAAGCCCGGGACATGCCCACACATCACGCCGACCGGGGGCCTGTCGAGCATGGCGAGGAGCCGTCGCGCCGAATCGACGCAGTCGCGCGGGGCGATGGTCGGATTGGCGAAGCCCGGCGCTCCGACCGCGGTCACCGTGATGATGATGCCTTCGGGGTCGACCTCATCGAGGCTCACGAGCTCGACCCCGGCGTAGTCGAGCGCCATACGGGCCTGCACCCGGTGACGATCCGCGCTTCCCTGACCGCTGCCGCCCGCCGACAGAAAAAGGCCGCCCACCAGTGCGGCTTCGAGATCGTCCGAGTCTAGACTGCGCCCCACGTTCTTCTCCTTGGACCCTATCGAAGCAAGCCGCGGCGCATCCTTCATGTCGCCACGCGTTCGGGCATTCCGAGAAACGCGCCAAATAGGGAATGCTGCGACTTGGCCTGCGCGGCCGTGCCGCGAAACACGATCGATCCGGATGACAGCACAATCACTTCGTCGGCTACGTCGAGTGCGCGCGCCGTATTCTGCTCCACCAGCAGAATGGTCGCGCCGTCGCGCCGCAGATTCATCAAGGTCTGCAGGCAAGAATCGACTAGTTTCGGCATCAAGCCCAAGGATAACTCATCGACGAGCAGTAGGCGCGGCTCCGCCATCAGGGCGCGGCCGATCGCCAGCATCTGCTGCTCGCCTCCTGACAGCGAACCGGCAAGCTGGGTGCGGCGCTCGTACAGTCGAGGAAAGAAATGGAACACGCGCTCGCGATTCACGCGGTCGCGGTTAAGGGGATGGGCATAACCCCCGACGGTCAGGTGCTCATCGACGGTGAGATCGGAAAACAGCTGCCGCCCTTCGGGCACCAAGGCAATGCCCAGCCCGGCGCGATCGACGGCGCGGCGGTGCGTGATATCCGTCCCTTCATAGCGGATGTGGCCGGCGTGGATATCAATGTGGCCCATGATGGCCATGACGGTCGAGGTCTTCCCCGCGCCGTTCGGCCCAAGCAGCGCGAGCACCGACCCGGACGGCAAGTCAAAACTAACATCGTGCGCTGCCTGGACCGCTCCGTATCCGCAGCTCAATGCTTCAAGCGTCAGCATGCGCCGCCATCCCGTCGCCGACATAGGCCTCCCGGACGATCGGGTCCGCCATCACCTGAGGCGGGTTCCCATCGCCGACGACCTCTCCCGCGTTCAGCACCACAAGGCGGCGGCAGACCCGCACGACCTGCTCGAGATTGTGCTCGACCAGCACGACGGTGATGCCGTCAGCATTGACGGCGGCGATAGTGTCCGCCTGTTGCGACGCTTCGGCCTGATTCAGTCCTGCCAGGGGCTCGTCGAGCAGAAGCACGCTCGGGTTCAGCGCCAACGCGCGCGCCAGTTCCAGGCGCTTAAGCTGACCGAGCGGTAGCGCGGCCGCAAGCTTCGACTCGCTCCCGGCAAGCCCGACCTTGCTCAGAATTGCAGCGGCTCGGTCCGCCTCGGATCGGCGATCGACGTGCAGCAGGGCGTGCAGAGGATCGGATGTGTGCTGGTAGCCTGCCGCCAGCACCACGTTGTCGAGGACCGTCATGCGACGGAACGGCCGCACGATCTGATGGGTGAGCGCAAGGCCCTTGCGCACCCGCGTCGAGGTCGGATCGCGGCTGACATCCGCGGCGCCCAGGAGCACACGGCCGGAATCCGCGCGCAGGATGCCCGCGACGATACGGATCAGCGTGGTCTTGCCCGCTCCATTGGGGCCGATCAGCCCGACGAACTCGCCCTGGCCAAGCCGCAGCGTCACGCGTTGCAACGCTTGTACGCCGCCGAAGCGAATGGACACCGCCTCGAGTGCGAGCACCTGCGTCATCGTTTCGCCGCCCGGAACACCAGGCCCCTAAAAAGCTCGGCCATGCCGCCCGGCGCCAGCCGCACGACAAGGACAAGCAAGCCCCCGAACACCAAGAGGCGATAATCGTTGAGGAAGCGGATCGCCTCCGGAAGCAGCGTCAAGATGATAGCCGCCGCGGTGACGCCAATCGTCGAGCCAATGCCGCCGATCACGACCATGGCCAGCAGCATCACCGACACGATGAAATCAAAGGCGTCGGCCGTGACAAACTGGGTGAAGTACGTGTAAAGGCCGCCAGCGAGGCCGGCGATCGCCGTGCCGATGCCGAACGCCGCCAGCTTGTAGCTCGACGCATTGATGGCAAGTGTCGTGGCGGCGTCCTCGTCTTCGCCGACGGCGCGGAACGTGAAGCCCATCCAGCTCGAATTGATATACAGGCTGAGCGCGACGGTGACGACCGCAAAGGCGATGATCAGCAGCATGTTGCCGGAGGTGCCCAGGCCCGAGGCAGGAATGCTGCTGATCCCCATCTCGCCGCCGAGCCATCCCTGCTTGCGCACGAAGCCCGTGAACAGAAAATTGACGCCGATCGTGGTCACGGCCAGGAAATCACTGCGCACCCGCAACGATGCGAAGCCGACCACGATGCCGAGAGCGCTGCCGACGAGGGTCCCGGCCGCAAGCGCCAGTACGACATTACCGGTGGCGACGGCCACCAGGGCGGCCGCATAGGCCCCTGCCCCGTAGAACGCGCCATGCCCGAGACTGATCTGGCCACAAAACCCGCTGATCAGATTGAGGCTGACCGCGAGCATGACGTTGATGCCGATGACCGAGATGAGGCTGACCTGGTATGCGCTCACGCGGTCCGCGCCCCGCTGAAACCTTGCGGCCTGACCATCAATAAGGCGATCAGCGCGAGAAAGGCGATTGCGTCCCGGTTCAGCCACGAGCCCACGAAGATCGTGCCGTAGGACTCGACCAACCCGAGCACGAGACTCGCCACGAATGTCCCGCGTACGCTGCCAAGCCCGCCCAGCACGATGATCGCCAGCGCCTTATAGCTCACGACATAGCCCGTCCTGACATCGACGAATCCGTCCAGGAGGGCGACCAGGCCGCCGGCGAGCGCCGCGAGGGCGGAGCTAATTGCGAAGTT
The DNA here is from genome assembly GCA_052148715.1 of Xanthobacteraceae bacterium. GTDB lineage: Bacteria > Pseudomonadota > Alphaproteobacteria > Rhizobiales > Xanthobacteraceae > JBKQHQ01. Next base: position 29,775 of record JBKQHQ010000041.1, on the reverse strand, counting down.
GAGATATCGCACCCTGATCGCGTCGACGCCGAAGCTCGCGGCGATCTGCGGCTTCGATACGGTCGCCCGCCAGCCGACGCCGATGCGGGTGCGCGTGGTGAAGACATGCAGACCGAGGAAGACCAGCATGGCTGCTATCACGGTGGCGATTTGAACCGCGCTCACGGTCACGCCCCTGACATCGTAGACGGCGGAGGCGAACGGATTGTGGCGAAAGGTTACGCCCTGCTCACCGAATACGATGCGAAAGGCGTCCTGCATCAGCACGAGAAGGCCGACCGAAGCGATCATCGGCACGTCTGGCCGATAGATCAGCAGCGGCTGGTAGAGCAGCCGATAGATCGCAACGCCGAACACCGATGCCGCCAGCATCGCGGCCACGAAACCTACCCCGATGCTGTCGCTGGCGTTCGCGACCACCACGGTCAAATACGCTCCGAGCGCGAAGACCGCGGCGTGGGCGATGTGGAGGATGCGCAGCAGCCCATAGACCAGCGTCAGGCCGACCGCCATCATGGCGTACATGCAGCCGAAGATCAGGCCGGTGACGGCAAGGTCGACGTAATACATCCAACCGAATTGCTCTAATTCTCCGGCGGACTGATGGCGCCGAGATCATCGATCGTGGCGGCGAACGTGAACTTGCCGTCCTTGATCACGTTGATGCTGACCGGCATGATGATTTCCCGGTTCTTGCTGAAACCGATGAGGTTCCCGTCCAGCGTGGGGAAGTTCTTAGTCGCGGCCAGCGCATCCCGCACCTTGACCGGATCGATCGCACCGGCGCGCCTGATGGCGTCGGCCATGAGCAGCACGGTCGAATAGGTGATGGCCGCCACGCCCTCCGGCGAGTAGCCGGCGCGTTTCTGGAACTCCGTGAAGAAGCGTTGGAGCGTCGGATCGTTTCTTCCGCGGTCGAAACTGTCGACGATGTACACGCCGTTTGCCGCCGCGCCGGCGATCTCGATGAACTTCTCCGAGTCGAAGGCTTGCGAGCCGATGATCGGCGCGGTCACGCCGGCGGCACGTAATTGGGCGACAAGCGGCCCGCCCGTGAAGAAATAGCCGGTGGCGTAGACGGCATCCGGGCTATCGCGCTTGACGCTCGCAACGATCGAGCCGAATTGCCTGTCCTGCAGCGCATAGCTGTATTTGTTGAGGATCTGAATCCCGTATTTCTCGGCGCTCGCCAGGAACCCGTCCATGGTCGCTTGGCCGTAGTCGTTGTCCATGGTGATCGCCGAGACGCGCTTGAAACCGAGCTTCTGGCCGACGAACAGCGCCGTCACGCGCCCCTGCGGAGGCCCGAGGTGCACAAGGCGGAAGCAGTAATCGCCCGCCGCCGTGATGTCCGGATGCACCCCGTAGGCGGAGATGAACGGAATGCCCGCCTTCTGGAAAACCGGAGCCGCCGCCCGGCCCGCGGCCGAATAGCTGCCCGAAATGGCGAACTTCACGCCGTCTTCGCCGATCAATTTGTTAGCGGTGAAGATGGCCTGGTCCGCCTTGGCCTGATCATCATAGGTGACGAGTTCGAGCTTCTGGCCCAGCACGCCGCCCGCATTGTTGATGTCCTCGATCGCCATGTCGGCAGCGATCTTGGCGGACTTTCCGTCCGTTGCGGCGAACCCGCTCAGCGGCGCCTGGAAGCCGATCTTGATGTCGGCATGCGCGGGTACTGCGCGGGAGCCCAAGAGCGCGGCGGCGACAACCGCCACGCCGAGCAACGCGCTGCGAGGCCATTTCATTCGGGCTGCGAAGTTTCGATACCACACGGCTGCCTCCATTAGTGACGATCCGGTCGATCTGCATGGATCGTAGATGGTGATGATGTGATCGAGCCAAGCAATTCGCGTGCCTTGCAGATGGCAAATGCCGGCGCTTGCGCCAGCCTCCAGTCCGAGCGATCGTCGTTCCTTCGGGTCGCGTCAATTCCAAGCTTCGCGATCAATCCGGACTTCTCGAGCGGTTCCGACCGGTCGGCGCGCGCCCCGGGAACGATGATGATATCGCGATCGGCCTGCATGCGCGTAGCAATGGCCCACTCGACCTGCTCCAGGTTCCAAGGATCGATGTCCTCGTCCACCACGATCACGCGCTTGACGAGATTGACCGCGGCCCAGAGCGTGAAAATCACTTTGCGGGCATCACCGGGGCGCGGCTCCTTGAGCGCCACCACCGTGTGGAGGCGGCCCGCGCCGTCCATCCCGACCGCAACCTGTTCCACCGGCGAGCCGTTCGCCCGCGCGAATCGCGCAAGCCCGGCTGCAATCGACACGCCTCCCAGCAGGCAATGTTCTGCGTGATAGCCGGGCAGGATCACCTGGAACACGGCGTCGCGTCGCCGCGTCAGGCGCTCGAAGGTCGCGACGGCACCGGCCCCGTAATTCTCGTAGAGACCGTGGAACTCGCTAACCGGCCCTTCCTCGACCTGCTCTGCGACATCGAGCGTTCCTTCCAGAACGCACTCGCAATGGGCCGGAACGGCGAGCTGCGACCCGAGACAGCTCGCCACGTCAAGCGGCTCGCCTAGCAACGCGCCCGCCACCTGCAGTTCGTCATCGCCGAGCCGCAGGTAGAGGCAAGACGCGATCAAGACCGCCGGATGGTTTCCGACGCAGACCGCGATGTCGAGTCGCTCACCGCGTGCCCGTGCGGCGCGCGCAAGCACCGCAAGATGATGGTTGGGTGCGATTCCGACCAAGGCACGACTGCCCTCGATCGGCTTTAGCCGCGCGATCGACAGATTGGCGCGGCCGCTCAGCGCATCTTTCGCGACGATGGCCCCAGCCGTGATGTAGGGCCCGGTCTCGTGCTCGAAGAAGCGAGGGATGGGTAGCTCCTCCGCCAGCCGGGGATGAAGAACGACGAGCTCCTGACAAGGCGCCGACGGCACCAGCCGGTGCGGCAGCGGTTGCTCAATGGCGGCGATGATCGAAGACTGCAGGGTGGCGGGCGTCGCGCCGATGGCGGCGGCAAACCGCGGCAGCGAATTGAGCAGGTTGCCCACGACCGGCATGGCGTGCCCGATCACACGGTCGAAGCGTAGCGCCGGCCCTCGGTCGGCCTCCGCCAGGCATGCGGCGATCTCGAAATCGAGACTAATCGGTGCAGAAATCGCCTGAATTTCCCCTTGGCGCTCGAGCGCCACCATCCAGGCGCGCATTGATTGCCGGTGGGGTGCTGCCCTGCCGCTCATGCCGTCCTTCGATCTCAGGGCGAACTCGGGTCCGCGCTGGGGCAATCGTGAAGTGGCAACCTTGCGCGCGAAGCAATCCGCTCAGATCACGCGCGTTCGCAATCAACTGTATCGACCATGCCAGGGGTTTACACGCGCCGTGGAGCGAAACGGCGCATAGGCAAAATCGAAGGGCACGCGTACTATGCCCGGCCTGTCTTTGCGGGCGCGACCAGCAGTCGGGCGGTTTCGGGGATGATCGAGCTGCGCAGCCTCGCCTATTTTGTGGCCGCTTGCCAGCATGAGAGCCTGGCGCGCGCTGCCGATCAGCTCGGCATCGCTCTTTCGACCCTGAGTGTGAGCTTGAAATCGCTCGAAGGGGAGCTCGGGCTTGAATTGTTCCGCCGCTCCAATTCCGGTCTCTATCCGACGACAGCCGCGCGTTGGCTCTCAAGGGCAGTCGTTCCGATCCTGCTGACCGAAGCCTTCGCCCGCCGTTGGGTTACATCCGGCGACCACGGCGAACCGTGCGTCCTCACGGTCGAGATCAGTCTCAATTTCACCTTTGGCCAGATCAGCAGGGCGATCAATCGCGCGGCCGAGACAATGGCAATCGACGCCCCGGAGATCCTGGTCGATCCGGTGTGGATGGCGGAAAAAGAAGTGCAGCCGGTTCACGGGATCGCGGATGGATGGCCAGGAGTGCGGCGAAGCCGAATGCAGATCCATCCGGTGGGCAACGGCCTCGACGATGTCGAAGGCGATGTTGTGCTGCTGGCGGATTCCTGGGTGCTTGCTTGTCGGCTTCCTTCCGGCACCGAGCGGCCGGCCAGCGCCACCGAGCTGTTCTCCGGACCCGTGACGGTGCCGGCCCTGCCGCGGCTGCTGAGCGAACAGGCCGCAGACTATTGCACGATGCAGGGCATTCGTAGCGTGCACTTCACGAGCGATCATCCGGGTGCGCTCCCTCACCTCATCGACCAGCATCCCGACACGGCATTCTTTGTGCCGAGCAGCGTGGTGTCGCCGCGATTGGGGCTCCTTCGCATCAAAACGACCGCGCCTGATCCGCCGCTCACGACAACCATCGTCGCGAAAGCCGATCATTCGGATCAGCCGGCTGCTTTGTTCATTCGTCATTTGTGCGCCGCTCTGGCGGCGCCGGACCGCATCACGGCCGAGCGGCCTGCCGTGAGCCTCCGCCAAGTCCGCTATTTCAACATGGTCCACCGCTTGCGTCGGGTTTCGGCAGCCGCGCATGGAGCCAACGTGGCGCAGCCGGCCCTGAGCGAGCAATTGCGCAAGCTCGAATCCTCCCTGGGGGGATCGCTGTTCGAGCGGCATAGCGACGGCGTGGTCCCGACGGTCTGCGGTGATCGGTTCGCGCCGATCGCAAGGGTGATCGAAGCCCACACGCGCGAGATCGCGGCCAGCGGAATGTCCACCTTTGTTCCCGCGGCAAAACGTTTGGCGGTCGGGATTCTTCCATCGGTCAGCCAGCACGGACTGCTCGTCAACAAGATCACGGAAGCCGTGCTCGATGTGCAAGCGCGCTATCCGTCGCTCTCGCTGGTCGTGCGCGAGGCGCCAAACCGAACGCTGCAGGACTGGGTGGTGCGCGGCCTAGTTGGGATCGCGATCGTGGAGACGAGTCTGCCGCAAATGGCGCGCCTGCCGCTGGGGTCGTCGGAAGCCCTGTCGGTCGTCGCCAATCCTCGTTACGGGCTACTGCCGCCCGGACCAGTGCGCCTCGCGCAACTTGCGGAGCTGCGGCTTGCGCTGCCGACGACGCGCTTCGGGTTGCGGCAACTCCTGGACGCCGCGGCGCAGGATCACGGAATCAACATCAAGCCGCGCATGGAGATCGATGCGCTGGCGATGATGGCGGCGGTGCTGGCGCGACAGCCGGTATGCACGATCCTGCCGCCTTCCGCGGTGCCGCGCGAATTGGCCGCCGGCGAGCTCGTCGCCCACCCCATCGTCGAGCCGGCCATCGCCCGGCGGCTGTTCATGATCTACTCGGGCGACCGTAGCCTCACCGAGCCTGAACGCGATCTCGTACACACGCTGCGCGCGCGCCTGTCGAGGGCCGACGCTGCGGCAGCGGAGCAACGCGCGGCGTTCGCGGCGGCACCCGTCCTCCATCGGCCTGGCCCAGCCTGAATCGGTCACGTCCCTGCAGGGGGCGGGCGCAGCTGAAAGTGTCGCACGCCCTTCTGGCGCGCCTCATCGAGCGCCTCGTCATAGCCGGCGTCCGCGTAACGCATGACGCCGAGGCTCGTGTCGTTGGTCAGCGAAAGGCGCAACCGATCGTCCGCTTCCGACGTGCCATCGGCCACGACGGTCACACCCGCGCTGGTCATGTAACCGGAGTATCCGCCGCCGCCCGAGTGAATGGCGACCAGGTCGGCCTGGGACGAGCACATCGCCATGGCATCGAGGAGCGGCCAGTCCGCGATGGCATCCGAGCCGTCGCGCATGTTCTCCGTCATGATATTTGGATGCGCCATTGCCGCGGCGTCGAGATGGTCGCGCGTGAAGGCCACGGGTCCGGAGAGATCGCCGTTGCGAATCATGCGGTTGACAGCGAGCGCGAGCCGCGTCCGCTCGCCATGGCCGAGCCAGGCGATGCGCGCTGGCAAGCCCTCGAACGGCACATATTTGCGCGCAAGCTTCACCCAGTTCGCGACGATGCGATTGTCGGGGAATGCCTGGAGCAAATGGTCGTCGATCTTGCGAATGTCCTCGGCGTCGTTGGCGAGCGCGATCCAGCGGAACGGACCTATCGCCCGGGCAAACAAGGGGCGTAGGAAGGCTTCGGTGAAGATGGGAATATCGAAAGCGTCGGTGACACCCCCCTCGCGCGCCTGGGTCCGGATCAGGTTGCCGTTATCGAACACCACCGCTCCGGCCGCCTTCAGCCCGAGCATGGCACGGACGTGACGCACGATGCTGGCGCGGCTCTCCTGCATCAGCGTCTGCGGATCCTCCCGGCGTAGGCGGCGCACCTCCGCGAGGTCGCGCCCGACCGGTACGTAGCCGTAGACGAGGTCATGGGCGGACGTTTGATCGGTCACGATGTCTGGGACGATGCCGCGCGCCAGGATCTGCTCGTAGATCTCGGCCGCATTTCCAAGCAAACCGATCGAGGTCGCACGCCGGTCCGTCAGCGCGACGCGCACCATCGCGAGGGCGCCGTCGAGGTCGCTGGCTTGCCGCTCGAGAAATCCATTGGCAATGCGCTTGGCGATCCGTTCGCTGTCGATCTCGACGCAGAGCGTCACCGCGCCGGCCATGAACCCGGCGAGCGGCTGCGCCCCACCCATTCCGCCCAGTCCCGCGGTGAGAATGAAGCGCCCGGCGAGATCGCCCCCGAAGTGGCGCTCCGCGATACGCATGAAGATCTCATAGGTGCCTTGGATGACCCCTTGCGATCCGATGTACTGCCAGGCTCCGGCCGTGAGCCCGCCCCAGCAGATCAAGTTCTGCTTTTCCCACTCATAGAAATTCTCCGCCTTCGCCCACCGGCCGACCATGTTGCAGTTGGCCATGATCACGATCGGCGCCTTGTCGTGGGTCTTGATGAGGCCGATCGGTTTGCCCGATTGAACGATCAAGGTTTCGTCCTCATCCATCGTGCGCAGCGTCTCGACGATCTTGTCGTGCGACGGCCAATCGCGTGCCGCCTTTCCGAGTGCCGCGTAGACGACGAGATTCGCAGGATCCTCGCCGACCGCCAGCACGTTCTCGAGCAGACGCAGGACGCCTTCCTGGCGCCAGCCCTTGCAGCGCAGGTTCGACCCCGAGGTGACGGCGAAGCGCGGGTCCATTGCAGGCTCAGGAGAGCGCGTACCGGGCGACCGGGATACCCAGAGCCTGCTCGACCACTGGATAGACCGACGGATCCCTCACGGATGAGCTCAACGGCAGGTGCTTCTTGTCGATGTGGAACACGAGCAGCGTCATCCCGGTCGTGATCGAGCCGACGCTGGCCGGCCGTCCGTCCCGATCGAGCGTCGTGATGACGTCCGGGAAGGTGGCGAGCCGCGCCCCGTCGCCGTCCGCGACGGCGATATATTCGTTCATGACGTGGAGCACGAGATCGCGGACGCCGCGACGCAGCGTAATGGTGCCGATGTCGAACGCCGCGTCCGTATAGGCCACGTCTTTCCGCACGACCTTGCCCTCGCCGAGAATCGTGCCGTTGGTCGTGCCGCAGATCGCGTCCACAATCGCGTGGCCGCCCTGGTCTTCGGCCGCACGGATTGCTTCGCCGAGGGCAAGCGCGCGCGAGATCCCGCCAAGCGCGGCATTTGCCCTGACATAGGACGCACGCACCGGGTTGCGGCAGCTCGCGATGAAGCCGCCGGCCATATCGGCAGCCTTGCGCAGGATCGGCGACACTTTTGCGGTCGCTCCCCGCACGATCAGCTCGATATAGGAGTTGCTGTCGCGGTGACCGCCGACCGCCGTCTGAATCGTCGGCTCGGGGCTGCTCGCCATGCCGATCGACCCCATGTCCCCGGTCGGATGCGCGCGGATATCGCCGACCGCATCGATGACCTTGGTGCCGAGCAAAGCGGACGGCAGCCAGGCGTTCATCGTGCTCGACATTCCGTTCTGGCCGATCATCAGCCCATAGACCGGGGCGCCCAACGCCTCCTGCAGCAGCTCGACCGATTTGACGTAGTCGACGCCGAGCATCTCCCAGGCCGTCGTGCCCGCGGGAGCCCCGATCGCGGCGGCCGTGGCGATCCAAGCATCGGGCGGGACCTCATCGATCGAAACCAGTTCGGGCCGGCCGATCGTCACCGCGGCCGTGCCGAGGGTTCGGCCGTGCTTGACCCATCCGCCGCCGCCGGCCGCGAAAATCGAGCCGCCGCGCAGCGCGGCTTCGACATCTTGCAAACCCAGAACGCGTCCCATCAGGCCTCCCCTTGCTGCTGTTGCTGCCGGCTGGGCAACGATCGGTCGATCTGCCGGATGGCCTGGAGCACGACCGCGCCGCCGGCGGCAATCGCATCACGGTCGGCCCACTCCTCTGGCGCATGGCTCTTTCCGGCCCGGCACGGAATGAAGACCATCGCCGCGGGACAGATCCGCGCCATGAACGCCGCGTCATGCCCGGCGCCGCTCGCAAGCTCGATTGCCGAGAGGTTGAGCGCCTGCGCGCCTCGGCGCAACGCCTCGCGAAGCGCCGGATCGCAGGCGACCGGCGGTCCGTCCGAGAGAATGGCGAAGCGAGTGCGCTCAACCCGGGCGGCAGCGGCCTGCCGGGCGCTGTCCGCATCGATCGCCGCGACGAAATGCTCGGTCAGCGCCGGGTCGGTTGTTCGCACGTCGATCACCAGCCGGCTGCGTCCCGGCACCACGTTGGACGCTCCCGGCTGGGCCTCGAGAATGCCGACGGTGGCGACGAAATAGCCGCGCCCGGCGGCCGCCATTTCTTCGGCCATCCGGCGCACGGTCGACACCGTCGCGGCGGCCGCCACGAGCGCGTCTCGGCGCAGCTCCATCGGCGCGGTCCCGGCATGATCGGCCGCTCCGGTGAAGACGATCTCGATGCGGCGGATGCCGACGATCGAGGTTACGAGACCGACATCGATTCCGCGCGACTCCAGGACCGGGCCCTGCTCGATATGCAGTTCGAGGAAAGCACAAATATCGTCGCGCCGCGCCTCGCCGATCCGATCCGGATTGCCGCCGACGCGGCGCAAAGCATCGCGCAGGCGCTCGCCTCCCGGTTCGGTGAGGTCAAGCATCGGCGGCTCGAGCGCTCCAGTCATTCCGCGACTGCCGACGCACGAGAGGCCGTACTCACTCGGCTCCTCAGCCAGGAAATCGATAACCTCGATGGCATGATCGAGCTGCTCGCTCGCATCTTCCAGGGCACGAGCGATTTCAAGGCCTGCCGCAAGACCGGCGATGCCGTCGAACCGCCCGCCGGACGGCACCGTGTCGCTGTGCGATCCAACGACGATGACGGCCCGCGCCGGCTGGCGACCCGCGCGCCGACCGATCAGATTGCCGGCCGCGTCGATGCGCACCGCCAGCCCAGCCTCCGCGAAACGGCGGGCGAGCCAGGCGCGTCCCTCTAGGAACCGCGGGCTGAACGAGCGGCGGGTATACGGACGTTGCGGATCGGTGATGGCCGCGAGGCTCATCACGTCCCCCCACAGGCGGTCGGCGTCGAGCGGGAGGTAGGAGCCGGCCACGATCTGCCTCCTGCTCAGGTCTTGGCCGACGGACGCACGAAGCGGCCTTGGCCGGGCGCTGCCGTGACCTGCCCGCGGTCTGCAACGCAGGTGCCGCGAACGAACGTCGCGACCGCACGAAACGGAAGCTCGATCCCTTCGTACGGACTCCAGGAAACGAAATTATTGCCGCTTTCAGAGGCGCGATAGCGGTGCGGGTCACGCCGCATGAGCACGATGTCGGCATCACGGCCGATCGCGAGGGCACCCTTCTGGTAATCGATGTGAAACAGCTTGGCCGGATTTTGCGCCAGCAGCTGCGCCGCCAGCGTGAAGGACAGGGCGCGATCGTCGAGACCCTTCATCAAGAGCGGATAGAGGACTTCAAGCCCCGGCACGCCGGAGGCGTTCTTCAGCATGTTGGGATCGCTCTTGCGGTCTTCCGACCAGCTGACGTGATCGGTCGAGACCACCGTTACGTTGCCGGCGACGAGATGCCGCCACACCGCTTCGACCTCCTGCCGCGAGCGCAGCGGAGGATTGATTTTCGCCTTGCCGCCCAGCCGCCGGACGTCTGTTTCCTCGTCGAGCATGAGATAGTGAATGCATGCCTCGATGGTCGCGTTATGACCTTGTGCCCGATAGGCCGCGGCCAATTCGTAGCCGCGCGCGATCGAGCAATGAACGATATGGACGTGGCAGCCCGTGGCAGCGCCGATCTCGTAGACTTCGGCGGTAGCCAATGCCTCCGTGATGGGCGGCCGCGCGAGGCCGTGCGCCCGATAATCCGTGATGCCACGCGCCTCGACCTCCGCCGTGAAGGCGCGCACCATCTCGTCGTTCTCGTTGTGGATGCCGGCGGCAAGGCCGTGCGGCCGGATTGCCAGGAAGCAACCATGAAGAATCTGCGGCGGGATGCGGGGGAAGCGCTGCGGATGGGTGCCGAAGGTCGAAAATTTGAACGCGGCTGCACCGGCCCTCGCCAGCTCATCCGCATGAGCCGGCCCGTCTTCCGGGGCCACCGTCGCGTAGAGCGCAAAGTCCACCCGCGCCTGCGCGCCAGCCTCCGCGGCCTTGGTGCGGAAGCGATCGGCCGTGCAGATCAGGCAACCGTCATCGTAGGGCATGTCGACAATCGTGGTCACGCCGCCGGCGGCCGCGCTGCGCGTCGACCAGATGAAATCCTCCTGACCCTTTTGGCTGCGGCTGTGCACCTGCGCATCGATAGCGCCCGGCAGGACGAAATATCCGCTTCCGCCCTGTTTCTCGCCGGCGGGCGCGGCGCCGGCGCCGACCTGCTGCACCCGACCGTCTCCAACGAGGACGTACCCGTTCTCGATGATATGATCCGGGAGGACGACTGTCCCTACAAAGACCTGATCGGCCATGTGTCTCGCCTCTCGCACGCCAAGACCGCAAGAAATTTGACGGCTGTGAGCCAACGTTAGAGCAGGCCAGGCGATCGGGCGAACCCGTTTGCCTGAACTAACCGATAGGAAAAATCAAACCACTAGCCCCGGAGGATATCGCGTGCCCGGGCGCCCGGCCACCGCCGCCGACTAAGCGGCCTCACCGATTTTTGCCTTCAGAGCGGCGACGATCACGGCCGACCGGGTCATGTTGTTGGCTTGCGCATAGTGATCGGTGGCCGAGAGCACGTGGCGAGGGATGCTGATATTGATGCGTTGTGTTCCACCGATCTCCGATGGCGCCGGGATCAGCACAGCTACGCCATCGCGGTTTTCTGGATCGCTCATCACCTTGTCGAGCGGCGAAGGATCCGGAATCGGCTCGTTGTCAGCCATCATGCCCTCAAGGTGCAGCGCCAACGCTTCCGCAGCCATGCCGCGTGCTTCGTCCATGGTGCGCCCGGCGCTGATGCAGCCCGGCAGGTCGGGGAACGAAACGCCATAGTCGCTCGTGGGGTCTTTGTGAATCAGTGCAATGAAGGCGGTGGCCATTTTCATCTCAGTCTCAGTCCGGATTGCTGCTCGATGCTTCGCAACGTCTTGATCGGAACGTCGCGGCGCGGATGCGGGACGGTGAAGAGGCCGGGTCTGGCCGGGTGCTTGAATTGTTGGTGGCTACCCTTCTGCCGGACCTTGCGCCAGCCGTCGGCTTGAAGCCGGGCAATGATTTCGCGGCTGTCCATCGCGACCGAGTGTGTATCATACACATTAAACCTAGGCAAGCTTTCGGAGCGGGCATGTCACGCCGACTAAGCGCCTTCTGACCGAAAGGACCGGCGTCCGGCATGCACATAGAAGAGCGTCGCTGGATGGGTCCAACGCGGTTTCGAAAAAATCCGCCGCGTGGTATATTGCACGCATGGTAAAGAGCCTTGAACTAGCAATCGCGGAGGTGGCGAACCTGCCCGACGCCGATCAAGAACAAATCGGCCGGCAGCTACTATCGCACATCGAGAAACTCCGTCAGCTCCGAGCAGAGGTCGACAAGGGCATCCGGTCCCTCGACGCCGGCGAAGGCAAGCCGCTCGACGTCGAAGAATTTCTCCGGCAACAGAACGAACGGTATGGGCGAACGTAGACGACCAGTTATCTGGTCGTCGGATGCGCGGTCCGATCTCTCGGAAATCTGGAATTATTATGTCAAGGTTGCCGGTCGGCACACGGCAGATGGAATCGCGCGCAAGATCGGCGACGCATGCCGTCTCGTGGAGGAGCATCCGTTTGCCGGGCGGGCCCGCAATGAGGTACGGCCAAGTCTGCGGTCGATTACGGCGAGCCAACACGTCGTTTTCTATCGCGTCAACAACGACGTCGTTGAAATCGTCCGTGTGTTGGACGGGCGCCGCGACCTTGACGAAATATTTTCCGGCGATGCATAGCTGCAGCGCTCACCCCGCCCGCGCGAGTTTGCTTAAGACCTCGCGCGCGTCGCCGGGGCGCCACCAGGGAACGATCCCCAGATCCCGAGCGATGACTCCGGCGGCGATGTAGCCGGCGCCGCCGGAGATCGCTCCGCCGGGATGCGCGGGCGATCCTGCCATGTATAAGTTCGGCAGCGGCGTGCGGTAGCCCGCATGGTTGTACATGACCTGCTCGGCATTGAACGCCCCCATGAAAATGTCGCCGCCGCGCATGTTCGGCAGCTCTTGGACGTATTCCTTCGCCGTATAGGCATATTTGCCGAGGATGTTGTCGCTGGTCATGTTTGGACAGTACCGGAAAAATGTTTCGATGATTTTTTCGGAGAATTCCTCCTTGAAATCCACCCAATCCTGACCGCCGATATCAGGATCGAAAGGCATCACGTGCCACGCATAGGTCGTGTGCTTTCCGCGCGGTGCCTGCGTCGGGTCGAGCAGGCTCAGCGGCCCCGAGCCGAACTGGACGATGCGCGGCACGCGGTTTGCTTTTACGTCCTCGTGCGCTGAGAACAAATCGTCCATGGTCTCGGCCCCGACGCTCCATTTCAGCGCCCGGTCGATATTCGGATCAAACGTCGCCGCGGCAAACCGCGGACTTTCATTCAGCGCCAGGTGGAGTCCGAACAGCGTCCAACTGGTGTACTGGAACTTGTCGAGCTTGGTAACGAACGCCGCCGGCAGCTGATCGCGTCCGATCAGCTTCTCGAACGTCTGGTGCATATCGATGGTGCTCGCCACGAACTGCATTGCGCGCACCATGCGGCCGTCGGCAAGCGCAATTCCGGTCGCCTTGCCGCCCTCGACCACGATGCGGTCGATCTCCACCTGGTTTTGAAAGGTCCCGCCGGCGGCGATGAACGTCTCCATCAGGCCCCGTGCCAGATTGAACGAACCGCCACGGCAGAGCTGATATCCGCTCCGAAAATCAAAGGCGCGGATCACCGAGCCCATCGGGCTGGTCTTGGAGAGCGTGTCGGTCAGCCAGGTGCCGAACAGCGACACCTTGAAGAGAAACAGCAGCTTGACATGCTCGTTCTCGAACAGCTCCTGCACCACGTCCAAAGGCTGCCGCCGGGTGACCGCCAAAAAATCGCGGCCGATCGCGCATTGCGACAGCAACGCCTCGCGCTCCTCTTGCGGCAGGGGCTCGGCGAAGCGCTCGGGCAGGAAGATCCGCGCCGTCATTTCTTCGGCCTTCAAGTTCCATTCCCGAAACGTCGCCGCATCCCGCTTGGAGAAGCGTGCCACATTGGCGAGCGTCTCTTGCGCGTCGCGCCCGAACACGAGCGCGCTGCCGTCGCGATGCGCCTGCGCGAACTCGTAGCGCGGGGTTATGTAGGTCACCCGCTCGGCCAGCCCGAGATCCTTGAACCAGGGCGCGTCGCTGATCTGAAAATGGTTGATCGAATGCAGGTTGTGGTAGAAGCCCGGAAGCGTCGCCTCGTTGGTCATCAGCCCGCCGCCGTAGTCGAGGCGGCGATCGACCAGTAGGATGCTCAAGCCGGCCTTCGCCAAGTAGGAGCCGAGGACCATACCGTGCTGGCCGGCGCCGATGATGATACCGTCGTAACTGCGATCAAGCGTTCTCGGCATTCATGCGCCTCTATGGATGCTTAGCCCCGCCGTCCACCGTGTCGGCGCCTTCTCGCTCATACGGTCGGCCCGCCTGAAAATACAGGAAAATAACAGGTGCTCCTCCCGCACACTCGCGACGACGGCGCCCGCAATAGCCCGACGCAGATGCGGACCCGCCATTGCGAGGGCGCAGCGCGCGCGGCAATCGCGTGCCACATGAGATTGCTTCGCTCCGCTCGCAACGACAATGGGGCTTCCCTCGATTCGAGCACATCCTATCATCTACATAAAGTATGTCAACACACGTTGTGTAGATCGGCGACGCCACGGGGACTGTCATTGCGAGGGCGCGTAGCGCCCGTGGCAATCTCGTGCCGCACGCTCGGGATTGCTTCGCGGAGCCTGCACTCGGACGGCGCGCAGCGCCGATCCGGGTGCTCGCAATGACGCCGTTGCAAAGGAGGGGGCCTCGACATGAGCCGCGACATCATGACCCGAACCGCCACGCCGGCCGAGAACGGCTGCCCGAGCTCACAGCTAAGCGCCGCAGCGTTAGTCGATTTCACAGGGGTGGGAACCCGTTTCCTGCCGCATAGACATTCCTCATAGCGCGAGCCAGCACCGAGAACATCACATCCATGTCCTTCTTGGCGATCCCGGCGAATGCGATCTTGACTTGGTGCCGGGTGGCTGGAAGCAGGATCGTGCGGAATACCTCGAGACCCTTGCGCGTCAGCGTGACGCGAACGGCGCGCCGGTCGTGCGCCGACGTCCGCCTTTGAACGACCCCGTCACGCTCGAGCTTGAGCACTACGCGACTGACGAACGAGCGTTCGAGCACGGAGAAGCGCGAGAGCTCCTTGATCGTAAGGCCGTCGCGATATTGCAGCGTCGCTAGCACCCGCCAAGCCGAGGGATCGAAGCGACTGGGACGGAGCGCGGCTGCTACGTTCTCAGCATTACGGTGCAGAATATGCGCCATGTAAAACATCGGATGCTGGGCGAGATCAAATCGCCTGGGTGATTTGTGCGCTACGCTTTTTTTTCGCACCTTCACTTGCTCATCCTCTGTGCAACTCGCCTGCAGTCGGCGGCACCCGCCGGCGTCCGCCACCCGAACATAAGGCTCCCGAACTCCAGCGTCCAAGCGAGATCGACGCCATCCTGCAGCAACATTGGCGCGAGCTCAACCCAACATACGTGTCTAAGCACGTGTTTAAGCTTGTAACTGGCACGGGGCTTGTATAGGCTCATGCTTGTCCCCTTGCTTTGCAAAGCGGCGGTGCGGCCATCGCCTGGGTGACGCCGGCGCTACATCTCCAGGAAGGGTCGGCTAGGCTCCTGAACGAACGTTTGAGGCAGATCTGTTGCAATTCTCGCGCATGAGGAGCGGCGCTTGGACGGACTTGGCACGTGAGCGGACTTGGCATCGGCGCAAGCCTTCCCCGCCTCGAGGATGATCGCTTTCTCACCGGGTGCGCACAATATTGCGCCGATATTTTCCTTCCCGGGATGCTGCACGCCGCCTTCGTCCGCAGCCCGCATGCCCACGCCCGTATCTTGCGCGTCACCAAGCCCGCGAGTTTCGAGCCTTGCGTCTTTTGCGCCCCCGATCTTCAGGGGGTGGGTCGAATTAGATCGACCGCGACGCTCCCGGGCTTCAAGCCTTCGGACTGGCCGGTGCTGGCGGGGCAGAAAGTCAGACATGTCGGCGAACCGATCGCGATGGCGCTCGGGTCGTGCGCCGCGGAAGCCGAAGACATCGCCGGCCAGGTCGAGGTCGAGTTCGAGGAGCTCCGTCCTGTCGTGTCGATGTGGGACGCGCTGGCCGGCGGTGCACCTCTGGTCCACGACGACTGGGGCGACAATGTCCTCGTGGAGCTGAAGCTCGAGGGCGGCGACCTCGCCGCCGCCAAGGCCGCCGCGGCGCACGTCGTCGAGCGAAGCTTCCGCATGAACCGGCAGCATCCGTTGACGCTCGAGGGACGCGCCTGCGTCGCCAACTTCGACGGCCGGCTGGATGAGCTCGTGGTCTATGTCTCCCACCAGCTGCCGGTACCGGTGCAGATCGGCCTTGCCCAGGTGCTGGGCATAAGCCAGCGACGCCTGCGTGTCGTCGCGCCCGATGTCGGCGCCTCCTTCGGTCTCAAGTCCTACGTGGAGAGCGAGACGGTCTGCGTCGCCTGGGCTGCGGCGCATCTTCGCAAGCCGGTGCGTTGGATACAGGACCGTTACGAGTCGCTCGTTTGCGATGCGAACTGCCGCGACTACCATTGCAAGGTGACCGCCTATGCCGACGCCGATGGCCGCGTGCTCGGCATGGAATGCGACGTCATCGTCGATTCGGGCGCCTATTCGCCTTGGCCTTGGCCGGCCGGAATCGAAGGCGGATTGGCGATCGGCAACATGCAGGGTTGTTACGACATCCGCGCATTCCGCGGGCGAGCCGTCAACGTCGTCAGCAACAAGCCGGCGGGACAGCCATTTCGCGGGGTGGCGCGTCCGCTATCGTGCTGCGGCCACGAAGTCCTCATGGACGCCGTGGCCGACGCCGTCGGCATCGATCCGCTCGAAGTGCGTCTGCGCAATCTCGTCAAGCCGGCGCAGATGCCCTATGCGTCGATTACCAAAAAGATGCTCGATAGCGGCGACTATCCCGCCGCGCTCCGCCGCGCGGCGGCCTTGGTCGACCTGCCCGCCATCAGAAATCGGCAGCGCCAGGTCGAGCCTGACGGACGCTTGATCGGACTGGGCTTCGCCTGTTTTTATGAGCAGACCGCGTATGGCACCGGCCCGTTCGGATATTCGGCCTGGGGGATCGAGCTCGTTCCCGGCATGGAACCAGCGGTCGCACGATTGACCGGCGATGGCGAGTTGATCCTGGAAGTCGGGAGCCATTCGCACGGCCAAGGGCATGAAACGGTTTTCGCCCAAGTGGCGCATGAAATACTGGGCATCGACCCGCACAAAGTCTCCGTCAGATTTGGTGATACGTCGAGCTCGCCGGCCGGAACCGGGACTTACACCTCGCGCTCGATGGTCACGACCGGCGGCGCGGTCGCGGAGGCGTGCCGGGCCTTGAAAGCTCCGATCGCCAAGATCGGCGCCCATCTCCTGCAATGCAAGGACACCGAGGTGCAGGTTCGGGAGGGCCGCGTCGTTGGTCCGCGCGGCACGATCGAGCTCTCGGCCATCGGCCGCGCCTGGTATCATCATCCGGAAGAACTGCCGGACGGGATGGACCCCACGGGCCTGACGGCGACCGCCGGGCACAAAGCGCACGATCCCGGCGTCTTCTCCTATTCCGCGCATGCGGCGGTGGTCGCCGTCGACCCGGAGACCGGCGGCGTCGATATTCTGGATTATGCGATCGTTGCGGACTGCGGGAAACGCGTGAACCCGCTCTTGGTCGAGGGGCAGATCGTCGGCGGATTTTCCAACGGCCTGGGCAACGCGCTGTACGAAGAATCCACCTATGACTCATTGGGGCAGCCGACGGCGACGACGCTTGCCGACTATGCGGCACCGACGGCGCCGGCGATGCCGGATTTGAAGCTGGAGTTCATCGAGACCCCATCGCCTTTCGCTATCTTCGGGATCAAGGGTATCGGTGAGAACGGCGCAATCGGTCCGCCCGCGGCCATTGCCAACGCGGTGAACGACGCGCTGCGCCCGCTGCGCGCCGCCATCTTCGAGACGCCGATCACCGCGCGCCGCGTGCGCGCCGCGATCCTCGCCGCACGTTCGGGACCTCGGTCATGAAGCCTGCACCGCTCACCTATACGCGCGCTTCTTCCCTCGATCATGCGGTCGCGATTTTGGCGAGCGCGCCAGCAGACGCTCGCGTCATCGCCGGAGGGCAATCGCTCGGTCCGTTGTTGAACTTACGATTGGCCTCGCCAACGCAACTGATCGACATCAGCCATATCGAGGAGTTACGCCGCAGCTCGGTCGAGGGCTTGGAGCTAACGCTCGGGCCGTGCGTGACGCATGCTCAGATCGAGGACGGCGAAGTACCCGACGTGACGCGCGGCCTGATGCGCCACGTGGCGCACGGCATTGCCTATCGCGCGGTGCGAAATCGAGGCACGATCGGCGGCAGCCTGGCGCACGCCGATCCAGCCGCGGATTGGGTCGCAACCCTGTGGACGCTCGGCGCCTCCCTCAAGCTGCGCGGACGCGGAGGCGAGCGCACCCTCAAGGTCGATGACTTCGTCAAGGGACCGCTGAGCACCGGCATCGAGCCCGGCGAGATCGTCTCCTCGATCCGGGTTCCAAGACTGTCACCGGCTGCCCGCTGGGGACACGCCAAGTTCGCGCGCAAGCCGGGCGACTTTGCGGAATCCATGGCGATCGTCGTGATCGATCGCGACCGGCAATTCTGCAAGGCCATTCTGGCGCGGCGCGCCGATCCGCCGATACTCCTGCGGCAGACCGTCAAGGGCTTGGCGACAAGAACCTCGGACGGCGCCATGACTGAAGCGATCGACACCGACCTTGATGCCTTGAAGATCAGCCCCGAGGACGTTGGGCTGCATCGGGCGATCATCCGCCGGGCGCTGCGCGGGGCGACGCAATGAAAGCGGTGACCATTCGCGTCAACGGCGAGATGGTCTCGCGCACCATCGACGACCGCCTGTCGCTTGCCGATTTCGTGCGTGAGCAATGCTCACTGACCGGCACGCATCTGGGTTGCGAGCACGGTGTCTGCGGCGCCTGCACGTTGATGCTGAACGGCAATCCAATCCGGTCCTGCATCACGCTCGCCGCCGCGGCCGACGGGGCCGACGTGACGACCGTCGAGGGCTACACCGGCGATGCCTTGATGGGCTCGATCCGGCGCGCATTCAACCTGCGCCATGCGCTGCAGTGCGGATTTTGCACGCCCGGAATGCTGGCAACCGCCTACGACATCGTGCGCCGGCTCCCCGACGCCGATCGCGATCGCATCAAGACCGAGCTCGGCGGAAATCTGTGCCGCTGCACCGGTTATCTGTCGATTGTGCAGGCCATCGAAGACGTACTTTCCGAAGTCCGCGGACACACGGAGCGCGCCCGCGCTTGAAGCGGACAAAATCTTGGCGAATGAGGAGATCTTGCCATGACCAATCGAAGGACCATCACTCGCCGTCAAGCCTTGGCCAGCGGGGCGGGCGCGCTCGGCGCGAGCTTCCTGCCCGGCCAGGCTCTGGCGCAGGCGCGTCCGGTCAAGATCGGCGTCATTCTTTATCTGACCGGCGTGCAGGCCTTCATGGGGCAGCAGACGCGCAAGGGCAACGAGTTCGGCGCCAAGATCGTCCGAGAAGCCGGCGGTCCGGCGATGGAGTTCGTCTACGGCGACGCCGAATCGAAGCCGGAAAGCGGCCGGGTCGTTGCCGAAAGGCTGATCCGCGACGGCTGCACGCTCCTGATCGGGACAAACGATTCCGGCAGCACGATCTCGGTCGCGCAGGCCGCCGAGGCGGCAAAGATCCCATTCCTGATCAACATCGCGTCGGCGCCCCAGATCACCGAGCAGGGCTTTACCCAGATCTTCCGCAACTTTCCGCCGGCGACGGCGCTGGTTGCCAATGCGGTGACGCGCATCAAGCAGCTCGGCGCAGCGACCGGCGTGCAGCCCAAGACCGCGGTCATGATGCACGTGAATGACACCTTCGGCCAGGGCGTGGTCAGGGGCGTGGACGCGCTGTGGGAGCGCTTGCAGGTTCCGATCAAGATCTTGGACCGGGTCTCCTATGACGTGCGCGCACCCGACCTTTCAGTGGAGGTGGCCAAGGCGCGGGCGGTCGGCGCCGACCTGTTGATGCCGATCACGCGGGTGAACGATGCGATCCTGATCGTGCGCGAGATGGTCAAGCAGAATTGGTCCCCGATGGGCATCATCAGCCCGGGCAGCCCGGGCCCTTACGAAAAGGCCTTTACCGACGCGCTCGGAAAATACGGCGACGGCTATATGTCCTGCGTCCCTTGGGCCGACCCGACGAAGGCACGCGCCCGGAGCATCGTTGCCCGATTCGAGAAGGAGACGGGGGACCGTTTCGATCTGAACGCGGCCTTCGCCTTCGAAGCGGTCGAGATTGCCGCCGACGCGATCAAGCGCGCGGCATCACCCGATCCCGCCGCCATTCACGCCGCGCTCAAGGCGACGAACATCGAGGACCACATCGTCTATGGCGGCCCCATTCGCTTCGACGAGAAGGGGCAGAATCCGAATATCGGCGGCGTCATGCTGCAAAACCAGGGCGGCAGGCCGCTGGTCGTGCTTCCCCAGGAGGCGAGCGAGGCGAAGCCGGTTTTCCCCCTCGTGCCCTTCGATCAACGTTAAACCGAATGCCGCCGGCGATCGGTCCTGGTCGCGGCCGCCGGCGGGCCACGCCGTGACCAGCCTCTACCTCCACGTCGTCATCGGCGGCATCCTCATCGGAGTCGTCTACGCGCTGATCGCGCTCGGTTTGACCATCATCTTCGGCGTCATGCGCATCGTCAATTTTGCCCATGGCGAGATGGTCGTGATTGGCATGTATGTCGCCTACGGGATGTGGGTTGCGACCCACTGGCCACCCTGGACGCTCGCTCCGGTCGCCGCGCTGGCGCTATTCCTGGTCGGCTATGGACTGCAAATGGGCGTCGTCAACGCCTTCATCGATCGTCCTCAGCATGTCCAATTCATTCTATTCATCGCCTTCGCTCTCATCATCACGGGCCTTCACCTGGCGCTGTTCGGGCCCGACCCGCGCCCGATCCAGAGTGCGGATAGCCTTCGTTCCTATGTCATCGGGCCGTTGCGGTTGGATGTGATTCGGACACAGGCGGCGCTCGCGGCGCTCGCAATGATCGGTGCGCTTATCCTGTTTCTTCAGCGCTCGACGCTTGGCCGCTCGATCCGTGCAGCCGCCGACAACCTGACCGGCGCGCAGGTCATCGGCATCAAAATAAAGCAGGTCTATGCCGTTACCGCGGGCATCGGCATGGCCTGCGCCGGCGCCGCGGGCGCCCTGATCTCGCCGCTGTTCGACACTCAGCCGTTCCTGGCAACTAATTTCACGTTGATCTCATTCATCATCGTCATCGTCGGCGGGCTTGGCAGCTTGACGGGCGCCTTGCTCGGCGGCGTTCTCATCGGCCTCGCGGAAGCGATTGCCGCCGTGGTCGTCTCCCCGGCGCTGAAAACGACCTTCTCATATGCTCTCCTTATTCTCGTTCTGCTTCTGCGGCCAAACGGCTTGTTCGGCGAGCGGGAGCGGACATGAGACTGCAGCAGCCGTCGCCTTGGCCCGCTGTAGGATTTTTCGCCGCTCTCGCCGCCGCCGGACCCCTCTTGGATTCTTTTTGGCAGAGTCTGCTGACCCTGGTGTTCTTCTACGCGTTCATGGGGTTGACTTGGAATTTGATGATGAGCGCGGGCCTGCTCTCCCTTGGCCATGCGCTTTTTCTGGGGCTCGGCGCTTACACCACGGCGGTCTTGACGCAGCGAAGCGGGATCAGTCCCTGGCTGGCAATTCCAATCGGGTCGGCGATCTCCGCGCTGGTCGGAAGCGCGATGACGTGGCTCGGCGCGCGCTTTTCCGTCCGCGGCATACAATTCGCGCTGCTGACGATCGCCATCGCGGAACTAGCCCGTGTGCTATTCGACAACTGGGAGATCGTCGGTGACACCGGGGGCTTTTTCTTCAAGGCGATCAATCCGGACACCAACCGGCCTTTGGTCACCCTGCGCGGAGGGACGCTGTTCTTTTATTCCGCGTTCCTGGCACTGACGGCGGCCGCCTACCTCATCATCGCCCGGCTGATGGCCTCGCATTGGGGCTATCGCTGGCGCAGTCTCAACGAGGACGAAGCGGCGGCGCGCGCGCTCGGCGTGCCGGCGCTGCGGAGCAAGATACTCGTGGTCGCCATCAGCGCCGCACTGGCAGGCGTCGGCGGAGGGCTTTTTGGCCTGATGCAAGGCAGTCTTTTTCCAGACACCGTCATGGGAATTCGGATGTCGATCGAGATCCTGATTGCCCCCATCATCGGCGGACTGGGCTCGCCGTTCGGCGCGGTGCTCGGCGCATTTTTTGTCGTGCCGCTGATGGAATTGTCCAACATCCTCGGTGAGAGA
Organism: Xanthobacteraceae bacterium; assembly: GCA_052148715.1. Lineage (GTDB taxonomy): Bacteria > Pseudomonadota > Alphaproteobacteria > Rhizobiales > Xanthobacteraceae > JBKQHQ01. Next base: position 7,837 of record JBKQHQ010000041.1, on the reverse strand, counting down.
ATAGGACTGTATGGCTTCAATACCTTGGCCTACGGCATCGTCATTCTTGCGGTCATTGCCTTCCTGCCCGACGGCATCTGGCCGCAACTGGTCCGGATGGCGAAGCGTCGCGGATTGACGTGATGCTCGCCGTCGAAAATCTCACCAAGACCTTTCGCGGTCTCACCGCGGTCAGCGACGTGACGTTCGAGGTGCGGCTGGGTGAGATCGTCGCTCTGATCGGCCCGAACGGCGCCGGAAAAACGACCTGCTTCAACCTGATCGCCGGGGCGATGAGCCCGACATCCGGCGCAGTGAATTTCGAGGGGCGCCCGATCACCGGCTTGGCGCCGGAGCAAATCGCCGCGCGCGGGATCATCCGGACATTCCAGATCGTACGGCCGATGCGCGGCATGACCGTGCTCGAGAACGCGTTGGTCGGCGCCTTGGCCCGCACCTCCGACGTAGCGGCCGCAGCCGACGTGGCCTTCGAAGCCCTGAAGCGTGTCGAGCTTCACCACAAGGCGGAAGCGCTGGCAAGCTCGCTGACCTTGCCCGATCGCAAGATGCTGGAGCTCGCGCGGTCGATCGCCGCAAGACCCAGGCTGCTGCTGCTCGACGAAGTCATGGCCGGGCTGCGGCCGGCGGAAAGCGACCGGGTCGTGTCCGTCGTGCGCGATCTGCGCACCGGCGGTATCACAATCCTCCTGATCGAGCACGTCATGCGCGTCGTCATGGCGCTCGCCGACCGCGTCATCGTCCTGCACCACGGTGATAAGATCGCCGAGGGCAAGCCGGCCGAAGTCGGTTCCGATGCGCGCGTAATCGAGAGCTACCTCGGCAAGAAGACGAAGCTTCGATGAGCGCGCTGCTCGAGGTTCGCGACCTGGAGGTTTGTTACGGTCAGGCGCGTGCCTTGAACGGAGTCACCTTCCAGGTCCCGCGCAACAGTTTGGTCACCGTCATCGGATCGAACGGAGCCGGCAAGACCTCGTTGATCCGCGCCATTGCCGGAATGCTTCGGCCGAGCGCAGGGCGCATCGTCTTCGACGGGATGGAGATCGGCGGGCTCGACTCCAACCGGACTTGCGAGCTGGGTATCGGACAGGTGGCCGAAGGTCGTCAGATCTTTCCGACCTTGACCGTGGAGGAAAACCTGATCCTGGGCGGGGCGCTGAAGCGCGCCCGCGCGAAGCAACCGGCGAACTTGCGCCGCGCCTACGACATGTTTCCGCGCCTGGCCGAACGCCGACGCCAGAAAGCCGGCACGCTCTCCGGTGGGGAGCAACAGATGCTTGCCATTGGCCGCTGCCTCCTGGGCGAGCCGCGGCTGATCCTGTTCGACGAGCCCTCGCTCGGTCTTTCGCCCGTTGCGGTCGAGCTCGTCTTCGCGACCATCCAGGATCTCCGGGCGAGCGGCATGACCATTCTCCTGGTCGAGCAGAATGTGGCCGACTCGCTCGAAATCGCCGATTTCGCGGCGGTTCTAGAGAACGGCTCGGTAGTGCTTTCGGGCCCCGCCAGCGATGTTGCGAACGACGATCGGGTCAAGAGCGCCTATCTGGGGATTTGACAGTCGATCTCCGATGGTTGGAAGATCAGGCCGGCATGAAAGAGCGTGAAAGAGCCTCGACATGAGCCGCGACATCATCATCACCTGTGCGATCACGGGCTCCGCCGATACCGTCGGGAAACACCCGGCAATCCCGGTGACGCCGGCGCAGATTGCCACCTCCGCTATCGAGGCGGCGCAAGCTGGCGCGACGATCGTCCACATCCACGTGCGCGATCCGCAGACCGGCAAGCCGAGCCGCGAGCTTGCGCATTACCGCGAGGTCGTGGAGCGGATCCGCGGCAGCGGCACCGACGTGATCATCAACCTCACCACCGGGCCGGGCGCCAACTACTTCCCCTCGGAGGAAGATCCCGCGATCGGCGGCCCCGGCACGACGCTGTCGCGTCCGGAAGAGCGAGTCCGGCATATTCAGGAGCTGCGCCCGGAAATCTGCACGCTCGACGTTGCGACCCTGAGCATGGGCGAGCGCACGTTCATGAACACGCCGCCGCATCTGCGGGTGATGGCGCGGCTCATTCGAGAAGCCGGCGTGGTCCCCGAGCTCGAAGTCTTTGACACCGGGCACATCCGCCTGGCGCAGCGGCTGATCGAGGAAGGCGTGCTCGACAGCCCGCCCATGATGCAGCTCTGCCTCGGCATTCCCTATGGCGCCCCGGCGACGCCCGAAGCGATGATTCTAATGCGCAACATGCTGCCGCAGCCCTGCGTCTGGGCGGCTTTCGGGATATCGGTGCACGAGTTTCCGATGGTCGCACAGGCCGTCATTCTGGGCGGCCATGTGCGGGTGGGCCTTGAGGACAATCTCTACCTGGAACGCGGCGTCTTTACCCCCAACAACGCGGCGCTGGTGGAGCGGGCGGTAACGATCGTCAGAGCGCTCGGCCACAAGCCGGCAACTCCCGCGGCCGCCCGAAAGATTCTAAACCTGACCAACATTGGCGCGGCAAGTCGCAGCGCGGCGTAGGGTGGGCAAAGGCGGCCGAGACGTCAGTGCGTTCGCACAGTGCGCGTTCCGCCGTGCCTACGCGGCGAGGTTCTGCGCCCGTTGGTAACGCCCGACCGCGTGGGCACGGCGGACCCGGCGCGGTGCATCAACCTAAATTTCGAGGCCGCCTTTGCCCACCTTACGGTGATTCCAGTCAAGAGCTGCGCCAGTCAGTCCTTGCGCGGCGGCTCGGCAACGCCGGCGAGGTTGCGGGCGCGAGCCTTCTTCTCCTCGATCCGCATGCCGCGGGCGATCTGGATGCGTTGCGCCTGAGGCGAGCCCGCGCCGTGCAGGCTTTCGGTCAGGTAGCCGACGGCGTTCCTGCCGATGGTCATGTTCTCGATGAGGCGCAGGATGCGCATGCGGTCGACCGTCTCGACGCCGCTGCGGCCTTGCAGGAATTTGCGGATCAGGGGCCCGATCTCGTTGTTCTGCAGGTCGCGCTCGGACGGCATGGTGACCACGAGGCCACCGGCGATGTCCTGCGCCAGGCGCGCGATCTCATAGGGGAAGCGCGTCACGTTGTGCTTGGCGACGTTGGACAGCATCTCGTCGTTGATATAGGCGCCGGACGCCGTCGGCTTCGATTTGTAGGCAGCCGCCATGCAGCTCGAGTAGATCGTCTCGTTGAGATGCGTCATTTCAACCAGCTTGTCCTTGATGTGCGAGGCGGCCTCTACGCCGTTGTGCTCGGCTGCTTGCGCGGCCGCCCCGACCAGCACGTCGCCCAGTCCGGTCTTACAGACGTAGGAGGAGCGATGATAGGTCGTAAAACGCTCAACCAGCGCGGTTGCGAACGGCCACTCGCCATCCATGAACACGTGCTCGTGTGGCACGAAGACCTCGTCGAAGACGATCAGCGATTCCTGGCCGGCGAACTGCGCGTTGCCGGCGTCCAGGGCCCCGCCGTCCATGATGCGCGTGTCGTTGGTCTGGCGCCCGACGATGTAGGTGAGGCCCGGCGCGTCGACGCGCACTGCGCCGACCACGGCCCAGTCGCGATCGGCCTCGGTCATCCGCATCGTCGGCATGAAGATCAGCCAGTGCGAGTTCACGGCCCCGGTCTGGTGCATCTTGGCGCCGCTCACATAGATGCCGCGCTCGTCGCGCCGTACCACGTGCAGGAAGAGGTCGAGATCGTCTTGCTGATGCGGCGCCTTGGAGCGGTCGCCTTTGGGATCGGTCATCGCGCCGCCGATCACGACATTGGCGACCTGCGCGCGTTTCAGGAAGGTCAGAAATCGCTTGTAGTAGTCGGTGCCGCCCTTGGCGTCGATGTCGAAGGTGACGGAGTGGCAGGTGCTGATCGCATCGAGGCCGACGCAACGCTGGAAGCAGGTGCCGGTCCGCCGCCCTAGCTCGCGCTGCATCTCGTGCTTGGTGACGAGATCGTTCGGATTGGTAGGCACGTGCAGGAAGCGGTTGGCCTGGCAGCCGCCGATCTCGGAACGGACGCTGCCGAGCTCGGGCCGCTCGGTGGCGAGCCGATAGGTCTCCGCCATCGCGTTGATGGACGGCCGAATGACCGGATGATCGACCGGCTCGGGCACGCGCTCGCCCATGAAGAACACGTTCATCTGCCGCCCCCGCAGCGAGGCGATGTAATCGTCCGCGGTGACGATCGGGTCGGAGAAGTTGGCCCACAACTCATCAACGTCTTGCATCACACCATCTCCTCGGCTTCACGAATCCGACTTGCCCGACCGCTGGAGCATTTCCCGGAAAGTGGACACCTGTTTTCCGCAGAAAATGCGACCAAGTATCAATCGCACACGTTCATGGTTTCGCGCAGCTTGTAGCGGATGATCTTGCCCGATCCCGTGCGCGGAATCTCCTCAATGAGGCGAACGAGGTGGGGAACCTTGTAGGCGGAAAGCCGCGAGCGGCAATGCGCGAGGAGCATCTCGGTCTCGAGCGAGCATCCGGCGCGGGGCACGACGAACAGGGCCGGGACCTCGCCCAAATGCTCATGCGGAACGCCGACGACGGCGCAATCGAGCACGGCCTCGAACGCATTGACGACCTCTTCGATCTCCGCGGGCGCGATGTTCTGGCCGCCCCGGATGATGAGCTCCTTGAGCCGCCCGGTGATGGTCAAGAAACCGTTCTCGTCGCTTCGGGCGAGATCGCCGGTGCGATACCAGCCGTCGCGCAGCGCCCGCGCCGTCTCCTCCGGCTTGTTGTGATAGCCGGGCATGACGTTCGGGCCGCGCACGATCAGCTCGCCCTCCTGCCCCCTCTCGACATCGCTGCCGCTCGCGGGATCGACGATGCGAACGGCGAGGCCGGGTACCGGCAACCCGCACGAACCCGTAACGCGCGCGCCGGTCGGCCAGTTCATCGTTACCATGGTCGAGGTCTCGGTGATGCCGTAGCCGTCGAGCAGCGGAATGCCGAGACGTTCCTCGAATTCCCTGTTGAGCGTCCCGGGCATGATGGCGCCGGCGGAGATGCAGAGGCGAAGGTTGGGAAAGCGCAAATCGCTCTCGCGCTGGATCGCCTGCAGGAGGTAATGGAACATGGTCGGGACGCCTGGAAAAAGCGTGAATTCCCCGGTCTTGAGCAGCCGCACCGCCTCGCTCGTCGAGTACTTTTCCATGATGTATTCGCTCGCGCCGGTCGCCAGCACGCCGAGCACCGACAGGTTCAGCGCGTAGGAATGGAAGAGCGGCAGCGGCGAAAGCAGGCAGTCGCGCTCGGAGAGGCCCGTGATGGGCGCCCAACAGGCGGCGGTGATCCACAGCATGCCGTGGACGGTGAGGAGCACGCCCTTGGCCCGACCGGTCGTCCCCGATGTGTAGATGATGTAGGCCGGATCGTGCATGTTGACCGGATCGCGCGGCGCCAAATTGGACGGCGTCGCCAGGAGCATCGAATAGCGAATGGCGTCCACACCGGAGGTGCCGCGATCGGTCAGGATCACGGTCTTCAGAGCAGGCGCCCCGACGCGCAGCCGCGCCACGAGATCGCCGCGCTCGCCGGTCGCGACAATGGCCTTGCAGTTCGCATCCGCCAGCCGATAGGCGATCTCCGGCTCGGTCGCCTCGTAACTGATCGGCACGCTGACGCAACCGGCCCGCATGATTGCCAGGCTGGTCTCGACCCACTGCACCGAGTTCGGCAAGAGGATCGCGACGCAATCGCCGGGCGCGATCCCAAGATCGGCCAGATGACCGGCAAGCCTGCCGGTCCGCTCCTGCAGCGCCGAATAGGTCACCGATTCCTGCGCGTCGCGATAAGCAATCTTGGTGCCGCGCGCGGCGGCGTGGCGCCGCAGCAGCTCGGGAATTGAAGCTATCAGGTCAGTGTGCAGCATCGTCCTTGCGTTCCCTCGCCGACTTGTAGTGCGGATTAGCGCAGCGTAATCCGCCACCTTCGGCAGAACGGCGGATTACGCCTTCGGCGAATCCGCCCTACCGGCTCATCATTTCCCGTCAAACCATGCTGAAGCCGCCGCTGATGCTCAAGACCTGTCCGGTGATCCAGCCGCCGTGGCGCGACGCGAGCAGCGCCACCATTGGCGCCACGTCGTTCGGCTTGCCCAGCCGGCGAAGCGGATAGAGCTTGGTGAGTTTCTCGCGATTAGCCTCGAGCCAGGCCAGGTCGTGGCCACTCTCGACCAGGCCGAGCGATATCGTATTCGCGGTCGTGCCCGACCGTCCAAGCTCGCGCGCCAGCGATTTCATCAGGGCGGCAACGCCGGCACGCGCCGCCGCCACGATGGCAAGACCTGATTCCCCGACGCGAGATGAATCGCCGATCACGCTGATAATGCGACCGTCCCGGCCCGCTTCGAGATGGGGGACGGCGGCGTGGCAGCAGTGGATTGCGCCGTAAAGGCAGATGTCGATCTGCCGGTGCCAGTCGTCCGGCTTGGTCTCGGCGAAGCGCTGCCGCAAGGCGAGGCCGGCATTGTTGATGAGAATGTTAAGGCCGCCAAAGTCCTGCACGATCGTGTCGACCATGGCCTTCACCGCGGTGAAATCGGCGACATCGGCCTGATACGCCTTCGCCGTTCCGCCGCGCGCCGCGATCTCGGCAACGAGCGCCGCCGCCTCCTCGCCCGAACCGCGGTAGTTGACGGCGACGGTCGCGCCTTCGGCCGCGAGCGTGAGCGCGATCTCGCGGCCCACGTCCCGGGCGGCCCCGGTCACGAGCGCGATCCTGCCCTTCAAGCTCAAGTCCATGTTTCCTCCTTCAGGCCTGGGTTGGCCTTAGCCCCATCGATGAGGCGGAAGAGTCGCTCCGGCGTCACCGGCAGCTCGTTGATCTCGATCCCGAGCGGGGTCAAGGCGTCGGCCATCGCGTTGGCGACCGCCGCCGGCGCGCCGATCGTGCCTCCCTCGCCCATGCCGCGAAAGCCGCCGAGCGTCGTCGGCGACTCCGTTTCGAGGTGCACGACCTGCATCGGTGGGATCTCGCCGGCGCCCGGCGCGACGTAGTCGACGAGGCTCGCGGTCTGGATCTGCCCCTGCTCGTCGTGCACGACCTGCTCATAGAGCGCCACGCCGATGCCCTGCGCGACGCCGCCATGCACCTGGCCATCGACGATCAGCGGATTGATCAGCCGCCCGCAGTCCTCGGCCACGACAAAACGCTCGAGGCGGACCTCGCAGGTCTCGCGATCGATCTCCAGGGTCGCGATATGGGTTGCCGACGTGGTGGTGCCAAACACCGGATCGTAGGTCTTGGTGGCGGCGAGCTCTTCGCGGGCTTCTTGCGGAAGCCGCCCCATCTCGGAATAGACCGCGCGCGCCACCTCGCGGAAGGTAACGGCGCGATCCGTTCCCACGACGCAAACGCGACCGTCCTGCGCCACGAGGTCGGCGGGCGACGCTTCGAGGAGATGGGAGGCGGCGTTGAGCACCTTCTCGCGCACCGCCTGCGCGGCGAGCGTTGCGGCGCCGCCGGCGAGCACGGTGCTGCGGCTCGCATAGGTCCCGGTCCCGGCGGCCACCGCGGCGCTGTCGCCCTGCACAATCCTGATATCCTCAAAGCGGGCGCCGAGATGCCCCGCCACGACCTGCGCCAGCGTCGTCTCAAGGCCCTGGCCGTGCGAGGCGACGCCGAAGGCCGCTGTGACTGCGCCGGTCGAATCGATGCGGATAGTCGCGGTCTCGGTACCGGTGTTGATCGGCATGCCCGGCGCCACGGAGATGCGCGAGCCGATGCCGGTGAGCTCGGCATAGGAGGAGATCCCGATGCCGAACAGACGGCCGGCCGCGCGCGCCCCGATCTGCCTGCGGCGCAGAGCCTCGTAGCCGAGGGCATCGCACGCCGCCGTCAAGCACTCAGTA
>JBKQHQ010000040.1:0-3335 GCA_052148715.1 Xanthobacteraceae bacterium | reverse complement strand
GAAAAGAGCTATGTCACTTCGGACGTTGACTTCGAGGTTGAAGAGGGCTTGCTGCAAAAGCTTCACTGCTGGCGCAAACATCCTAATCTGCATGGCTGGATGGAACGTCTATACGTTGCCAAAGGCGGTCAAAATCCCGACTTCAACCTTTCGCCAGTTGCGCTGAATAACGCCGATCTCGACGCTTTGGAGACAGCGATCAGAGCCGGGGATTTGCCTGAAACATCGGGGTTTTTCTTCGGCCATTCGGACGGTTCGGAGCAGGACGACGATCTCGACTTTATCCGCAAGGCACGGCGTGCGCTGAAAGACGGTCTGGCAGTTATCTACGTTGCCTGGTGGTGAGAGACAGCCCCGCCGGATCGTCCGGCGGGGCCTTCTTTCTGCGGTAATGCAGCCACGCGTGCCGAAGCGGAGGGCGCTGGCGCGCCCCGGATATTGCGAAGGGTGCGGATTCCGACGAAGTCAGCCATCGATTCCGATCGAAACCAGCCACCTGTTCCGATTGAAGCCAGCCAGGCATTCCGACGGAAGCCAGCCGGGGGGGCGGTGTGGTCTGAGGGCGGCAACATTCGGCTCAGGAGCCAGCGGTCTCGTCAAGTCTGGCGGCTTTCAATGGCGCGCAGTTTGCGCAATGATTCACCCCTGAGTTCGATACGGTGGGCGGTGTGGACCAGGCGGTCGAGCACGGCGTCGGCAATAGTTGGATTGCCGATATGCTCGTGCCAATGCGCGACCGGAAGTTGGCTGGTGACCACGGTGGAGGCGCGTCCGTGGCGGTCGTCGACGATCTCCAGCAGGTCACGCCGCTGGTCGGCGGTGAGGGGTGTCATGCCCCAGTCGTCCAGGATCAGCACCTGCACGCGCGCCAGGCTCTTGAGCATGCGGGCATAGCGGCCGTCGCCGCGGGCCAGGCCAAGGTTCTCGAGCAGTCGCGGCACCCGATGATAGAGCACCGAGCGATTATCGCGGCAGGCACGATGGCCCATGGCACAACTGAGCCATGTTTTCCCCGTCCCAGTCGGACCGGTGATCAGCAAATTCTCATGGCGTTCAATCCATTCGCCGCCGGTGAGTTTCTGGAACACCGCACGGTCGAGGCCGCGGGCGGCGCGATAATCAACATCTTCCGGCGTCGCCTGCACGCGCAATCCGGCAAAGCGCAGGCGGGTGTGCAGGCGCTTGGTATCGCGCTCCAGCCGTTCGCGGTCGACCATCAGGGCAAGTCGATCCTCGAAGTCCAGAGCGGCGCTGTCGGGCTGACGCCGCATCTCTTCCAGAGCGCGAGCCATGCCGACAAGGCCAAGCTCACGCAGATGGTCAGTGGTGGGATGGTGAAGCAAGCTGTCCTCCTCAGTGATAATAGCGGCCGCCACGAATGTTGCTGTGCTGAACGGGCGGCTCGTCCGGCACCGACTGCGGGCGGTGGGCCCGGTCGAGGTTGTTGCGCAGGATCGACGCAATCGAGCTGTAGCTACGGGCGCCAATATCGATGCCGCGTTGGCAGGCAGCCTCGACGCGTTCGCCACCCCAGGAACGCACCAACCGCAGGATGCCGAGACAGGCCCGGAAGCCCTGTTCGGGATGCGGCTTGGCATGCAGGATCTGCTCAACCAGGGCCGCCGTGGATGGGCCAATCACCGTCGCCTCACGCATCAATCGTGCTGGCGTCCAGTCAGCGTAGCGTCGGTGGGAACTCGGCATGTGTTCAGCGATCGTGGTGTGTCGCCCGCGCAGTGGACTGCGGAGGTGGCTGGCAACGCGGGTGCCGCGGTGGAACAACTCCACGGTCTGCTCGGTGATCCGCGCCTCGATCGTCTCACGCATCAGCCGGGATGGCACGGAATACCAGTGTCCATACACCTCGACGTGGTAATCGATGCCCGCACGGCAGCGACGCCATTCAGCATAGACGTAGGGCTCCGTCGGCAGCGACAGCAACGCGCCGCGCTCGCTCGCCTCGAACAGCGCGCGGCGGCTGGCGCCCAGATGGCGCATCGGGCGGGTGTTGAGCGCCTCGATCAGCTCGCCGATCGCGCTGTTTAACTCCGCCAATGAGAAGAACCGCCGATGCCGCAGCCGCGCCAGCACCCAACGCTGCACGAGCTGAACCGCAACCTCGACCTTCGCCTTGTCGCGCGGCTTGCGCACCCGCGTCGGCACAATGGCGGTGCCATAGTGCGTTGCCATGTCGGCGTAGCTTCGGTTGATGCCGGGCTCGTAGCGGCAGGCTGCGGTGACGCCCGCCTTGAGGTTGTCGCACACAACCTGACGGGTGACGCCGCCGAGGAAGGCGAAGGCGTTGACGTGGCAGCCAATCCAGTCCGCCAGCCCCTGCGTCCAGCGTGCTTCGGCATAGGTCAGGTTGGAGGCACCAAGGGCCGCAACGAAGATCTGTGCCGCGCGCACCTCGCCGGTGATCGCGTCAATGATCTCCACGGTTTGCCCGGCATAGTCCACGAACAATCGCTCTCCGACTGGGTGGCTCTGCCGCATAGTCGGAGACAGACGACCCCGCCACGCGGCGTAGAGATCGCAAAACCGGCTGTAGCCGTATCCATCCGGTTGCCCTGCTCGATACTCCTCCCAAAGCAGCAGCAGCGTGACGCCTGCACGACGCATCTCGGCATGGATCTGCACCCAGTCCGGCTGCGGACGCACCGCCTCCTCGGCCATCGCACCAGGCGGAGTGAACAGCTTGCGCTCCAGAGCCGTGTCATCGAATTCCGGCGGCACCGGCCAGGTGATGCCCACCACGGCCGCGCGGCGCAGATACTCGGCGACCGTGTAGCGGCTGATACCGACCGCGGCGGCGATCCGGTGGCCGCTCTGGCCGCAGACATACTTGAGGCGAAGAACTTCTCGAACCTGACGCATCGGCAATCTCTCGGCTGGCATGGCGCTCCCCTTGGGTCGGGGAGGCAGCATGCCGTCGCTGGACGACTGCCCTCAGACCGTGCCGCCAACCCCTTCAAGAGCGGCGGGCTTGCCTCGGAGTTGGTGGCTGCTTTGCGTCGGAATCACCGGCTGGATTCAATCGGAATGCCCGGCTGCTTTGCGTCGGAACGCGCATCGTGCGTCGCTCCACGCCTGCTTTATCGCGTTCTGCTTACCACGCCTTAGTAGGGAGTGTCATAATCGCGGCAAGCCGGCCCGGCGGTCGGGTGGACTTGGCTCAGTTGTCACCTCAGTGGTCGAATGGCAAACTGGCGCGTTGCTGGAGTTCGTTCAGCAGCCGCCGGGAAAACTAGCAGACAGCGATGTGGGCCATGCTTAACGGAGGAGGCCTGTCAGCATTCGGGGGCATCCTAGTCCGCAAGCGCCGTCGGTCTTTG
>JBKQHQ010000039.1:0-2817 GCA_052148715.1 Xanthobacteraceae bacterium | reverse complement strand
TGTGACCTCTGCCCTCGACGGTAAACTCCAGGGGGGTGCTTGTCTCATCATCATTGGCACGGAGGGGAACCCATTGCCGTGACGCAGAACGATGAATAGGGACGCGTCCGAGTCCTCAGTCGAGAACGGGCTGGGCGGCCGAACCTTCATCCCGCGCGACCGCCACGTGCGGTCGACGCGACAGCCGAAAGGAGATCCCGGTTCCCTTGATGTTGCGATGATCTGCTCTTTCAGGGACCGCCACGTTTTATCTATACGGGTTATGGTCTCCGCTGACGGACCCCAGCGGTCCCCGGCTGAAACTTCGAGCTTAGAACAGCAAGAGTTCTGCAACGCACGTCAAGGCGACGAAAGGCGGCGACATGGCGGAGCGTTGTAAATTTAACAAACTACTTAGCTTGCTTCACGAAACATCGACAGGAATGGTAAATTTTTCTTGAGGTGTGTGTCAAAATAGTGGCCATAACGAGTATATGGTTGAAAATAACGCCGCGGTTTTGCCAAAATGTTTGTGCCAAACTACCTCCACTGCACTTGTGCGCAGGAGCCTGTCTGGAGGCTGGTGCATGGTCAAGCTTGTATCGATTTCTCAAGCACTCCTGGTGGCTGAGCATCTCAGCTTCAGCCGTGCGGCGCAGGTTCTCGGTATCCGCCAGTCGGCCGTCAGCCGGCGGGTGCGGGAGCTGGAGGACAGGCTCGGCGTTTCCCTGTTCGAGCGCGACGCCGGTGGTGTGCGGCTGACAGAGGCTGGGCGGCGGTTTCTGGAGCGGTCACGCTCAGCACTGGCCGAGATCGATCACGCCGTGAAGGGCGCCGCCAGCGCGGGGTGCGGTGAGGAGGGCGCGATCCGGATCGGTATCCTGTCGTCGCTGTCGGGCGGTTTCGTGCGTGAACTGCTTCGTACCTATCGCGTAACACACCCGGAGATCGCGATCGACGTCGTCGAGGGTTCCGCAAGCGAGCACTTGGCGCGCATCAGCGAGCGCCTGGTCGACATTGCTTTCGTCACGGGGACGCCTTCGGCGCCGCACTGCGACACCACCGTTCTGTGGGAGGCGCGCGTTTTCGCGGCCCTGCCGGAGCGGCATCCCCTCGCGGGCCAAGACGATGTCGGTTGGGAGGCCCTGAAAAACGAACGCATCATCGTCAGCCGGGATGCACCAGGCCCCGAGATTCATGACTATGTCGTCCGGCGGGTGGGGGATCTCGGACACAGCCCATGTGTCGATCGCTTCGGCGTCGGGCGCGAGACCTTGATGCATCTGGTCGCGCTCGGATTCGGCATCAGTTTCGTCAGCGGGGCGGGCTGCGCAACCCGCTATCCGGAAGTGGTCTTCCGGCCTCTCGCGACTGCGCAGGACGTGTTGCCGTATAGCGCCGTGTGGCTGCCGGGTAACGACAACCCAGCGTTCCGGCGCTTCCTCAGCCTGGCTCGGTCGATGTCCTCGCGCCAGCCGGCTCCCGTGGCGCCTGAGTTGGCTTCCTGACGTTCCGCATTTTGGCGAAGGCGCGGTCGCCGGCGATGAAGCGCGCCAACATGGGCGCGATCAGCTTGGCCGGCTCACCAACCGGCTGTCCGGTCTCGCGACCGAGTGCTTCGGCATAGGCGATGAGATCGCGATGCACCGCCGCGGGAAGTTCGATTGTCAGTTTTACCGGCTTGTCGTCCGGGATAGCGCCGAGCTTCAATTTCGCCATGGTTGCCTCCTCAACCGCGATAGGACTCAAGTACGAGATCGTGGGTGACCAGAACCCGGACTGGGAATCCCGGCCGGATGGTGATGGTCGGCTGGACGTTCAAGGAACGTCCGACCACCTGCTCGCCGACCTGGCTGAAGCTTTGGGATGAACCCTGCCGAAGAGCCTGGACGAGGGAGTTCTGATTGTTGTTGCTGTTTCCCGCCTCCGATCCGACGCTCAGCAAAGTCGAGAGGATCGCGGCCTTGAACAGCATGCCCCAATGGTTATCGACCTCGTCTTCCAGGCCGGCGTAGCCCTCGGCATCGGCGCCCGGCTGGCGCTCCAACACGATCGAACGTCCGTTGGGCATGATCAGGCGGTTCCAGACCAACAGCGCCCGCGACTGACCGAAGGCGATCTGGGCGTCGTACTGACCGATCAATCGCGCGCCCTGGGGGATCAGGAGGATCTTGCCGGTCGGGCTGTCATAGACGTCTTCGGTCACCTGCGCCGTGACGGGGCCAGGCAGGTCCGAGCGCAGGCCGGTGAGCAGCGCCGCCGGGATCACCGCGCCGGCCTGAAGCGTGAACGAACTGGCGGGCGCCTGCACGCGTTCGGGACTGACCGTGCCGTGATCGATATTCCCATTCAGGAAAGCGAGTTTGTGATCCTGCGAGGTGAGGTCGTTCGACACGCCGGTCAATGGCGCCGTGGCAGCCTGGGCTGCGGCCAGCGCCGGAGATGTGACCGTGGCGATCTGCCCGACATTGGTTGTCGCGAAGAGATGGCTGGTGCGCGCCGCCTCCAGCTCCTGGGCTATACGCTGCTGCTCCGGACTCGGTCCCGCCTCCGACGTCGCCATGCCGGGAGCCGGCGCGCCCGCGTTGACGATCGGCCGGCCGAGATCGCCGGGCAGCGGCGGGCCGAGCTGGGGAACGGCGCGCGGAAGACCCGAATAGTCGCGTGGAAGGTTGGCGAGGCCATCCGGTGTCGTTCGATTGTTGGTGTTGTAGAGTTCGGACCCGGTGGTCTGATGCTGGGGCTGCAAGGCGAGGAATAGCGCGCCGCCGATCCCAACGGCCGCGACGGCGCCGAGGCCGAGGAGGACTTTGCGGGAGAGCCGCGTCACGGGCGCCC
>JBKQHQ010000038.1:0-26134 GCA_052148715.1 Xanthobacteraceae bacterium | reverse complement strand
CCCGAGAATTTCACGACCTGAGCCCATTTTTCAATATCTTTGCGCAAGTATGCGTCGAACTCGGAAGGCTTCATCAGCATCGGCTCCGCGCCCTGGACGGCCCATGCCTCCTTAACATCCGACCGGTTGACCGCTTTGCCAATCTCGGCGTTCAGCTTGTCGATGATCGCGTTTGGCGTGCCCGCCGGCGCCATGACGCCCAGCCAAATCGTTGCCTCGTAGCCGGGTACGCCGGCCTCGGCGATGGTTGGTACGTCGGGAAGAACTCTCGAGCGCGCCTGACCAGTCGTGCCGAGCGCCCGCACCTGCCCGGCCTGGACGTTGGGTGCCATTGTGGTGATGGCGTCGAACATCATCTGAACCTGCCCGCCCAAGATATCGTTCCTGGCGCCGGAACTGCCCTTGTATGGAACGTGCACGATGTCGGTTCCGGTCATTTTTTTGAAGAGCTCGCCGGCCATGTGGTAGGGCGTCCCGGGCCCCGACGAGGCGAAATTGAGTTGCCCCGGCTTCGAGGTGGCGAGCGCGATGAATTCCCTCAGATTATTTGCCGGCACCGCGGGATGAACGACCATCACCAGGTCGGAATAGTTGACCGGCGCTACCGCGGCGAAGTCACGCATCAACTGATAGGGCCTACCGGCCATCAGCGATTCATTCGTGGTCTGGGTGTTCGACATCATCAGTAGCGTGTAACCGTCCGGTGCCGACTTTGCGACCACATCGGTGCCCACGACCGACCCCGCACCGGGACGATCCTCGATCACAAAGGGCTGCTTCAACGCTTCTGATAGATAGTGTCCGACCTGGCGCGCGTAGATATCAGCGGGGCCGCCGGCCGCGAATGGAACGATGATGCGCACGGTCCGCGTGGGATAGTCCTCGGCCCATGCGCAACAAGACAAAGCCGATACAAGGGCTACCAAAACGAGTAAACTGACGCGCCGGCAGCCGGCCATGTTCGACTTTCCGGCGCATGAATGAGGCGCATCACCTCGCGCCATTGAGAGCATCCTGGGGCTATAGCCTTCCCCGATACGCCGCGTCCCCCGCCGCAACGACTGGTCAACGCCCAACTTTCGGCGATATCACTCAGATGTCGCGATCAAGCTGGCTTTCTTTCGCAACGCGTTCGAACGCCTCGACGGAGCTCTTGATGCGGTACTGGAAGTCATCTCCGTCCGACGGCAGCAGGCGAACGACCTTATAGCTGCCGCTCGCAGCAGTGCGGCCCACGCTGCGCATGGTAAAATAGACGGTCTGACCCACGTGGTATTTATGACCCTTCAACGCCACTCTCCTGTGCGCCAACAAGCGCTTGCAACTTCTTCGGGAATGACCTCTGGATTCTTCTTTTCATGAAAGAATATAGCAGCTTATTGGCGATCCCGCTTCAAAAATATGTCATGTGCGGCAGGGTTCTGCAATGTCGGCGCGGCGGAACAGGATTGCGTCCTGCTGCAGCGCAGCAGAACTGCCCGGGCTGAGGGAATCCTGGAACTTCGGTTGCAGTGGCGGTCGCCAATTGGGAATACTGGTAATTAGATGTACACGGGTGCCTGTGCGCGCGACACGTCCGCCCTCGGCCCGATCCGGCATCTTCCGACCTGCCGGCGCGGAACCCGACAGGCAGGCGGACGTTTATTGCATCATGAGGTAGAAAGGGAGTGCACGATGCGCGCGCGCCTGCTGGCAGGTGTCATTCTGGGGGCCGTACTCACGATTGCCTTCGCCTATCTCCACGATACGCAATTCGTGGCAAGTGATGCGACCGGCGTCGCACGCCCCTTCGTGAATTGGGATGTGGTGAACGCGGATTGGCAACGCCTGACCGGACGCATACGCCAGGAATGGAACCGACTAGCTGCCAATCGCTAGGGTTCTCCTGAGACTCTTGGCCGGGCGCACTGTGCGGGTAAAACGCTTGTCGCACTGTGCGATCCGCCGCGATCCTTCGGCCGACGATGGTCAGCCCGCCTTGGCCACGCGATTGTGCTCGCCGGAAAACCGATGCAGTGCCATGGCAATCTCGCTGCGATCAAGGCGTGTACCGTCGTCCCCCTCGTTGAGGAGGGCGACCCTACCGCTGTCCTTGACGTGGTTCGCCCATGCTATTGCCTCGTCCAAGCTGCCGAATTCCTTAAACAGCATCCGCTCCTTTTCAAGGTGCGACACCGCCTGCGTACCAGCCGGTCCGCTGTAGGCGCGATAGCGATATCCGCCTCCTTATCTTCAGATCCAGAGCCCTACCGAACCAACTCATGTGCCGGTTCCTCCGTTCCGGACCCTTGCGGCCGCGCAGTTTCTTGGCGAAGGCAATGGCTCAGGCTTTGCGCCGCCAATGGCCGGTGTCGTCTGTCTGCCAGTAAGTCGCTTCAAAGCCCTTTAGTTTAGTCTCGGTCCAGCTTGCCCGTGCGGCGGCGACGGCGTCCGGGTCGTCGCCGTCGAACAACAGCACGACGCGCTGATAGTCGGAGGCATTTGCCGGCACGGCGGCGCCATCGAGGACAAAGCGGACGGAGGCGCTGTTCGGATTAGCGTCATTCGTCGTCAGCAAGATTGGTTGTTCCGCCGCTTCGGCGTCACGCCAGGTGCCGTGCGGCAAGAAGCTATCGTCCCTATAGGTCCACAGCTGCGCGTCAAGCGCCTCCACGCGCTCGTCGGATCCGACCTGTACCACGACGCGCCAGCCGCGCTCGAACGAGCGCTCGAGCAGCGCCGGCAAGACCTTCTCCAACCGCTGTCCCTTGAGATGGTAGAAGAGAATTTCGGTCATGGATTTATCGAGGCCCGGTTGGCGGATTTTCCGCCACCCTTGGTTGCAGCCAGGAGGTGCCCGGATTCCACTATTGCTATTTCTCGTAATAATCGGCCACGAGCCGATTGAGGAGCCGCACGCCATATCCCGACGACCAACTCTTGTTGATCTCGGTCTGCGGCGAGCCCATTGCGGTGCCGGCGATGTCGAGATGCGCCCAGGGGATCTTGTCGACGAAACGCTGCAGAAACTGGGCTCCGGTGATCGAGCCGGCAGCGCGGCCGCCCGTGTTCTTTACGTCTGCGATCTTCGAATCCATCAGCTTGTCGTATTCCGGCGCGAGCGGCATGCGCCACACTTTCTCGCCGCTCGCCTCGCCCGCCTTGGCCAGCCGTTCGGCCAACAGATCGTCGTTGGAGAACAAGCCGGCATGCTCATGACCGAGCGCAACGACGACCGCGCCCGTTAGCGTGGCGAGGTCGACCATGAACTTCGGCTTGAAGCGCTTGGCGACGTACCAGAGCGCATCGGCGAGCACGAGCCGGCCCTCGGCATCGGTGTTGATGACCTCAATGGTTTGGCCGGACATCGAGGTGACGATGTCGCCGGGGCGCTGCGCATCGGCGCTCGGCATGTTCTCGACAAGCCCGATCACCCCGACGGCATTGACTTTGGCCTTACGGCCGGCGAGCGCGTGCATCAGGCCTACCACGCAGGCGGCGCCCGCCATATCGCCCTTCATGTCCTCCATGTTGGCGGCCGGCTTGATGGATATGCCCCCGGTATCGAAACACACGCCTTTGCCGACAAAGGATACCGGCGGTTCACTGCGCTTGCCGCCGTTCCAGCGCATGACCACGAGGTAGCTCTCCCGTGCCGAACCTTGCCCGACGCCGAGCAGCGCGTGCATGCCAAGCTTCTTCATTTCGCGCTCGCCGAGCACCTCAACCGCAAGGCCTTTCTTTTTGAGGGCGGCGGCGCGATGGGCAAACTCCTCGGGATAGAGGACATTCGCGGGCTCGTTGATGAAATCGCGGGCCATATTAACCCCGGCCGCTACCGGTTCGCGCTGCCCCCACGCCTTGCGCGCCGCGGCGGTGTCCGCCACAGCGATCGTCAGCTTCGGACGGGCAACCTGCTCCTCACCCTCTTTGCGCTTGGTCTTGTAGCGGTCGAATGAATAGGCTCGCAGATTCGCGCCGAGCGCGAGATCGGCCGCCTCGTCGGACCGCATCGGACCGCTGGCCAGATCCGCAATGATCGTGACCTCGGAAGTCGCATTGGGAACCTTGCCGATGGCGACCCCACCCAGCTTGAGCACATTCTGTTGCTTCAGCGGTTCCTTGCCAACGCCGAGCACGACGAGACGGGCGACCTTCAGGCCGGACGGAGCAACGATCTCAAGTGACGAGCCATTCTTGCCGGTGAAGCGATCCGCCGCCGCGCCGCGCTTGACCTGATCATCAGCGCCGGAAAGCGCCCTGCGCGCTGCAGCCCCGAATTCCAGCCCCTCACTGCAGAACAAAATAAGAACACCCTTGCCTGGCGTGGTAAATGGCGCGAATCCGACCTTTAAGGCATCGGGCATTGAAGTCCCCTTTCGTAGGCTGAAGTCCGTTCATCACGACCTGCGGCGGCGCTTCTACCGCTCGGGTCGCCGCGCTGGCAAAGTCGCCCCCAAAACGTCGCCGAATCCGACGAAATCGACCCTTGCCCCCGTCGGAGGGGACGCGCCTTCGTCGCGGCTTAAGATTTTATCGGCATGACGAGGTTTCCAACAGCTTTGCCTTGGTCCAACCAAATTGTGAATCGATCAAGGGCGTGAGAATTGTCAGTACCCCGGTGGGTGGGGAATCGACGGGGCGTGGGGTGCGCCTCGCGGTCGCGTAGAGATGCGCACTGGCGGAACGTCGGGGGGACGTTGGATACGATGGGGTCCATCGGCCGCTATATTTTCGGCACCACATTCAGTGCGTTTGTCGTCATTCTCGTCAGCCTGACCGCGGTCATCTGGGTCACGCAGGCCCTGCACGACATCGACTTGATGACGAATCAGGGCCAGGGGATCTTAGGCTTCGTCGCCATCACCGGCCTGATCGTGCCTTTGCTGATCATGGTGATTGCCCCGATTGCACTTGTGATTGCCGTCATCTACTCGCTCAACAAGCTGAGCACGGACTCGGAAATCATCGTCATGAACGCCGCTGGCATGTCGCCATGGCGGCTGTTTCGTGCCTTCTTCGGCGCCTCCCTCGTCGTTGCGGCGATCGTTGCGGTGACGGGCGCCTACCTGTCACCCAAAGGCCTGCGAGAATTGCGGCATGCCATCACCGAAGCGCGCGCGAACTTCGTCACCAGCATCGTGCAGCCCGGGCGTTTTACGACAGTGGAGAATGGGCTGACGTTCCATATCCGGGAACGCCAGGCGAACGGGCAGATGCTGGGGATTTTCGTCGACGACCGCCGCGACCCCAAGGAGCGCGCGACCTTTCTGGCGGAGCGGGGGGAACTCCTCGACAATGAGCGCGGCACCTTCCTCGTCCTGCAGACCGGCAGCATGCAGCGCCACGAGGCCGGCCAACGTGACCCGAAGATGGTCACTTTCAACAAGTACGCGTTCGATCTGTCGCGGTTTGCCGGGGCGGCTCCAGCCATCCGATATTCGTCCCGCGAGCGATATTTTTGGGAACTGATGTTTCCCGATCCTGACGATCCGCTGCCGAAGGCCGAGGCCGGACAGTTTCGTGCCGAGTTTCATGATCGCATCGCTGCCCCGATCTATCCTGTTGCGTTCGTCGTCATTGCATTCATGTATCTTGGCGCTCCGCGCACCACGCGCCAAAGTCGTGCCATGTCGATTGTCGGCGCCCTCGCCGGCGTCGGGGCGCTGCGGCTCATCGGGTTTGCCAGCACGATCATCGGGGTGAATCAACCGCTGGCGCTGGGCGCCCAGTACGCGGCTATTCTGGCGACCTTTGTTTTGGGCACATTGGCAATTTCCCGCGGATTGATTATCGAGCCTCCCGCCTTCGTCACCAACGCCATCACCGCGCTCACCGAGCGGCTGACCTGGCGGCCAGCGCAATCATGAGAGCGAGGCCATGACCTTCGTTGCAGGGACGCTTTCTCGCTATTTCGCGCTGCGGTTCTTCGGCGCCGTCACCGCCGTGTTTGGCGGCGTGTTCGCGCTGGTGACGATGATCGACTACATCGAGATGCTCCGGCAGACGTCGGACATTCCTAACGTCTCCGCCCTCGTGATCGCCGAGATCACCCTCTTCCGCGCCCCGCAGATCACCGAGCGAATTATGCCCTTCTGCATTCTGGTCGGCGCCATGTCCTGCTACCTGACATTGTCGCGACGACTGGAACTAGTGATTGCCAGGGCGACCGGCATCTCGGCCTGGCAATTCGTCACGCCGGCGCTCGTCGTTGCATTGCTGATCGGCATTTTCGCCACGACCGTGTATAATCCCCTATCCGCCACACTGCAGGAGCGGGCTCAGCGGCTGCAGGACGACCTCACCGGCAACCACCCGACCAAAGGGCGTGAAAGTGGCTCGTTTTGGGTGCGGCAGCGTAGCGCCGACGGTCAGGCCATCATCAACGCCAACACCAGCCGAGAGCAAGGCGTACGGCTCGGCGGAGTGACGGTCTTTACCTTCGATTCGACCGATCATTTCCACGAGCGGATCGAGGCCGCCAGCGCCGTTTTGGAGACCGGCGCGTGGCGCCTGCAGGATGTGCGAGTGTATGTCGCCAACGCCCCGCCCATCGACCGAGACACCTACTACCTCAGCACCAATTTGAGCCCGGAACAGGTGCGCGAGAGCTTTGCCACGCCCGAGACCGTGCCATTTTGGCAACTTCCGACGTATATTGATACGGCAGAGCAAGCCGGTCTAGTCGCTGCCGGCTATCGGTTGCAATATCAAAAGCTCCTGGCGCGGCCGTTTACGCTCGCGTCCATGGTATTTGTGGCTGCGGCGGTTAGTCTCCGGTTTTTCCGGTTCGGGGGCGTACAAAAAATGGTTTTGGGTGGCGTTGCGGCAGGGTTTCTGCTCTATGTCGGGTCGAAAGTCATTGAGGATATGAGCAAGGCGGAGTTGCTGCACCCCGTGGCAGCGGCTTGGTCACCTGCGCTCGTCGGGGGGCTAGTGGGTCTGGTTGCGTTGCTTTTTCAAGAGGACGGCTGATGGCGAAAGTGGCCACCACCCGTTCGCAGCAGCCTCGATGGCGCCGTCTTACCGGCGCGATCTGCGTATGGGTCTGCGTCTTCATCGTCGCGGTGACCTATTCGATCGAAGCCTGGTCGCAAGCGATGATGCTCACCTTTCCGCCGAACCCGCCGGCTGCACCCAAGCAGCCTGCGTCGGGTGGATCGACTACGGGCCCGTCAGTCGCGCCGCAGAAAGGCCCGGGCGACCAGATGCTCGTCCAGGCGAAAGAGTTGCATTACGACTATTCAAATCAGCGGGTCGAGGCGATCGGCGATGTGCAAATCTATTACGCACACACGACGCTTGAAGCGAACCGCGTGATCTACGATCAAAAGTCCAAACGGCTGCACGCCGAGGGCAATGTCCGACTCACAGAAGCCGATGGCAAGGTCACTTACGGCGAGATCATGGAGCTCAGCGACGACTACCGTGATGGTTTCGTCGACTCGCTGCGGCTCGACGGCGCCGAGCGCACACGCTTCGCGTCCGCGACCGGCGAGCGCTCCGGCGGCAATTACGAGGTGTTTCAGAACGGCGTCTACACCGCCTGTGAGGCGTGCAAAGACGATCCGAAGCGGCCGCCACGCTGGCAGGTCAAAGGGGCCCGGATCATTCACGATCACGCCGAGAAGATGATCTACTTCGAGGACGCGCGGATCGAGTTCTCCGGTGTGCCGCTCGTCTACATGCCCTACCTCTCGACCCCAGACCCGACGGTTAAGCGCAAGAGCGGCTTCTTGATGCCGCTGTTCGGCTCGAGCTCCGTGTATGGGCTGGCGGTCGAGACACCGTATTTCTGGGCGTTGGCGCCCGATTACGACCTCACGCTGTCACCGCGGTTTACGACCAGGCAAGGCCCGCTGATGCAGGCTGAGTGGAGGCAGCGGCTGGAGGATGGCGCTTATTCGCTTAAGGCGGGGGGTATTTACCAGCTTGATCGGGCAGAGTTCGCCGGCCTGCCCGGCGATCTTCCTTTTCGCGGCACTGTAGAGAGCACAGGCCAATTCAACCTTTCACAGAAGTGGGTATGGGGTTGGAATCTCGTCGCGCCGACCGACAGGGCGTTCTATCAGGATTACGGGGTCTTCCGATTTGGCCCGAGCCTGGATCTATTGCAGACGCAATACACCGAAGGCATCTCGCAACTTTACCTGGCCGGTCGCGGCGACCGCTCCTATTTCGATGCCCGCGCGATCTATTTCTACGGCTTCTCCGCGGCGGACTCACAAGCTCAGATTCCGCTCATCCGCCCGGTCGTGGATTACGACTATATATTTGGTCACCCGGTGTTCGGCGGCGAGCTTGGCTTCAATACGAACCTGACCAGCCTGAGCCGTGTATCGGCCTCGTTCGACCCTATTACCCTGAATGCATCCAACAACGGCACGTGCGGGGCGATCACGGCCGATGGTCTGGCGCCGGTTATAACCACGGCTGACCCGGCGCTGATGACACGGCAGAATTGCCTCCTACGCGGGTTCGCGGGCGATTACACGCGCGTGTCGGCTGACATGCATTGGCGTTCCAGCGTGACGGACCAGTTCGGAGAGGTGTGGACACCGTTTGCCTCGATTAGAGCCGACGTGGCTCAGCTCGATGTCCTCAATCAGCCGGGGGTCGCCAACTACCTTCCAGTTGGTGACACCACGCCGAGCCGCATGATGCCGACCGCCGGTATCGAGTACCGCTATCCGTTCATCAGCGTGCAGTCGTGGGGCACCCAGACCGTCGAGCCGATAGCGCAAGTCATAGCGCGTCCGAACGAGCAGGGTATTGGCAAGTTCCCCAACGAGGACGCGCAGAGTCTGGTGTTCGACGACAACAATCTCTTCCGCGTCGACAAGTTCTCGGGCTACGACCGTGAAGAAGGCGGCGGCCGCGCCAATGTCGGCGTGCAGTACACTGCCCAGTTCAATCAGGCCGGCTTTATCAGCGGCATGTTCGGCCAGTCCTACCAGCTGTTCGGCGCCAACTCCTTCGCGGCACCCGACCCGACCAATACCGGCCTGGAGAGTGGGCTCGATAAGACCGTTTCCGACTACGTGGCACGAATTTCCTATCAACCCGATCGGACTTACACCTTCACGACGCGCGCACGCTTTGACGAGGCCACCTTCAACGTCCAACGCTTCGAGGTCGAGGGACGCGCCAATTATGATCGTTGGACGTTCACGCTGCTGTATGGCGATTACGCCGCGCAGCCCGAACTCGGCTTCCTCAACCGCCGGGAGGGAATTTTAGGCCAAGCCAGATTCAAGATCACGGGGAATTGGGCTGTATTTGGCGGCGCCAATTATGACCTGGAGGCAGGAAAGTTCTCCATGGCGCAGATCGGCTTCGGGTACGTGGACGATTGCCTCATCTTGGCCTTGAACTACAATCAGAGTTATGAGTATAGCTCAAGCCCGACAACCATCAACAACACCGTTATGCTGCAGCTGACCTTGCGAACACTCGGTGGAACGAGTATAGCGACGTCGGTCGGCAGCTCGACGGTCGCCCCTTAGCAGAGTCAGCCGTCCGCGCAATGGATCGTGGGCACATTGTCATGGCCAATCCCCAGCTCCGCAGGCATTTGAGCCCAGTCATCGCCACCGCCGTACTGGCAGCCGCTCTCATAACCGGCACGGCGTCGAAGGGCTATGCCCAACAGGTCGTCGTGATGGTCGACGGGGAGCCGATCACGGCAATGGACATCGAACAGCGCAGCAAATTGATCCAAGCCTCAACACATAAGGTGCCTTCGCAGCAGGAGGTGCTCGACGACCTGATCAACGACAAGCTCCAGGTCAAGGAAGCCAAGAAATATACCGTCGAGGCAAGCGACAAGGATGTCGACAAAGCCTACTCCGGCATGGCGAGCCGCATGAACCTGTCGGCCGAGCAATTGACGGAGGTCTTGGCAAAAACCGGTATCCGGCCGGATACGATGAAAGCGCGGATTCGCGCCCAGATTGTTTGGGGTCAGTTGGTGAGAGGCAGGTTCCAATCCTCGCTCCAGTTCGGGGACAAGGACATCCTTAACGCGCTTGGCGGCAAGGCCGACGAGAAGGAGGACGTCGGATATGAATACCGCTTGCGTCCAATTCTCTTCATCGTGCAGCGCGGCGCGCCCCCGGAGACCTTCGAGGCCCGTCGCAAAGATGCCGAGGCATTGCGCGCTCGCTTCCAAAGCTGCGAGGACGGCTTAGACGTTGCGCGGGCATTGCCGGACGTGGCGGTTCGCGATCCCATCATCCGCAACAGCGCCGATCTCGCCGAGACGTTGCGCGCCGCGCTGGATGGCATGGAACTTGGGCGCCTGACACCGCCTGAAGCAACAAAGGAGGGGGTTCAAGTGTTTGCCGTCTGCGGTAAGAAGCAGACGAACAGTGATTCACCTGGAAAAAAGGCCGCTCGCGAGAAGCTCTTCGCCTCCCGTTATGAACAATTGGCCCAGCGATACCTCAAAGAAGTGCGTCGTTCCGCCTTGATCGAATATAGGTAACGGCTTGGTGCCCCGACCGCTGGCTCTGACCCTCGGCGAGCCGGCTGGGATCGGCCCGGACATAGCCCTATTGGCGTGGCGCCGGCGCACCGAGCTCGATCTCCCGCCGTTCTACTTGCTGGCCGATGCAGCCTTTCTCGAGCGGCGGTGTGCCGCGCTGGGACTGGACGTTCCGATCGCCTCGATTGATCCTGCGCGCGCTGCCGCGGTTTTTGCGGCGGCGCTGCCGGTCGTCGACATCGGCATCGCGGCGACCGCTGCGCCCGGCCGGCCCGACGCCTCAAGCGCGCCCGTGGCGATCGCGGCCATCGGCCGTGCGGTCGCCGACGTGATGAACGGCGCAGCGATTGCGATCGTTACCAACCCGGTGGCTAAGAACGTGCTTTACCGATCCGGGTTCGCCGAGCCCGGCCACACCGAGTATCTGGCAAAGCTCGCCGAAAAGACGACCGGCACCCCGTGGCACCCCGTAATGATGCTTTGGTCGCTCGATCTTGCAGTCGTGCCGGTGACGATCCATCTGCCGCTCAAGGATGTTCCCGGTCACCTCAGCACCGCTCTGATCGTTGCGACCGGCCGGATTGTCGCACGCGACCTTGCGCAGCGCTTTCGCATCCCACGCCCGCGCCTCGCCGTCGCCGGCCTCAACCCGCATGCCGGGGAGGAAGGCGCCATGGGTTTGGAGGATGTCGAGATCGTTGCACCCGCCGTCGAGATCTTGCGCCGCGAAGGCATCAACGTCAGGGGTCCGCTTCCCGCCGACACGCTGTTCCACGCCGCCGCCCGCAAGGCCTACGACGTGGCGTTGTGCATGTATCATGATCAGGCGCTGATCCCGATCAAGACGCTGGCCTTCGACACCGCCGTCAACGTGACGCTCGGCTTGCCGTTCGTTCGCACCTCACCTGATCACGGCACCGCGTTCGACATCGCCGGCACCGGCCGGGCGGATCCGGCAAGCTTGATTGCGGCACTCAAGCTCGCCGAACGACTTGCACTGGATTCGGCCTCGCCCGCCGTGCCGGCATGAATGCGATCGATGATCTGCCTGCGCTCCGCGACGTGATTCGCCGGCACGGCCTCGCCGCCAAGCGGTCGCTCGGGCAAAACTTCCTGCTCGATCTCAACCTCACGGCCCGCATTGCGCGCGCGGCCGGCCCGCTCGACGGTGTCAACGTGGTCGAGGTCGGCCCCGGCCCGGGCGGCCTGACCCGCGCGCTGCTCGCGCTTGGGGCGCGGCGCGTGATCGCGATCGAACGTGACAAGCGCGCGGTCGCCGCCTTGCAGGAGATCGCGCTTCACTATCCCTCACGCCTGGAGGTGATTATCGGCGACGCCCTGGCCATCGACCCACGGCCGTACCTCGACGGCAGCGCGAGGGTCGTCGCCAACCTGCCCTACAACATTGCAACTGCGCTCCTCGTCATGTGGTTGACCGTCGAGCCATGGCCGCCTTGGTTCGACCAACTGCTGCTGATGTTTCAACGCGAAGTCGGCGAACGCATTGTCGCCGCGCCTGGCTCGAAGAGCTACGGCCGCCTCTCGGTGCTGGCCGGCTGGCGTTGCGAGGCACGGATCCTGTTCGACGTCGCCCCCTCCGCGTTCGTCCCGCCGCCAAAGGTGACGTCATCGGTGGTACGGCTCACGCCGCGTCCAAGACCCCTGCCCTGCGACCGGCGCGCGCTCGAACGGGTCACCGAGGCGGCCTTCGGGCAGCGACGCAAGATGCTGCGCCAGAGCCTCAAATCGCTGGCGGCCGATCCGTTTGCGCTGTTGGCCGCAGCCGGCATCGAACCGACCGCACGGGCCGAAGAAATTCCCGTCGAAGGTTTCGTCAAGCTCGCGCAGGCGCTCGTGGCGCTGAGCCTGCCAATAGCTTGATGTCGGGAGCGGCCGGATCGCACACCGCGCAGGTCACCGCGTAGCGCGCGGGCCGCTACAGCTGCGCCTGCAGGTTGCGCACAAATGCGGACAGCCCAGTCTGGCGCTCGCGCTTCAGACGCTCAGCGGCAAGGATCGCACGGACATCGGCAAAGGCATCCTCGATTGTGTGATTGACGACGACGTAGTCGTATTCGCCCCAATGACTCATCTCGTCGGCGGCCCGCGCCATGCGGCTGCGAATTACGCCGTCGCTGTCCTGGGCGCGGCGGCGCAGCCGCTCCTCAAGCTCGGCGACCGACGGCGGCAGCACGAAGATGCTGACGAGGTCGCCGGGCGCCTTCTCGCGCAGCTGCTGGGTACCTTGCCAATCGACATCGAAGAGAACGTCGCGGCCCTGAGCGAGCGCCTGCTCTACAGGCGCGCGCGGCGTTCCATAAAAGTGGCCGAATACCTGAGCCCATTCCAAGAGCTCGCCGGCATCGCGCATGAACGCGAACCGCTTCGCTTCAACAAAGTGATAATCACGCCCGGCGATCTCGCCGGGCCGTTGCGGCCGCGTGGTCACCGAGATCGACAGCTCGACCCCTGGGTCGGCCTTGAGCAGCAGCCGAGACAGCGTCGTCTTGCCTGCGCCCGACGGAGAGGACAGGACGAGCATGAGGCCGCGCCGGGCAACGGGCGCATGCTCACGGCCGGCCGGCTGCGCCATTAGTCACTCCAGGTTCTGCACCTGCTCGCGGAACTGCTCGACCACGCTCTTGAGCTCGAGCCCGATATTGGTCAGCTCCACATCGTTGGATTTGGCGCACAGCGTATTGGCCTCGCGGTTGAGCTCCTGCGCAAGGAAGTCGAGCCGGCGGCCGATGGCCCCGCCTTGTTCCAGCAGTCGACGCGACTGCGTCACATGCGATCCGAGCCGATCAAGCTCCTCACGGATATCGGCCTTGCTCGCCATCAGGATCGCTTCTTGATGCAAACGATCCGGATCCAACCGGTCGCTGGCGGCGAGCAGCGTCGCCACCTGCTCGGTGATCCGCGTCTTGATCGCCTCCGGCCGCCGTCCGGGCGCCGCCTCGGCACGCGCGGTGAGCGCAGCGATCTCCGCAAGCCGCGCTGCCAGGATGCGTCCGAGCGCTTCGCCTTCATGGCGACGCATCTCGATGAGGTTCGCCAGAGCTTCCTGAAACCCCGCGAGAACGGCGACTTCCGCAGCCCGCCTGTCCTCCTCCCGCTCATCCTCCTCGGTGACGTCGATGACGCCCTTCAGGGCGAGCAAACCATCAAGGCTTGGTGGTGCCGCCTCAACCCGACCCGACAGGCGGGCGATGGTCGCGAGCACCGCCTCGAGCACCGATTCATTGATGCGCACCAACGGCTCAATGCCTTCGCGGCGCACCGAGAGATTTCCATACACTGTTCCGCGAGCGAGCACTTCGGCAGCTCGGCTGCGCGCTTGAGCCTCGATCACGTCCCAGCCGGGCGGTAGCCGCAGCCGAACATCAAGGCCCTTGGCATTGACGGATTTCAGCTCCCAGGTCCAGGCATAGGACGCGCTGACACCGTGGCCCCGAGCGAACCCCGTCATACTCGACAACGCCATCGAATCTCGTATCGCAAGAGGTCAAACAAGCAAGACCTTAGCGATGGGCGATGGCGGTCACAAGGGCGTGGCACAGGCCTCGGCCACCGCACGCGCGGGGAGCCGTCACTTCTTCTTCTTGCCGTTCGGCGGCTGGACCAGCGCCGGTTGGTCGTTAGATGCCGCAGTGGCCGCCGCCGGCTGAGCCTCGGCAGGGGCTACACTGGTATCCCGCTGCTGGTGCTCGATCGCACGCAGCCGTGCGACGTTCTTCTGGTGTTGTTCGTAGGTCTCGGCGAAGGCGTGCCCACCGGTACCATCGGCAACGAAGTAGACCTCCTTGGTGCGGGCCGGATTGGCGGCCGCTTCGAGGGAAGCACGCCCCGGATTGGTGATCGGCCCAGGCGGCAGGCCATCGATCACATACGTGTTGTAGGGCGTTGGCTGCTCGAGCTCGTTGCGCGTGATCGGGTGGCCGAGCGACCCCTTCCCGCCAACGAGCCCGTAGGTGATGGTGGGGTCGGATTGCAGCCGCATCTTCTGCTTCAGCCGGTTGACGAACACGGCGGCGACGCGAGTCCGCTCGTCCGGCCGTCCAGTTTCCTTTTCGATGATGGACGCGAGAATCACGAGCTGCTCCGGCGTCTTCACCGGCAGGTCGGGATTTCGCCGATCCCAGATTTCCTGCAGGACGCGCCGTTGGTCCTGCTGCATGCGCTGGATCAACTGCTCGCGCGGCGTGCCGCGGTTTATCTTGTAAGTCTCGGGCAACAATGTCCCTTCGCGCGGGAGCTCTTTGATGTTGCCGCTCAATGCCTCGCTGTCCATCAGGCGTTGGACGATCTGCTCCGAGGTCAGCCCCTCGGCGACCGTGACGAGGTGCTGCACGGCCTTGCCTCCGAGGATGGTCTCGACCGCCTCGCGCACACTCGCCTGTTTGCTGAACTGGTATTCACCTGCCTTCAGCTCGCTCTGCGTTTTCAGTTTCAGCGCCGTTGCGCCGATCACGAAAATCCACGGCTTATCGATCACGCCCTCGTGCTGCAGCAGGTCGGCGATGTCGCGAATGCCCGACCTGGCGGGAATGTTGACGACCTTGTCCTCCGGCAGCGGGCCGACAGCTTCGAACCACTGCTTGCCAATGAAGAAGGATACACCCACCGCTATGACAACAATGACGAGGATGGTGAAGAGCGCATTGCCCACGATAATCAGGGGATGCCGCGCGCGCATCGACCGACGCGTCGGCATCGGCACGTTTTCGGGTTCGAGCGCGGCACGCGGACTTCGCGGAGTGATACGCTTTGCCTCCATCAACATTGACGACGTACCAAGTCCGTTGGGCCGCCCGGAAATGGGCGGATAGGGGTCGCCCGCACCCGGGACAGCGCGCCGGGTGCGGGACGAATACGAAGCGCCCAAGCTTTGCTCAGGCGCCGGCGAAAGCATCCCGCCCGCGTCCCGCCGCGCGCTCGCTGGAGGAACTCCACCGTTTACGGGGCGGGTCGATGGCGGCGCAGCAGTGCCGGTGTTGGTGAACGGTGGCCCCGATCGCCCCGGTGCAGCTGGGCTGCCATTAGGGGGACCGAAGGTTGGCGGATTTGCGACGGGCCTTCCGGCCGCCGGCCGGGCCGGAGGCTGATTCGGCGCACGCGGACTGGCCGCGGGGCGCGGCGGGGTCGGAATTTGCGCCGAGACCATGTCGGGCGCGCCGGGATCGGCGGCACCACGTCGCGGTGCCAGGCCCTGCGGTGCGCCGGCTGCCAGCCGCTGCATCACGCGCGGATCGAACCGCGGCGGCTGCAATTGCGCTCGCGGCGGCGAGCCGCGCCCGTCGGGACTAGACCGCTGCGGGCCCGGCCGGGCGGCGAAATCCGTCTCCGGCGGGGGCGGCCGACGAAAGTTATCGCCCCGCGGTGGAGCGTTCACAGCCTCGTTCCCGCATTGACGCCAAGCATCATCGCTCGCTGTTTTGGCCCCGTTCATAGGCTTACCCCACAGCTCGCGCTGCGGGGTGCCTACGACCGCGACGGCAGAATCGAACGGAAAAGAGCTTAGGGCCAAAAGCCGCTAAACGGTTATATTTTACCCCGATAGTATCGACTAATCCACAGCGCGGCGGAACACCAAAGAGGCGTTCGTGCCGCCGAATCCGAACGAATTGGACAGCACCACGTCAATATCGCGCTTGCGCGGCTTGAGCGGAACCAGGTCGATCGACGTGTCGACCGAAGGGTTCTCTAGATTAATGGTCGGCGGCGCGATCCGGTCGCGAATGGCGAGCACGGAAAAGATGGCCTCCACGGCTCCAGCCGCACCCAAGAGGTGGCCCACCGAGGATTTTGTGGACGACATGGACATTCGGCCCGCTGCGTTGCCGACAAGCCGATGCACGGCCCCCAACTCGATCTCGTCACCCAACGGCGTTGAGGTCCCGTGGGCGTTAACGTAGTCGATCTCCGAGGGCGTAACGTTGGCGCGGCGCAAAGCCGCACGCATGCTTCGAAGCGCACCATCCCCTTCCGGGCACGGCGCGGTGATGTGATAGGCGTCGCCGGACATGCCATAGCCGATCAACTCCGCATAGATCTTGGCGCCGCGGCGTTTGGCGTGATCGTACTCCTCGAGCACCACGACGCCGGCGCCCTCGCCCATGACGAAGCCGTCGCGGTCACGATCATAGGGCCGTGACGCTCGCTCCGGCTCGTCGTTGAAATGGGTGGACAGCGCACGGGAGGCGGCAAAACCCGCGATCGACAATTTGTTGATCGGCGACTCGGTTCCGCCCGCGACCATCACCTCCGCATCGCCGAGGCTGATAAGCCGCCCGGCATCGCCGATTGCGTGCGCGCCGGTCGAGCATGCGGTGACGACCGCATGGTTTGGGCCCTTGAGACCGAACTCGATCGAGACGTAGCCCGAGGCGAGATTGATCAGGCGACCTGGGATGAAGAAAGGCGACACCCGCCGCGGCCCTTTCTCGTGCAGGACGATCGAGGTCTCGGCGATGCCTTCGATGCCGCCGATGCCCGAGCCGATCATCACACCGGTTGCGATCTGATCCTCGTAACGAGTCGGAGCCCAGTCGGCATCATCGAGGGCTTGTCGCGCGGCGCACATCGCATAGACGATGAACTCGTCGACCTTGCGCTGCTCCTTGGGCTCCATCCATTGGTTGGGATCGTAGGTGCCGTTAATACCATCGCCGCGCGGGATCTGGCAGGCGATCTTGCAACTGAGGTCGGAGACGTCGAATTTTTCGATCCGCCGCGCTCCGCTCTTCCCGGCCAGCAACCGCTCCCATGTCGTCGCTACGCCACAGCCAAGCGGCGTTACCATGCCGATGCCTGTGATGACGACACGCCTCATGGTTACTCCCAGCGCGCGCGGCGGTCGATCTCACCCAAGCCGCGGGACAAGCGCTCGAACCGCGGCGTCTCAGGGTTGGTAGCCGAGCCGCGCCCGTCAGCTCTTCGCGTTCTTCTCAAGGAACTTGACTGCATCGCCGACAGTCAAAATCGTTTCGGCGGCGTCATCGGGGATTTCGCAACCAAATTCTTCCTCGAAGGCCATAACGAGCTCGACGGTGTCCAGACTATCGGCACCCAAATCGTCAATAAAACTGGCGTTCTCCGTGACCTTCTCGGGTTCCACGCCGAGGTGCTCCACGACGATCTTTTTTACCCGCTCACCAATGTCACTCATCGATCAAACCTCGTACGTTTCAACTGGGCTCGACCACATGCGATTGAGCCATTGGGACGACCTCGTCGTGGTAGACGCGAACCGGTCACAACTCTGCTGGTGAGCGGACATAACGCTAACCCCCGCCCCATCAGGGTTGCTTCAGCCAGGCCGCGGTTCGGTTACCATACTTCAGTTGGCTTGACCAGCAGCCGGCCCGGCGCGCCGGTGCGTAAACTCCCGGAAAGCCGCGAAGAAATCCGATTTCCTGTTCATATCATCACCATTCCACCGTTCACGTGCAACGTCTGGCCGTTGACGTAGGCGGCCTCATCGGAGGCCAGGAACACCGCGCTCGCCGCGACTTCCTCCGGCGTGCCCAGCCGTCCCGCCGGCACGCGGCTGAGGATCGCTTCGCGTTGCTTCTCGTTAAGCTTATCGGTCATTGGCGTGGTGATGAAACCGGGCGCAATGCAATTCGCCGTCACGCCGCGCTTGGCGTATTCTTGGGCGACCGACTTGATCATGCCGATCATGCCCGCCTTTGCGGCGGTGTAGTTGGCCTGGCCCGGATTGCCGGTAACGCCGACCACGGAGGTGATGCCGATCACCCGCCCGAACCGGCGACGCATCATGCCGCGCACCGCCGCTCGCGCGAGCCGAAATGTCGCGGTTAGGTTGATATTGACCACCTGCTCCCAATCCTCGTCGCGCAGCTGCACGAAAAGATTGTCCTTGGTGATGCCGGCATTGGCGACCAGGATATCCAACCTGCCCATGACCTCTTCCGCATGCGGAACCAGGCTTTCGACCTCGTCCTTGAGGGCCAGATTGCAGGGCGCGACGTGCACGCGGTCATTGAGATCGCTCGCTAGCTGATCGAGCGCATCCCGGCGCGTACCGGAGAGCGCCACAGTAGCTCCCTGGCGATGCAGCGCGGTGGCGATGGCGCGGCCGATGCCGCCGGAAGCCCCGGTCACGAGCGCGGTCTTGCCGGTCAGATCGAGCATAGGCGTCTCCTCGTTCTCACCGCCCCGCTGCCTTGAAGGCCGCGATGTCCTCCGGCGTCCCTACGGCCACGCCGCCGACGCCCTCGGCAATCCGTTTAACGAGCCCGCTGAGCACCTTGCCGGCGCCGAGTTCATAGAACCTCGTCACACCCGCCTGCGCCATGAAGGCAACCGATTCCCGCCAGCGCACCGTGGCGGTCACTTGCCCAACGAGGCAGCGCACGATCTCGCGCGGGTCGGAGATCGGCCGCGCCAGCACATTGGCGACCAGCGGCACGATCGGCGGTTTGATCGTCACGCGCGCGAGCGCCTCCTGCATTGCCTCGGCGGCCGGCTGCATCAGCGCGCAATGGAAGGGCGCCGAGACAGGCAGCAGCATGGCGCGCCGCACACCCTGGTTCTTCGCCACCTCGATCGCCCGCTCGACCGCTTGCTTGTCTCCCGACACGACGACCTGGCCGCCGCCATTGTCGTTGGCGGCCTGGCAAACTTGCGATTCACCCGCCTGTGCCGCGATCGCGGCCGCTTGCTCGAGCTCGACGCCGATCAACGCGGCCATGGCGCCGGTACCGACCGGCACCGCCTTCTGCATCGCCAGGCCACGAACGCGCAGCAGCCGCGCGGTGTCGCTTATGGAGAGCGCGCGCGCCGCCGCCAGCGCCGAGTATTCGCCGAGCGAGTGGCCGGCGACGAACTTCGCATCACGGGCAAGATCGACGCCTGCCTCCGTCTCCAGGACACGCAGGGCAGCAAGTGATACGGCCATCAGGGCCGGTTGGGTATTCTCGGTCAGCGTCAAAGCGTCTGCCGGCCCCTCGAAAATGATCCGGCTGAGCCGCTCGCCAAGGGCGGTATCGACCTCTTCGAACACCAAACGCGCCGACGCAAAGGCCGCGGCAAGCGCTTTGCCCATCCCTACACTCTGGCTGCCTTGGCCCGGGAATATGAAGGCTGCGGACATCCTGCCTCGTTACAAAGTGCTCGGTCCTAGAACCTATCCGGCTCCTTTGGAACCCGGACACGCTCTAGAATTGTTCGCTGGGGCACGTTCCTGACGGCGAACCGGCATCTACCGCCCTCGGGTCAAGCCCGCGCCGGAACATGCGCAAGAGCAAGGTCCGGTTCAATTGAAAACTGCCCAAGGTTCATCGATTTGGTCGTATTGTCCTGGCGGAATGCCAATATTCACGTTTCCGCAAAGGGCTCTAAGACACGCCGCGTCAATGCCTGTCAAGCCGCCGCGCCGTCGGTAACCAACGGACAATCTGTGCCGGTTAATCTTTGCGGCCGGAGGAATGAGGCGCAATGACCGCTTTCGCACCGGTAACCGACGCCGATTTGGCCCGGGCGCGACGCGATCCGAAGTTTCGCCAGAAGCTCCTGACCGACCATCTCGATAGTCTCGTCACCGCACTCAACGCCTTGCGCAGCAGCGCCAAAGCCGAGGATCCAGAGCAGGCCGAGCATATTCGCGAAGGCGTGGACCTTGCCATGAAGCTGTCGAACCTCTTGCACGGGCTCGCGAAGACCCCTCCAGCCTCACGAGCGAAGGCGCGCCTATGAGCGGCGGCCGGCCCCGCGTGTCGCGGCGCATGTCTTGCGCAACTTCCGCGCCTTGCGTTTTGGCGTGCAGACCGTATAAACCGCCCTTCGCTTGATCCCGGCCGGAAGCTGAACGGACGGTCGCGCGCTTAGCGGTGCGCGATAGGACATATGGTCCGGCGTCCCGTGTTTCCGCCTTCAGAGCGTTCGAGCCTTTCCCGAGAGGCTCGAAGGGCTTGGCGCCGGGATCGGCTTGAACGGAGGGAAGGGTTGATGCCGCTTTACGAGCATGTCTATCTGGCGCGCCAGGACGTCAGCGCGCAGCAGGTCGAAGAGTTGACCGCGCAGTTTAAGGGCGTCGTCGATCAGATGGGAGGATCGGTCACCAAGACCGAGTATTGGGGCGTCAAGTCCCTCTCATTTAGGATGCGCAAGAATCGCAAGGCGCATTTCACGCTTATGAATATCGATGCCCCGCCGGCGGCATTGGCAGAGATCGAACGGCAGGAGCGGCTCAACGAGGACATTCTGCGTTACATCACCGTCCGCGTCGAGGAACATGAGGCCGGACCGTCGGCCATGATGCGCAAGTCCGACCGCGATCGCGAACGCGACGACCGGCGTGGCGATCGGGGGGATCGCGGCGACCGAGGGGATCGTGGCGATCGCGGCGATCGAGGGGACCGCGGCGATCGCCCCCGGCGCGACCGCGATATGCGCGCGGGAGCACGTGAAGACGGCGACGAAATCGAAGCGACGACGGAGGATTAATCATGGCCTTCTCATCCGGTGGTGCCGCGCGCCGTCCTTTCTTCCGCCGCCGCAAGACCTGCCCGTTCTCGGGCACCGGCGCGCCAAAGATCGACTACAAGGATGTGAAGCTCTTGCAGCGATACGTCTCGGAGCGTGGCAAGATCGTGCCAAGCCGAATTACCGCGGTCTCGGCCAAGAAACAGCGCGAGCTGGCACAGGCAATCAAGCGCGCCCGCTTTCTCGGACTTCTGCCATACGTGATCCGCTGATCGGCGGACAGCGGGACGCACAGATCAACACGGCCGCGGATGGTCCGCGGCCGATCGGTTGGGCCGGACACTCGATCCGGCTCTAACCGCTCACGCATGCGGAACCGTCGCCAAGGCGACGCTGCCGGATGCGCTGGACGCGGGACAGCTCGAGCATGGTTCAGATCGTTCTTATCGCCGTAGGAGCCGGCGTGGCGTCAGCTCTGCTGTTCGCCTCGCTCTTATCGGGATCGTTGCTGGCGATCCTGCTTTGCTGCCTGGCACCTCTCCCGATCATGATCGCGGCGATCGGCTGGACGCATTGGGCCGGTCTCGCCGCCGCGACAATCGGCGCCGCGGGCTTGGCACCCTTCGTCGATGTTTGGTCCTTTGTCATTTTTTTGCTCGGGATCGGTCTTCCCGCTTGGTGGCTGGGCTACTTGACGCTGTTGGCCCGCGAGCGCGGCGACGGCTCCCTCGTCTGGTACCCGGTAGGCATGCTCGTGCTGTGGGCCGCGCTGCTCGGGGCACTCACAACCTATGCCTGGATGATCAGCCTCGGCACCGACGCGACGGAATTTCGAGCAGCCCTGCGGGCGATGCTCGAGGAAGCCATTCGGCTGCAAAGCCATACGCCGGCGGACGCTACCCTCGACGTGGCGGGTATCGGCGATGCCGACCGGTTGCTCGATCTCCTGGTGCTCGCGCTGCCCCCTGCGGGATCAGTGCTCATGAGCATCACGTACTTGGTCAACCTTTGGCTTGCCGGCCGCGTGGTGCGCGTGTCAGGCCACCTTCGTCGGCCGTGGCCGGAACTCAGTGCTACAGCCCTGCCGGTATTCACCTCCGGCCTGCTCGCGCTGGTCTTCGCGTTGTCCTTCCTCGCGGGACTGCTCGGCATCATGGCCATGGTCCTCACCGCAAGCCTGCTGATGGCTTACGGTATTGTCGGCTTCGCGGTGCTGCACGTCATCACCCGTAACCTCGGAGCTCGCGGCGTGCTGCTGGGTGCAACGTACCTGGCCGTCCTCATCCTCCATTGGCCGGTCATCGTGCTCATGGCTTTGGGCTTGGTCGACGCCGTCTTCGATCTGCGGGGCCGGCTCGGCGGGGGGCGCGGTCCGCCAACGACGAGCCCGCGATGATCTAACAACCCTGATGACCCCAACCGATCAACATCAAAAGGAGAACCGCCATGGAAGTGATCTTGCTCGAACGTGTCGCCAAGCTCGGCCAAATGGGAGAGGTCGTCCGCGTCAAGGACGGGTTTGCACGCAACTATCTGTTGCCGAGGGGCAAGGCGCTGCGTGCGACCACCGAAAACCGCACGCGGTTTGAGGGCATGAAGGTCGAGCTCGAGGCCCGCAACCTCGAGGCCAAGAGCGAGGCCGAACAGGTCGCCGGGAAGCTCAAAGGAAGAAGCCTGACCGTCTTGCGGCAAGCCTCCGAAACCGGCCAACTCTATGGTTCCGTCACGACCCGCGACCTTGCGACCCTGTTGAGCGCCGACGGACTGACCGTAACCCGCACACAGATCGCGCTTAACGCGCCGCTCAAAGCCATCGGGCTCCATCAAGTCCCGGTGTCGCTGCATCCCGAAGTGGAGGTCACGATTGCTGTGACGGTCGCGCGCAATGCCGACGAGGCTGCGCGCATCGCCCGCGGCGAAGACGTGAGCGTCCAGCGCGAGGAACAGGAAGCGCCAGAGGGCGAAGGGATCGTCCCCGACGCGTTCTTCGAGCCCGAGGCGGCCGAGGCGCGACGGACGCGCGAGGCCACAGGCGCGCCCGAGGAGGGCGCCGAACCGCAAACGGGTGCGTCGTAGCTGGCCGTGTGCCCGGACGAAGCCTGCCCTCGGTTCAACCCGAGGGACCAGATTGGAACGGATTTGGCCCTTAGTCGGGAATATCGTCCACCCGGCTAGCTGGCGCATTGGCGCTGGGTGAGGCGGACGCGCCCGGTGCCGCGACAGCGGGTGGCGGCGGATTCACGGCCGGCGGGGCCCCGAAGGCCACCGGTGGTGGTGCCTCCACCGGCGGCGCAACGA
Source organism: Xanthobacteraceae bacterium (assembly GCA_052148715.1). GTDB lineage: Bacteria > Pseudomonadota > Alphaproteobacteria > Rhizobiales > Xanthobacteraceae > JBKQHQ01. Next base: position 2,922 of record JBKQHQ010000038.1, on the reverse strand, counting down.
CGGCCGTGGCCGCACTGGCGGTCGTGGGCGGTGGCACCGCGGCGGTCCCCGCACGCTCGCGAACATTGCCCCTCCTCGCCTGCTCCTTCTTGCGTCCTCGGCCTTGAGCCGTAGCGGGGCCCGCCGGCGTTCCCGCTAGCGGTGCCGCCACCGCTGCGGCTGGCGCCGCGCCCGCGGGAGCGATCTGTTCAGCCGCGGGTGGCGGTCGGGACAGGTCTGCCGGGGGCCGTAGCCCCTGCCGCGACGCTGACGTTGCCGACTGAGCTGGTTGCTCCTCTTCGCCGGCCGGCGCTTGCGCGGCGCCGGTTGCCGCTCCTGATTCGTCGGGCAGCGGCGCTGCCGGGGGGGTCGCCTGTTCCTCGCGTTTGGGCTGACGGCCCTTAGGCGGCTTCGCTGCCCGCGCCGGCGGCACGGGAGCTGAAGAAAGAGCTGGCGCAGGAACCGCAACAGGAACCGGTACCGAGCCGGGAGGGACGGCAATCCCCCCCTCCTCCGCCGGCGGAACCACCCGTGCGGTCGGCACCGCGCCTTGCTCCGAAGTAGCGCCCGGTTCGGCCGGCGGCGCGGTTACGGGGTGGCGCGGTCGCGCACCCGGGCGGGGCACTGGCTCCTCACCGACTGCCGCCGCGGCAGCCGTCGGCGCTTGTCCACCACTGACGGGCACGGCCGGCCGTTGCGCGGCGGGCGCAGCCGCGCTCACGCCCGTCAAAAGGTATTTGGCCATCGCTTCGGCTTGTTGACTTCCGGTCGTATAGTGCTCACGCAAGAAACTCGAGAGACTGCTCGCGCCAGACTTGACCAGCCCGCGCGGGCCTTTGTGGCATTCACCGCACTGGATTACGAACAATTGTGCGGGGGGCTTTCCCTCGTAGAGAGTTTCTGCGCACACAACCGAAGCGTTAGCGGCCATGGCGAGGCCGATGACCCAAGCTCTTGCTAGCCCAGTTGCAGACAATGCCGACCTCCCCGGTGCTGCTATGTCGTCCACCGTTCTTAATCTTAAGCCCACGACCTAGGTAAAAAGATGAATAAGCTCCGGTATTGGGAGCCAGTTCCGCATTGCCCGCATACCAGGACTTTGCTCTAATGCGTTACTAAATTGTTGCGGGGCATAGTTCAATCTGCGTCTCGCAGGGCCAAATCGACCGGGCCCTCCTAGGCGGTCAAATGTGTGTCGGAGGCGGCCGATGGAGCGGTTGCTTCGGTTTTTTCTGCGACAGTTCATTCGTCAAGGCGACATTCGGGTCATCACAGCGCGCGGCTCGACCCTCGCTTTTGGCGACGGTACTGGTCAACCCATTCGCATCCGTTTCACGAGCTCAGCCGCCCTCCTCGCGGTATTACTCGATCCTGAGCTCAAGGCGGGCGAGGCCTACATGGACGGCACGCTCGTCGTTGAGCAAGGTTCGATCGCCGACCTGCTCGCGGTCGTGCTCGGCCAGCACCCCGCCGGGTCATTTCCCGTTTGGACGCAGCCGCAACAGCTGTGGCGCTATCTGCAGCGGCGGCTCCAGCAGTTCAATCCGCGGCGGCGGGCACAACGCAACGTCGCTCATCACTATGACCTTGACGGCCGCCTCTACAGCCTGTTCCTCGACGCCGACCAACAATACAGCTGCGGCTATTTTGAGAATCCGGATCAGCCCCTCGACGACGCGCAGCTCGCCAAGAAGCGGCACATCGCCGCCAAGCTGATCTTGCAACCGCAGGCGCGGGTGCTCGACATCGGTTGCGGCTGGGGCGGGCTCGGATTCTATCTGGCCGAGTTCGGCGCCGCACAAGTCACCGGAATCACTTTGTCGCAGGAGCAATTGCAGCGCGCACGCGGACGCGCCGCCGAGAAGGGACTATCGGGCGCCGTCGACTTCCGCTTGCAAGATTACCGCGAGGTTTCCGGTTCATTCGACCGGATCGTTTCGGTCGGCATGTTCGAGCATGTCGGCGTCGGCTATTATAACACCTTTTTCCGCAAGTGCGCGGAGCTGCTCGACGATGACGGAGTGATGCTGCTGCATTCGATCGGACGCTCCAATCCTCCGGGCATCACCAATCCGTGGATCGCCAAATATATTTTCCCGGGCGGCTACATTCCGGCGCTTTCAGAAGTCCTGCCGGCAATCGAGCGCGCGGGACTTTTGGTCACCGACATCGAAGTCTTGCGATTGCACTACGCGGAGACGCTCAAGGCGTGGCGGGACCGCTTCTTGGCGCACCGCGACGAAGTCACACGCCTGTACGATCCGCGCTTCGTGCGCATGTGGGAGTTCTACCTTGCTTCCTCCGAGATGGCCTTCCGCGAGCAAGCAATGATGGTGATGCAGATCCAGCTGACCAAGCGGCAGGGCATCGTGCCGACGACGCGCGACTACATCGCGCGCGAAGAGGCACGGCTGCGCGCGCTCGAAGGCGGCTCGCGCGTGCCGTTGCGGCTGGCTGGAGAGTGAGTCGTCAAGGCAAACTTTAGCCCCTGGGCTGCTGATTCTTTCCGACATGTGAATTGCTGTGAGCGGCTTCAGATACCGCCGACTCGCGGGCGCCCGTGCTAAGCGGGCGCTCTTGGCAGTCGGCTATTGACACTGCATCGCTTGCTCACGGGCTCCATGGCACTCATCGACTCGGCTGCGCGCAAACTGCCGGAGGCAGCGCCGATTTACCGCGCTGCTCCGCACAATATCGAGGCGGAGCAGGCATTGCTCGGCGCCATTCTCGTCAACAACGAGGCGCTCTACCGCGTCTCTGATTTCCTTGAGCCGCAGCACTTTTTCGAGCCTATCCACCAGAAAATCTATGAGTTGTCGCGTACCCTCATCCGCAGCGGCATGGTCGCGACCCGGGTAACCTTGAAGAATTTTTTGCCGGCCGAGGTCGACATCGCCGGCTTGACGCTTGGCCAATACCTCGCGCGCGTGGCGGCAGAGGCGA
>JBKQHQ010000037.1:0-27391 GCA_052148715.1 Xanthobacteraceae bacterium | reverse complement strand
CGATGTACTATGCGGACCAGATCGGTCTTCCCGCCGTTCGCGACCGGCTGGCATTTTATGCCGGGCGCAGCGGCGATGCGGCGTTGCAGCCTGCCGCCCTGCTCAAACGGCTTGCGGATGCCGGCGCTGGTTTTGCTTCGCTCGCGGCGTCGAAAGGATGAGAACGCGCCGTCCTCACTCGATACGCACAACTAGTTGGCGAAAGCCTCGACGAAGAATTCGCGCGACCTGGATGCTTTTTCGCGAATCGCATCGACCTCCTTTTGCGCCGGCGTTGCGGCGGCTCCATTATCGCTGGCGTTGCGTGGTCAGCGGATGCCATCAGTTTGCTCCGCGGTCCGCGTTGCGGTGACCAGACGATCCGTCATCAATCGCACGAAGGATCGGCCGGAATCGAACGCAGGATCGATGTCCAGCGCGCGCTCGGCGGCGATCCCAACGGGTTCCCCATCGAGGATTGCCTTGCGGAATGCAAACTCTCCCGCATCGAGCCGATCGATTTGAAACCGTCCGCGGGCGCCGCGGACCTCAAGGCATATGTCAGCGGGCGCAAGCTGAAATTGGGCCGGGGCGCTGCCGGTCAAATAGAAGCCCATCAAATCATCAATCGGTGCCGGCGCGCGCAGATAACGAACTCCAGGCTGCACAACGAGCCCCATGTCCATCAGCGCCTCGGGGGCGACTGCCGAAACGTCATCGAGCGCTAAGCCCGGCCGCTCAACCGCAATCGTCACCTGCCCAAGGTGCCATTCAAGCTCCACGAACGGCCGTAGGTAGGGATGATTGTCGGCGGCCGATCGGCTGGAAAGAAAATTTGGAAAGTCGCCGCCGTATTCGGCGATGCAAGGCGCCGTTGGGGGGCGCGAGCGCACGAAGTCACGCGCGGCATCAACAATAAACGGCGATCCGACGAGCCAATGCGTTGCCGGAAACTTGCCGAGCAACGCCTGGACCAAGCTTGTTTCATAGTGACGCCGATGGATGGCAAGGCGCTTGCGCGGGTCGATGCCGCCCACGAGCAACGGCGCAACATCGGCACCCTCGCCCGCGACCACCGCACGAAAGAGATCGGATTGGACTCTAGCCAGCGCAGGCATGACATACCTGCGAGGACGCAGCCAAAGACGCCACGGCGTCCGCGTGCTTCGCCTCGGCGAGCAAGGTCGCGAAGGGCGGCAGGTCGTTATCCCATTCAATCAAGGTCGGCTTCCGGCCGAACCGGCGCACGGCGCAGGCATAAAGGTCCCAGACGGGTTCGGCGACCTTGGCCGCGTGGGTATCGATGAGCACAGTCGCGCTCGGATCCGCTTCATCCGCCTCCGCTTCGAAACCGCCCAAATGCACCTCGCCGATCGCGTCCGCCGGCAGTCCCTCGAGATACCGGTACGGATCGAAGCGCATGTTGTGAGCACTGAGATAGACGTTGCTCACGTCGCACAGAAGCAGACAGCCGGTCCGTTGCGCCAGTGCACTGAGGAACTCGACCTCGTTCATCGTTGAATGCGCGAAGCCGACGTATCTTGACGGGTTCTCGACCAGGTACCGCCGCCCGAGCCCCTCCTGAACCTCGTCGATATGCACGGCCAAGAGCCGCAGTGATTCTTCATCATATGGCAGAGGCAGAAGATCGTTGAGGAATGCGCCGTCGTGGGTCGACCAGGCAAGGTGCCCGGAAACCAGGATCGGATCGATCGCGTCGACAAGCCGGCGAAGGCGCAGCAAATGCGAATGGTCGATGCCGCCGACACTGCCGATCGACACGCCGACGGTGTGCAGCGAGATTCGATAGTGGCCCGACAGCTCAATCAGAAGCTCGGTCGCGTGCGGGTTTGCAATAAAGTTCTCGGGGTGGATTTCCAGCCAGGCGGCCGGCGGACGGGCGGCCACGACCTCCGCCAGATGCGGAAGTCGCAGACCGACGCCCGCCCTGCCCGGCACCGGACAGTTCCGCGTGATGGTCATGGCTACGCGGCCATCTGATCACGTCTTCGGCGTCACGCTGCCGCCCACGATCCGCTCGCAATAGCCGGCGGGCACGTAGATCCACGCTCTCGGGTCGCCGTTGATCTTCGTGGTGCCGGCGCAGGCATTGTTGCCGGTCGAGGCGCAGTCGTTCTTGCCGGCCTTGGCAAGGCCATAGCACTTGTCCGCCTTAAACGACTTCGGCTCCGGCACGGGGTCCGCCGAAACGAGGCTTGGCGAGGCGATGGCCGCAGCCAGCGCGGAAGCAATGGCGACACGTTTGCTCATGATATCCTCCGATGTTGCCAGGTTGGTTGGGTGGTTCAGCTTGAGTTGTGGCGCTCATGCGGCGCCCGCACGCAAAGGCGAGAATGCCGGGATGAGCTTGGCTTCAGTCGCGGCGCGATTTTCGATCAGCGCCGAGAAAGCCTCTGGGGTGATTGGCGGGGACACCACATAGCCTTGCCCCTCGTCGACGCCGCAGCGCTGCAACGCGGCGATCTGGTCCTCACTTTCGATGCCCTCGGCGACGGTGGTCATATGCAGCTCGGCCGCCACACGAACCAGCATCTCAACCACGACGCGGGCGCTGCGGTCGCTGCCGACGGAGTCGACAAACAGCTTGTCGATCTTGATCGTGTCGACCCCGAGCTTCTGCACGTAAGACAGCCCACTGTGGCCGGTACCCGCGTCGTCAATGGCTACCTTGAAGCCATGCTCGCGCAGCTCAGCGATCACGGCCGCGGCCCGCCCTAAGTCTTCAATCTCCTGGCGCTCGGTAAGCTCGATGACGATTTGGCGCGCCGAGACTTTTGCCCGCGATACGAGCTGCTTGAATTCGCCGACAAATCCGGGCGACAGCAGCTGATTGGGCGCGATGTTGATTCCAACCTTGAAACTCTTGTGACGCTTGAGCCACGGTTGCAAGTGTTGCAGGGCGTCGGTAACGATATGCTGTGTGAGGAGACGTATTCGACCGCTCTCTTCCGCCAGCGGTATGAACCGATAGGGCGGCACCATCGAGCCGTCTCGCCGGACCCACCGCGCCAAGACCTCGCAGCCGACGATTGCCCCGGTCGTCAGCGAGAAGATCGGCTGCATGAAGGGCTTGAATTCCTTTCTGGCGAGCGCGCCATCCAGCTCGGCCATGGAGTCGGGAGGACGATCGATGATCTTGCGCAAAAGAAGCCCGAACAACGCGCCGAGAATCGCACCGATCCCGAGCACGATGCCCTCGGGCTCCCGGTTCCAGCGACCGAATGCGCCGGCCTCGATCTCGATAGACGAGATGAGCGGATATCGCTCAGACTCAGTCGACAGGCCCACCAACGAAGGCTTGGCGTCCCCTTTGCTGCCGCCGGCCGAGTAGCTCGCAATGGTGCTCCCGCCGCTGAGCTTGAGAAACACGGCGCTCGCCTCGCGCAATTCATCGGGCAGGACGTCAAACAAGAACGCATCCATATTGACGATCGCGATCAACGATAATTCGCTTATCACTTGCCACCGCACGCCGAGGGCGACCCCGGACTGCTGCGGCAGCGGAAACAATTGCACGTTGGTGTTGCGCCCCCCGATCTGTCCCGCGGCCGGCACGCTTTGCGCATCGAATTCCAAGGTTTCGGGAAAGGCCGAGCAAATCACTCGACCCGAACCGTCGACGACCCGGATATCTTTGATAATACTGCGCTGATAAACTTGGCGGCGAAGATCGCTGGTGGCCGCTTGATCACAACTCGCGGTCCCCTTCTCGACCAGTTCGCCGAGCGCGATGAAAGCGTAGTCGACCGCCAATTCGGCACGTCGCAGAACGAGCTCGTTCAGCTCGCGCAGCTGCTTGGTATTTTGTCCGTCGATGAGGCGGCTAAAAATGACGTGCGCCCCACCGGTGAAGAGGGCTATCGATAGAGCCAGCAGAGAAAGATGGGTCGCTCGCGACCGGCGAAAGCTCATAACCGGCTCACTTGGCAAAGGGCGGGGTCACCATAACCAACACCTGTTTACAACGCGTTTATGGATCGAAATCCGCGCCAAAAGCGCTAGGTCAACGTTAGACCAACCTTTGAATGCCGCCGGTTTAAGTAAAAATTATCACTAATAATTCGTACGTCGGCCCATCTCCTGTAAAATTCCAATGCGGTTTCGCGCGGCCGCGCTCCGCGTTGTCGTAAGGCAATTTTAGTTTCGAGGAACAATAACCCCCACGAAAAAACTAAGCTCCTGGCAGCCGACAAGGCCGACCGGAGTCGAGATCATCTTGGCTGGTTAGAGCATTTTCTGGAAAAGACCTGCCCTCACTCTTGACCACGCCAGTCAGATGTGTCCGGTTCGCGAATAGTTAAACAAGGAACTCGGGAATGCCCGAGCTCCTGCAGTGGAAACCGGTCCTCCGCCAAGGCAATGCAACCAAGTCTATCAACTTAGTTGGCGAAAGCCTCGACGAAGAATTCGCGCGACTTTGATGCTTTTTGCCGAATCGCGTCGACCTCCTTTTGCGCCGCTGACGCGGACCAGGCCTTGGCCTTCTCCATGCTATCGAAGGCGATGACGACGAAGCGCTTGGGCGGGGTTCCGTCGACCGCCGTTATCTTGTCGGTGCGAACGATGTATTGCCCACTGGTACCCGCCATGGCCGGTCCCGCCAGCGGAATCAGCGTCTTGTATGTGTCAGGGTCGGTTATCTCGGTGATGTCGACAATGGCGTAAGCGCCAGGCTTGCCCTGCGCATGCAGCCCGCCAATCGCGGTGGCGCCAATCGCGACACCGGCGAGCAGCGTCAGTCCCAGTGGGATCAGTCGATTCATGATGTTCTCCTCCGTGCGGTTATTTCAACAAAGTTGTTCGCCAAAAGCGGCGGGCTTGATCATACAGTGCAATTGCAAGAAAACGTCGACAAAAGGAAATATTCACAACTACTTTAGGTATCAGTTTTCCCGCTGCTGATTACTGTATGACGGTCCACTGAAAGCTCAGAACGGCGGCATTGTAGATCGCGTGCACCAGCATCGGCGCCGCCAGCATCTTGGTCCGCTCGTAGACCAGCGCGGCGCAGAGGCCCATGACGAACACCGGAATGACCGACATCGGCGGGTGGACGATGGCAAAGATGGCCGCGCTCGCCAGCGTTGCGGCGCCGAGGCCGAGCGAGCGCCGCAGGCCGCCAAAGATGAGGCCGCGGAAGATGAATTCCTCGAAGAGGGGTGCGGCGGCGATGGCGAGGGCAGCAAGCGCGATGGCGGCCGTGCGGTCGGCCGGAGGGTTCGCGTGCGGCAACAGGTCCATGGACGCAGCGATCTTGATATAGGCTAGACCGGCGACCGCGGCGATGACGCCGCCGGCCGCCCCCCAGAGCAGAGCCCGCGGTACACCGTCGTTAAGGGTGCGGGGAACGCCGGCCGTATGCGCGCGCCAATAGAAGAGCCGCATGACCGTATAGGTCACGGCTCCCGCGGCGCAGAACGCGATCCAGACCATCGTCGTCGGAGCGACGTTGCTGCCGCTCGATTGCACTATGAGGACGACGACCGCCTGCAGCACGAAGAACACGAGCGCCGCGATCATGCCGTCGGATACCGAGACGCGAGCCGGCGGCGATGCCGATGGATCGAGCAGATAGTCGAGCCGATCGCGCGCTCTCTGCCAAAGGGCGATCGCCAGCAGCGTCGTCAAGATCATCATGGCGCCGCGCTGCCAGATATTGCTGGCGTAGACCGCGTAGACGTAGAGCGAGGCGAGCGTCATGTAGAGATAGACGTAGGTCGGGCGGACGCGCCGCTGCACTTCCTGCGCAAGCGGGTCGCAGCCAAAAACACCCAGCGCCGTGGCGATCACGGCAAAAATCGGCACGCCCAACAATACGATCGCCGCCGAGCCGATGAATTGCAGCGAGACGGTGCCGGCAACCGCGACGGCCACGGCGAATGTGAGCAGCGGATAGATCGTCGCCGCCGTCGCCCACAATTTGGCCTTTTGCCGCAAAACGGATTCGAGCGAATGCGGCACGCAGTACAAGATCCATAATGCCTGGCCTTCGGCATTCAGCGTCTGAAACGCCGACAGCATCAGCGTATAGGCCGCCAAGCCGAAGGCGATCGCAGCCAGATTTTCCGGATGCGCGACGGCGCCGACAAAAACATTGGCTCGCGCATTGATGAAGACCTGCGCGCCGACGACGATGGCGGGGAGCAAGAGTGTCTGTGCCATGAACGTGCGGTCGCGTCCGAGCAGGCGCAGCTCGCGCCGCTGCACCGGGGAAAGCAGCGCTCGCGTCGATTTGAGATCCGTTGCCTGCCGGCGCGCCGCGCGCGGCACGCGGGCGACCGCCTCCCGCGCGCCCACCGCCACCACGCCATTGCGCAGTTGCCGCTGCAGCAGCGCGTAGCCGATCGCGACGACGGCGATAATTTCGCCGACCATGGCGGCGGTCCAAAGCGCCGTCGACCCGCCGTCGGCGCTCGCGAGCGCGCGCACCGCGAGACCGGTTGGGAGCCAGTTCGTCCAGTCCGGCAGCGCGGCCGCCCAGCCGAACACGAACACGTTGTCGCGGATGCCCATCGACATGGCGAGCATCAACGGCAGCACGCTAACAATGGAAATGACGGCTTGCAGATTTCTGAGCTTGGGCGGCGGTAGCGACATGCGTAGACCGGTATCAACCAGGGTCTGAAAGGTTGCCACCGCGAACAGCAGCGCGAACGTCAGTCCGAACCCGATGAGCGGCGCCGTCCAGCGATACCCGCACTCCGAGGCGAGGATCGACAAGAACGGGCCGAGGGCGACAAACCCTGCCGAGTTCGTCACGGCCCGCTCCACCAACCGGCTCGAGAGCAGGGTCGACAAGGGCAGCGGCAGCGTCACCAGCCACTCGAGATCCCACTCGGGTCGGGTGATCTCACGGCTGGCGAGCGTGGTGAACAGCGCCGCCAAGAGGAGAAGCGTGGCACCGAGGGTGGCGCCTTTCATGACGCCGGGCGGCAGCACGCTGCCCGGCGCCGGCGCGAAACGCCGCACTAAGACCCGCGTTCCCTGTCCTGGAAGAAGGCCGACCTTGAGAGTCTTGCGCGCTTCGTGGCCGTCGCGGACGATCACCACCGGCACGGCCTTGCCGACCGGGGTCGCGCCGACGATGCCGGGGAGATCGCCCGTTTCCTTGATGTCCTTGCCATCGAATCTGACGATGACGTCGCCGGATTGCAGCCCGGCGGGCTTCGCCGGCCCCCCGTCGATGATGCCGGTAATGAGCACGCCGCGCGCCGGCTTGAGGCCGAGACGGTCGGCAATCTCGGCTGTCACCGGCCCAATCTGCACGCCGAGCCAGCCGCGCCGGATCTCTTGCGACTCTTGAACCGAGCCGAGCACCTTCACCATGTTGGCCATGGTCTGGTGCGCCAAGTTGGTGAAATTGCCGAGCATGGCGAGAATAACGAACGCGGTCAGCAGCCACCCCGACGACGACTTTCGGGCCGTTGCCGTCCGGGTCGGCGACGCCCTGCGGAACCGATACAGCGAGCCGATCTGATTGAGCTGCCGGCGCAGCCGCAGCCGAGTGAGCAGCCAGGTCGCCCGCGCAGCGCCGATGGGATTGGTCACGCGGGCGCGCTCCGGTCGTCCCCCTCGACATGGGTCACCTTGAGGAAAACCTCCTCGAGCGTCCCGCCGGGATCGACCTTATCCTGCAGCTCCTGCAGCGGCCCGACCGCGACGAGCGCGCTCTTGTCGATGATGCCCACGCGACCGCAGAGGCGCTGCGCCATATCCAGCAGATGAATCGAGAGGAAGATCGTCTTGCCCTGGGAGGCGCTCAGCCGCAGCCGCTCCTGCACCTCGTGCGACGCGCGCGGATCGAGACCGTTGGTCGGCTCGTCGAGGATGAGAACTGCCGGGTCGTGGATCAGCGCGCAGGCAAGGCCGAGCTTCTTCTTCATCCCCCTCGAGTAGTTGACCGCATATTCCTCCGCCGCATCATCGAGCGCAAAGTTTTCAAGCAGCGCGCTCGCCCGCTTTTGTGCCTCGCCGCGACTGGCCGTGCATCTCCCCGACGAACTCCAGGATCTCGCGGCCGCGCAGAAAGTCGTAGAAGATCGGGTTGTCCGGCAGATAGCCGACCCGCCGCTTCACCTCGACGCGATCCTTTTGACAATCGAGCCCGCCGATGGTGATGCGCCCGCCCGAGGGCACCAAAATACCCATCATCATGCGAATGGTCGTGGTCTTGCCGGCGCCGTTGGGGCCGAGAAAGCCAAAGACCTCGCCTTTGTCGATGGCGAGATCGAGATCGCGCACGGCAGTGAACTCGCCATACTTCTTGCTGACGTGCTCGAACGCGATCATGACCCGACCGTTCGCTTCGATACCGACCAGCATTGGCGACCTGGAGCGATGAATGGCGGTCCCGACAGGACTCGAACCTGTGGCCTTCGGTTTAGGAAACCGCTGCTCTATCCAGCTGAGCTACGGGACCGCGGGCAATCGCTGCGCCGGGATACTTTCTGGGTACCACCTGCCAATCGCCTCGGCGCGGCCCTGAATATCAGAGCCGTGCGCCGGGGGCCAGAGTTGCCTATGCGCGGCCGCGGCCCAGGCCGCGGGAGCCCGCCAATTCGCTTGCTGGACGCGTACTGTCGCCAAGTCCGCGTCTAAATCGTCTTCAGCCGTCATCCGTTTCGCCTCCCCTCTTGCCCTTGGCTTGATCCAGGGCGTCTGCCTGCGCCATCAACTCGTCCCCCAATCGCTTGAATGCGGCGGACGAGCTCGAGTCAAAAGCAACCGCGGCGAGACGATAGAACCGCTCGGCAATCTGCCGGCACTTCTTGGCCAGTTCGTCGACATCCTCGCCTTCACTCAATCGTCTCGCGGCTCCATGTTCCTTACATGGACAATTCTCTTGGCGGCGATGTTGTTCACCACTTTTGACGGGGTCGACCAACAAACCAATTGCAGGGAGGCGCGAAGGCGCTGCGTCGGAGATGCCGCTGGCGTGACCCAGCTCACACGCCGGGAGCGGTTCCGGCGTTATTGTGCGCACATCGCATTTCGCCGTAGAAGATCCGCCATGCGCAGGTTTCTTTATCCGGTCGTCACCACGATCTTTGTCGTCGCGGGTTTGGGCTTCTTCGCGCAAACCAAGCTGCTCGCGGCCGGGGCACCGGGACCGCAGCAAGTGGCCAACATGTATCCACTGGATATCTATTGGATGCGGCGGCCCTTCTGACCCCCGACTTGGCGACCGTAATTCGTCGCGATCACCTTCAATGAAGGGCTCGCCGTTCGCGCGTCCGGGAACAGGCCGACGATCTCTTGAACACGGAGGTCGGTCTCGCCGGAGGGGCTGGCAACACGATGACGTTGCCGACGCCCTAGCTTGGTCTTGCCGTCAGTACAAGCCGGTCAGATCATCGTTTGACGAGTCCAATCACGAATAAGAGGATCACCGCGCCGACGATGGCGTTGATGATCTCTCCCAAAATACCGCCACCGATCACGATGCCGATCAGCGGCAAGAGGTAGCCGGCAATAACCGAACCGACGATGCCGACGATAATGTTGCCGACGAGCCCGAAGCCGTAGCCTTTCATGATTTGGCCTGCGGCCCATCCGGCGATGGCGCCGATGATCAACCAAATGATAAGAGACTCAATCATGGCCAGACCTCCTCGCGATTCGGCGGAGCGTCACGATCTCGGACAAGTCCATCGGACGCACACCGAGTGAGCCGGACGATCGCGAGCGCACCCGGCACCAGAGACGGTTGTTAAGATTATATCACACCGAATCCTTGGCGGCCTTTACGGGACGGGCCTTGATGATCTTGCGAGCCGGCTTCGCCTTGAATATTGTCGGCTCCTTCGTGAAGGGGTTGATCCCCTTGCGGGCCTTGGTGGCTGGCTTTTTAATCACGACGAATTTGGCGAAGCCGGGCACCAGGAAGGCTCCCGTCTTCTTGAGCTCCTTGTAGCCCACAGCCGCCAGTGACTCGATGACGTTCTTGACATCCGCTCGCGTCAGCTTGTCCGAATGCCGTTCAGCAATGGTCTGAACTAATTCCGACTTCGACATTACCTTTGCCATTCTTTTCCCTTTCCCGATGCCCGTAACTTGGCCGCTTCTGCCGGTATACTCGTACGCACGCATGGACGTCCAATAATTAAGGCGATCTATTGCGGCCGATACAGGCGAATCGGCCGACTTGTCATGCTTGGCGACCTACCCGGCGACTGGCAAGGGGCTGAGCCTGAATTCCCAAGGTTTCGCTGTGGCTCGCGCCGCATGGTGCTCTGCCTCGACCAGTATTGAGCCCATCGGATTGTGCTCTCGGCTCCGACTTGATCTAGAGTAGCCGCTCGGGGGAGGCACAAAAATGAATGCTTTCGGAATTGGTCAGCCGGTTCGCCGCGTGGAGGACAAGCGCTTTCTGACCGGAATGGGCCGCTATGTCGGCGACATCAGGCTTCCCCATGAGTGCCATGCCTACGTCGTGCTTTCGCCGCATGCCAACGCGCGAATTCGGCACATCGACGCGTCCGCCGCGCGCGCTGCGCGAGGCGTGATTCAGATATTGACCGGTCAGGACGTGAGCGACGCGAAACTCTGCGGCATGCCACCTCTGTTCATGCCGGAAGACATGGGAGGCCCCAAGGGCTTCCGCACCCAGCGGCCGATTCTCGCGCGCGATCGCGTTCGCTGCATCGGTGATCGCGTCGCCATGGTGGTGGCGGAAAGCTTACCGCAGGCGCGCGATGCTGCCGAGCTCATAGCCATCGAATACGAGCCGCTACCGGCCGTCGTGCGAATTGAAGATGCCGTCAAGACCGGCGCCCCGAATGTCTGGGACGAATGTCCCGGGAATGTCTCCTTCGCGCTGGCGACGGGCGCGGAGCAGGAAACCGCTGCCGCGTTTGAGCGGGCGGCACACCGAGTTCGTCTTCGGCTGGAAAACAACCGTATCGCCGCCAATCCGATGGAACCACGCGTTGCCATCGGTGACTACAGCTGGGCGGACGACGATTACACCTTGTATACCTCGACCCAAGCTCCCCATGCGGTGCGCCTGCAGGCTGCCAATGCATTGGGCGTTGCGGAATCGGCCATACGAGTGATCTCGCCGGACGTTGGCGGCGGCTTTGGCCTCAAGTCCGACGCTTACCCTGAAGACGTCCTCGTGCTGTGGGCATCGGCAAGATGCCGGAGGCCCGTGGTATGGGTTTCGAGCCGATCGGACGCGCTGGCGAGCGACCATCACGCGCGCGATCAAGTCGTCGAAGCCGAGCTGGCGCTGGATGCTCGGGGCAAAATCCTGGCGGTGCGAGCGCACGCCTTGCATGCCGTCGGCGCATACATCGCCGCGGCCGCGGTGGCGCCGCTCGTCTACTCGCTGCGCTATACGCCTGGAGCCTACGACATCCAAACCCTTTGGTTGACGACAAAGGCGGTGTTCACGAACACCTCGCCGATGAACGTCTATCGCGGCGCCGGCCGCCCGGAAGGCAACTACGTCATCGAGCGCCTGCTGGATCGAGCCGCGCAACAAATCGGAATTTCGCCTGACGAGATCAGACGCCGCAATCTCATTCGTCCGTCCGCATTTCCCTATCGGACGGCCACCGGCTCGGTCTACGATTCCGGCGATTTCGAGCGCCTGATGGACGCGTGCATCAAGCTGTCCGACTGGCAGAACTTCGAGCGCCGCCTGTCCAATTCGAAACAGCACGGCATGCTGCGTGGACGCTCGGTGAGCTATTACATAGAGCATGCCGGGATATTCAATGAACGAATGGATCTGCGCTTCGATCCGAGCGGGAATGTCACCATCGTCGCCGGCACCCATTCGCACGGTCAAGGGCACGCGACGGTCTTCGCTCAAATGGTCGGCGAGTGGTTGGGTATCTCGCTTGAATCGATCCGCTTTCTGCAGGGCGACACGGATAAGGTTCCGTTTGGACGGGGCACCTATGCGGCGCGAAGCTCACTGTTAGGAGGGATGGCGCTGCGCCGCGCGGCCGACGAGGTCATCGAGAAGGCGCGCGTCATGGCTTCCCTCATCCTAGAGGCTTCAGCGCAAGACATCGAATTCAATCGCGGCCAGTTCGTGATCCGCGGCACCGATCGCGCCGTATCGCTGGTCGACGCGGCCAAGTCGTTTTATCGCAAGGTCGGGCTTCCCGCGGAATTCAGCCTCGGCCTTGAGGGCAGCGGTACCTATTCCGGTGACATTCCGAATTACCCCAACGGCTGCCATATCTGCGAGGTGGAAATCGATCCGTATACCGGGGGAACGAAGATCGACCGCTATACCGTGGTGGACGACGTCGGAGTTCCGATCAATCCGATGATCTGCGAGGGTCAAATTCATGGCGGGATCGCGCAAGGGGTAGGCCAGGCTCTGCTCGAGAACATCGTCTACGACCAAGAGGGCCAGCTCCTTTCCGGGAGCTTTATGGACTACGCCATGCCTCGCGCAGACGATTTTTGCGACATCAAGACCGAATTCTGTTGCGTGCCGAGCACGACCAACCCGCTCGGCATCAAGGGCGTCGGCGAATCGGGAGCCATCGGCGCCCCGCCCACCGTGCTCAACGCAATCCTGGACGCGCTGCGCCCGCTCGGCATCGAGCACCTGGACATGCCGGCGACGCCGTACCGCATGTGGACGGCGATCAACCAGGCGAAGCGTGCGTCAGCTCAGCAGAATTCAATTCGGACAGCGGACTAACCAATTAAATCCACCACCGCCAAGGCGACGATCTTTGTCGCCGCGCGAAGATCGCTGAGCCGAAGGTTCTCATCGGCATTGTGGGCGTTCGCTTCGATGAGCGTGCGTGGCCCGGCGCCGTAGAGCACGATCGGGATGCCGCGCGCCGCATAGTGGCGGGCGTCGGTGTAGAGCGGGACTCCCACCGCGGGAATGTCGAGACCGAGGATTGGGCGCGCGTGCCGTTGCAGCGAAGCGACCAAGGCCGCGACATCGGGCTGGGGAACGAGCGGCTCGGCCAAAAGAATTCTCCGCACGCTTACAGAAATGCCGGGGATCGCGCGGCCGGCCGCTTCGATCAAAGCCCGCAGCTGCGCCTCGACCGCGGCAGAGCTCTCCTCGGGGATGATCCGTCGATCGAGCCGGAAGACGACTTGATCCGGCACGACGTTGGTGTTGATGCCGCCGTGGATCAGGCCGACGTTGAGACTCGGCGAGCCGATGCCGGGGACGCCGGAGTGAATGCCAGCCAATGCTTCGCGGCTCGTATAGAGCGCGCGCAAGATGGTGGCGGCGGCGTCGAGCGCATCGATGCCGGTCTGCGGCATGGCCGCGTGCGCCTGCTTGCCGGTGACGGTGACTTCAAGATGCAGGCAGCCGTCGTGGGCGGTGACGACCGCATAGGAAAACCCCGCCGCGATGACGCGGTCGGGCTTGGTGAGATTTTGGTCGAGCAGCCATTTGGGGCCGATGTCACCGCCGGTCTCCTCGTCATAGGTGAAATGCAGCTCGACCGTGCCGCCGAGCTTGGCGCCGCGCCTCGCGGCTTCCTGCAGCGCGAGGAGCGCCCAGGTGTAGGTGGCGAAATCCGATTTCGAGACCGCGGCGCCGCGGCCGTACATCGTCGGTCCGTGCGCACCCACCTCGACCTCGGCGCCGTAAGGCGCGTGCGACCAGCCAAGCCCCGGCGGCACCACGTCGCCGTGCGCGTTCAGCGCGATCACCGGCCCGTCGCCGAAGCGGTGCCGCACAATCAGATTGACGGCACTGCGCATACCGCAAGCCGCGACGGCCGCCTCGGGAACGGCGTGCGCCTCCACGGTCAATCCGAGCCCCTGCAGCAGCGCGCGGGCGTGCTCGGCATGCGGCGCGCAATCGCCGGGCGGATTATCGCTCGGCGTCTTCACCAGCTCGGCGAGGAAGGCGGTCTCGCGCGCGAAATCGGCGTCGACGAATGCCGCTACGGATTCGGCCAGGTTCATGGCGCCGGCTCGAAATTGACAAGAACGTCAAGGAGGACGCGGGCGGCGATTTCGACGTCTTCGGCGGTGACGGTCTCGAGCGGCGAATGCGAGATGCCGCCGTTGCCGCAACGCACGAACAGCATTCCGATCTCGGTCAGGGCGCTGAGCATGACGGCGTCGTGGCCGGCGCCGCTCGCCAGACAGCGCACCGGAAGGCCGAGACGCTCGACGGCACGCGCGAAGCAGGCCTGCATCGAAGGCGCGCAGGTCACCGCGGGAATGCGGGAGATTTCCTGGATGTCGATCGCCACGCCGCGGCGGCCGGCGATGCGTTCGAGCTCGAGCAGGATGTCGGAGATCGCGGCCTCGCGCACTTTGTCCTGGCCGGAGCGGATATCGAGCGAGAGCTCGCAGCGGCCGGGGATCACATTGCTCGCCGCGTCGGCGACAGTGATCTGTCCGACCGTTCCAACGAGATCGGGGTCCTGCGCGCAGCGGCGCTCGACCAACAAGATCATCTCGGCGGCCGCCGCGGCCGCGTCGTGGCGCAGATGCATCGGAACCGTCCCGGCATGCCCGGCGATGCCGGTCACCGTCAGAGCATAGCGGGAGGCGCCGGCGATCGAGCTGACGACGCCGACGGGAATTCCTTCGGCGAGCAGCACCGGCCCTTGCTCGATATGCAGCTCGAGATAACCCAGGAGATCGTCGCGGTGCCGTGCCAAGCGGCCGATCGCATCGGGGTCTTGCCCGGCGTGGCGCAACGCCTCCGCCAACGATACCCCGGTGGGATCGCGGCGCTGCAGGAGCTGCGGATCGAAGCAACCCGCGACCGCGCTGCTGCCAATGTAGGCGGAGCCGAAGCGCACGCCTTCCTCTTCGGAGAAGGCGATCAGCTCGAGATTGAACGGGAAGCGCAGACCGGCACGGTGTTGGGACGCCAAGACGACGAGCGGCACCAGGATGCCGAGCCGTCCGTCGTACTTTCCGGCATTGCGCACGGTGTCGTAGTGGGATCCGAGGATCAGCGTCTTGGCGCCAAGAGTTTTGGCGCCGGTATCCTGCGCCGGATAGCGGCCGACCACATTGCCGACGGCGTCGATGGAGGAGATCATGCCCGCCTCCTCCATCCAGCGGGCGAGTTCCTGCGCGACCGCGCGGTGCGCCGCGCTGAGATAGGTGCAGGTGAGGCCGTCGCCGGTTTCCGACCACGCCGCCAGGCGATCGGCCAGCGCCAGAGCGTGCACGCCGAAGTCGATGGCGGCCGTGCTCGGGTTTTGCTCCATGGTGGCGTTCACGGTTTCACAGGTATCATGACCGGGTGCGGCCGCGACCTTGAAGGCCCCCGCCCGGTCTGTCATTCTGACTCGGCCGGGCCGTAAAGTTAAGGAATCTGCCGTGGAGCCCGTGCTCACCGAGTGGCTCAGTCTCCTGCTGCGTTGGCTGCATGTCGTCGCCGGGATCGGGTGGATCGGCAGCTCGTTCTATTTCATCCATCTCGATTTGAGCCTCAAGCCGCGTGACGGGCTGCCGGCGGGCGTCAAGGGCGACGCCTGGCAGGTGCACGGCGGCGGCTTCTACCACATGATGAAGTACGTGGTCGCGCCCGCCCGCCTGCCCGACGATCTTACCTGGTTCAAATGGGAGGCCTACGCCACCTGGCTTTCCGGCTTCGCCCTGCTGGTCCTCATCTACTACGGCAGCGCCGAGCTTTTTCTGATCGACAACACGGTGCTCGCGCTGGGCCCGCGCGACGCAGTCCTTATCAGCCTCGGCACGCTGATCGGCGCCTGGGTTGCCTACGAGATCCTTTGCCGCTCGCCGTTGGGGAAGCACGAAGCTGCGCTTTCGCTCATCGGCTACGTCTTTCTGGTGAGCTTGACCCTCGTCTTCACCCATGTCTTCAGCGGCCGCGGTGCCTTCGTTCAGATCGGCGCGCTGATCGGCACCATCATGGTGGCGAACGTCTTTGTCGTCATCATTCCCAACCAGAAAAAGACCGTCGCCGCGCTGATCAAAGGCGAGGTGCCGCAAGCCGTCTGGGGCGACGAAGGCAAGCAGCGCTCGGTGCACAACAACTATCTGACATTGCCGGTCGTCGTGCTGATGATCAGCAATCACTATCCGCTCCTGTTCGCCACCCGCTACAATTGGCTGATCGTCGCCATCCTGCTGGCGCTTGGACCGATCATCCGGCACTTCTTCAATTCCCGGCACGCCGGCACCGGCAGCCCGTGGTGGACATGGGGCGTGGCTGCCGCCGGCATGGCCGCCATCGCCTGGCTTTCGGCACAAGGCCCGCGCGATGCGGCATCGACCGCGCTCCCGGTGCCAAAATTTGCCGCCGTCACGAACCTCGTCCTGACCCGCTGCAGCATGTGTCATGCCAAGGAGCCGGTATGGGCGGGTATTCCGGCGCCGCCCAAAGGGATAATCTTGGAGGACGCCGATCACATCGCCCGCGCGGCGCGGCTGATCGAGCTGCAGGCGGTCCGATCGAATGCCATGCCGCCCGGCAACGTGACCGAAATGACGCCGAACGAGCGCGCGACCTTGGCCGCGTGGCTCGCCGCCGGCGCGCCTCGCAACTGACGAAACGAGCCTCGCCTGTCATGACCCCTGTCCCCTACCCCCGCGACCTCCTCGGCTACGGCCGCATGCCGCCCGATCCGCGCTGGCCCAAGAGTGCGCGGATCGCCGTGCAAGTCGTCCTCAACTACGAGGAAGGCGGAGAGAACTGCCTCCTGCACGGGGATCGCGGCTCGGAAGCCTTTCTGTCGGATGTGCTCGGCGCGCGGCCGTGGCCGGGCCAGCGGCACATGAACGTCGAGTCGATGTACGAATACGGTTCGCGCGCCGGGTTCTGGCGGCTGTGGCGCATGTTCACCGCGCGGGACTGGCCGCTCACGGTCTACGGCGTCGCCACCGCGCTGGCCCGCCATGCCGACGCGGTCGCCGCCATGCAGGAAGCTTCTTGGGAGATTGCGAGCCATGGCCTGAAATGGATCGACTACAAGGACACGCCGGAAGCGGAGGAACGCGCCGATATGCTGGAGGCGATCCGCATCCATACCCAAACTACAGGGGAACGGCCGCTCGGCTGGTACACGGGACGCAGCTCCGCCCATACGCTGCCCCTCGTGCTGCAAGAGGGCGGCTTTCTGTATTCGTCGGATTCCTACGCCGATGATCTGCCCTACTGGGTGCGCGGCCGGCACGGGCAGCACCTGATCATCCCCTATGCGCTCGACACCAATGACATGCGCTTCGTCAACGCCCAGGGTTTTGGCGCCGGCGAGGATTTTCTTGCCTATCTCAAGGACAGCTTCGATGTGCTCTATGCCGAGGGCGAGACCGCACCGAAAATGATGTCGGTCGGATTGCATTGCCGCCTGGTCGGACGGCCCGGCCGGGCGGCGGCGCTGGCCCGGTTTCTCGACTATGTGGGCCGGCATGAGCGCGTCTGGCTGGCGCGGCGCATCGACATCGCCCGCCATTGGTACGCCGAGCACTCAGAGCTTGCCGACGACGCCCCCGTGCGCGACCCGTAGAGTATCCGATGCCAAAGACTTCCCTCGACGCCTTGAATGCGATGCCGGAGCAAGGCTTCACGAGCGCGCTCGCCGACATTTTCGAGCATGCCCCGTGGGTAGCCCAGAGCGTCATGTCCGCACGGCCGTTCCCGACGCTGAATGCCTTGCACAATGCACTGATCGGCGCGGTTCGCGCCAGCGGACCCGAGCAGCAATTGCTGCTCGTCAAAAACCATCCCGATCTCGCCGGCAAAATCGCCCGGAGCGGCGGCTTGACCCAGGATTCCAAGGGCGAGCAGGCGAGCGCCGGGCTCGATCGCTTATCCGACGACGAGCACGCCCGCTTCGACCGGCTGAACAATGCCTACCGCGGCAAGTTCGATTTTCCCTTCATCATCTGCGTGCGCCGGCACACAAAGGATTCCATCCTGCAGCAAATGGAGGAGCGGGCGCAGAATGACCGCGCGGCCGAGATCGACGCGGCGCTCGATGAAGTCTTCCGGATCGTCGCGCTGCGCTTGGATCAGAGGGTCGCCGCGACGGACCGGCTTCCGGTGCATGGGCGCCTCTCCACCCATGTCCTCGACACCTATCACGGCCGACCTGCCGCGGGGGTGGGGATCGAGCTCGTTGAATTGTCGCGCTCAGGCGGCGAGCGGCGCATCGCCGAGGCCGTCACCAATGCGGACGGGCGCACACAACACCCGCTGATCGACGAACGGCCGCTCCCGATCGGGCGCTACGAGCTGCGCTTCGCCATCGGCGACTATTTTCAGAGGCAAGCCGTGCGGCTGTCGGCGCCGCCCTTCCTCGATCAGGTGCCGGTCCGCTTCGCCGTCGCGGAACCGGAAGGCCATTATCACGTGCCGCTCGTGGCGACGCCCTGGAGCTACACGACGTATCGCGGCAGCTGATCGCCCGGCGGCCCTGCATTCGCCCTTGCCGACCATGGATGGGGAAGATCAAGTCGGATGTCTCCGACTTGGTCATGGGGAGATGAAGACTGTGCCGCGATCCATAGCCGATAGCGCTGTCAGCCGGAAGCTCAGGTCGGTGAGCGCATCGAGATCGATTTCCGCCTCGGTCGAGAGCCATTTCACGCGCTGGGCCGTCCGCTCGTCGATCAGTGCCGGCGTCTGACGCCACACCTTGCTTAACTTCCGGGCCGGGCTGGTTATAAATTAGGCGAATTTTGTAGTACGTTTTCGGGCTTGATGGCTATTCGCCTCAACGACGGCTGGCACGAGGCTTGCGAATGCAGATCAGTTGATCCAAGCCCGGTGCCGCGTCGTTTCGGCGCAAAGCGCACCGACCAGCCCATGAGACTAAGGGAGAATGCCATGCACTTTTCGATTCCATCGCGCCGGCAAGTTCTGCAGGGAAGCGCCGCCTTGGCGCTGGCGGGCGGCTTTTCGGTCAAGCGGGGCTTCGCCGCCGATACCGTGGTCGGCTTCATCTATGTCGGCTCGCGCGACGACTACGGCTATAACCAAGCCCATGCGGCGGGAGCCGCGGTGCTGAAGAAAATCCCGGGCATCAAGGTCGTGGAGGAGGAGAAGGTTCCGGAGACCGACGCCGTCGAAAAGACCATGGAGTCGATGATCAGTCTCGACGGCGCGACGCTGCTGTTTCCGACCTCGTTCGGTTATTTCAACCCGCACATCCTGAAATTGGCCGCCAAGTATCCGAAAATTCGCTTCGAGCATGCCGGCGGTCTGTGGACCGAAAAAGACCCGAAGAACGTCGGCAGCTATTTCGGCTATATCGACGAGGCCCAGCATGTGAGCGGCATCGTCGCCGGCCATACGTCGAAGACCGGCAAGCTCGGCTTCGTCGCCGCCAAGCCGATCCCGCAGGTGCTGCGCAACATCAACGCTTTCATGCTGGGCGCCAAGCTTGCCAATCCGAAGGCGACGCTGCAGGTCATCTTCACCGGCGACTGGTCCATGCCGGTGAAAGAGGCGGAGGCCACCAACAGCCTGATCGACCAGGGCGTCGACGTGGTGACGTGCCATGTGGACGGGCCCAAGACCGTGGTCGAGAACGCCGCACGGCGCGGCGCCATGGTGTGCGGCTATCACGTCAACGCGTCGGCGCTCGCGCCCGAGGCCTACCTCACCGGAGCGGAATGGAACTGGGAAGCCGTCTATCCAAAATTCGTGAAAATGTTCACGGCCGGCGAGACCATTCCAAACTTCTACCGAGGCGGCCTCAAGGAGGAGATCGTCAAGGTCTCGGCCTATGGGCCGAAGGTCGGCGAAGCCGCGCGCAAGCAGGCGGACGAGGTTAAGAGCAAGCTCGTCGCCGGCTCCTACGTGATCTTCAAGGGCCCGATCGCGGACAACAAGGGCAAGACCGTCATCGCCGCCGGCGTCGACCGCGGGCAAACCGATATCGAGCTGGAAAAGATGGACTATCTGGTCGAAGGTGTCATCGGCGCAACGTCGTAGACGATAGGCGCCTCGATTTTTACCTCTCCCCGCTTGCGGGGAGAGGTCGCTGTCCGAGCGTAGGCGAGGATGGCGCCTGAGGCTCGCGGCGAAGCCCCCTCACCCGGAACAAGGGCCAGAACGCGCTTGTTCCGACCTCTCCCCGTAGGCGGGGAGAGGTGAAGCGGTATCGCTGCAAGCCGGAACGACAGCCGCGGGCTCGCAGCTATTTCGACCGTCGCAACATTGGGGTAAGTTTCAAACGGCATGCCCATTCTGTCGCTGAAGCGGCGCCGCCCGGTCGCGGCGGGCGCCGAGGTAACCTCTGGGGCGCCGCCGCGCGGCGCCGCGGAGGCCGATGTGTTACCGCTCCCCACGGGTCACGTTTCCGGCGCGCCCGCGCCAGCCGCGGCACCATCCGGCTTCATCGATCGGTTCGGCGGCGCGGCGGAAGCCGTGCTGATTCCTTTGCTTGCGCTCCTGGCATCCCTCGTCTTGTTCGGGATCTTCGTTGCGCTGTTCGGCAAGAACCCGATCGATCTCTACTTTTACATCTACCAGGGCGCCTTCGGGACCTGGTTCTCCTGGCAGAATACGTTGACGCGATCGGCGCCGCTTGTTCTCACGGCGCTGTGCACCGCACTGCCGGCCCAGCTTGGCATGGTCATCATCGGCGGCGAGGGTGCATTGCTGATGGGCGCGCTCGCCGCGACCGCGATGGCGCTTGCCCTCGGCGGCGCCCTGCCCGCCGTGGTCATGATCGCCATGGCCGGCGCCGGGATGGTGGCCGGCGGCGCGTGGATCGCGCTCTCGGGCGGGCTGCGCCACTACCGCGGCGTCAACGAGACCATTTCAAGCCTGCTGCTCGTCTATATCGCGGTGGCGATCCTGAATCACCTGGTCGAAGGTCCGATGCGGGATCCGACCAGCCTCAACAAGCCGTCGACCCGCGATATCGGCGCCGCCAACATGATCGGCAACATTCCCGGCCTCGATGTGCACTGGGGGCTCGTCTTCGGTCTCGTCGCCGCAGCTGTCGCCTATATCCTGATCTATCACACGGTTTTTGGATTTTCGGTTCGCGTCGCCGGCGGCAATGTGCGCGCCGCGAAGGTGGTCGGGCTCGAGGTCGGCCGTCTCATTCTCATAACCTGCTTCCTCGGCGGCGCCTGCGCGGGCCTCGCCGGCATGGTGGAGGTCGCCGCGGTCCAGGGGCGCACCAACGCCAACCTGGCGGCCGGCTATGGCTTCACCGGCATCCTGGTCTCGTTCCTGGCACGGCATAATCCGCTCGCCGTGATTCCGGTGG
This sequence comes from Xanthobacteraceae bacterium, assembly GCA_052148715.1. Lineage (GTDB taxonomy): Bacteria > Pseudomonadota > Alphaproteobacteria > Rhizobiales > Xanthobacteraceae > JBKQHQ01. The sequence goes on along the minus strand of JBKQHQ010000037.1, from coordinate 6,230 downwards.
CGATCCTGCTCGGCGGCATCGGCGCCAGCGGCGGTCTGCTGCAACGGCGCCTCGGCCTGCCCGATGCGTCGGTGCTGGTGCTGCAGGGCATGATCTTCATCATGGTGCTCGCCAGCGAACCGCTCTACGGCCGCCTCGGCGCGTGGCTTCGAAAGGCTTCGTGATGGCCGACGGATCGATCGGATTGTGGGTCATACCGCTCGCCGTCGTGGGCGGGGCGTTGCGCGTCAGCACTCCGTTTTTGTTCGTGAGCCTCGGCGAGTGCATCACCGAGCGCAGCGGCCGCATCAATCTCGGCCTCGAGGGAACGCTGGTGATGGGCGCCATGAGCGCCTTCGGCACGTCCTATCTCACCGGCTCGCCGTGGCTCGGGGTGTTGGCCGCGGGAGTGGCCGGCATGGCACTCGGCGCCTTGCACGCCATGATCTGCGGTCTGCCGCGGGTCAACGACATCGCGGTCGGCATCGCACTGATGCTGTTCGGCACCGGCTTGGCCTTCTTCCTCGGCAAGCCGCTGATCGAGCCGTCGGCCACGATGCTGCCGGCGATCGAACTTGGCTGGTGGAGCGACGTGCAACAGGTGCGGGCGGCGTTACGGATCAACGTGCTGTTCCTGATCGGTGCGGCGCTCGCCCCGGTCCTTGTCTGGGCGTTGAAGACGACGCGTTGGGGCCTGGTCCTGCGCACCGCCGGGGAAAGCGCGGACGCGGCGCTCGCGCTCGGCTACCACGTGAACGGCATCCGGCTGCGCGCCACCATGGCCGGCGGATTCCTCGCCGGCATCGGCGGCTCGTTCTTGTCCCTCTACTATCCGGGCAGCTGGAATGAAGGATTGTCGAGCGGACAGGGCATCACCGCAGTGGCGCTCGTCATCTTTGCGCGCTGGAACCCGATGCTTTGCTTTTGGGCCTCGCTGCTGTTCGGCGGTGCCGCCGCGCTCGGGCCGACGCTGCAATCGGTCGGCGTGAGCCAAGCCTATCATCTGTTCAATGCCGCGCCCTACATTTTGACCCTGCTCATCATGATCATCACCTGCTCGCCGCGGCGCACGCTCGTCGGTGCCCCGGCGGAGCTCGCCATCACGCGATAGACGGCGAGGAGCCGCGGAAGGAACGGCCATGCCCGAGCAATATGTCGACGCGGACCCCTATCCCTGGCCCTACAATGGCGATTTTCGCCCAAAGAATACGGCGCTGATCATCATCGACATGCAGACCGATTTCTGCGGCATCGGCGGCTATGTCGACCGCATGGGGTATGATCTCTCGCTCACGCGCGCGCCGATCCAACCGATCGCGCGGGTGCTCGCCGCAATGCGCGCCAAGGGTTTTTTCATTTTCCACACGCGGGAGGGCCATCGGCCCGATCTCAGCGACTTGCCGGCCAACAAACAATGGCGGTCGCGGCGCATCGGCGCCGGCATCGGCGATCCCGCCCCTTGCGGCCGCATCCTCGTGCGCGGCGAGCCCGGCTGGGAGATCATCCCCGAGCTCGCGCCGCGGCAGGGCGAGCCGATCATCGACAAGCCCGGCAAAGGCTCGTTCTGCGCGACCGATCTCGAGTTGATGCTGCACCTGCGCGGCATCGACAACATCGTGCTTACCGGCATCACGACCGACGTCTGCGTCCACACCACCATGCGCGAGGCGAACGATCGCGGCTTCGAGTGCCTCCTCCTCGAAGATTGCTGCGGCGCGACCGACAAGGGCAACCACGACCACGCTGTCAAGATGATCAAGATGCAAGGCGGTGTGTTCGGCGCCGTGTCGAATTCCCAATCGTTCGTCGGAGCGATTTGATGACCGCCTCCGAGCAGGTCTTGCGCGAAGCGCCGGGCGTCGAAACGATTGGCATCACCAAGCGCTTCGGCGCGTTCACGGCGCTCGACGCCGTTTCGATGAAGGTGAAGCCGTCGAGCTTTCACGCGCTCCTCGGCGAGAACGGCGCCGGCAAGAGCACCCTCGTCAAATGCATCATGGGCTACTACCACCCCGACGAGGGCTCGGTCATCGTCGGCGATCGTGAGCAGACCATCGATAATCCGCGCGCGGCCCATGCACTCGGCCTCGGCATGGTCTATCAGCATTTCACGCTGGTGCCGGCCATGACCGTGATGGAGAATCTGGTGCTGGCGCGCGACGTGCTGCCAAGCGTCGTCGATTGGCGCAAGGAGGCCGCCGAGCTCGAGGGCTTTCTCGAACGGATGCCGTTCCGCGTGCCGCTGCGTTCCACGGTGTCGGCGCTCTCGGCCGGCGAGCGGCAGAAATGCGAGATCCTCAAGCAACTGTATCTCAAGCGACGTTTTCTGATTCTGGATGAGCCGACTTCGGTTCTAACGCCCGGCGAGGCCGACGAGGTGCTGGGCATGCTCCGCGACGCCGTCAAGCGCGGCGACCTGACCATCTTGATGATCACCCACAAGTTCCGCGAGGTCATGGCGTTTGCCGACGAGGTGACCATCCTGCGCCGTGGCAAGCTTGCCGGGCAGGGCGAGGTCAAGGACCTCACGCCCGACACCATGGCCCGCCTGATGATCGGCGCCGAAGCGCTCACCGTCGCGCCCGGCCGCTCCGGCGCCGCCGGCGTGCCGCGGCTCGAGATCAAGGCCCTCAATGCGCTCGATGACGGCGGGCTGCCGGCGGTCCGCGACCTGTCGCTGACCTTGCGTCAGGGCGAGATCGTCGGCGTTGCCGGCGTTTCCGGGAACGGACAACGGCAATTCGTCGAGGTGCTCGCCGGCCAGCGGGAGGCCGAAAGCGGCGCGATCCTGGTCGAGAACGAACCCTATCAAGCAACACGCTCCCAGATGCGCCGCCACAAACTCGCCTGCCTGCCGGAGGAGCCGCTCAAGAACGCCTGCGTGCGAAAGATGAGCGTCGCCGACAACCTGGCCTTCCGCGTGTTCGACCGGGCGCCGTTTGCCAGCGGCCAGTGGTGGCTCAACGGCGCCGCCTTCCGTGACAACGCCGTGCGCAAGATCGACCGTTACAAGATCAGGACACGGTCGCCGGACGCGGCCGTCGGCGATCTCTCCGGCGGCAACGTGCAGCGCACCGTGCTCGCGCGCGAGCTCGACGGCGAGGTCCATATCTTGATCGCCGCCAATCCATGCTTCGGGCTCGATTTCGCGGCGGTCGCTCAGATTCACGCTGAGATCATGGCGGCGCGCAATCGCGGCGCGGCGGTCCTTCTCGTGAGCGAGGACCTGGACGAATTGCTCGAGCTTGCCGACCGGATCGTCGTGATGTTCGACGGCCATCTCGTCTACGAGGTGCGCGCCAGCGAAGCCAATGTCACCGAGATCGGCCGCCGCATGGCCGGACATTGAGGATGGCGTAGCCTCCGCCGGAATTCGGCGCGCCGGTGTCCTGCTTAGTATTTTACCCGAACAGATGGAGGCGCACAGGTCAGCATCGCCTGACAATTTACCGATCGTTACAAGATTTCATTTCATACTTTAAGGATGGTTGCGTCCGGCACGCGCCCTCGCGGCTCCTGCGGTAAGATTCTGCTCAACGCGATATTGATCGTAGCCGCACTCGTCGTTACGGCTGCGATTCCCGCGGGCAAAGGTCCCGTTGCGGTAATCGCCGCGCCGTGGTCGGCGAACGCCGCCGCGATCGTCGCGCGGGCGGGCGGAAAGCTGGTCGCCGCCGGCCGCTCGCCACGCATCATCATGGCCGTCTCGGACGACGACGATTTTGTCCGCCGCCTCTACGGGGCCGGTGCGATTCTGGTCATGGACCCGAGATATGCGATCGGCTGCCATGCCGAGCCGTTGCAAGGAGAAAGCCGATGAACAGCCTGGAAAAACTTCGTTTCAGCTTCGGCTACGGCATGATCGCCCTTATCTGGGCCAACGTCGTCCTGATTGCGATCGCGGCATTTTCGATTAGCCACGTCTCCACGTTCGCCGCCACGGGCGGCGCGGTACTGGTTGCACTCGGCGCCACGGCGACGTGGATGAGCGACCGGACCGGCCCCGCGACCCGGATCGTCACGTCGATGGCAATGGCCGCGCTCGTCGCGCTGATGGTTTATGCCTTCAGCGACCATCGATACCAGATCGACATCCATATGTACTTCTTCGCCACACTCGCGGTCTGCGCGGGTTGGTGCGACTGGCGCGCCATCGTCGCCTATGCGGCGGTCACCGCCGTGCATCATCTGATGCTCAATTTCATTCTTCCGGCAGCCGTATTCCCGGATGGCGCCGACTTTTGGCGCGTCGTCGTTCATGCCGTCATTCTCGTGACGCAGACAGCCGTGCTCATCTGGATCGCGCATCATCTTCAACAAGCCCTCGAGACGTCCGAAGCAGCCACCGCGCTGGCCGAGGGGGCCCGGGAGGCAACCGAACGCGCTTCCGATGAACAGCGAAGCCGCGCGACCGATGAGATCGATCGGGGCGTCCGGCTGCGCGCCATTGTCGACGGCTTCCGGGGAGATGCTGCCGATCTGCTTGCCACGATGGCCGGGCAGTCGAACGCCATGAACGAGACGGCCCGGGAGCTGAGCCGCATTTCCGCCAAAGCCTCGGCCAGCGCCCGCGACGCTGCCGGCCGGTCTTCGGATTCCTCCGCGAGCGTGCGCACCGTCGCCGAAGCGGCTGAGCACATATCGACGTCGATCGAGGGTATCAATTCTGAGGTCACGCGCGCCAAGGCCACGGTCGAGGACGCCCGCGCCACCATCGTCGCCACCAACGAGAAGGTCGCAACACTCGCGTCCGAGGCCGGCCGGATCGGCGAAGTGGTAGGCATGATCCAAGACATCGCAGCCCAGACCAACCTGCTCGCGCTCAATGCGACGATCGAGGCGGCAAGGGCCGGCGAATTGGGCAAGGGCTTTGCGGTCGTGGCCGCCGAGGTGAAAAGCCTCGCCAATCAGACCACGAAGGCGACGGAGGATATTTCCCAGCGGGTCGCCGGCATCTCGGCATCGACCGGCAGCGCTGTCGAGGCGATCCGCAAGATCTCGGCGACGATCGAGGACGTTGCCGGCTACACCGACTCGATTGGCACCGCCATTGAGAAACAGCAGGCGGTGACGTCGGAAATATCGCGCAACGTCGAACGTGCAGCCGCAGCGGCGGACGCCGTAGCCGAGATATCGGAACAATCCAATGGCGCTGCCCTGCAGACCGATCAGGCAAGCGTGGCAGTGCTCGCTGCCGTCGAGCAGGTCAAGACGGCGACCGATCGGCTCAATCAGCGCATTGATCGATTCATCGGCGAGTTTGCCGCGTAGGATCCGTGAAGAGGACGATTGGTGTCCGCATCAGGTTCTGAGGTCCACACGCACCTGTGTGCCATAGTTGGGCCCACCGACTATGCGGCGGGCCAGGGATTGAAGACGTCGACGCCGAGGTCGGCAAAATCGCGCACATCGCGAGTAACCAACGTGAGATCGTGCTCCATGGCGGTCGCCGCTATCAAGCCGTCGGCCACCGTAAGCCCTTTCCCCTTGAGCTGGCATTCTCCGGCCAGAATGCCCTATTCTTCGGCGACGCGCTCGCTAACGGGCAATATGCGCCCGTCAAACCATGGCCGCAGCGTCTCCTCTACCCATCGCTGCAGCTTCTGACGGCGCTTGCTCTCGGGAAGAATCGTAATACCCTTGAAAATCTCGCCCAGAGAAATCACGCTCAAAAACAGCTGTTCGTTGTCGGCGTTATTCAGCCAGTTTTCCACTCCTGGGTCTGATTTGGGCCGCGTCAATTCCGAGAGGACGTTGGTATCCAGCAGGAAGCCGATCATAATTTGACCGAACGCCCCATGTCCCGGTCTCTGTCAAAGCTCAGGCTGAGGCCCTTCAAGGGGGACTCCGCAAACAATTGAGCGAGGCTTTTCTTGGCCGCCGGCCGTTTGGATGATGTTCCGTCCTGGAGCACCTGTTCGAGATAGGCTTCCAGCGACAAGCCCCGTGCATGCGCCTGCGCCTGCAGCGCAGCCTCAATCTCCGGCTTCAATTCCAGTTTCACCGTCACAATGCACCCTCTCCGGCATATTGCGCCGCGCCCCCCCGCGGGTGCCGTAGCGGGAGTGGTTGGAAAGTGAAGGCGGCGTAATCTCCAGCTTGGTCCAACAAGCGATTCCGGCGGTGCAACGCCGGCGGAGATCACGCCATGAAGAGCCATAGCACGACGCCTTGCCTGCCGCAGTCGGAATTGGAACCTGCGGAGCAGCTTTTCGACAACTGGTTCGACCCGATCGAAGCTTGCCTTCGCG
>JBKQHQ010000036.1:0-30794 GCA_052148715.1 Xanthobacteraceae bacterium | reverse complement strand
CCATCCCCCAATAATGCCAAATTCTAACTCCAGCCGTAATGCAAAATCCCTACGTAATGGCCGGGTTTCTCGGGCCTTCTAACTCAAAAATCGCCCACTCGATTCCGCGAAGACCCATTTTTTAGTTTGAATGCATCGGAAGGCCAAGGTGGCCGCAAATAGGGAATAAAATAAATGACTCAATTTCTATTGGTGGTCGCGGTGCTCTCTCAGACAACAGGCAAGATCGAGCTTTTCAACTATCTGGAACCATCGAATGAGGTTTGTGAGGTGAATGGCAAGAGTATGCTCGCCAATCGCCTAAATACTACATCCTTTGCATGTTACAACATTTCGCCGGATGCCATCGCTGCTACCATCGCGAAGACCCGCCAAACAACCGGGAGCAACTAAAGCAAGTCTCGTTCGGATTGAATCATACCCCCGCCGTCATGCCCGCGCTTGTCGCGGGCATCCACGTCTGTGCTGCCTTTCGGCTCAGCGAAGGCGTGGATGGCCGGAACAAGTCCGGCCATGACGCGGCGAGGGATGTGCGTCGGTTTGAGCGGGAAATGCTTTAGCGATGCCCATAAGGGGGCAAGCGTTTCCATTACACGTCCGGTAAAACGCGACCCACCTCCCGCGTTGGACCACGCGAGCACAGCAATGCTTGAAGCGCCGGCAGCGCCGGTGCGACCCGCCGATGGCTTCCCGGGAGTCTCCCCCATCTGGTATCGTCCGCCCGTTCGGGAGATCGGCCGGCCCAGCCCTTTCACGCGATCCGCCCAAGCGCGCAAGCGGCCGGTTACCCCGGTTGAGCATATCAGCTATATGATAAAGGTCTGGGAGGGTTTACCCGGCTTGGCTGTTCTGTTCGCCTTGTCGCCTCCGGCGAGGCCGCCGGTATCTTTGTCAATCCGAATTCAGCAACCGGTCGCGCATGGCAATTGCAATGGCCTGCGCTCGATTATTGGCTTTGAGCTTCCTGATCGCCGAGTTCGCATGCGCTTCGACTGTTCGCTTAGCGATTTTAAGGATGTCACCAACATCCTTGGATGTCTTACCCCGAGCAAGCCAGGTCAACACCTCCCGTTCGCGCGGAGTCAGTGATGGCCTGGGTTGCCGCTCCTGCGGCGGTATCTCGTTATGCCGATGAATAGCCTCTGCGGCTTGCTGCAATCGGTCCGCCCTTGCCGAAACTTGATCCGCCATCGCGTTCAGTTCAGCAGATACCGCAGGATCGCGGGAGGCGAGTCTGCGGAACCGCGCAGCAAGTTCCCTTAGGTACGCTATCTCATTGTTTTCGTTTGACATACCTACGACGATAACTGATTAAGTAACTTTGATAATTGATTCAAGTCAACTAAGAAGCATTTTTCGAAAAGTCAACAGCTATTGCGAGAATTGGGGCATAAAGATTGAAATTGAGTCGCAAACCTGACATGGGTGCCGATAGGCAATAACGATTGCGAGAGCCGGGCAAGGGGAACGCGATTTGGCGACGCCCAGGTATTTTCGCGAGCTCGCGGATCGTTGCCGCCAGGTCGCGTCCAAGTGTGCAGATATGGAGATGTCAATCGAGCTCAGGCAAATTGCGCAGGAGCTAATTGACCGGGCTGCTGAGCTCGACCCAGAAGTGAAGGATTGCGGACCGGAGATAAATGCCCTCGATCAAAAAATCACCCAGCGGATTTTCTCAGAGTTCCTAAAAGGCCTTAGGCTAACATCGCGCGGAATGAGGCGCGAGCCATAATCAGAGCATGTTCCGATCAAGTTGAACCGCCTCTCGCTCCCTCGCCTTGAAAAAGGGGAGGGTGGGGCGGGGATCGTGGTCGGACCACGCCAGCACAGCAATGCTTGGAGACGCCGGGAGCACCGCGCGGGGCGCATGGCTTCCCGGCAATCCCCGCCGTCTGCTATCGTCCGCCCGTTCCAGAGTCCATGCGGGGAATGTCGGCTCACGCCGATTGTGGAGGATGTCGGTGAAGATCTGGGCGCCGGACCGACCGCTCTCGTCGCTCACCGCGCGCTGGGCTCCGCCGCCGTCCACGTTCATCCCGCTTCTGGGCATGCAGGTGCATCTGCGCGACCAAGGCCCGCGCGACGATCCTGATCCGGTCGTCTTGATCCACGGGACCTCGGCGAGCCTGCATACCTGGGAGGGATGGGTCCATGCGCTCGAGGACAAGCACCGCGTCGTCACGTTCGACTTGCCCGCCTTCGGCCTGACCGGCCCGTCGCCCGAGGGCGACTACACGATCGCGGCCTATGTCCGTTTCGTCGGTGCGCTGCTCGACAAGCTCGGCATCCGCCGCTGCGTGCTTGGCGGCAACTCGCTCGGCGGCAATGTGGCGTGGGAGACCGCCCTCGCCATGCCCGAGCGGGTCGACAAGCTCATATTGGTGGATTCGGGCGGCTACCCTTTCATCGCGACCTCGGTACCGCTCGGGTTCCGGCTCGCCCGGGTGCCCGTGCTCAATCGTTTGATGGAGTTCGTGACACCGCGAGCCTTGGTCGAGGCAAGCGTGCGCAATGTCTATGGTGACCCTTCCCGGGTGACAGCGGAGCTTGTCGACCGATACTTCGACATGACCGTGCGCGCGGGAAATCGTCGTGCCCTGGGGCAACGATTTGCGCAAGCCGAGTTCGGCGCCCGCGCCGGCAGGATCGCGGAGCTCAAGCTGCCGACGCTGATCCTGTGGGGCGGCCGCGATCGCCTGCTTCCGCCGGCCGACGCGCAACGTTTCCACCGCGACATTGCTGGCAGCAGGCTCGTCATCTTGCCCGACCTTGGCCATGTGCCGCACGAGGAAGACCCCGCGCGGACGGTGGCCGCCGTGATCGAGTTCTTGCAAGCGTCATGAGAGCGAGGGAGCGGTGATGGCCTACGACGCGGACGTGATCATCGTTGGCGGGGGGCTCGCCGGGCTGGTCGCGGCTGCGGAGCTGGCCGCGGCCGGAAAGAAAACAATCATCGTCGAGCAGGAGCCCGAGCAATCGCTAGGCGGTCAGGCGTTTTGGTCGCTCGGCGGCATATTTCTGGTCGATTCCCCCGAGCAGCGGCGCATGCGGATTCGTGACTCGCACGCGCTCGCGCTTGAAGACTGGATGGGCACCGCCGCCTTTGACCGCGCGGAGGATTTTTGGCCGCGTAAATGGGCGGAAGCCTATGTCGGCTTCGCCGCCGGCGAGAAGCGGTCGTGGTTGCGCGCGCGCGGCATACGTTTCTTTCCTGTGGTCGGCTGGGCGGAGCGCGGCGGCCACAACGCAATCGGACACGGCAACTCGGTGCCGCGATTCCATATCACCTGGGGAACCGGGCCGGGGATCGTCGCGCCCTTCGTCGAGCGCGCGCGCGAAGCCGCGAAGGCCGGGCTCGTCACCTTCAAGTTTCGCCATCGTGTCAATGAGCTCACCAAGTCGGGCGCGGCGGTCGATGGGGTGCGCGGCGACATTCTTGCGCCGAGCGACGTGGAGCGCGGCAGGAAGAGCTCGCGCGATGCCGTCGGCGCGTTCGCGCTCAAAGCCCAGGCCGTCATCGTTACATCCGGCGGCATCGGCGCCAATCATGACCTGGTACGCAAGAACTGGCCGCAACGTTTGGGTTCGCCGCCGAAACGAATGATCACCGGCGTCCCGGATCACGTCGACGGCCGTATGCTGGCCATTACCGAGGCCGCCGGGGGACACATCATCAATCGGGACCGCATGTGGCACTATGTCGAGGGCATCAAGAATTGGAGCCCTATCTGGACGGCCCATGCCATCCGCATCCTGCCCGGCCCCTCCTCTTTGTGGCTCGACGCGCGCGGCAAGCGGCTGCCGGTCCCGCTTTACCCGGGCTTCGACACGCTCGGCACGCTTCAACACATCATGCAGACCGGGTTCGACTATTCCTGGTTCATTCTGACCAGGAAGATTATCGAGAAGGAGTTCGCACTTTCCGGCTCCGAGCAAAATCCCGATCTCACCGGCAGGAGCTGGCGCCAGGTGCTTGGCCGCGCGACGGCGGGCATTCCCGCGGCCGTCAAAGCGTTTATGGATAAGGGCGAGGACTTCATCGTCGAGCGGGACCTCGCGGTGCTCGTCAAGCGCATGAACGCTTTGGCGGGGGGCGAGCCGTTGCTCAACCTCGCCGCCGTCGAGCACGAGATCCGTGCGCGCGACCTGCAAATCGACAATCCCTTCTGCAAGGACATGCAGATCACCGCCACGCGCGGAGCCCGCGCCTATCTGGGCGACCGGCTCTTCCGAACGGCGCGACCGCACAAGCTGCTCGACCCTGCGGCCGGACCCCTGATTGCGGTCCGCCTCAACATTCTCACGCGCAAGACCTTGGGTGGGGTGGAGACCGACCTCGACAGCCGCGCGCTCGGCGCCGATGGTCAACCCATCCCCGGACTGTATGCCGCCGGGGAGGTTGCCGGGTTCGGCGGCGGCGGCGTGCACGGATACAGCGCGCTGGAAGGCACGTTCCTCGGCGGCTGCATCTTCTCGGGTCGGGCTGCCGGGCGAGCCGCCGCAAAAGCGGTTGGCTGAGGCCGTCCACGGAAAGTATCGGCTGGTCCTTGCGGGCGTACCCGCTGGTCCGGCGTCAGGGCTTGCGGCGATAGAGGCCCGTGAACGTCACCATGGCGCCGCCGCAGGCGCTGTTGTCCTCGACGAGCAGCAGCGCGTCAATTTTCTGCATCCGGACCAGGCAGCTGCCGTCCGCGGCCGCGTCGAAGGCCACGCTGCCGTCGTCGGCGAATGCCAAGATACCTTGCGTCGGCTTGGCGTCGGCATTGATGACGCCGGTGTGCACGTTCTGGGCGGCCGGATAGGTCGCCTCGCCTTCGATGTGGAGATCGCCCCTTTCGCTTTCCGTGATCGTGATCTCGCCGCCGGCGCGCGACCAGGTGCCGGTCCAGTCCGCAAGCCGCGCCGCCCGCGCGGGCGCGACCGGCGCAAGGCTCGAGGACGGAATCCAGCCGTTGCTCCAAACTTGCTTGCGATCGTGCGGCGACTGGTAGGCGACGCAGGTGTAGGGACCGGTCGTCTTGCTGGTCAAAACGAGGTCGCCGGCTACCAAATAGGCCTTGCGCAGGCAGGCGATCGCCCGCGACGGGCAGGAGGCGTCTTCCCAGGCGCTCTTTACGTAGAAGGTACGCGGAATGGTCGAGGAGATCCTGGAGACCACGAGCGGCCGCGCGACGTCGAATTGGATCCCCAAACAATCGCCCGGCGCCTCCTCGGCCGCGGCCGCCCAGCGTCCGGAGCAGCCGAGAAGCACGACGGCAACTGCCAGAATCTCGCGGAAATCCGTCCGCATGGCGTAATCCGGGGCTTCCTTGTGTCCGTGCGCAAATCGGCGCGGCTCTGGGGCGTTTTCCGAATGGTTAACGGTCCTGTTCAGTGGAATTACATACCTAGCTGCTAACTCATCGTAAAGTCCGGGTGCATAAGATGTAGGCACCTCGAAAAGGCTAAGACGCCTCGCGATCCGATCGCCCGCGAAGATCGAAGCCTCGACAGAGAAGTTGCCGTGGACGTCATAGCTCCCAATTCGCCCGCCAAAAACGCACACCCCTGGCGCTACCTCGTCGCCGTCGTTGTGGCGGTCGTCGGAACGCTGGTCTCCGCAGTCGCATTCGTCGCCGTCTCGAATTCGGAGCATCGCCTCGCCGCTGTGAAGCTGCAAGAGCTCGCCAAAAACGATCAGCAAACACTCAACTCCGATCTCGAGTACGCAACCGAGGTCCTTTACACGCTGCGTGCCTTTTACAGTACTGCCGATCAAACGGTCAGCCGGTCCGAGTTCCAGGCGTTCGCAAAGGACCTGCGCGGCCGGCTGGTCGGTATGCGCAATACCGGTTGGGCGCGCCGGGTGACGCGCGAGGAACGTGACGCCTTCGAACGCTCCGTGCGGGCGGAGGGCTTCCCGAATTTCGAGATCTGGGAGCGTGACCCCCAAGGCAACCGCATTCGGGCCCGTGATCGCGCGGAGTATTTTCCGATCCTTTATCCCGACCCGGTGGAGTACACGGCGCAGATTCTCGGCTTCGATATTTCCTCCGAGCGGATCCGCGCGGATGCGCTGCGGCGGGCGCGCAGCTCCGAGCGCCCGGCTGCTACTCCCCCGATGAATCTGATCACGAAAGCGGAACCGGACGGGTTCATGAGCTTCATTCCGGTCTATCCCAAAGGCTCGATCAAGCAGGAAACCTCTCGGACGCCCGAGGGTTTCATGTACGGCGTCTTCGGCACGGGTCCGATGATCGAGAACATCCTGGGGACAAAAGCGATTCCGTCCGGACTGGAGATCTACTTCTTCAACCCGAACGGCGATCCCGGGAACCGCCGCATCTATTGGCATCCGTCGCGAAGCCGCCCCGCGCAATCACCGGTGCCAAGCGAGGACACCTTGCTCGCGGGCGCGCATTGGACCGGCAGCATCCGCGTGGCCGACCAGGAATGGGGCGCAATCTTCGTGCCGTCGGGCCAACTCATCGCCGACGCCGGTAGTTGGCGACCGGGCGCCGCATTGGCCACCGGATTGGCGATGACCGCCCTGATCGTGGCCTATCTGCTGGTCTCGCTCAAGCGAACGCTGCGTCTCGAGTTTCTGACAACGAGCCTGCACGAAGCAACCGACGAGCTGCGGCGCGAGGGCGAGAAGGTCACGCTGCTCGCCCGCACGGATTCCTTGACCGGGCTTGCCAACCGGGCGGCGTTCGCGGATCACCTCAGCCGGGTCTTCGCGGCGGCAAAGCGTGACGGCCTGCCTTTTGCGGTCATCTACCTCGATCTCGACCATTTCAAGGACGTCAACGACACGCTCGGCCATCCCTACGGCGATCGTCTGCTGCAAATAGCCGCGGAGCGCCTCAAAACGGTGGTCGGAAAAATCGACCTGATCGCGCGGCTCGGCGGCGACGAGTTCGCGATCTGCGTGACCGATGCCGCGGATCTCTCGTCCATCACCCAGCTCGCCGCACGGATCAAGGGCGCGTTGGCGCAAAAATATGATCTTGACGGCAGCGAGGCGCACGTCTCGGCGAGCCTCGGCATTTCGGTGTTCGACATGACCGCTGCCTCGCCTGAAGACATGATGATGCGGGCCGATGTCGCGCTCTACCAGGTGAAGAACGAAGGTCGCAACAATTTCCGCTTCCATTCCACCGAGCTCGATCACGAGCTCCGTGAGCGCGTGACGGTCACCGAGGATCTACAAGCGGCGTTCACGAATAACGAGCTCGAGCTCTACTACCAGCCGCAGGTCGAGGTGTCGTCTGGCCGCATTGTCGGGCTTGAGGCGCTGGTGCGCTGGAATCATCCCAAGCGCGGATTGATGTTGCCCGCTTCATTCATTCCGATCGCGGAGAAAAGCGGCGCCATCCACGCGCTCGGGCGATGGGTGCTGGAAGAAACTTGCCGCCAGATCCGCCGCTGGCAGGCCGAGGGCACCACGCCGCCGACTATCTCCATCAATATTTCCGCCGCCCAATGCAAGAGCGCCGTCACGCTCGATCAGGAGCTGCGGGAAACGTTGGCGCGCTACGTCGTCGATCCGCGCTGCATCGAAGTCGAGCTGACCGAAGCCGCGTTGACCGAGACGACGGCGGCCAACAACGACATCATTCGCCGCGTGCGCGGGCTCGGCGTTAGCGTGGCGATCGATGATTTCGGGACCGGCTACTCGTCGCTCGAGCACTTGCGGAGCTACCGGGTGAACCGGCTCAAGATCGCGCAGCAATTCATGCCCAAGGTTGCGATCGAGCCCGGCGCTGCCGCGATCGTGCGGGCCACGCTCATGCTGGCGCGCGAGCTCGGCATGGAAACCATTGCCGAAGGGGTGGAAACCGCCGAGCAGGTTGCCTTTCTGCTGAGCGCCGGCTGCCGCTTCGCTCAGGGTCACTATTTCAGCGCGCCCGTCCCGGCGACTGAGGCGGGCGCGCTCTTGCGCCACGGCGCCATCACGCGCGAACACGCGCCAAGCTCGGCAGACAACCTGCGGCGCGTGGCCGGCTGAGCGCTCAATCACCTCCGGACCGCGTGTTCCGAAGAGTTCGACGCCGCGTAGGGTGGGCAAAGGCGGCCGAGACATCAGGGCGTTGGCAAGGCGTGCGTTCCGCCGTGCCCACGCGGTGAGACTGACCTCACATCCCCCCTGGCAAAAGTCCGAACGCGTGGGCACGGCGGACCCAGCGCAATGCATCAGTCGAAATTTCGGGGGCCGCCTTTGCCCACCCTACGCGTGATTTCAGTCGATCGAGATTCGATCTAACGGATCGGTGGCGCGTACAGGATGCCGCCTGCATTCCACAACTGATTCAGTCCGCGCGGTATGCCGAGCATCGAGCCGGCACCGACATTGCGTTCATAGACCTCGCCATAGTTCCCGACGTGACGAATGATCCGCGCAGCCCAATCGTTGGTAAGACCGAGCTCGTCACCATATTCGCCCTCGGTGCCGACCAACCGCATGACGTCCGGCTTCTTGGACTTGAGCGCATCATTGATATTCCGCGAGGTAATTCCAAGCTCTTCGGCGTTCATCATCGCGTAGAGCGTCCATTTCACAATCAGCAGCCAGTCATCGTCCTTCTGCCGCACGACCGGTGCGAGCGGCTCCTTCGAAATGATATCCGGCAATATGTCATGGTCGCCGGGTTTGGAAAGTTTTAGGCGCAGCGCGTACAGTTCGGAGACATCGGCGGTCAGGACGTCGCATTGGCCGGAAGCGTAGGCCTTGAATACGTCGTCCGCCTTGGCGAATTTCCGGTCCTGATGTTTCATATTGTTGGCGCCGAAGTAGTCGCCGAGATTGAGCTCGGACGTGGTTTCCGACTGCACGCAAACCGTGCTTCCATCGAGCTCCACGCTGGAGCTGATATTGCGTGACCGGGGCACCATGAAGCCTTGGCCGTCGTAGTAGGACACGGCGGCGAAATGCAGGGAATATTCGGTCTCGCGCGACATGGTCCAGGTCGAGTTGCGCGCCAATACATCGACCTTGCGGTTGGCAAGCTCGGTGAATCGCTCCTTCGCGTCGAGCGGCACGAACTTGACCTTGCTCGGGTCATCAAAAATCGCCGCCGCCATGGCGCGGCAAAAATCGACGTCGAAACCCGTCCAGTTTCCTTTCTCATCGGCGCTCGAGAAGCCCGGCAGGCCGGTGTTGACGCCGCAGTACACGGCATCGCGGCGGACTGTCCGCTTGAGGGTGCGCGTATCGTACAGCTCCCAGGTGATGAAGGCCGCCGCAACCGCGACGGCGATCGCGCATCCGATCAGCAGGCCGGTCCTAAAATTCAGCGCAAAAAAATTACGCATGCTCGCCCCCCTCGCTCACCATCGAAACAACCAGTTTTGTTTGGCAACGGCGCGTATCGGCGCCATCACAATTCAGGTGTCTGCCGGACGATGACCTTGGTCCCGACGGGAATTCGATCGTAGAGATCGATGACGTCGCCGTTGACCAGGCGGAAGCATCCGGATGAAACCGCAGTGCCGATGGTTTGCGGCTGATTGGTGCCGTGAATGCGATAGACCGTGTTTCCCAGATAGAGCGCACGCGCGCCCAGGGGATTGCCGGGTCCCCCGGCCATGAGGCGGGGCAGATAGGGCTGGCGCTCGATCATTTCCGGCGGCGGTGTCCAGTCGGGCCATTCCTGCTTGCGGGTGATGCGCAAAAGACCCTGCCATTGGAAGCCGTCGCGACCGACACCGATCCCGTAGCGGATGGCGCGCCCGTTGGGCTGCACGACATAGAGAAATCGCTCGGATGTATGCACGATGATCGTGCCTGGCGCCTCGGTGGAGCGATAGAAGACGAGCTGGCGCCGAAGCTGCGCCGGCAGCTCTTCATCGGCCGCGTCGGGAATGCGGCCTGGCTCGTCGCCGATGTCCGGGCGTTGCGCGAAAGCCTGCGACGTGGGCACGGCAAGCCAGGCGCAGAGGATGATGCGGATACAGAAGCGAAGACGCATCAGGATCATCGGCAAATGCCGCAACGGGGACGAGGTGACGTTCGCTCTCGAACCCTTGCGGCCCGTCGAATCTGACGTCTGTGGAGCTAGCAAGCACGCGTGTCTCATTCAACCACCCTATGACTCTCCGCGCCGATCGACGCGCTGTTGCGACTACCAGACAAGACTGGCGTGGCCACAGTGCTCGATCGGCTTCTCGTCGGCGCAGACGATGCGCGGCGACGAGGGCAGGGGCCCAGGACCAGACCATTCGAGAGAAGACGTAGCACGTCGAAGCGCTCGGGCGAGCGGGCTATGCTACCTCTTTCCAGGGCATGTGCGGCCGCGGGAATCGATGCATTCCAGGGGTACCCCTTTGCGGGATAGCCCGCAGGGGCTAAATCGGCTCTACGGCCTCCTAAAGCCCCGGAAAAGGGCTTGATGATTTTGGGACCCGAGATTAGGACTCGAATAGGTTCTACTAGCGCCACAACCCCATTGCGCGATCTAGACTGGACCGGAGTGGTTCTGTACCAAGCTTCGCTGCGGGCAACCTTTATTTCGAACGATACGCGTTTCAGATCGACTCAACTATCCCGCAGACCCGTTCAAATTGTTAGCGCGTTTTGCTTAGATAGATAGGTTCACCGTGGCAACGGTCGTCCATCCTGCCTCCAAGTTCGACTTCATATCTGTTGAGAGTGGCCGTGAAACCCGGTTTATCCACGCCTGGATTCGGTTCAAAAGTTACGGTCCGGCTATTCACATCGAACGTCCCACGCAAGCCCCAATCGAAATGACCGAGGTGGCCCGTGAGACCTCCTGTATAAACCGTCTCGCCAGAAACTCTCTGCATGCGAACTGTAATTCGGAACGGCCCCGAACCCCAATTACTTGACCAACCTACACAATAAAAAAGGCCATCCCACAGCCCTGTCAGTGGGTCTTGCGCAGGAGAAGGTGGTGGTGCTTGCGGGTCCGTTGTACCGGAGACTCTATTTAATCTGCGCATGCGATTGAAGTGCCCTGTAATCGTATGACACTCGTCGTAATTTCCGTGAATGTACTGCCAATTCATCTCGGAGCCATCTCCTATGATATTCGCGTTGAACCAGCAGATCCAATTACGGCCTTCAACTTTGATATTCGCTCCGTTTTGGGTTGTATCTGTAGATATCCTTCCCGCCCCGCAGCAATAAAGGATTGCGTCCCAACCGCCGAAGTCGTTTCGATTCACGCTCATGTTCCAGCCGGACTGATGATTGTTCCATAGACCCTCAATACGATCGATTTGGGCTTCAGCATCCTTTGGCATGCTTACAAAGCAAATCAGCGTCATCGCCCAAGCTACGATAGTAAGCCGGCGCATGAGTTCCCTCCTCTTTAGTCTTCACACAAAGTCGTGCAATTGAATTCTGCCACAACCTTGGGGCGGGCGGTAGCGGCGTGTCCTGACAAATTGGTGAATGGAGGGGAAGGTAGCCGCATTACGAGCGGTGCGGTGCCGACCCCTTATCGTGAAAATAATCAAGCTTGCCTGTAAGCAGCTCGGTCACTGGATCCATCTCCTCGACCATCGAATCCAGGCAGCGCGGCATGCCGGAATTGAACCGGTGCATGCGCCTGGCCCTAATCGCTCGATCAATTCGGCGACGCCATGGCGTCCTTCGCAACTGCATGTAGCTCGAGAAACGCGGCGCGCGTCATATCGTTTATACCGTCAGCTATTCTGTTGCTCTCCCTCAATAAGTCCGCATCACCCCATTTGTTGTCCTCAAAGATCTCTTTAACCGCATCCAAATCATTGGCAAGACCTGATACAAGAGTGTCGAGCATATCGGGAGACACGCCGCGGCGACCCAATAACCCAGTTACCCCATCCCGTTGTTTCGAGGCCCGTTCGATCAATCTTTGTATATGAGTTAGCTTTTGGGTCGAAGCTTCGATGAAGATAGTCAGCAACTGCATCGATCGGTCCGCTTTGTTTACAAAAACGTTGAGAAAATCCTCTGCGGCCTTCGTAAGTGTCTGTGACGATGAGTCCGTTATTTTGGCCGAAGCTAGCGCAATTTGGAGAGCGGTTAGGTGATCGCCTTTCACTTGTCGTAAACGCATGTGCAATCTGGATAGTTCTGCTTTTGATAGGCTTAAGGATGCAACAATACTAGAATGTTTGTGCGCATACTCGTCGATCAGAGCGTCGATTTCAGTGAGCTTAGCACCAAAAAAGTCGATATTTATTCGGCGCGGGGCACCAATATAGCTCAATGCATGCACTAGTCTGAGCACCGTATTCGGCAAATCGTCCAAGCCGGCCTTCCACTCCTCTCGGCAACGGTTCTGGTCCTCCCTACACACGTGTCGCACGCTTCGCTCAATCAGCCAGTCCGAAAAGTTTGGCAGCCACGCATAAACCTCAACAATAACAACCCCGATGATAATGGTGATTAGGAGTTCCATGCCGGCCTCCCATTCGAAACGCTGAGTTCCGCTAACGCCGCACTTGCTTTGTTATAACCTAGGCCTGTGAGGCAATAGAGCCGCTTTCGTGGTCGGCCCGCTTTGCTCGGATCGAGCTGTTCCCACTTGCTCTCAAGCCAGCGAGCTTTTTCAAGGCGCAATAGGATTGGATAGGCTGTCCCGGAAAGCATCCTGGTTTGCTTCAAGATGTCGGTGCCGGCGAGCCATTCTCTGGGTTGCTCCATGAATGCGCGCAGCACCCGGAGCGCTTGGTGCGACAGGCGAGGTTCCTTCTTGATCATCGAGAGGCTCCTGGCAGATTGAGTCTCAATATAGCCCTATGTAGAGTTTCATGCAAGGTCAGCGTGAAAAGGGACACGCGGCCGTTCGGCGCCGAAAACCCCCGATGGGTCGCCACGAGTCGGCGGTATCATCGGGGCCGCTCACAAGTCAGGAAATAAAATGCATGGCGGGACTTAACCCCGGCTGTCCCCAGAACTACTAATGGGCCATTCTCGGTTGTGTTGGAGTCGTCGCGCACCTTAATGGATGGCGCCGACGGCTTCTTGGGCGGTAACTCTAGCGGCCTGGGGCTCCGCGGAGAGGGCCGAGGAGGAGCCAAAACCGCCCTCCTCGAGGTACCTGGGCTGTAAGATGGATAGAAAGGGGAAAGAGGAAATTCTCTAGGTATTCCAAATACGTTCGAGGATGGCGCGTCCCATGACCCAATCCTTGTCCGCTTCCGACAGAAAGTCCAACTCCTCGGTGAAATGGGTGATGCGCTGCTTGTAGGTGGTCTTGGCGAAGGAGTTCGTCATGTCGGTCCCCCAATAGCAGCGCTGCGGCCCGAAGGCGTCGAAGCAGCGCTTCAGATGCGCTTTCATGTCGCCGAACGGATAGGGCTCGGGCCTAACAGTCGGCGTTCCCGACAGCTTGACAGAAACGTGGGAAATTTGGCGAGGGCGACCGTCTGATCGAGGCGGGCGGCGACGATTGGCCTCGACTTGGCACCCTATTCGGGCCACTCGCTCCGGGCCGGATTTGCTACCAGCGCGGCGGCGGACGGTGTGCCATCCTGGAAGATCGGACCGCAGACCAAGCATGCGTCGGACGCGATGTTGAACCGATACATCCGCGCTGGAGAGCTGCTGTCCGGAGGCGCGGCTTCGTTAGGTGGTCTGGTTGCAGGTTCGAGTCCTGCTTCGTACTCGATCGCTATTTTGTTCCGTCAAGCAGGGGAACACCGCTGATGGGCTGCGCGCCATGCTTCGCCACTGGCCCGGTCAACCGAGCGCACAACACCTGGATCGATCGCTAGTCTAGTTGCGCCGAGAAGTAGTCTAGCGAGAACCGATTCGAGAATTTTAGCGGCTTGATGGAGTGTTATCCCCCCATAAATTGGACGGCCTGGAAAATCCTGTCGGAAACGAGTCCAACGGGCTGGTTAGCGAGGGCTGCGCGCAGCTCGGAAGCGCGTTTCCAGGCGCTCGATCCGGACCTCAGCTCCGCTTCTTGCTGTTTGCTAACTACCGTCTTTCCGTCGGCGGTGATGGCGTCGTAGATTTCCGTAAACTCCGAGATTGCCCCGAGCACGCCTTCCGGAACGGCGCCGCGCGCTGTTCCAGCCGATGCTGCCTCTTCCTTGCCGAGGACGCGTACCGCCTTGTCGTACTCCACCAGATATCCGGCCAAGAGCGCATCCCGATCGCGCGGGATTAGTTGGGTTGAACCGTAGACGGCTCGCTGCAATTTCTTGAAAGCGGCCGTGGCGGTGCCTGACTCGCCATCGAAGGCGTCGATCACCTCCTGCCATTGCGTAGCGAACAGGTCTGGAGCGATACTGTTCGGATCGACCAGCGTCTCAAGTCTCTGTACGCTCACAAGGCAATAGTCAAAGTCCCTAACCAGCGGAGAGGTCGTGTCGGCACCCTCGCGCAGGCGCCCTCCCGAGACAAACAGCTTTCCCTTTTTGGGCGAGTCTTCCGGGGCGTTCGACACCAAGAGATAGCCGCTCTTGCGCAGCAAGTTCCCGTGTAGTGCCTCAACCTCCGGAGTCACCCCTTTTACCCCAAGCAGCGACGTGAATCCGTCGTAGACCTTCTCGGCGATTGCGAGTGCAGGTGACAAGGTTCCGCCGAAGGCTTGGCTAATCGTACCCATCGCATTAAGGAGCGTTTTTGCGATGTCGTCCCCAGGAACCGCATAGACGCCGATAAACGCTTCGACATTGGCTTGCGAAACCGGAGTCGGCCGTATGATTTCGATGTCCCGCAACTCGACCCAGCCGCTTTGCAGTTGGTCCTCGGATTTCTTGTCCGGCTGCGCGTTCTGAAGCCGCTGCCGGATCGTGTCCGGACCGAGCGAGAAGGGTACGGTCTCCCGGTTGCCGCCGCGGCGGAACTCCGCGAGGCACACGCATAGCGGGAGCACCTGTTGCGCATAGCGCCGCGCGTCCTTGAGATGGAGGCCGGCCAGGCGCAGGGCGAAATAGCACTTGCCAGGCTCGAACACCGCGCCGTCAACAAGCTCGGGCTGCGGATCCTCTTTGATCCGGGGGCTCTCGATCCATTCAATCAGACGCGGTTGGCTCGGAGCTGATCGGATAGTGTCCAAGGATTGTTTGAAGCCTAGCAGGGTTGCTATCGACATCGCCGCTCTCCCTGTGTTCAGATCGTCCATTCTTCGCCCTGGACCACCAGCATCGCGGACGCGAACGTCGGACTTGCTGGGTACTTGGTTTGGCTCTCCGAGACTGCCCGGTGGAAGGCCCGCGCTAGCGAGACTTGCTTCGCAAGCTGGTGATGGAGCGATTGCGTGAAGAAGGCTGCCTCCTTATCATCGACCTCCCAGCGGAAGCCGATCACTGACGGTATGCCAGCCTGAGCAAGTCTGAAAATGGCATCCGGCGAGCTGCTCTGGCAGGACGAAAGCAGCACGAGCCGCAGCTCACAGTGCCGCGCCCAATTGGCGAAGTCGTGGATGGAGAGTGGCACCACCTTACCCGGCGCGTCGCCGGGCAGGATGAGGAAGACCGCGCCATCGTCAGCACGCACGCTGTGTCCCGCAAAATGCAGGATCTGCAGTTGCGGCGTCCGCCCGTCTTGTGGGAGCATCGCCTCGCGCAATAGTGTCACGGTGTCCTGGCCGGCCGTCAGCGAGAGTTGTATGGGGGCCGGAGCCTCGCTCCTAGCCTCTGCGCGCGCGCGTTGCACGCCTTCGAACTCGGCGTCCAGCGCGTCAAGCTTCGGAAACACCAGTCTAGCTTTGCCGTTGAACAAGTTGCCGCGGAGCACAAGCGAGCCATGGGCGTTCGACTTCACGAACAGTAAGGGGCCGGATAGCGACTTCGCGTTGGCCAGCGGCTTCGCGGTGAGCGACCCGTCGTGAAGGCAGATCCGTCGCGCGACCGGCGCAAGGGAACGGACGAAATGATTTTTTGAGGTGTCGTACAACAGCTCGAATGGAACGTGGACGAAGGGATGGGACAGCTCCGGGCCGTCCGTCAGCAGGCTGAAGCGAAAATGAATGTTATCCACTGTTCCGACGTCGTCGAGGCACCGTGACATTCCCTTGCCGAATTCCTCGGCCGAATAGGCGAGTTCATCGGCGAGATCCTCGCCGGTTTCCTGAAAGGTCTGATCCCAGTCGTCGGCATAATGAATTTCCACGTCGCTACGCCGACGTAGCTCCCAATTTAGAAATTTTCGTTCCATCCTCGCGAGCTTCTTACGACCAGTCCAGGTACGCGTGATCTCGGTGACGACGCCCTTACCGGTCACAGCGAAGACGACCCGGATGTTCGCGGCTCCGATCTCCATTTCGACCTTGCCGACGGGCGGTTCATTCGTTGCCGGGACCGGAGCCGATAAGCCGTGAAGTGCCTCGGAAATGCTCTCGGCCGTGTCTCGCAAGAGCATGACGCTACCTTTGACTCGGCCGACGATGTGGGACAGAGGCTCGATCGGGTAGGGTGCCCACAACAGGATCGGGATTTCCGACTCGTCGTTGCGCACTGCTCCGAGGAGATCCACCGCCTTCAGGGCTGCATCGGCCTCGTTCTGCCCCGGAGCTGGCATAGCTCCGATGAGAACGCCACCGAAATCGCCCTTCTTTCTGTTCAACTCGGCGAGCGCTTCTTCATGGGTCCGCGTGCCGAGCGTCCTGATGCCAACCGACTCCAGCGCAATATCGAGACCTTCATTCCAGCTGGCATCGGGGGAGACGACGAGCAGACATTTCATCCGCGTGCTCCACGTGTTCGGTCCGCCTTGTGCGCCCTCGGAGTTGCCAACGAGAGCCGCTGGATACGGAAGCGCAACTCGCCGGCGGAGCCCGTCGGTTGTCGAAGTTCCCCACCGTGCGCCTCTATGACTGCCCGGACGGCGTCAAATCCAAGCGCTGCTGCCGAAAAGGCAAGTCGTTCCGCATACGCGATCTGATCTCGGGTAGTGACCTCTGCATTATGGTCGATTTCGCTTCCCATTGCCGCTGCATCGGGGTTCGCACCATCGAGTACGATTTCGACCGTTGCGGTGCCGCCGCCGGCCGTGAGGTGGACCCGCAGCAGAGCGGCGGGGAGGCGTATATACAAGAGATGCCCGAGCAAGGACCGGAATGCGAACGCGAGCCGCTCAGGGTCCCCTTTCACCGCGAGCGGACCGTCGGGGGGCAAATCCAGGCGAAGCGCCTTGCGCTCGTTCTCCGGCAACGCCTCACTAAACCGCAGGAGCAACGCTCTGATATCCAGGATCCCCTTGCCGCGTCGCGGTTCGGTCACCACGTCGTAAACGCTCGCAACCCGCTCATACGGTATGTCGGCCACCGTGAGACTTCGGAGCGCGCGGTCCACCAGTGGATAGGCGGGTGCGTTCGCGTCCATTCCTTTCAGTGCGCGTTTCATCAACGCAGATGCGAGCAGCAGGCCACCATGGGCTTGTGCCGCAACAGTGCGTACCGCCATTTCCATGTACCGCAGCGAACCTACCCAAGCGACGTGCTCGACGTCGCCCAAGAGCCAGACGCGGCGGTTGAACGCGTCATCGCGATAGGAGGCGCCGGCGAGCGCCCGACGCTCGACCCCGTCCGGGCCCGTCAGTCGGAGGTAAGCACCGGAGGCCGACGCATCCCCGGCAGCGATTATTTCGCGGCTTGGACGATCCGCGCCGAACGCCTCAAGGTTGCTATACTTATTCTCCAGCGGCAGTGGCAGCGAATCCTCCTTATTCAACCCGAGCAGCCTCCGCGCCGCCCTATTCGCGCGCTCGATGCGGGTGCCTTCGCCCAACAGGATCACGCCCTGGTCCACCAGGTCGAGCAGCACGGCACACAGGCGGGCCTCGAACCAAAGCTGCAGCGAGCGTTCGACGTCCCGCACCAGTTGCTCTAAGGCTGCCTGTTCCGGGTCTGGAAAAGCGTCCAGTTGGGACGATTCAAGATCGATGATCCACTCAACCTCTGCATCCAGCTGTGGCCTCAATCGGATCGGCAGGCACATGGCCGACGACGCTGGCGTAATCCCAGCCGGCTTGTAATTAAACGGCGGCGGCTCGGTTCGGACATTGGGCGCGTATAAGGCTCTGCCTCCTCGCAAGACGTGGCCGAGCATTCCCGCATCCAGATCCTGAGTGTAGCCTTCCGAGACCTGGAGCTTTTTGTCAGGATCGTATTCGGTGACCACTTCGAACTTTCGGCGTGCACGATTTACACGGAAGAGGCCGACGTATTCGAGCCCGAAACCCTCGCCGAGTTTTCGCACAGCCTGTTTAGCGATCGTGTGAGCCTCTGCACCGGGCTTGAACAGTGCTGCGATGGCTTGAGCCAAGTCCACAGTCCGACGCTGGAACGCTTGGCCGACCATTCGCAATACGAGTTCCAAGTGGAAGCTGTCCAAATACTTCTGATCGGAATCATTGAACGGGTTGAATTTTCCTGCGGCACGCCGTCCGAGCGTCAGTGAGGCGGCCACGCGGCCTCCGTCCATCCGCGTAGCCACAACGAAGCTCGTGATCCCGCGCCGAGTGTACTCCTGCGTGACCACGTGATTTCTAAGCGCCTCCGCTTCAGGATGTTCGGAATAAAACGTATCGATGTTCGAGACCGATCGGTTGGAACTCTCGATCCACCTAACGATCTCAGGCGGCACTTCGATCCAGCGCGCGGGCCATCGGAACGGCTCATTGCCGTCCAGAGAGAACCGACCGCGTACCAACGACACGTTCTTTTGCGGACCAATCTCGTGATAGTACTCGCTGTAGCTGAACAGATCGAACGGAACGTATTTCAGAAGGATTGCGTGCACCTTGCCCAGCATATCCTCGGGTTCCAGATCGGGCGTGCAAGCCGCAATCATTTCGGCTGAGGCTCTTTGGGCCGCTTTGTTAACGCTGAACTCAACAACGGCATCCAACATACGGGTGGCACCGGGCACTTCGGCGTTGTTGGTTGCGAAACCGGTCCGGACCTGCGCCGCCGCGCGGCTCAAGGCGTCCCAATCGAGCCGCGGCGTGCTCAGCATGCTTGCCACGTTGCGTGCGATATCGCGCCAGTCGCTCGTCCCGAGTGCGGCTTGTGAGAGCTCCGACGCCACGTCGGTCCAAGTAGGCTTTGCGGTGTCCTTTTCCGACAGCTCTGCCATGCCGAGACCCTCTGCCTACCTGCGTCCGATCTTTGTCCTTCGGCTCAACCTTGGCGATTATCCACAAGTTTTCGAAAGATACAAACCTAAGCTGTTAATAAGGACTATGGTCCTATAACTGGACGTGCAGGGCGGGCGGAATAAAGCAATAGGCAGGTTAGCTTTGCGAGGACAGGCTCGGCTCTTCCGCTGAACCGCCGTGCGCGCCGACGGCACCAGATGTGGACCGCCATATGTTCTGATGCGCGGTTGGGCTGGGTGTTTGGCGATCAGGACATGCACGACCTTGAGGAAGGTATCGCGCCTCGGACCCTGATCGTGCGGCACGCCACAGTATGCAAGGAGCAATGCCGTCGCGGTGCCTGCCGTAGCTCGAAATAGAAGGCGGTTCGATCAGTGCGGGTGCCGCGGACTCGTGGGGCGCGACTTTGGCGCGCTTTATACTCCGGTCTGACACGCGGTGCCGCATGGCAGGGGTATGGATGGTCCTGCTTGCCGGTCATCTCGCCGGCTGAGCGCCTTTGACGGGCGATCCATTCATCGGTCACAATCTTGGTCAAACCGTGCGACGCGCGTCTATCCGAAGACCGTTCAGGTCGACAATGGGTCCGAGTTCGTCAGCAAGGACCTGGACCTATGGGCCCTCATCAAGGGAGGGACGCTCGACTTCGGCGGGCCTGTGGCTCTCTACCCATTGCGGTGGCTATCAGGGCAGTTACGGCGGGTCCCAGTCCATAGTCAATAAATGCATTTATGGCGGCTGTCATCGTACAGGGTGCGCAACGTCGCCGGGTATCAAAGTGCCGCTTCCTAAGTATTCCAAATGCGTTCGAGGATGGCGCGTCCCATCACCCAGTCCTTGTCCGCTTCCGACAGAAAGTCCAATTCCTCGGTGAAGTGGGTGATGCGCTGCTTGTAGGTGGCCTTGGCGAAGGAGTTCGTCATGTCGGTCCCCCAGTAGCAGCGCCGCGGTCCGAAGGCTTCGAAGCAGCGCTTCAGATGCTCTTTCATGTCGCGGAACGGATAGGGCTCGGACGAAACGGTCGGCGTTCCCGACAGCTTGACGGACACATTTGGAAATTTGGCGAGCGCGACCGTCTGCTCGATCGCCTCTGGAATCTTTTTGTCGTTCGCGACCTCCGTCGACAGCGCCATGTGGTCGATGATGAGCGTGAGCTGCGGGTGGCGTTCGGCAATCGGGATGAAGGCCGGCATATTCCCGGGTGCCAGAAACATCACGGGGAGACCGGCCTTCTCGGCCGCCGGCCAGAACCAATCGGCGGTCCCGTCGGCGAGCCATGCGCCAGCGCCACGAAGAAAGGTGAGGCGTATCCCGAGCATTCCAGGCTGCTCTTTCCACTTCGGCAGAAGATCCGCTGACCGCGGATTCTTGAGCGGAATGCGGCCCATGACCCGAAAGCGGTCGGGATATCGTCGCGCCGCCTCCAAGGCGTAGTCGTTCCGATCACCGGGCCAGGACGGCGGGACGACGACGACGCGATCGACCCCGGCCTCGTCCATCAGCGGGACCAGCCGCTCGATGGTGAACGGCTCCGGGAGTTGCGGCTTCATGCCGGGGACCCACTGCCAATCCGGGGTTTCGGCCTTCCACAGATGGACTTGCGCATCGACGATCATCCGCCGTCGACCGGGTTGCCGTCGACCGGGTTGCGCGGCCGGCGTCTGAGCCGCTGCTGGGCGCGAAACCCTCGATGCCAGCGTGAAGCTCGCGCTTGCGCCGAGGAAATTGCGACGTGACAGCATTTGCGGCGCCTCCAAGATTGCTCTTACCGGCATTTTGTCGGTGGCGTCGTGTCGCCGCAATGCCGGAATCGATGGTCCATCTCGCTCTCAGCTCGTCGAGATGCATGGGCTCGGTGTCGGCCCCACGTCGGTCGCAGCCATTCTCCCCGGGTCCCAGTATAGTTACTTGCATGATGATAGTAACTACCCTAGTTGTTGCGCCTCGCGGATGAAACCGGGGGAGCGGTGGCGGAGCTTTGTTCCGGCCTTGTTCCTCCGGGGGAGGTGATCATGCTCTCGTCTCGGATTGTCGCGGTCTTGAGCCGCAAGAACGTCCATTATGGGTGGGCCGTAGCGGCAGTCACCTTCTTGGCCATGCTCGTCGTCGCCGGGGCGGTCGGCGCGCCGGGAGTGCTCCTGCTGCCGCTCCAACGCGAGTTCGGCTGGGCAACGTCGGAGATCTCCAGCGCGCTTGCGGTTCGCTTGCTGCTGTTCGGGCTGTTGGGCCCGTTCGCGGCTGCGCTCATCAATCGTTTCGGCGTGCGCCGCATGACGCTCACGTCGCTCGCCTTCATCTGCGGTGGCCTTCTCCTGTCGCTCGCGATGACGAAGGTCTGGCAACTGATCCTGCTTTGGGGGATCGTCGTCGGAATTGGCACGGGGCTCACGGCCCTCGTCCTGGGCGCGACGATCGCGACCCGCTGGTTCTCGAGGAGGCGCGGCCTTGTCATCGGCCTGCTGACGGCGAGCTCGGCCACCGGACAACTCGTGTTCATGCCCTTGCTCGCGACTCTCGCCGACCGCGTCGGCTGGCGGCTGGCGATCGTCATGCTGTGCAGTCTGCTCGGGGTCGCGGCGCTGGCCGTGCTGGCATTGCTGCGCGATCGCCCTTCCGATGTCGGGCTGCGGCCCTACGGCGAAACGGAGGAGGAGGCCAAGTCCGCAGGTCCGTATGTGCCTGCGCGGTCGGTTGCCTTCGCGGCGATCGACGCCCTGCGGGAAGCGGCGCGCACCCGCGTGTTCTGGGTGCTCTTCCTCACCTTTTTCATCTGCGGCGCGAGCACCAACGGTCTCATTCAGGTGCATCTGATCCCGCTGTGCTTCGATTACGGCGTGCCGGAAGTCCGTGCGGCCGGTCTGCTGGCGATGACGGGGGTGTTCGACTTCATCGGCACGGTCGCCTCAGGCTGGCTGTCGGATCGCTATGACAACCGCTGGCTCCTGTTTTGGTACTACGCGCTGCGGGGTCTCTCGCTGATCTACCTGCCGTTCTCCGATTTCACGTTCTACGGCTTGTCGCTGTTCTCCGTGTTCTACGGGCTCGACTGGATCGCGACGGTTCCGCCGACCGTCAGGCTCACGGCGGAGCGCTTCGGCCGCGAGCGCGCCAATCTGGTCTTCGGCTGGATTTTTGCAGGCCACCAGATGGGCGCCGCGACGGCGGCCTTCGGGGCCGGCCTGTCGCGCAGCGTGCTCGGCAGCTACCTTCCGGCCTTCTTCTCCGCCGGCGTGCTCTGTCTCATCGCGGCGCTGCTCATCCTCCAACTCGGACGGCAGGGCGCCTCAGGCGCATTGGCGACCGCGCCTGCGGTCGTCCGGGGATAACGTGGCATGCGGCACAAAAGCTTTGGCGACATGCCCTGTCCGATCGCGCGCGGTCTCGAGCGCGTGGGGAAGTGGTGGAGCATGCTGATCATGCGCGAGGCTCTGCACGGGCTTACGCGCTTCGACGAATTCCAGAAGAGTCTCGGCATCGCGCCTAACATGCTGGCGCGGCGCCTCACGGCGTTGGTCGAGGCGGGACTGCTGGAACGCCGCCGCTACAGCGAACGCCCGCCACGCGATGAATATGTGCCGACCGCACGCGGGCGCGACTTCCGGCCGGTGCTCGTCGCGCTGCTGGCCTGGGGCAACAAGCATTTCGCGCCGGAGGGCGTGAGCGTGCAGGTGATCGATACCAGAACGGGCGCAGCCGCCGAGCCGATCGTTGTTGATCGGATCACCGGGCGTCCGATTACCGAGCCCGAATTCGCGTTCGCAGCGGGGCCCGCCGCTCCCGCACGGACCCGACGCCGGTACGCGGTAGCGCACCGGGAGGGCACGCCGGCAGGACAAGATATCGCACGGGCGAAAGGCAAACGCGGCGTGGGAAAGAGAACCGCGAAATGAGCATGGCGACCGCCTATGCGGAGACAGCGCGGTCGGCGATGCCGTGACGGGCGCGAAACGCCTAGAGTTGTGGTTCTCACGCTTGATTCACTATCGTCATCCTGGGGCGCCGCGAAGCGGCGAGCCCGGGATCCAGTAACCCCCGGTCCGAGCTTACTGGGTTCCGGGCTCTCCTCGCTACGCTCGGAGCCCCGGAATGACGATCGAGGGTGAGAACGATCTGTCCGAGCCACAACACTGGTTTGACAGGAGAAAGAGGGCGCCGGCTTGGGTCAAGCAAGGCAAATTCACGCTTTCGAGCGAAAGGAACGTGGTTATACGATGGTTATACGCTATCGGCCTTGCCAGCGAGAGGTTAATAACGCACTCTGATACCCAAGAATCAGGTGTCTGGGGAACGTCGGTTGGCAGTCCTGGTCATCTCCGCAGAGAGAAATGACCATTTTGGCCATCGACGCGCCTCAAAGGCTCGCGGCTCCGGCGGGAACGCTGCCGAGCCGCATAGCGTGGATCGACGCCACCGGGCTGGCGGTCTGTCATCTGCTCGCACTTTTCGCATTCGTGCCATGGTTTTTCAGCTGGACCGGCGTTGTCCTGGCGCTTGTCGGCGTTTACGTCTTCGGTGCATTGGGGATCGGACTGGGTTTCCATCGGCTGCTGACCCACCGCGGATTCGTCTGCCCGAAATGGTTGGAGCACACGTTCGCCATTCTGGGGCTGTGCTGCGCCCAAGACACCCCGGCGCGCTGGGTTGCCATCCATCGGCGGCATCACGAGCACGCCGACAGCCAATCGGACCCGCACAGCCCGTTCGTCCATTTTCTGTGGGCGCACATGGGATGGCTGGTTTTCAGGAACCGGGAGCTCACCCGCCTCGGCATTTTTGAACGCTACGCCAAGGACGTTCTGCGTGACCCATTCTACGCACGACTTGAGCGAAGGTTTTTCTGGGTATGGCTCGTGCTGATCTCGTGGGGCGCCTTCTTTGCCGGCGCCTTCCTTGCCGAGCTGCTTCTTGGCGGCAGCGCGATTGAGGCATTGCAGTTCGGCCTCAGCGTGCTGATCTGGGGCGTGTTCGTGCGGACGGTGCTGGTGTGGCACATCACATGGTCGGTGAACTCGGTGACCCATCTGTGGGGCTACCGCAACTACGAGACCGACGAATCAAGCCGCAACAACGTGCTCATCGGGATCATCAGCAACGGCGAGGGTTGGCACAACAATCATCATGCCGACCCGCGCTCGGCGCGGCACGGCCATCTGTGGTGGGAGCTGGACGTGACGTGGCTCACGATCCGGCTGCTCGCGGCGCTCGGACTTGCGCACAACGTGGCGACGCCGTCGCCGCATGTGCTGGCCCGGCGGGTGCCGAGCGGCCTTGCCGCTGTCAAGCCCACTTAGGCGGCGGCCGATCTCCGGCTGCCACCTTGAACCGCCTGGAATGAGCAAGTCGGATTCGGTGATCAGGATCGATCCCGCGCGATCGCGACGAAGCTCGGCACCTCGATCGGGCGCTCGACCACGGCGCCATTGCTCTCACCCCACGGCGTTTACGCGACGCAAAGCCGGCGGCGGCATCCGTCCGGTCTTCCCGACCACGGCCAAAGGGGGTGAGACCCAGGCGTGATTCTGCCGCAAGCGGCCGACCAGAAAATCGATGAAGGTGCGCGTCTTGGCCGGCAGGAGCCGGCTGGATGGATAGATCGCCTGGATGATGGCCTCGGTCGTCCTGAATTCCGGCAGAAGTTGAACCAGGTTCCCGGCCCGCAAATCGTCGGCGATGATCACCGCCGGCAACAGCGTGATGCCGTGTCCGGAGAGCGCGGCCATGCGCAGCGCTTCGACACTGTTGGTGCGGAAGTTCCCGCTCGCACCGATCTCGTGCTCGCCGTCCGCTCCGACGAAATGCCAGCCGCGATCGGGAAAGGAATTAAGCGGCAAGAGGCAATTGTGCCGGTCGAGACCCGCCGGCGTGCTGGGAACACCGTGTTCCGCGAGATAAGCCGGCGATGCGCACAGCACCGACCGCCCGAGCCCGATCCGTCGCACGACCAGGCTCGAATCGGGCAGCGGCTCCGCGCGCAGCGCCAGATCAAAGCCCTCGTCCACCAGATCGCCGATGCGATCCGTCATGACCAGGTCGAAGGCGACATCCGGATAGAGCTTGACGTACTCGGTAATGAGCGGGGCAACCAGCCGCGCGAGCGCGACCGAGGTGTTCAGCCGCAAGGTGCCTCGGGGCGTCACCTGCAGCGCGCTGACCATGCTTTCGGCCTCCTCGACCTCGGCGAGGATCTGTGTGCAGCGCTCGTAGAAGGTCCGGCCGGCGTCGGTGAGGTTGACCTTGCGCGTGGTACGGCTGAGCAATTGGACGCCGAGCCGCTCCTCGAGCGAATTGATGTGGCCGGTGATCGCCGCCGGCGACACTTTGAGCCGCTTCGCCGCCCCGGTGAAAGTCCCACTGTTCACGATCTCCACCAGCGCGCGCATATTCATCATATGATCCATGCTAACCTCGTGATGTTGCTTCGGTGGGCGGTAGATTTCGCGGTGCAAAGACGTCGGCACGACAACTATTAGGCCGGATGCAGTGTCGCCTCCGTTTGTTGATCGCTCTGCCTGCAGTGGCGGAGCCGCCAAGAAAATGACTCAACCGATCGAGAAGAGATACCGGCGCTGTAGCTACGGCGAGCGCGCCCGGTTTCCGGCGCCGGCCAGGACGCGCCGCAATGCATCACGCTGCGAGGCTGCGCGGTGGCGGAGCCATGAATTCCGGGCCGACCGGGTCGGCGACCGCCTTGCCAACGATCTCCTCGGAGCGGCCGAATCCATAGACCGGGGCCGTGTCGATCAGATTGATGCCATGCTCCAGCGCGGCCCGGATGGTGGAAACTGATTCAGCTTCATCAGTTCCGCCCCACATCCACCCGCCGATGGCCCAAGTACCGATCGCAACCGGCGACACCTTGAGCGACGTGCCGGCAATCTCGGCCAGCTCCATCGTGGTTTCGAGAGTTTCGGCTTGACCAGCCATGATCTTGCTCCTTACCTCGAGTGGTCTTCGGTTGCGCGGAGCGGACAGGCGCAGACTTCCCGCACGTCGATCTTCAGATCAGACTGGCAACGCCTATTGTCCTCCGCGCCATCAGGCGGGCAGGGGAAGGGGAGGTGGACGCGGACGTTATTAACGTCTGTGGATCAGGAGCTGAGGGGCACCGCGTGAGCGCGGCCCCCAACACTTATCGTGCGAAAGGTCAGGTTAGCGATCATCCTGCCCGGCCGCACCTCGGAACTCGCGCGGCGCAGAAGGTTCACCAAGTGTGGGACCACGCGTTTGGGACGCGAACCAACCGGGAGCCACCGTAGTTGTCCATATAGACGTTGCTCCAATCCGCATTCGGTCCCAAAGGCCCAACATATTCGGTCCCATAGTCGTCCGTGTTGTGAGACCGGGCCAAAGCCGGCGACGCCACAAGCGCGACCAGCGCGGCAGCTGCGAGGATCTTCTTCATAACGTATCTCCGTGTCACAGTGTTTTAGCTGAGCGGGGCCGGTTGGCTTACTGCTCGCGCTACAGACCTATGGGGGAGGGCCCGCCAAGACCATTAAATTTCCGTTCACAAGACTAAATTCGAATTTATGCGCGGGCAGGTTGGTGTGCCGCCGGACTCTTAACCATTGCTTCCAAGGCCAACGCGCAAGGCCTCCTGCCAAGCGAGCGAGCGTGATGTCCGTAGCAACGTCCCGTGGTTCCAGGCTCTCGCGTGCGTCTTCAATGCACCGACGGGCAAGCGATCTCCGCCGTGCAACCGGGGCCGGTCGCAATTGCAAAGCGGAAGCCATGCAATTTGATGATCGCCGCGACCAGGCTCAAGCCGAGGCCGAGCCCGTCGGTACCCCGGCTCTTGTCCGAGCGATAGAAGCGCTTGGTCACCGCTTTGCGTTCGATCTCGGGGATACCGGGACCGGTGTCCTTCACCCGGATGACGGTCTCGCCCTCATGAGGAAGCAAGGCGAGTTCGACACGTCCGCCTTCGGGGGTGAATTTCACGGCGTTATCGACAAGGTTGGCGACGGCCTCGAAGAGAAGGTCGCGGTCGCCGTGCACGGTCGCCTCGTCCGCCGCTTCGACCCGAAGAGTGACACCCTTGTCCTCGGCGATCGGCTCGTAAAGATCGCTCACCTCGCGCAGCAGGGGAGCCAATCGGACCTGGCTGAACCCGTCGAGCCGGCGGCTATGCTCGATCTCGGCGATGCGCAACAGCGCCGTGATAATGGCCAATGATTGGTCGAGACCGGCGATCGACTGATCGACGACCGTGCGCAATTCCGGCAGCGTCGAGGCGTGCGCGCGGCCGCGCTCGAGGTGGACCCGCACGCGGGTGAGCGGCGTGCGCAGGTCATGCGCGATGTCGTCGCCCACGCCGGCAATCTCTTGGATTAAGGCTTCGATCTCGCCCAGCATCCGGTTGACGCTGACGGCGAGTTGGTCGAAGGGGTCATCGCCCCCGCGGGTCGGCAGCCGCTGGCGCAGATCGCCTTCCACGATACGTTGGACTCGCCGATTGACCTCCGAGAGCCGATCGCGAGCGCGGAAGCTCAACACCAGTCCGATACCCACCGCCAGAGCCGAGGCCGGGAGCAGGCCGAGCGCGAGCGCCCGTCCGATGGTTTTGGCGATTTCATCGATCTCGTCGATGTCCCGGCCGATGGCCAAAACCTCGCCGTTCGGCAGGGGATGCACGGCGAGCCGCACGTTCTGCGTCTCACGGCCGCGGTTGTCGACCCGAACGACCACGGCGTTGTCCGGCTGGTCCGGCATAAGGCCCGGCGGCA
This sequence comes from Xanthobacteraceae bacterium, assembly GCA_052148715.1. GTDB lineage: Bacteria > Pseudomonadota > Alphaproteobacteria > Rhizobiales > Xanthobacteraceae > JBKQHQ01. The sequence continues at coordinate 3,023 of JBKQHQ010000036.1, read as the reverse complement.
GGCGTTCCATGTTGCCCGCGATGCGATGACCGTCGGCGCCGAACAGGCCCGCCATCTTCACGCGCCGGGGATCCTGGCGCAATCGATCGTCGATCTCCGTCAGCCGCGACTCCGGTGGATTGGCCGCGAAAACCTGCAGGGCTTGAAGAATCTCGCCGTCGATTTTGGAGGTCATGTAGGCGGCGGTCTGCCAATAGACGAAGCCGAACAGCAGCAGAGTGCACAGAACGAACGCGCCGGCGACGACCAGCGTCCAGAGAAATGTGGTCGTGCGTACGAAATCAGGAAGGCGCACGGAGGATGAAACCCACGCCGCGCACGTTGTGAATCATCGGCGGCTCGGACGGCTCGTCCACCTTGCGCCGCAGCCGCCCCATGTGCACATCGACGAGGTTGGTCTGCGGGACGAACTTGTAATTCCAAACCTCTTCCAACAGCATGGTCCGCGTCAGCATCTGCTCTTTGCGGCGCATCATGTATTCGAGCAGCCGGAACTCGCGCGGCAGCAGGTCGATCACGCGGTCCCCGCGCTTGGCGGTGCGCTCGATGAGATCGAGCTCGAGCGGCCCCACGCGCAACACCGTATCGCGGCTTTCCGCCGGCCGGCGCAGCAGCGCCTCGATCCGGGCGATCAACTCGACCGTGGCGAAGGGTTTGGTCAGATAGTCGTCGCCTCCCGCGCGCAATCCGCGCACCCGGTCGTCCACCGCCCCGAGCGCGCTCAAGACCAGGACCGGCGTGCGGAGCCCCTCCTGCCGCAGGGCTTCGATGATGGTGAGGCCGTCCATCCCCGGCAACAGGCGATCGACAATGATGGCTTCTGCTCCGCCTGAACGCGCTTTGTCCAGCCCTTCGATCCCGTTCGCGGCCCAGTCGACGTCAAGACCATGATCGCCGAGCTCGGCCCTGATTTCGGCAGCGGTCTCCTTGTCGTCCTCGATGAGAAGCACCCTAGGCATCGATTCGCCCCCGCCTGCCGCGGCACCGATGATCTCGTCAGCGGCCGCCTCCGGGGCCGACATTCTTCGGCCGTCGGTTTCCTTGGTCACTTGGCAAGTGTCGTGCCAACCATTTTGCACCAGCGGCATGGGATTTTCCATCTGCCTTGACGGTCGGGCCGGCGCAGAACTCGGGCGAGCGCGAATGTGGGCGCGGTACGCGCCTGCCGTCGGCAATGCGCGTCGTGGCGAAACCGCCTATGCGTTCCGTCCCTGAGCCCGAACCCGTCACCGTCCTCCGGTGATGCCGATCCGAACCGTTATTTTATCTCACGTGTAACACAGCACCAGTATCTTATCTTAGGCTTAACGTAGGCGCCCGATCCCGGAAGCGCCATTAAATTGGTTGTTAGAATTCAACTTCCCCTTAAAATAGAGCAACCGCGGCTGTCGGCGCAACGATGGGGCCTTTTGCTTGTGCAGCCCAGTCATCACCTGCTGAACATGCTGATCCAATTTCAGGTGGATCACGGGAGGCGGAAACCAGCCTTCAGTGTGCCGTCAGCGCCTCCGGCCGTTCCATGGCGGCGACCCGATGCTGCACGACCCTCTGCACCTTCTCGAAGGCGCGCACCTCGATCTGGCGCACCCGCTCGCGCGAGACGCGGAATTCCTCGGCGAGATCCTCGAGCGTCGCCGGCGTATCGGCGAGACGGCGGGCCTCGAAGATGCGCCGCTCGCGATCGTTGAGCACGCCAAGCGCCTCGCCGAGCGCCTTGCGCCGGTTGCCGAGTTCCTCGTTCTCGGCCAGCACCCGCTCCTGGCTCGGCGTGTCGTCGATGAGCCAATCCTGCCATTCGCTGGTTTGGCCCTCATCGCCGATCGGCGTGTTGAGCGAGGCGTCGCCGCCGAGCCGACGGTTCATGTCGATCACCTCCCGCTCGGTAACGCCCAGGCGCTTGGCGATCAGCTCGACCTGGTCCGGGCGCAGGTCCCCTTCCTCGAGGGCGGCGATCTTGCTCTTGGCCTTGCGCAGGTTGAAGAACAGCTTCTTCTGGTTCGCCGTAGTTCCCATCTTCACCAGCGACCACGAGCGCAGGATGTATTCCTGGAGTGACGCCTTGATCCACCACATCGCATAGGTGGCGAGACGGAAGCCCCTTTCGGGCTCGAAGCGTCGGACCGCCTGCATGAGACCGACATTGCCTTCCGAGATGACCTCGGCGATCGGCAAGCCGTAGCCGCGGTAGCCCATTGCGATCTTGGCGACCAGGCGCAAATGGCTGGTGACAAGCCGATGCGCCGCCTCGCGGTCGCCATGCTCGCGCCAGCGTTGGGCCAGCATGTATTCTTCCTGCGGACTGAGCAGCGGGAACCGGCGGATTTCCTCGAGATAGCGAGTAAGACCGGATTCAGCGGTGAAGATCGGCAAAGCCGCGGCGTGGGCCATGACAGCGCCCTCCAAGTTACGCCCGTGGATCAGGAGGCGATTACACCATCAACGCTTGAAGATTAAACTAGGATCACCGCGGCGCCATTAAATTAGTTGTTAGAAATCACCCGCCTTTTCAGGCATTTCGCCGAAATGCGCAGCGGCATCGATTATTCGGAAAACGGAACAAGTCTCTTGCGCAATTCCGCAATTAAAGCATCGGTTGAACTTCCTACCTGTGACCGGTGACCGCGGTGCCTTGACCGCCGCGGGGAATAAAAGTCCAGGAGAATGACCATGTTAACCAAGAGCAAGTTAGCGATCGTTGCCGCGGCGCTGGTGGGCATTGTTGCCTCGGCAACCGCAACGCAAGCGCAGACGATTGTCGATCCATATCCGACAACCGCGCCCGATCGGGCCTCCGGATTGCCGACCGATCCGTATCCGAACGGATATCCCGTTGTCAGCGCGATTCGGAGTGTGCGGCCTGACACCGTGGCCGATTTTGGGAGGACGTACGCAAGAAGTGGGAGCCAAAGCCAGAGGATCGCACGGACGCGGCAGCGACAGCTTGCGGCACGTCATCACGGGACGCACCGTCCCAAACAAGTCGTCTATTTGGGGCGGTACTGACCCGGAGTATTTCCCGGAAA
>JBKQHQ010000035.1:0-43822 GCA_052148715.1 Xanthobacteraceae bacterium | reverse complement strand
GGTCATGCCGCTTCGCTTGGACAACGCAAGCGTTGCCCACATGCCCACAGCCTCAACAGTAGCAGAAACACAAAGGGCATTGATCGAAATTGACAAAAAATAACCCACACGACTTCGCGATGAAGCTTATTTTATTTGCCCTGTCCAAACCACTATTCACCCAGATGTCGCCACAATAGGGCCGGCAAAAAGGGGAAAACTACCCGAAACATGTTGGTGCCGTCACATCGATAACGGGGCGTTAATGATTATTAGGTCAAGCGCGAACTAGCGGGGGTGACCAACGCCGGTGGCCCAGCACGCCGGATCAACCAGTGAGGGGTAGCATGAAAAAGCTGATGATTGGAACGGCGATTTCGTTGGCCATGGTGGCCGGTGCTTCGGCTGCCGACCTGCCGACGTATACTCCGGTGCCAGTTTACCGGCCGCCGGCGTGGAGCTGGACCGGCTGCTATGTCGGCGCCAACGTTGGCGTAGGCTGGGGAAGAAATGATGTCGTCGACGTGACCGCAGTTCCTGCCTTCGATACAGGGGTCGACGCGGGAACGGGATTCGTCGGTGGCGGCCAGATCGGATGCGACTACCAGACAGGCAACTGGGTCTTCGGTGCTCAAACCATGTTCGATTGGTCGGGGATCCAGGGCAGCCATCCATATATCGGTGGTGCCAGTTCCCCAGCCGAAACATTGGGAACTAACACGCCTTGGTTCGGAACGCTGACGGGGCGCATCGGCTACACTGCTACGCCGCAAGCCTTGCTGTATCTCAAAGGCGGCGCGGCTTGGGTGCATAATCGTTATACGGATGTGGACCCAACTGTGCCGTTCTGGAATTCACTCGACGCGACGCAACTCGGCTGGACGATCGGCGGCGGCCTTGAATATTCCTTCATGCCCAACTGGTCGCTTTTCGCCGAATACGCGTACTACGATTTTGGCAATTTTAACGCCACGCTGAATGGCAGTGGCATCCCATATACGTATAATGAAAAGCAGACGATGCAGACGGTTCTCTTCGGATTGAACTTTCGGCTCGGCGGGCCGAGATACTGATCGCTCTGTGAAGTCGGCGCCGATGCTCCCTCTGTCATCGGTTGGGTACGTGTCAGCGATATTATTCCAAACAAGTGGAAGACGACAGGCGGGAAGCAGCCCTACTACATCACGGTGCCAACGCTCGCGCGCGACGTTCCCGACGGCTCGAAATGGGCGCACGAAATCAAGCACGACGGTTACCGGATGATCTGGCGCCGCCACGGCGACCGGGTCCGGGTGCTCTCTCCAAACCAACCTGTCGACCGCTCCACCGCCTCGGCACTTAACGCGCGGCGAGGTGTTTTGGCCTTTCCGAACGAAATGGCGCGCGGCATCGAAGCCACCGAGACGGCGCCCCGGCTCGGGGCTTACCCCTCCGGCCCTTCGCGGTTTTCGCTTGTGTGGTCCTGCTGATCTGCCTGGGCACTCTTCTGATAGAAACAGGCCTCGCACATGAAGAGGCCTCTCTGCGCGGCCATGTGGACGGGCAATGAGCGAGGACTTGTTCAACACACGATGGACGTACAGACCGTGCGGTGCGCTACGGCTTCGCCTCCGAGCGGCCCGACTCCGAACCCCCGTCTGTCTGGCCGCGATCAGCCATCTGCGCCGCCCGCGCGGCAGTTACACGGGCTACTGGAATTTCGCTTGTGCCACTTGGGGCCGGCCCTCGCATGTAGTGGCGTTCGGGTCGATAGCCGGCTGCAAGATTTCGTGTGAGCTTGCGCCACAACACTGCAATCCGCACGACGCCGGTTACGCGCACCGGTCGCTGGGCGAATTTTGCCCAAAGAGTAATCTCAGCCATGGCACCTGAAAGGTGGCAACCAACTGGACCGAAGTTCGCTCACTTTAACCAACGAGTCGGCGCTCGCCTGATTTTAGCACCTTCCGCACGGCGCGCTCAAACCGTGTATCTTCATGAAAACCGCTCACATTTTCCTGAGCGTAGACTGCATCCCGATGCCTAAAAGTTAAGGATCAGGCTCATCCGGTTTCATCGAACTCGATCGCGCCTTCGATCTCGACACTGAGATCAATCCCGCCAACAGTGAGCGTGACCTTCACTGGCAGCGCCTGGTTACCTTTGAGCCGTCCATTTCCCACGGCCGAGCGAACCGCGTCCTCGATCTCCCGCTGCGAGGTGACGCCAACTTTTTTGAGGAATTTCCGTACGCTCATGTTGAGCACGTCCTCGTTCATGATCGCCTCCTGACCCGCCATCGGCGGCTGCCATTGCCGACCCTATTGACAACCCCGTTCAATATGAACGCACGACAGGACGCTTCTTTCTATGAATTCTCGGCGTAGTCGGCGGGTTCACCGACGTTATTTGCTCCAAGATGTATACGCGCAATGCGCTCGCTAGCCGGCGTCCGTTCATTGTGCCGTCGACCTTGGCAGCGATCTCTCTAAGCAGAGCAGAAAGTGTCGTGTTTCGGTCCGCAGCTATGTCGCGCAACGCATTCCAAAATTCTTCTTCCATACTTACGCTAATCGCGCGTTCACCAATGTGGATCGAATGTTTAGTGAACATCGACGCTAAGTGCTTTCCTCCGCGACGCGTTTCTAGGAGTCGCAACTTCTCGTCCTCATGTCTCATATCGTACGCGGGAATTGCGACAATATAACGGAGACCATACAAGGGTTCATGACGCGCACCGCTTCTAAATGTACCGAGAAACGTCGGCCCAATATCACCCCCGCAGCGATGCCGTTTGTTTTCAGGAGACCTACACACACCAAACGACAGCTCAGCAGAGGCACCGGCGCCCGCCGACGCAACCACGTCGTCGGCACCACCAAATACCGCAACTATTTTTGCGATGCACCAATTTTGTGCCAGCCGCAACCCTTAATTCGGCCCAAATATGAATGGAACATCACAATCGATCAGACGTGAATCGAGGAGGGTAGCAGTGCCCTCGGAAAAAGGGGGCGCAACGGGATGTGGATCTCTCTTTTTGCCGTAGCCACGGCTTTAGCCATCGGGCTGACCACGGCGGCGACTTGGATGCAGGCCGAAAGCCAAGAGTCGTCGAGCCTTCTCTGATCGCTCTCATTTTTCGGCGACCTCCAACCGCGTCGCGACCGCCGGCACAACCCACCCCACTGCTCAAAAAAGACACCACCCGCCACCAACCTTCGAATATTCGTGACGTGCCCTGCGTCCGAAATCCGTGGCAAATCGCAAACGAAAACCCGCCAAGGATCTCTCCTGGCGGGTTCCCGTCGCGCCACTACTGCCACCAGTACATCCGTGGCCCACAGCTGTGTCGCGATTGATTGCCTCACGTTGGTGATCAATCGTGGTGTTTCAATGACCGGACAACAGAACAAGATTTTGGGACTTATGGAGCCGCGAACCGCCCTCAGATCCTCCAAAATTCGTGACGTGGGTGGGGACCGAAAATAAAGTGAACCCCACCTCGTATCAGCGGGCGGGGTTCAAGGTGGTCCCCCCACTATTAGGGAGAACCATTTTTATTGCCTCCGAAATCGCGCTGTCTATCCCTCAAATACCACAGCACACAGTTTTCATATCAGGGCCCCGCGGCACGCGTACTCAAATAGCATCACCTACTTGCGCTCCCGTGCGCCGTGCACGACCGAGAGCACGTGCGTCTCGCCCCGCGCTTCTACACTCCGCCAGATACGCACGCCGATCGGAAATAGGAAGCCTAGACCCGCGACAGTCATCACAGTAACCAGCGCAGGCGATATCACGACCACATAGATCGACGATCAGCATAATCGGTCTACGCTGCGGTTCGCACGGCCGTAATGCTCATGGGGTATCTCGGACGCGGCTTTTCTTGGTCGACGATTGAAAGAATTATCGAGGCATTCTGAACGTCATTCCGAGTGAGGCTCATTTGGAGGGACCCCAAAGAAAAACTTGGCGCCGGGTCCTTGGCCGGAATAAATCGGAATCCCCAGCTTGAAGGTTCGCAGGTTCTTTCATCAGGCAAATCGGAGCCTGAAGCCCCGCACCAAAATCTGCCGATGAACTGCGCGACGCTTTGCAACGCCTCGCCGTAGAGCCGTTCGCCGCGCTGGGTAAGCAGCGCGCGCGAGCAGTGGCACCGAAAAGCCGCGCCCGCGGATAGCGCAGCTCCTCGATCACCTTGCGTCGCGGGTAGAGCGCCTCGTGCTCCGCCCCGTCGTCGAAGGCCATGCGCTCGACTTTGTCGACGAAAGTTTCCGCCGGCACGCCTTTAACAACGAGATCACTATTGGTGAGTAGCGATAAAGGATGGGGATAGGCGCGATTATACCGACGCGGCGGCATGGACTCACAGTACGGGAATCTACAGCCCCCGACTGGCTCCCCCCACGTCGAGGGTCAGGGCCGGCGTGTCCGTCGCGCCGGCCCGACTTTTGGTCTTCGGTGCGACGCCAGAAACGCCGCCGTCTGGCGTGCTCCGCGTCCATCTCCCGGCGGCGACAGGCAGCAGGCATGATTTCGGTGCAAGAAACGGCGCGCGACGAAGTCAGGCGCGTACGAAATGTCCCGCTCTTCGAGCTTGATCGCTGGCACCCGGTTATTGCAACCGCATGGATTCTTAGCCGAAATAAAAGCTTCACCCAAGCGTGTGCCCGCACTTATGGCGACGCGAATACGGTGCAGGTCGAGGCCAACGAATGGAAGCGGGTCAGTTTTCTGTCGGTCGCGGATAATCAGGCAAGCCGAGGACCGGTCATGTTGTTTCCCTCCATCTTCGCGGCCTGGGAACGTCTGCAAGTTGAACTCGGCCCTGCGTGTCCGGATTACATACGCTCGGAAGTCGTTAACCGTTTCCCAGCCCTCGACAGCGCTGATCGCGCTCGTCTGATGCAGAGCCTTTGGCGGGCGGATGATCCGCATCGCTGTGCCGCTCTCCCGCTTTCCCATGCGGCGTGGTGGCTGGCTACGCAGGGCGGAACCAAACTGGTCGTTCTGGACGACTGGAAAGTGTGGAGACCAGCCTTTGAGAAGCTCCGCCGTCATCTGGCCAGCGGGCAGATCCTTATCTTGGACAAGGATCGCAACGACGTATCACCGAGGGCGTTTGCGGTGGTCGGTTTTGATTACCCGTGTCGTGCGCTCCTGTGCTCGCCCTTTGTGGCCGGCCGGCACACCTACATCGCATGCGCCCTAACGCCGCATGAGTCAGCTCAGGGCGACCAATTCTTCGAAGCGGGCAGCGATGCGCCAAGGTGGCAAAATCTGGCCCTGCTGTCGTCACATTTCATTCAGTCGACGGGCGGGTAGCGATTTACGAAGCCGCGCTGTCGCAATCGCTATCAGCCTGAAGGCCGACCCAGGTGGCGCGACCGTCGTAGGTCATCAAGGTATTAAGTATGGGTCGTCGGGAAGCGACCATGCCCCTCAGCTTGGTGGTCAACCAAACGTCCGAGTGGCCCTTACCGCGGCGGATGCCTGCGGGCTCCATCTCAATCCGCTTCGAAGCGATAATATCCTGGGTTTTAAGACTGCTCTTGCTATTAACCCTACTGAAAAACCGAGAATGAAAAGGCGCCGCAATGGGCGCCCCGTCACTATCGGTTACCCATCTGCTTCTTACGAGGGGAAAGGCGAGTTGATGGAGCGGAGGGTTTCTTCGGAATCGCAATCGAATCCTTGAAGGGCAGTTCACTTTCGGCCCTTGCTTGGGCGTCAGGAATATCGAATCCCTGATCGATCCAATGCGCGGTGCGATAGATCAAGAATCGCTCGTCTTCATCACTTAACTTTGACATCGCGCCCCTCCTAAAAACATTGGGGAGAACATCGTCCTCCCCCAGTTGGAGTGCCAGTACTGATGTTGGTTCTATACACTAGCTGCAGGTTGGGTGCCGTTCTTCCTGGCACTAACCTTACTTGCGGCGCCTTTACCTTTGCCACGCTTCAGCTTGACTGACTCGTCTGCGCTGACCAGCATGGCATCAAACTCATTCTTATCAAACGATAATCGTGCGAAGCTGAGCGAACGGTGTGAGTTTCGGTCGCTGTCTGGCGATCCTGTCGGCTTTCTATTCGCTTTCCGACCTCAGGCGACTACAGCAGGCCTACGCCCGGCCCTCCCCCGTTCGGGTCGACGAACTCGACCCGGGCGCGCTCGAGCGCCGTCCGAATCTTCTCACCGGTTTCGCTCTGACCGCCCAAGGGTCGGCCATGGCCGGGCTCGGCTCCGAATCTTATCGTTTCTTCTCGCTGACCTTGGCGGTTTTCCCGCGAACTGCTTTCGCGGAAGCTATCCGTTTCGACGGCCGGGCGGGTTCCTCGAAATGATGAGACGGACGCCCGGCTTGGCGTGATTGAGAAATTCAATTCCTAAGGCAGCGGCTTTGCCAGCTCCGGAGCTTGTCTGATCGCCGCATCCGCCGCGCACGCCTTCGCATGTACTTTAATGCCTGGGGGCATAGGCTCGATTGGAGCACGTCCGCCTCGGACCTGCGGATGACCGCCCGCTCGGCCGCAAGGATCCAAACGTGAACCGATTCCAAATTTCCCTCGACGATCACAATTCCGAGGAAAGGGCTGACGCTGTCCGGCCATCACGATTTGACTAAAACGGGCGTGCGATTTTCGGTACCGAAAACTAGGGCCAAAACGTCTTTATGAACGCAGGCCGGCGTTCTTTGATCGAGAGAACTGCAAAATCTCAACCACCTGTTAGAGGAGGATATCGGTCGTATCTGAGGGCGCTTAGCGCGTTCCGCGGCGTGTTTCCGGAACCGCTCAATCGCAGCGGGTCGCTCAGGCCGCTGTAATGCTTCGATACAGGTTGATCTTATTTTGGCTGCTGTTTATTTACCATGTTCGTGTTCAACAGCCACTACGCGACAAATGCCCACCAAAGCAATTTGTGGTCCGATCTGTGGGAAGGTGCGCTTCGAAGGTGTCCTGTTAACCGGGTATATATGTACGGAAAATATAACGCAGGAGCCCGAATACACCCAGGAACGGACGAGAAGCCCCATGGGACAAGACTCCAGAACCGCGTTCGAGCATGCCGCCGCCCGCTGCCTGCCGGGCTTTCTCTACTGTTTCAATATCGCCGATCTGAAGAGCTGGAATAACCATTTGGGTATTCGGGTCGGCGACCAGAACATCCAAGAGCTGGAACGTCTGCTCCACGAACTCGCCTCCAACTCCGCGATCGTTGAGCGGATCGCCGGTCAGAGATGGCTGATGGTCTCGCGGCGAAATGAGAATGATCGCGTTCAGGCGCTACTGGATCGCTACAAGCGGACAGAGCGGGTTTCGGTCGGCTGGCGGGTCGACGCGGCGCTGAACGGCACCAAAAAGGTCGGCCGACACACCATGCCGACTGAACTGACACGCGCCGTCCGATGCCTCTATGCCGAGGTCAAATCTTCGGCCGAACTCACGGCGGCAATGACGGCAATCGAAGAGAATGATTACGATCTGCCCGTGAACCGCCCCGTGCCTCTGTCGGCAATCCCCACGCTTCCGCGCGAGAAATGGTGCTCTGTTGCGGCGTATCCCGAACAAAAGCCCGCTTGCCCGTTTTGCCAGGGGCGCGACTTCAAATGGGAAGGCGGCGATATGTCGTACTACTCGGGTGAAGGCCGATGCCGCGGATGTGGCGCCGAGATCGACATCCGCGACGCGTCGGAGCCGATAAGCACTCAAGCAGGCGCTAGTCCAGTGACTGCTGACAGCGACAATCCGGCTTCACGCACCGCGCGTCCGCCCTTATGGTCCTGGCGCCGTCTTTGGCCGGCGATCGTGCTGCTGGCGATCGTCGGCCTTTACGTCAACGAACACCAAGAGTCTTTGAAGAAGCTACAGGACGCGAACGAGGCCATCGCTGCCACGATCCACGGTATGACGCCATGGGCCTTGATTGACGGCTTCAAAGAGCGGGCTAAAAACTGCCACTACATTTATATGGTTTATTGCGCTGCCGAACCCAAGGCCCAGCCTGAGCGCAAGACCAAGCGCCCTCTCATAGGGTGTATGCGTTGGGTTGACGATTGCCCGCCTGAGACACCTAACCCGGGGTCGGCGGCTGTTGCCACCGTCTGGAGCACCATTCGAACCATCGCGCAATTACCCGACACGACCTGGTTTATGATCAAGAAGACTTGGGGCGACGGCTATTTGCCATTCGGCCTCCTGACCGTGTTCATCCTTATCAATATCGCAGTCGCGACGCGTTTCCCCGTCCTTCTCTGGCCCATTTCCTTGCCGCTCACCACCGCGACGGCATCCGGGCTGTTCGCTCTGGTCGAGCAGCTATTCCTGTTCGGGGTTGGGGTCGAGGGCGCCGTTATCGAGGTTCTTCTCTTCTTGTTTGCCGGGTCGTATTTTGTTACGCCATTCATTGTCGCATGCTGCAAGCACATCCATACCGCAAACGACCTGCAGGATATTGCCCACAAGATCGCCGAGGTTATGGGAAGGACGGCCCATATTCGAGGTTGAGCCCACTATACCGGTACTGATTCCGAACACTTATTTTCGCTTCTTGCATGGTTGGAGACGAAGCCGGCTGATAAGAGATACATCTACACCGACCTAAATAAATGCCTCGTTGCGTTGTACTTAAAAGCGAATGGTAGGAGGGAGGTAGATGTTGGCCCGGGCGGAATCAATCGCACCGGGAAGGGAGAGCGTCGGGCCGCCGAGGCCGCGCGCGTCCGTTCCTTATAATACATCTCCGTTGGTACCCTTGGCCGCCCATCCACGGGGTGGCCGTCCCTGCTTCTTTGGACTGCCGAGGTTGATAGCGCGCGGATTTTGACCTAATAACATGTCAATCTGGTGCAGCCGAGACCCTCTGCATCGGGAGCCAGAGACCGTTTTGCTTTGCGCATTCCAGCGCTACCTCGTAACCAGCATCGGCGTGGCGCATGACGCCCGTTGCGGGGTCGTTCCACAGCACGCGGCCGATCTTTTCTGCCGCCTCGGAGGTTCCGTCCGCGACCAGGGCGATCCCGGAATGCTGCGAATATCCAATTCCAACTCCGCCGCCATGGTGGAACGAAACCCAACTCGCCCCGCAGGCCGAATTGAGAAGTGCATTGAGAATCGGCCAATCCGACACCGCGTCGGAGCCGTCGATCATGCCCTCTGTTTCCCGCATCGGTGAGGCAACCGAGCCCGAATCCATGTGGTCTCGGCCAATGACGATCGGAGCCGATACCTCACCGCGCGCCACCATGTCGTTGAAAGCCAGCCCGACCCGGTGGCGCTGGCCCAGCCCCAGCCAGCAAATGCGCGATGGAAGACCCTGAAAGCGAATGTTGGCACGCGCTTTCTCCAACCAGTTATTCAGGAACGGATCGTCAGGAACGAGTTCACGGACCTTGTCGTCGGTCTTGCGTATGTCTTCAGGATCACCGGACAGCGCAACCCAACGGAATGGGCCCTTTCCGACGCAGAACAATGGCCGGACATAGGCCTCGACAAAGCCCGGATAGGCGAAAGCATCGTGAACCCCGGCTTCCTTGGCCATCGCCCGGATATTGTTGCCGTAGTCTAGCGCGATCGCGCCCAGGTTCTTGAATGCAAGAATGGTGCGGACCTGTTCGGCCATCGCGCGTTTGGCGGCTTCGGCGGTGCCGCGCGGATCGCGCTCCCGGCGATCGAACCATTCCTCTACACTCCACCCGATCGGCAGATAGCCGTTGACCGGATCGTGAGCGGAGGTTTGGTCCGTCACGACGTCCGGAACCACACCGCGATCAAGAATCTGCTTGTAAACTTCGGCGGCGTTGCCGATCAGTCCCACGGAGACGGGTTTGCCTGTCGCTCGCGCCGCATCGATCATCGCGAGGGCGTCATCGAGACTTGCGGTGCCGTGATCGAGATAGCGCGTGCGCTTGCGGAACTCGATACGACTCGGCTGACATTCGACCACCAGGATGGATGCACCGGCCATGGTCGCGGCCAACGGCTGGGCGCCACCCATCCCACCAAGCCCGCCGCTCAGAAACCAACGGCCGGCAAGCGAGCCGCCGAAATGGCGGCGGCCGATCTCCGAAAAGGTCTCGTAAGTTCCCTGCACAATGCCTTGCGACCCAATGTAGATCCACGAGCCAGCGGTCATCTGGCCATACATCATGAGGCCCATGCGATCGAGCTTGTTGAAGTGCTCCCACGTGGACCAGTTGGGGACGAGATTGGCGTTGGCGATGATAACGCGCGGTGCGCCGGCGTGCGTCGGAAAGACGCCGACGGGCTTGCCGGACTGAACGAGCAGCGTCTGATCGAGGCGAAGCTGCTTGAGCGTCGAGACGATGCGGTCGAAGCATTCCCAATTGCGCGCAGCGCGGCCAATCCCACCATAGACAATCAGTTCCTGCGGGCGCTCGGCTACATCGGGATCTAGATTGTTCATCAAGAGGCGCAGAGGCGCCTCAGTGGACCAGCTCTGGGCATTCAGCGCACGGCCGCGCGGCGCGCGGATCACCCGTTCATTCTTCGTGTCAAGCATCGAAGGATCCCAAATATCGAGGAGGTCTTAGATCGCCTTGGCCCGGCGCAGCGCAGCAATGCCGGCCGCGTCCACGCCAAGTTGGGAAGACAATACGTAATCGGTGTCCTCACCCAGCATCGGCGTTCGCATGCGCGCAACGCGCGATGATTCAGAGAATTGAACCGGCTGCGGCACCAAACGCAAGGCGCCGAGCGCGGCGTTGACGCCCTCCTGCAGCATTCCCCGGGCCTGCAAATGGCCGCTCTCGAGGAGCTCGTCGAGTGTCCAGACTGGCGCGGCGGGAACATCCACTGCGCGCAGTCGCTCAAGAGCTTCGTTGCGCGTGAGGTTCTGCGTCCACGTCGCGATCAGCTCGCGCAGCTGTTTTTCGTGAACGTTACGGTCGCCGTTGCTGCGGAATCGCGGATCATCCGCGAGCTCCGGACGCCCAACGCATTGCATCAGACGACGGAACACGGCGTCGGAGAAACCCACCAGAACGATGTCGCCGTCGCGCGTGGGAAAGCTGTCGACCGGGTAGGTTTCCGGATGCCGGTTGCCCGCACGCCCTGGCGCCCGATCGGTGAACAGTCGCCGCGCAAGGCTCGTGAGCAGCATGCTGAAGATGGAATCGAGCATCGCCACCTCGAGATAGCGGCCGTGGCCGGTGCGCTCGCGGTCGTAGAGGGCAGCGGCGATACCCCACGCCGCAAACACGCCCGTCGCCACGTCGGCAACGCTCTCTCCCACCGCTGTAGCCCTTCCGTCAGGTTCACCGGTAAGGCTCATCAAGCCGCTCATGGCCTGAATGACTAGATCGAAAGCTGGCCAATCCCTATAGGGACCATCTTGTCCGAAGCCGGAGATGGAAGCGTAGATCAGGCGTGGATTGAGCTCGCGCAACACGTCTTTGCCAAGACCGAGCCGATCCATCACGCCCGGCCGAAAATTTTCCACCAAAACGTCCGCGCGAACCGCCAGGTCGCGAACGATCGCGACGCCTTTGGGTGATTTGAGGTTGACTGTGATGCTGCGTTTGCCCCGATTGAGCAGGGCGAAATAAGTGCTTTCACCATTTACATGCGGCGCGAAGTGCCGGCTCTCCTCGCCAAACTCGGGCATCTCGATCTTCGTCACATCGGCACCGAGATCGGCCAGCATCGCTGTGCAGAATGGGCCGGACATGACGCGCGTGAGGTCGAGCACGCGAAGACCGGTGAAGAGATGGCGCGGCGGGCTGATCATGGGGTCTCCTGCGAAATCTTGAGAATCGTCTTGCCGGTAGTCTCACGCTCACCGAGCGCAGCGAGCGCGCGCGGCAGGTTTTCGAATGAAAAGGAGGCGCCGACATGGGGGCGAATGGCGCCCGCGGCGGACAACTCCAACAATCGCCGGGTGACGCGCCCCAGCATCGGTCTGTCCCGATCGTGATTCCAGTAGACTCCGATAGCCGAGGCGCGGCGCAACAGCAGTCGGTTTGCCGGAATCATCGGAATTTCGCCGGAACTGAAACCGACGATGAGCAACCGGCCCCCCCAGTCGAGCAGCCGCAGCGCCTGCTTGGTCGCATCGCCCCCGACCGGATCGACGATCAAGTCGACACCGCGACCATCGGTCAGCGCCTTGACGCGGTCGGCCCAACCGTGATCGCGATAGTCGACCGCGACATCGGCGCCGCGAGCGCTGGCCAACGCACATTTTTGCTCTCCTCCTGCCGCGGCGATGACGCGTGCACCCAAATGCTTGGCGATTTCCACCGCCGCGAGGCCAACCCCGCCAGCCGCCGCGAGCACCAGCACCGTCTCGCCGGCTTCGATCCGGGCGGATTCGGTCAGCGCCACCAGCGCGGTCGTATAGACGACCGGCAATGCCGCGGCGTGCGATGCCGGCATTCCGTCGGGAATGCGCATCGCCATGTCGCCGCGGACGATCGCGTATTGGGCAAAGGCGCCCCATTCGACCTTGCTCGCGATCCGCTCGCCTGCGGCAAGCCCCGAATTCTTGCCGGCGGATATCACCACGCCCGCGATCTCCTGGCCGGGAATGAATGGCCGCGGGGGGCGGATCTGGTAGCGGTCATCGAGCATCAAAAGATCGGAGAAATTGAGCGCCGCAGCCTCGACCCGCACCAACGCTTGCCCAGGACCGGCAAGCGGACGAGGCAGCACTCCCAATTCTATCCCGGCAAGACTGGGCGCCACGGACGACCATCCACGCATGGTGGCCGCTTCGCAGGCCGACTTTGCCGCGTGGTTTTCGCTCACGACGATCCGCCTAGCCGTTCCGTCACTTGCCAGCCAAGCGCGAGAAGGCGCTGCGCGAGATCGGCGACGTCACGTTCTCCCAACCGGTGCATGGGTGCGGCGACCGCAATGGAGCCGAGCGGTTGCCTCCGAGCCGTAAGAATCGGAACCGCGACGCCGATTACGCCGGGGTAAGTTTCCTCGCGCGTGATCGCGTAGCCCTTCTCCCTGATCTCGGCGATGTGGGCCTTGAGCGATCCAACACTGGTCTTCGAGGCAAGGTTTGGCGGTGTGATGTGGCCGGCGAGCACAGCATCCACCTGGCGCCCCGGCAGGAAGGCGAGCACCGCTTTTGCAGTTGCTCCCGAGTGCAACGGGTAGGCGGTGCCGATATTCTCGAACACCCGCAGCCCGCCGTGCCGGCTCGGAATTTGCGCAAGGCAGACCACGCTCGCGCGCGCTTCGTCGTAGCCGGTGAGAATGACGGTTTCGGCGGTCGCGCGTGCGAGGTCCTCGATGAGGTCCGCGCACAATTCCACGAGGTTGAATTGCACCTGTGCGCGGCGGCCGAGGTCGATCGCAGCAAAACCGAGGGTATATCGGCCCCGCTGCTCAAGCAGATAGCCACGTGCGCACAAGAACCGAACGAGCCGGCTCAAGGTCGAGCGCGGGAGACCGGTGCAGCGGGCAATATCGGCTTGCGTCCAGGCGGGATGCTCGTCCGAGAACAGGTCGAGGATCTGGAAGGCCTTCAGCAGAAGTCCGACCCCGGCCGGAGCTCGCGCTGCGGTCGGAAGACGGTTGCGGCCAGTATTGACAGCTATGGTGCTCATTTGCTCAAATTGTGGACCAATTGCCCACATCGTGGCAAGGGGCCACGTGAGTTTCGCCCCATCCTAGGCGGGGGCTGGATGATGCACGGAGAGGACTATGCGCCAGCCGTTTAGAGCTATTCTAATTTGTGCCCCTTTGGCATTCGGCCTCGCTGCCCACGCCGCCGACACGAAGAGGATCGCCATCTCGATGATTGTCGAGGTTCCCCAGCTCGTTCAAACCAAGGAGGGGGTCCTTGCGGGGTTGGCGGAAGCGGGCTTCGACGGCAAGAACCTGTCGGTCGATTATCAAACGGCAAACGGCAGCATGCCGACCCAGCAGCAGATCGCGCGCAAGTTCGTCGGCGAGGCGCCCGATGTCATCGTCGCGATCACGACACCCACGGCCCAATCCATGGTGGCGGCGACCAAGGACATCCCCATCGTATTTGCGACGGTGATCGACCCGGTCAAGGCGAAAGTCATCGGTACCTATGAGAAGCCGGGTGCCAATGTCACCGGCGTGTCCGACGCACCGCCCATCACCCAGCAACTCGCGCTGCTTCGCGAGATCCTGCCGAACCTGAAGAAGCTCGGTTTCATCTACAACCCGAGCCTCGACAGCTCGAAGGCGACGCTCGAATGGCTCAACGAGCACGGCAAGCCGCTCGGCATCGAGATCGTCGAATCGCCGGCGCCGACCACGAATGAAGTGATCCCCGCCGCGCGCAAGCTGGTGGGCAAAGTGGATGCAATCTACATTCCCAACGATACCACGGTCGTGGCCGCCGTCGAGGCTATCGTCAAAATAGGCGAAGAGACCAAGACTCCGGTCTTCACCGGCGAGACGCGCGGTGTCGAGCGGGGCGCCATCGCGTCGCTGGGTCTCAATTATACCGAGGTGGGAAAGCTCGCCGGCCACATGGTCGCGGCGGTGCTGAACGGAAAGAAGGCGGGTGACATCGACGCGGTCATTGCCTATCAAAAGCTTCCGAACTTTGACGTGTTCGTGAACAAACGGTCCGCGGCGGCGATGGGCGTGGCCATCCCGCAGACCGTCATTGCTCGCGCAACCAAGGTGATCGAATAGCGAGCCGGACCGGCTGCGTGCAATGGTGATGCCGGCCGGCGCAACACCTGATGCTGCTATTGCAACGCCTTGGGAGAAAAGCGACGCGGCACCATGACGCTTTATGAGCTCCTGGGGACGATCGAGATCGGCTTCATCTTCGGAATTGTCGCGCTTGGGGCGTTTCTCAGTTTTCGTGTACTCGACTTTCCCGATCTTACCGTCGAAGGCAGCTTTCCGCTAGGCGCCGCCGTCGCCGCCGTGATGATCCTCAACTTCGGCTGGAACCCGTGGCCTGCGACGGCGCTCGCCGCCGTGGCCGGCTTTGCCGCCGGCCTCGTCACCGCCGCTCTCAACGTCCGCTACAATGTCCTGCACATCCTTGCCGGAATTCTGGTTTCGATCGCGCTCTATTCCATAAATCTGCGCATCATGGGCGGACCGAATAAGCCATTGCTCGGCGCTCCGTCGGTCTTCAGCGCTTTACAGGGCCATGGTGTGCCATCCTACGTGGCAGATCCGATCTTTCTCGGCATCGTGGCCGTGGCGATCAAGCTCGCGCTCGACATCTTCCTGGCAACCGGCGTCGGCTTGGCGATCCGCGCGGCTGGCGCCAATCCGGCCATGGCCGCTGCCAACGGCATCAATGTCGGGCGGATGAAGCTTCTCGGGATTGGGCTTGCCAACGCGCTGACTGCGTTCGCCGGCGCACTCTTCGCGCAGCTCTTCGGCGCGGCCGACGCCTACATGGGCATCGGTGTCGTCATCATTGGGCTTGCCTCGGTGATTGTCGGAATGGCGCTCTTCCCCGCGCGGACCATCGCGCAGGTCACGTTGGCGTGCCTCGCCGGTGCCATGCTGTATCGATTTGCCGTGGCCTTGGCACTCAACGCCGATTTTCTTGGCCTGCAGGCATCCGACGTTCAGCTCGTCACGGCTGTCCTGGTCGGGCTCACGCTGATGGGCCGGTCAGGAGGCGGGATCGGCAGGCTGCTCACCTGGAAGCCGACACGATGATCGCGCTGGAACAGATCGAGGTGACATTCGGCAAGGGCACGCCGCTCGAAACTCAGGCTTTGCGCGGCGTCGATTTGACGGTTCCATCCGGACAGTTTCTCACCGTCATCGGCTCGAACGGAGCCGGCAAATCGACGGCGCTCAACGTGATCGCCGGGGGCGTGCGGCCGGACGGCGGCCGCGTTGTGGTCGACGGCACCGACATCACCGCCTGGTCAATTTCTTCCCGGGCACGACTCGTGTCCCGTGTGTTTCAGGATCTGAAACTCGGAACCTGCGAGGACATGACCATACTGGAAAATTTTGCACTCGCGCACGGACGCACGGAGCCGCGCGGCTTTCGCTTCGCGATCGATCGGGTACTTCGCGAGCAGGTGGCCGAGCGGCTGAAGGGGCTTGGGCTCGGACTGGAGAACCGCCTCAACGACAAGGTCGGCCTGCTCTCGGGCGGACAGCGACAGGCGGTCAGCCTGTTGATGGCGACGGCCGGCAAGACCCGCGTGCTGCTTCTCGACGAGCACACGGCCGCGCTCGATCCCAAGACGGGCGAGTTCGTTATGGAGATTACGCAACAAATCATTGCCGATCTTGCATTGACGGCCGTGATGGTCACGCATTCGATGGTGCAGGCTCTGCAGTTCGGCGACAGGACGATCATGTTCCATCGCGGCAAGATCGTCTTCGACGTCGCAGGGGAGCAGCGTGCCACGATCACCGTGGCCGATCTCCTTCGCCTGTTTCGCCGTGATCAGGGCGAAGACCTCGCGGACGACGCTCTGCTGCTTAGCTGACTTCCGCTATGCGCGCGGCATCGCGGCGCGCCTCGGGCGCGGACCGCTCGTCGGGCTGAAGCGGGCGACTAGCTCTTGCCGTTCGCCCGGATAGGTCAATATCACGTGGGTGATCGACTTCGCCGCATGCCAGGTGTTGCGCTCGATGACGAGGCAGGCCTCGCGCGGTCGAATTGCCAGAGCCCTCGCATCGGCCGCGGACGCATTCACCGCACGGATGTGATGCTCGGCGCCGCTCCAGGGAATTCGCGCCAGGAGCCAACCGCCTGGCGGACTATCCTTGAAATCGACGCAGCGGGCGGCGGGAACTGCGACGAGGTTGATGACCCGATCCTCGAGGACCAGCGGAAGGTCTTCCGCAAAGTGGACGCCCTTGAGCGCCAGCACCGTCGCGCCGCGCCGGATGCGAAGACGCCGCAGGTCCTCGCGCGTCGCCTTGCGCACGGATCTCGACAGCAGCTTGAACCGATAGGAGCGGCCGGCGCGACGCACCTCCGCCTCGATGTCGGGGATGTCCAGAATGGATTTTTGCGACGTCGGCTGCGCGACGAAGGTTCCAGAGCGCCGCCGCCGTGTAATCAATCCGACCGCCGCCAGAGCTCTGAGAGCCCGGTGCACGGTCATTCGCGAGCAAGCATATTGAACGACCAATTCGCGCTCGGACGGCACGCGATGACCGGGCGGCCATGCCCCGGAGACGATCGCATGCTCCAGATACTGATGAATCTGGGCGTAACGCGGCGTCGCAGGTGAGGTTTTCCGTTCGCCCAACATCATCCCTGGGGTCAATTCTCGAGCAGTCGCGCCAAGCTGCGGCGGTAAGCGGCCGTGATCGTCTCGTGGTGACGATGGCGGCCACCCTCGACGACGATTTCACCGCCGGCAATCACGGTCTGGATCAGACGCGGTCCTGCGACGAAGACATAGGCATCGAGGCAATGGCCGGAATCGCCGGTGAGATCCGGATGGTCGGCGTCGAGCGTGACGATATCCGCGCGGCGGCCGGGTTCGATGGCCCCGATCGGCTGCCGCAGCGCCTGAGCGCCGCCGGCGAGCGCCGCGGTGTAAAGACGATGGCCGGTCGATTCACCTTCATATCGGGCCAGCACGTTTCGCGACCGATGCTGCAGACGCTGGCTGTATTCGAGCTGCCGCAGTTCCGCCGCCGCATCGATCTGGATGTTGGAATCGGTGCCGACGCCCCATGTCCCTCCCTCCGCAAGGAAGGCTTGGGCGTTGAAGATGCCGTCGCCGAGATTGGCTTCCGTCGTCGGACACAGCCCCGCCGCGGCTCCCGAGGCGGCGAGCCTACGTGTCTCCTCCGCGGTCATGTGCGTGCAGTGAATCAGGCACCAGCGCTGGTCGAGCGCAAAGTTCTCCAGCAGCCATTGCACCGGCCGCGCGCCGAGCGTCGCCATGCATTCGTCGACTTCTCGCCTCTGCTCGGCAGCATGGATATGGATGGGCCCCCCCGGCTGCGCGGCCATCATGGCGCGCAACGTGGAGGGCGTGACCGCGCGCAAGGAATGGGGGGCGATTCCGACCTGCCCATGCGACAGCTTCCCGATGATGGCGCGGGTCCGCTCGACGAGGCGCGCGAAATTCTCCGGATCGTTCAGAAATCGCCGTTGGCCGTTCGCCGGCTCCGCCGCGCCGAACCCACCATAGGCATAGAACGACGGCAGGAGCGTGAGGCCGATTCCGGTCACGGCAGCGGCGGCGGCTATGCTCCCTGCCATTTCGCCGAGATCCGCGAACGGCCGCCCGTCAACGTCGTGATGCAGGTAATGGAATTCTCCGACCGCGGTGAAGCCCGCCTGGAGCATCTCCATGTAGGCGAAGGCGGCGATCGCCTCGACGTCATCCGGGGTGAGGACGCCAAGAAAACGGTACATGACCTCGCGCCAGGTCCAAAACGTATCGTCGGTCGGACCGCGGCGTTCGGCAAGGCCGGCCATGGCGCGCTGGAATGCATGGGAGTGCACGTTGGCAAGGCCGGGAAGCGCGATCCCGGCTATCCGTTCTGCGCCCGGGATTTTCTCCAAGCCGATGCCCGTGACCATTCCGTCCGCAATGGTCACGTGGACGTTCCGTGCCCAGCCGCTCGGCAGAAGGGCATGATCGAACACCAGAGTTCTGGCCATCGGCTGCGTCCGCGATTGCCCTCGACAATAGAGCGATGGCTCGATTATGTATAGACAAATAAGGACCCTCCGGACGCACTTCGATGCATTTCGATCGCATCTGGCTCGACGCACGTCTCGCCACGGTGGCTCCCGGGACGCCGGGACTTGGCGTCATCGAGGACGGGGCCATTGCGAGCCGCGATGGCCGCATTGCCTATGTCGGGCCGCGTGCGGAGCTACCGACGGGCTACGCAGCAGCTGAAAGGATCGGGCTCGACGGTCGTTGGATCACCCCGGGCCTGATCGATTGCCACACCCATCTCGTCCACGCGGGAAATCGCTCGCATGAATTCGAGCTCAGGCTCAAGGGCGCGACCTATGAAGAGATCGCGCGCGCGGGTGGCGGTATCGCCTCAACGGTCAAGGCCACGCGCTCGGCCAGCGAAGACGACCTCGTGGCTCAGGCCTTGACCCGGCTCGATCATCTACTGAGCGAAGGGGTGACGATGGTAGAGATCAAATCCGGCTACGGGCTCGAGCTGAGCACCGAAAGACGGATGCTGCGCGCCGCCCGCAGAATGGAAAGCTTGCGCGACGTGAGCGTCGTGACCTCCTTCCTCGGTGCCCATGCGCTGCCGCCGGAATCAGATGGAAACAAGGACCGCTATATCGACGCGGTATGCACCGAGATGATCCCGGCGATCGCCGGCGAGAAGCTTGCGGACGCGGTGGATGCCTTCTGCGAGGGAATCGCATTCTCACCGGAACAGGCCGCTCGTGTTTTCGCGGCTGCACGGAAAGCAGGCTTGCCCGTCAAGCTGCACGCCGATCAGCTCTCGAACTTGCACGGAGCGAAGCTCGCTGCCGATCATGCGGCGCTCTCGGCCGATCATCTTGAACACACCGACGAGGAGGGCGCGGCCGCCATGGCGCGCTCCGGTACCATCGCGGTGCTGCTGCCGGGCGCCTGGTACTTCCTGCGCGAGCAGCAGCGTCCGCCGATCGACGCCTTGCGGCGCCATGGCGTCCCGATCGCCATCGCAACGGACTGCAACCCCGGAACCTCGCCGATCACGTCGCTGCTGCTGATCCTGAACATGGCGGCGACGCTGTTCCGGCTGACGGTCGAGGAAGCGATCGCCGGCGTCACGCGCGAGGCGGCGCGCGCGCTTGGTCAGCAGCAACACGTCGGAACGCTGGCGGTCGGCCATCGATGTGATCTCGCAATTTGGGACATCGAGCGTCCCGCCGAGCTGGTCTATCGCGCCGGCTTCAATCCCTTGCACGCGCGGATAAGAGGCGGCCGCGACGTTACGCTGACGCACCGCGCGTCGGGACATGCCGGAGCGCCCGCATGACCCCATCCTGGCCGACCGCGAGACGGAGCGAGGCCGCGTGGGACGCCGGTTTTGCCTTACCGATCGAACCGACACTGCGCGCCGTGCTCAACGCCCGCCGCGCCTTTGTCCACGCTGAGAGTAGCGGATGCCCACCCGTCTCGACAATGCGCGGATCGTTCGCGCGCCGCGCGGACCGCAACTCAATGCCAAATCCTGGCTCACCGAGGCTCCGCTGCGGATGCTGATGAACAACCTCGACGCCGAAGTGGCCGAGAAGCCGCA
Source organism: Xanthobacteraceae bacterium (assembly GCA_052148715.1). Classification (GTDB taxonomy): domain Bacteria; phylum Pseudomonadota; class Alphaproteobacteria; order Rhizobiales; family Xanthobacteraceae; genus JBKQHQ01. The sequence continues at coordinate 23,674 of JBKQHQ010000035.1, read as the reverse complement.
CGAGCTCGTGGTCTATGGTGGGATCGGCCGTGCCGCGCGCGATTGGGAGAGTTACGACCGCATCGTAGCGGCGCTGTGCAAGCTCGAGGCGGACGAGACGCTTTTGGTGCAATCGGGCAAGCCCGTCGGCGTGTTTCGGACGCACGCGGACGCGCCGCGGGTATTGATCGCGAACTCCAACCTCGTGCCGCATTGGGCGACGCTCGATCACTTCCGCGAGCTTGACCGCAAAGGGCTGATGATGTTCGGCCAGATGACGGCAGGTTCCTGGATCTATATCGGCTCGCAAGGCATCGTGCAGGGCACCTATGAGGTGTTTGCCGAGATCGGACGGCGCCACTACGGCGGAAGTCTCGCGGGCAAATGGATTCTGACGGCGGGGCTCGGCGGCATGGGTGGGGCGCAGCCGCTGGCCGCGACGATGGCGGGCGCATCGCTGCTCGCCGTCGAGTGCCAGCCGTCCCGCATCGAGATGCGGCTGAAGACCGGCTACCTCGATGCCCGGGCCGACAGTCTCGATGCGGCGCTGGCAATGGTGGAGCGTTCCTGCCGCGAGCGAAAGCCGCTCTCGGTCGGGGTGGTCGGGAACGCCGCCGAGGTTCTGCCGGAGCTCGTGGCCCACGGCGTGAAGCCGGATGTGGTCACCGATCAGACCTCGGCGCACGATCCCATCAACGGCTATCTGCCGGCGCACTGGACGCTCGACGAGTGGGAGGCGCGGCGCGAGCGCGATCCCAAGGCGGTCGAACGCGCGGCGAAGGAATCGATGGCGGTTCATGTGCGCGCGATGCTGGAGTTTTGGCGACGCGGCGTGGTGACCGTCGATTACGGCAACAACATTCGGCAGATGGCCAAGGAGATGGGCGTCGCCGACGCGTTCGATTTCCCCGGCTTCGTGCCGGCCTATATCCGGCCGCTCTTCTGCCGCGGCGTCGGTCCGTTCCGCTGGGCCGCGCTGTCCGGCGACCCCGAGGATATTTTTCGCACCGACGCCAAGGTCAAGCAGCTGATGCCGCACGCCCGGCATCTGCACCACTGGCTCGACATGGCGCGATCGCGCATCAAGTTCCAAGGCCTGCCGGCGCGCATCTGCTGGGTCGGGCTTGGGGACCGGCACCGGCTTGGGCTCGCCTTCAACGAGATGGTGGCGAAGGGCGAGCTGACGGCGCCGATCGTGATCGGCCGCGACCATCTCGATTCCGGCCCGGTCGCAAGCCCCAACCGCGAGACCGAAGCTATGAGGGACGGTTCCGACGCCGTCTCCGACTGGCCCTTGCTCAACGCTTTGCTCAACTGCGCGAGCGGAGCGACCTGGGTGTCGATCCACCACGGCGGCGGGGTCGGCATCGGCTACTCTCAGCATGCCGGCATGGTGGTCGTATGCGACGGCACGCCGGAAGCGGCGCGGCGCATCGAGCGCGTGCTGTGGAACGACCCCGCCTCCGGCGTCATGCGCCACGCCGATGCCGGCTACGACGAAGCGATCGCCTGCGCGCGAGACCACGGCTTGCAGCTGCCAGCGCTGGCGTGAACAATCAGTCGTTCGTTAGGCCGCCAACGCGACAACACGCCCACCAGAATGTTAGCGCTCGGCGAACCCGCCTGAAATCGCTATCAAAAGCGCTGGACCTGCAATTGCTATCTGCGTGAGGTGATCGCTAGTGGTGGCGACCTCCGCACCGAACAACCCCGCGCTGACGTAGAGGAATTCTACATACAGTGCGACCACACCGAAGAGGGCTACGATCAGTCGGTCGAGGCGAGCGGGGAGAAACAGACCAGCCAAGACCATCGCCACGCCGAGGACTGCGCCGATGTGCCCTTCCGTCCTCCGCGCCTCAACCGGCGCCAAGAGGCCGACCGCGCCGAAAAAAACCAATGCGCCCCCGACCGTTATCAAGAATCCCCTGGGATTGAGGAGCCTTCGGACGTCAGCAATACGCGAATAGCCCGCCACCGCACCACCTTTTAGGTAAAAGGTTACCCGAATTCGTCTACGTGATTCGGCCGTTACGATGCATCTGTTTCTTTTAATTCGTCCCCAGCGAAGATGCCCGGCCGAGATCGGCGTACGGCCGATTGCCAGCGCTAGCCAGGAGGTCGCCGACAACATGAGATTTTTCGCCTCCGCACTGGGTGATTATCCGGGGCGACGCGGGGCGCGACGCGGCACGAGATTCTGCTCAATCGAGCGCCCGCCCGCGCCCGAGATCCATCTGCACGGCGCTGTCACCGGCTATTTAGGCGCCTAATCATGCCCGAGTGTCACAACGGGCCCGCATCGGCCCGAGCGAAAATCTGGATGCCGCGTCGGCAGCATCGCAATCGCCGAGTCCGGCCAAGTTTTACCCAGGTGATCGATTGAGCCCTGAACCTTCGACGAACCTGGCGGCTGCATCCAGCTCGTTCGCAGCCATGAAGTCACTGCCCTATCGCGCGCAGTTCGTGGCTTTCGTTTTGGCCATGATGGCCGACAACGTCGAGCATGTGATCAGTTATTGGGTGGTCTTCCAGAAATTCCATTCACCCGCGCTGGCCGGCTTCGCGGTGCTGTCGCACTGGCTTCCATTTCTGCTGTTTTCCGTCGCCGTCGGCGGGTTGGCCGACCGGTTCGACCCGCGCCGCATCATCCAGTGCGGGATGCTGCTCTTCATCGTGGCATCGACGCGATGGGGCATTTTCTTCATCACCGACACGCTTCAGATGTGGAGCGCGATGCTGCTTCTGGTCATCCACGGCTGCGCCGGCGTACTGTGGCATACACCGAACCAGTTGCTGCTCTACGACCTCGTCGGTCCGGCCGATCTGCCGAGCGCAGTGCGGATGAACGCGATGGCGCGCTACCTGGGCGTCCTGGTCGGTCCGGCCATGGGCGGCGTCATCATGCTGGCGCTGGGCCCATCCCACGGCATCATTCTCAACACGCTGTTTTACTTCCCGATGCTGCTCTGGCTGTTCTGGGCGCCCACCAGCGGCAAAGGCGCAGCGCCGAGACGCCTCGCCGTCCGCGGCCTTGCCGACATCGTGCAGACCATCCGCGCCATCGGCACGCGCCCGGTCCTGACCTCGATGACCCTGCTCGCCGGGCTGACCTCTTTTATGGTCGGCAACGCCTATAACGCCCAGATGCCGGGCTTTGCCAACGATCTCGGGCACGGCGACCCTGGCGTGTCCTACAGTGTCCTTCTGGCGGCTGACGCAGCCGGCGCGCTCCTCGCGGGCATCGCTCTGGAAGCTTGGGGACGACTCAAAGCGACTCCTCGGACGGCGATCGTCCTCGCAGTTCTATGGTGCCTGTCCTTAGTGGCGTTCGCATCGGTCTGGATTTACATGCTTGCGATCGCGTTGCTGTTTGCCGCAGGGTTCTTCGAGCTGTCGTTCAACACGATGGCGCAGGCCCTGGTCCAATTGAATGCCCCCACCAATATTCGCGGCCGGGTTGTCGGCCTGTTCAACATGGCTGGGCTCGGCATGCGTGCCTTCAGCGGCGTCACCGTGGGCGTCCTCGGCGCGGCGATCGGCATTCACTGGTCGCTCGGCCTGTCGGCAGCCGTGCTATTGGGTTTCCTGCTCGTCCTGCTTCGCCGCGCGGCAAGCAACGGCTGAGACCGCTAGGACTTGCTGAATCGCCGCGCGAATTGATCCGCCCACATGCACCGAAGAGGCGTTTCGGAGAAGCTTGCGCCCTCCCCGGGCAAATTCGGTATCATGGTCCAGACGAAAAACACCGACGGCGGCCATAGCGAGACGCAGACGGTGGCGAGCCTATCGACGCACCTCCTAAGGTTACGGCCTGTTCACCCATCTCAGGCATACTGATCCGATTGAAAACTCGGAGAGGCTACGATGGGCGAGTTTGATCGGCGGCACATTTCAGGTAACCGTTCCGGCCAGCACAGACGCAGCGGAGAGGACACCCGAGCCGACGACGAGAAGCGATCGGTCGGGCAGAGGCGGGGGTATAAGGATCGCCGATCGGGCTCGGATCGACGGCAAGGTGACCCGAAAATGATCGATCCTTCGGACTGGTTCTGGCAGTCATGTTCCGGTCGAGCGTGAACTGATGAGCCTTCGGCATTCCGTGCCGTAATGACCCGATCCGATGAGGGCGACTGGCCGACAAACCTCATCATGGAGCCTCTGTGACGTCGCCGTCCAAAGACTGAAGCACCTGATCAGGGATGCATTTTGGATCGATCTGCCCCGAGAGTGCTAGTTCAACAATTCGTCGTGCTATTATGTCGGCCAACGGATCGTCCCGATCGGGCAATTGTAACACGTCTAATACGTCTTCGTAGGCCATCGTCATGACATTGACGAGTTCCGGCCCCAAGACGTGGTTTTCGAGCAGACGATAGATCACGATGCTTCGACGGGTGGATGAAGGCCTTTAGACCGTTATGGTGCCGCTAACGCGAATTTTGTTCCCGTTTGCGGGTGGACTCCTCGGTCCCTCGTCACGCCCGGGCGCAAGGGATATCAAGGGCGGAGCCCTTGGCTAGTCAGAAGGCGAACTTCGGTTCACACCTGCACGACTCGAGCAACTCGGGGTGTTCGAGGCGGCCCGTTACTGCTAATTCAATTACAGATAACTCGTTCATCATACGGCTTGGCTAAACGAAGAACCAGAGCCCAATCATGACTGGGTCCTGAGCCACTGTAAACCACCAACGCGAGCAGGGGGACGGAGGGGTACCGGTTCCGAACTAACGTTCGATCCACCACATTTTGTCACGTATACGTAACGTTGCGAACAATGACATTGGGAACAATGACAATCGTACACAGTTCGTGCGGCAGTAGCCATCGCCTATCTATGCGGAAGCCACGATATATGGGTTATCTCCTGGATCTTCTGTACTTATCTGGGACGTTGTTCGAATCTACCTAGGGGCGATATTCTTCGTGCTCGTCTTGCTCACCGTGACAGTCATCAAGGAGGTTGTCATCGGGCCTCGACAAAGAGATTGAGTTCGCTGTCAGAAAAGGCTCATTCGAACGGCCTCAGCCCAGTGGAGGGAGATTGAGGTTCGGCGGCTTCTTGGGGGGATATTTTCCTGCACGGGTCTCTTTACGAAGCTGCTCGAACGTCGCACCAGCCCGATAGGCAGCAAGCACGAGGTCAGGGTCAAAAAACGTACCGATCGGGTCTCGGTGGAAATCATCCGATGTCCGCAGCCATTCCGACGAGGCATCCCAATTTGCGAAATTGTCAACCTGCAGCTCAACCATGTTTTGATCAGGATCAGGATCAGAATAGTACAATGATGTCGTCACTCCGTGATCGAGGCAAACCTGGGGTTCGATACCCGTTTTCTTCAAACGAGTATAAGATGACATCAAGTCGTCAAAGGACTCGTATTCGAATGCGGTGTGGTGAAGACCGGCGTGAATGAACTTTTGTGGATCCTCCTGCAGTCCGGGCACAGCCAGGAGTGCGATGCGGTGGTTGGCTCGATCATTGGAGATAAAAGCTCCACCGGGAAACTGGAAATTGACTTTGGCACCAACCACGATTCCGTATCAACTGATCATTTCCTGTAACCGGTTCGTTTTGAGATTTACATGATGCATTTTTGGCCTGATCAACTGCTCACTTTTGTCTGACATCTCATTCTCCCAAGCGGCTGGCTTTATTCTTGAACGGACCTCTCGGTGCCGGTTCGTTGGATCGGCCGACAGACCGTATCGATGGTCCTTGCTGATCCGTTGCGGGTCCTGCCGATCCGTATCAGGAACAGGGGGCAAAGTGCCGGTACGGCGGTTTGCTCGTTTCGCCATCTACCCGTGATCGGGTTGATCTGTCGTCGTTGACGAAGCCGCTTTCCCATAGTGCAGTTACGAAGGAGGTTAAGCAATTCTTAAGTCGGTGGTGTTTAGAACGGCAGACATTCCAAAAATGTCACGATGCGGTTTCTCGTGTCCTTGCTGCGTATCCTCGGTATAGCGCGACAGTCTGGATGAGAACGGCGCGGCAATCAGGATGAAAGCCCGCAGCCGTGACGATAGAATGATCGCGCTGAGCCTGGGCCGGCGCAAGCCCTTTTTCACGGTGCTGCCCTCCGATTGCCGTCTGTCATTGGCGACCGGGCCAGGCGAGCTGCAGGTCCAGCCACGTCCGCAATGCCCCGAAAGCGACCGGAGTGCTGCATTGCCGTAAAATGACGCGATGTGCCATTCGCGTCATTCCGCACTACAACATTTTTTTCAGCCTCCGGCGCAGTACGTGCAGCCCACTTCCTGTGCTCGATTCACTCCCCAAGTTCCCGACGGGATAATTGTGATCTCTGGGATCACATTCGCTGCCCATTCCTTTGCCGCCTCTTCGGCGCTGACGCCAGCGTTGTTGGCGAGCATCTTGCTTTGGACTTGCAGCGCGACATTGCAAGCACCGAAGACAACTCCCTTCGCGATCAGCCGGTCAATAGCCATATCGTCTACTAAAAGGACGCCTGATTTTGGCCGCAGGAAAGGGTTCTTATTCGCCGGGGCTTTGGTTTCCGGATCGACAATCTTAAACGATTCGCCGATTTTGTATTTTTCCCACATCGCGTTGTCGAGCGCGATCGGGAAGGCGCCGTGGCGGAGAACGACAACCGCAGTTGCCGATTTGTTGGGGGCTAGAAACGTGTGTGCAAATGCGAGCGGGAATCCCGAGTTGGCTTCATAGGCGTCTACCACTTGGCGATGACGACCGTGCAGTGCGCCGGGCCAATTTGGGCCGTGCGGCCGCGCCACCGGTGCTCGCGCGTGCAACGACTTTGGTACGAGACTCGCGAGTCCGAGCACGACAACTCCTCCAAGGCGACCAAAGAAGCGTCGGCGCGGTGCTATATCGTTCTTGTCCTGGGTATGATCGATCATGCGCTCCTCCATTGATGTACTGACGGCGTATCGCGGCAGGCGCACCATTGCCGGCGCGCATGACCGCTCCACGAGGAGACGATCTTATCCGCCCGACGATAGCGTGGCATTCGAAAATCGAAGTCGCGATCCAAAAAGGCGAAGCCAGGTGGTTCCCTTAGCTCCCTCCGCGGGCGCCAACACCTGGAACGCCTATCCGGCCATCGCTAAACCAGCCGCCCATCGGCATCGAAAAACGGCCACGGACCGGCAAAGGTGCCGATCGGCACAACATGGGTCACGACGTTTCCGTAACCCTCACCGGCAAACCAGGCGTGCAGGTGAAAGGCCGGCGGCTCGGTTTTCAGTGACGGTGCGCGCGCCGCGGCCAGATCGAGATCGACCGCGTGATTGAGAGCCGGGCATATCGTTGCCGCGACACCGGCGAACACGGTCGCGACCGCGCGGTGCACGTGGCCGGCCGCGATCATCCGAAGGCGCGGATGGCGGCGCGCGAGGGCGGCGAGCGCTGACGCATTGCGCAGGTTCTGCCGATCCATGTGCGCGATGCCGGTCACGAACGGTGGATGGTGCAAAAACAAGAGCGCCGGCCGGCGTGCCGATCCGGCAAGGGTCGCGTCGAGCCAAGCCAGCGAATCCGCGTCGAGCTCGCCATGCGGCTCCCCCGGCACGCTCGAGTCGAGCAGGATCAGATCGAGCGCCTCGAGCTCGATCTTGACGTTCATGGCACCGGCGTCCGCCGCGTAGGGCTGATCGGGAAACACAAGGCGCAGCGGCCCGCGCGCATCGTGGTTACCCGGAATGGCCGCAAACGGCAACTCGAGCGGCGCCAGCAAGCGGGCGAGATGCGCGTATTCCTCCTCCAAACCTGTATCGACGAGGTCGCCCGAGATCACCACCATCTGCGGCCTCGGCCGCAGCTCGTTGAGTTGCACGACGCAGCGTTCGAGCGCGCCCGCGGTGTCGACCGTTCGATAAGCCAACTCACCCGGGCGCTTGATGTGGAGGTCGGAGATTTGTGCGATGAGAATGGGCGTCATGGTGGCCCCTCCGCCAGAACCCGCACCGCCTTGCGATCGATCGAAAGGCCGATCTTACGCCAATACTCGCTATCGCGGTTCCGGCAGGTTGAAGGAATTGGCGACGGGAGTTTCATTGCTTTCCCGTAATAGATCGTCGCGTAACGCGCGCAGGGACCCCTGTTATGTGAACGCTGAGACGCCAGGCGACGGCACGAGCGCTCCCTATTACAATGATCGGGATTTCGACGCGTCCCGCTGGCAGCTTTCCGATAAGCCTACATCAGCTGCCCGTGTACGCGGAAGGGGCTCGATGTCTCTTCATGCGCCGGTTTCGTATGCCGGCGTTGCTGGACACGCCACACACTCGTCCGGCTGGCGTCCGAAAAGCGCCAAGGCACGAAATCGCGTTGGGTGGGGCACCCGGCGGGGCAGCAGGGTCTATGGCGGTCTGGGTGCGCGGGCGGAGATGCCCGTTGCAGATGCTGACGATCAGACAAGCCATGAGCATGAGCCTTTGTTGCGGGTCAGAAACCAGCGATAGGGAGAAACCGAACGGTTGAATGGCGGCATGCCCAACGGCATCATGAAGTATCGATCCCGATCACGGGTGTTGGTCGATGCTTGGGCTCGCAGCGCGCAGCCGCGCTCAAGAGCTCGATGATGATCATACGACCACCGCAGTAGGGGCACGGTGTTGGCAGGGTAAGCGGCTGATCAGGCTCGGAGGGATCATCCGTCTCGGGCTGGATGACGGCGGGCGGCACGGCGAGGCAGCTCGCGGGCGCGTGCGATGTTGGTCGCGCGTTGGCGAACAGCCGTAGTGGCGGATGCGATGCAATCCCTTGGGCAGGACGTGTATAGGCCGGCGTCGTCGGTCCGGTGCGTCCGGCGATCGTTACCCGCTCGCCACCCGCCAAATCCGCTGTCAAGACGTGCTGGTCGGTGGCTTGACTCCGAACCCTATCGTTTCTTCTCGCTTGCCTTGGCGGTTTTCCCGCGAACTGCTTTCGCGGAAGCTGTCCGTTTTGACGGGCGGGCGGGCTTCGCGGATTGCGCAGCAGCAGCCTTGGTCAGAGGACGCCGGGTTGATCACCGTTGATGCTCGCTCCGGCGGCGAGGATTTATCCCGGGCGATTTTCATATTTTGGTCCTTTGACGTTCACTCCGATCGCTTCGGTGGCGCCGAGGGAGCGCCGACGGCTGCCGGGTCACGGCCGGGTCGCGCAGCGATTTCGTGCCTTGCCCGCTGCAGCGCGCCGCCGAGCCAAAGTATCCGCTCGCCTTCGCCCTATTTTCTTCTGCTCACCTGAGGTGACTTCCGCAGGCGTACGCCCGGCCCTCCCCCGCTCGCGTCGATGAACTCGACGCCCGACGCGCTTGAGCGCCGTTCGAATCTCTCGCGTTTTCGCTTCGACCACCCGGGCGGCGTCAGCGGCTGATGGCGGCCAATGCGGGTCTCTTGTCCGCAACTGGTCCGTCCAGCCTCCCGCTGCATCGGCTCTCATCGATAATAATGCCGCGCTGCGAAGTTATTGTCGGGAATCTTTTCGCTGCGGTACTCCAGCAGTCCGAACCACAACAAGGGGCGAAGGATGCGCGTCTTCATGGCGCGGGCCGACATGTCCCACGTCCCCGTCAGGGTGGCTGGCTCGGGTATGGTGCAAAGCCGGATGAGCGTCTCGCCGGTCTGCCAGTCGCTGGCGCAAACCGATAGCGACCACAGCACAATGCCAATGTCTGCCTGCGGCCATGAGCCGAGCAAACCGCGGCCGAAATTCCGGAGATCCATGTGCCAGAACGCCAGATGAAACAGGATCGCTGGTAAGCAACCTTGCCGCGCATCGCTCAACATCGATTTGCCCAAGGGTGTCGCCACCAACTTGCCGCGCCGCGCGCGCACCAGCGTGGATGCCTGCGCCAGCAAGCGGACAACACGGCAATACGCGCTTCCACCCAGATTGTCGCGCCGCACCACGGCCCGCGACAGGTTGCCGGTTGCGGTCAGCGGCAGGCCATCATGCGCAATCGCCTGCTGCAGGAGGATCAGGGTGTTGCGCGCCACCGCCGAGCCGGCGATCTCGTCGACAATGAGATCATTGGCGATCCGGATCGCGCTCCGACCAGCCGACGGCTCCTGCCGGAGCGCGCGCAAACTGTCGAAGGTGAGCAGCGTCCAGGCCGGCTCGACCCCAGCGAGCCACCGCCGAACCTGCGGATCCTGCAGAAAATCCGCTGCCACCATGGCTCAAATCAAGCCGTTCAATCTTGACGGCGGCGGGTCGGGACGCAGCCACTCGCCGAGCCTCGACCAGCGCCGCCGGCCCGAAATGTTGCGCACCGCGATGGCGATCGCCTTCTTCTGCCCGACCAGCACGACCAGCCGCTTGCCGCGCGTGACGCCGGTGTAGAGCAGGTTCCGCTGCAGCATGGGGTAATGCTGAGTGAGGACCGGGATGATCACGGCTGGATATTCAGATCCCTGGCTCTTGTGAATGGTCGCCGCATAGGCCGGCACCAGCATGTCAAGTTCGCCAAATCCGTAAGTGACCGACCGACCGTCAAAACTCGCGGCGATTTCGCCGGCATCGGGGTCAACCTCGTCGTATAGCCTATATCGCCGTTGTAGACCTCCTTGTCGTAGTCGTTCTCGATCTGCATGACCTTGTCGCCGGGCGCGAAGGTCCAGCCGAACCGCTCCACTTTGCGATCACCGGCGGGATTGAGCGCCGCCTGCAGCTCGATATTCAACGAACGTGCCCCGACGCCCCCACGGTTCATCGGACAGAGCACCTGGATGTCGCGAATCGGATCGAGGCCGAACCGCCGCGGGATCCGGGTCTTCACCAGCTCGATAATGCGAGGAACGGCAGCCTCCGGGTCGTCCGCTGGCACGAAGTAGAAGTCGCTTTCAGCTCCGTGCGGGCTGAGATCAGGGATGGAGCCCTGGTTGATACGATGGGCTGTGGTGGTGATGCGGCTTTGCGCAGCCTGCCGGAATACCTCGGTGAGGCGCACGACCGGCACGGCGCCGGATGCGATGATATCGGCCAGTACTTGGCCGGGACCGACCGACGGAAGCTGGTCGATGTCGCCCACAATCAGGAGGCCGGCCCTCTCCGGCACCGCCTGCATGAGCGCCCGCATCAGCATGACGTCGACCATAGAGGTCTCGTCGACCACCAACAGGTCACAGTCGAGCGGGTTGTCCTCGCCGCGCTTGAAGCCGCCGCCCTTGGGGTCGACCTCCAGCAGCCGGTGGATGGTCTTGGCCTCGAGGCCGGTTGCTTCGCTCATGCGTTTGGCGGCGCGGCCGGTCGGCGCGCTGAGCAAGAGCCTCACCCCCTTCGCTGAAAGGATGCGCAGAATGGCTTTGACGATGGTGGTCTTGCCGACGCCGGGGCCGCCGGTCATGACCAGCACCTTGGACATCAGTGCGAGCCGGATCGCAGCGATTTGGCTTTCGGCGAGCGCAAGACCGATACGCTGCGCGACCCACGGCAAGGCCTTGTCCCGGTCAATCGAGGGCCAAGGCAGCCTGCCGTTTGCCAGTCGCAGCAGCCGCTCGGCGATGGTGCGCTCCGCGCGGTGCACGCCGGCGAGAAAGATGCAGGGCGTTTCGCCAACCCGATCGGCGATCACCGTGTCCTCCTGCAGCTCGAGATCGAGCGCCGTGCGGAGGAGCCCTTGCGGCACCTCGAGCAGCTTCTCGGTAAGCGGTATCAGCTCTTCCGTCGGCAGGCCGCAATGTCCCTCGTCCATGGCTTCGATCAGCGCATAGGAGATGCCCGCGCGGAGGCGCACCATGGCAGTCTTCTCGATGCCGAGCCTCATCGCGATGGCGTCGGCGGTCTTGAAACCGATGCCGCGGATATCGCGCGCCAGACGATAGGGGTTCTCCGACATGACCTGCACGGCGTCGGCACCGTAGGTCTTGAAGATGCGCACCGCGCGCGCCGTGCCGACGCCGTGGCTATGCAGGAAGACCATGATCTCGCGCACGACCTTCTGCTCGGCCCAGGCCGCGACGATGCGCTCGGCACGCACCGGCCCGATGCCGTCCACCTCACGGAGCCGAGCGGGCTCTCCCTCAATGATGTCAAACACCCTCTCGCCGAAGGCGCGCAGCAGCTTCTTGGCGTAGACCGGGCCGATGCCCCGGATCATGCCCGAGGCGAGATACTTCTCGATGCCTTCGACCGAGGTGGGGGCCGAGGTCTTGAGGAAGCGCGCCTTGAACTGCTGGCCGTGGGTGCGATCGTTCACCCAATCGCCCGACGCTGTGATCCACTCGCCGGCCGCGATGGTCGCCGCGTGGCCGACCACGGTCACCAGGTCCCGATGCCCACGCGCCTTCGCCCGCAGGACGCAGAAGCCGTTCTCGGCATTGTGGAAGGTGACGCGCTCGACGAGGCCCGCCAATACTTCCTGGGTCGATTGTTGCGGCTGCGGCCTCATGCGGCATTCCGGCTCGGAAACTTACTCATCGCGCCGTCCAGATTCTCAGGGCCGAATGCGCGGGGCTTTGTCATCCGCCGTCGATTGATCTGGCGGGCAAAAATTGGCTTCGTTTTGCGGGCCGTTTATCGCAAAAGTAGCCACTTCCATTCGCCTATTTTCGTTTGCTCGCCGGAGGCGACTTTCGCAAGCGTACGCCCGGCCCTCCCCCGCTCTCATCGGTGAACTCGACGCCGGCCCGCTCGAACGCTGATCAAAGCTTCTCACCAGTTTCGCACTGAACATCAAGGCGCCGTCATGGTCGGGGGCTTGAACCCTATCGCTTCTGTTCGCTTGCCTTCGCGGTTTTGCCGCGAACTGCTTTCCCGGAGACCGCCCGTTTTGACCGGCGGGCAGGCTCTACGGATCGCGCACGAGGAGCCTCGGTCAGGCGGACGCCAGGCTTGTCACCGTTGGTGAACTCGACGCCAGCCGCCTCAAGCGCCGTCCGTAGCGCGTCAATCGTCCGCTCCTTCAGTTCGTCTCCCCGCTCAAACCTAGCGACTGTGTCTATGGACACTTTGGCCGCTGCAGCAAGCTCTCGAACGCCCAAGCCAAGGGCAGCACGCGCCATTCGACATTGTACGGGCAAAAAAACCATATCAATGTTCCGATTTCAGTTGCAAATCATGATTTTCGGAGTATCGTAACAACGTGCTGATTTAAGTAAAAACAGAGGTTCAGCGCATGACGACACCACTTTGGACAAACTTGCCCGACTGGAGGAGATCTATGAACGATTCAGCGAATAGGCGGAGCTTCATCGGCGGCTCTGACGCCCGGATCATCTTGGGGACCGATGAGGCCGCTCTCGTCCGCCTCTGGCAGGAGAAGCGCGGCGAGGTCGAGCCCGAGGACCTCTCTGGCAACCTCATCGTCCAGCTCGGCCTCGTTACCGAGCCGCTCAATCGGCACTGGTACGAGCGCAACGCCGGCCATGCCATCAAAGACGTGCAGCGTCGGGTGCGGCACTCAGTGGTGCGGTGGATGGCAGCAACCCTCGACGGCGTAGTTGACGGAACCGAAGCGGTCTTCGAGGCCAAGTTCATGCTGCCTTGGTCGTTCTCGGAGGAAATCGCCGCCGATAAGCACATGGCGCAGCTCCAGCACAATATGTGGGTGGTCAATACCAAGACCGCGGTGCTCTCGATTATCACAGGCGGCGGCAAATGGGTGGAGATCACCATACCGGCCGATCCGCTCTACCAGCACCTCCTGTTCACGGCCGAGAAAAAGTTCTGGCGCTGCGTGGAGAGCGGCGAGCCCCCTCGCCTCTTTGGCGTCGAGCCGCCGCGGCCGCGGCTCGCGGCCGTGCGGATCGTCGACATGAGCGCATCCAATGCCTGGGCCGAGCTCGCGGCTGTGTTCCGGTCGACCCGCGAGGCCTTCGCGGAGCACGAGAAAGCCAAGGCCGAGCTGAAGGGCCTCATGCCGGAGGATGCCAAGGAAGCCATCGGCCACGGCATTCGCGCCAAGCGCTCGAAATCGGGTGCGGTGAGCTTCGACCTCGTCGAGGGAGAAGGTGGCCATGCACCGCTCCAGTGAGTCGATTGGCGCGATCGCCGCAGCGCTCGCCAAAGCGCAAGCCGAGATGGCCAATCCGGAAAAATCGCTCCTAGGCACCATCCGCTCACCGTTCCCGCGCGAAGGCGACCGGACGTTTCGCTATGCGCCGCTTGCGAGCGGCCTCGACATCGTGCGCAAGAGCCTCGGACGGCACGAGATCGCGACCATCCAGACCACATCCGTCGACACCGAGGCCGGTCTCATCCGCCTCACCACGGTCCTTGCCCACGCCTCTGGCGAATGGGTCTCGTCCGATTGGTTGGTATGTCCGATCAGCGAGGCCTCGGCGCCGCATCGCATGGGCGCGGCACTGACCTATGCCCGCCGCTACGCGCTGTTCACCCTGGTCGGGATCGCCGGAGACGATGACCTCGATGCCCCGGACATCGGTGCACAATCTAATTCCAGCAGCGAGCCGCCGCGCGAATCCGATGATCGCGCCCGACCGAACGGGCGCGCCCCTGCTGCTGCCGAACCACCAGTTCACGCCAGTCGATTGCCTCCGGTACAGTCCCCACCGCGCTTTCTCGCTGCTAACCTATCAGCAAGCCTTCGCGACAGTCTCGTCGCCGAGCTGGCTTCATTGAATTCGGGCGATGACGCGGCAGCTTGGGTTCATCGGCGCCTTTCTGCAAAGAACGCGCTGATGGCAAGCGATGCACAAATGGTCGAGGAGCAGTTTCAGGCAAAGCTATCGGCGCTTGATAGTGGCGAGCCCGCCAATGCGGCAACCGCCGTGCCGGCGGGCGAGCTTGATGGGAGCGGCAGCGAAGAGCCGACAAACGTGCCTCGCAGATCCGAGCGTTCCCGTGCGGTCCGTGCGCTCGGGAAAACGGTCCGCGTGCGCGACAAGGACCACCTGAAATTCGTCTCCCGACAGGCGTGCCTTGTGTGCGGTCGGGCGCCATCGGATCCGCATCATCTGCGCTTTACCCAGGCTCGCGCGCTCGGGCGCCGGGTCAGCGACGAGTTCACGGTGCCGGTTTGTCGGATCCATCACCGCGAACTGCATCGGCACGCCGACGAGGCCGCGTGGTGGGATCAGGTCAAGATTGATCCTCTCCCCGTCGCTCTAAGACTTTGGCAGCACTCGCGGCTCAACGGGGGCGCCGCAAGCCCAAGTCAGCAATCCCCGGATGCAGGAACACCGGGTATGTCAGTTCAGGATCGTGCCGGCACGAACACTGTTCCGCGCGTCGATGTGCAGAGCTCCGTTTCCGACAGCGCTGACGGGCTCACTGGTCAATGACGTCATTTCGGCAGATCGAGGCCAATCGCCGCAATGCGCTGCGGAGCACGGGCCCAAAAACCGAACAGGGCAAACGGCGGTCGCGGCGCAACGCCGTCCGCCACGGACTGACGGCCGAAACCGTCATTTCCGCCTTGGAGGATAGCGAAGACTACCGAGCATTTGAAGGCACCATCACCGCGGACTACGACGCCCAAACTGCGGTTGAGCGCGAGCTGGTGCTACGGCTCGCGTCCTTGCTGTGGCGCATCCGACGCGCTACCGCCATCGAAACCGATCTCCTTCAGATCCAGGCTGAAATCTTGCGGGATCGCCAACAGCCGCTCGATGTTGTCGCGGCGACTGATCCGGAGGCGCGGAGCAACGTCTACCGCTTGCTCAAGACCGTTCGTCCGAGCCAAGGTGAGCATCGGGAGGACGGTCGCAATCATTACGATGATCAGTCCAATACCACCGACGAGCAATACGATCAGCTCAGCGAAGCTCCCGACGCGCCGGTCAGTCCGTCGCGAGAATTGACTCATTGCTTCATGCGCCTCGCCAACCTTGACAATGGCTTGTTCGAACGCCTCGGGCGCTATGAGAAGGCCTTGTGGCGGCAGACCGTACAGACGCTTTTTGCTCTCCGAGCCGCACGGTACCGATAAACGGCTCGTACCCCCTTTGCCGGGCATCAATCAGCAGCCCCGCTTATGAGCGGTGCGCTCCCACCCGGACAGCCTGCCAATATCGCTGAGCACTTTGATGCGGCTCGTCGGAAATGCTTGTTTGATTCCATGATCGAATTTGGCTTCGTTTCGTAGAACGATAGGAAGCGGGCTCGGACAGCCCAGTCCGGCATCACCGCAGAAATAGCCTAATCCGCCGAAATGCTTGGACCTGTGGCGGGTCTACAGATCTGCTGCTCAGATGCAAGCCTCACGCGGCGGCAACGCCGGCGTGACGTCGACCGTCCTCCTCGCCCCAAGAAACAGCCTCGGCCCGGTAACTCAATTTGCGAAACGAAGCCAATTTTCAATAAGAGTAGACGACCGAGCGGTTCCGAGTTCTGGCTTGTTGCCGGCCCCAATTCGACCTGTACGCGCGTCCCCTGCAGTGGCCGTGACGGGATAGCGATCGGGGGCGTTGTCATCTGCTGATGCCACCATCCGCCGTCGTGCCGTGCGCTTGCGACCTCACGCCGCGCAGTGGCTCGCGCGAGGACGACATCAAGGTGGCGAACTACCGCGTGCGGACCTCGTTGTCGTGTTAACCATATGGCCGACTGGTGCATGCTGGCTCACGCGTTATGATAGCTTAAAAAAGTGCCAATTGGTATGCTCACAGTATTAGTTCGGTATTAAGAGGTACTTTTGTGGAGAGACAAGATTGGCGGCGGACGCGCCGTAATATTCTTGCAATGGGCACCGTGCTGGTGGGAGTGGCGCTGTCGGCAGGCAAGGCCCGGAGCCACGAGCGCGATCTGTTTCTGAACTGGAAATTTCACCGGGATGACCGGTACCGCGATCGGGATGACCGGGACTGTGATCGTGGGGTGAACTGCTGTCTCAAAGGGACGCATATCCGCACCACGCGTGGCGAGTGCAAGATCGAAGATCTTCGCATTGGCGACCTCGTCCTCACGATTGGCCGCGGGGCACAACCGATCGAATGGATTGCGCGCCGCCATTATAGCCTTGCGCCGAACAAGCGGTGGACGAGGAGCATCAGGCCGGTCCGCATCGCCCGTGGCGCCCTCGCGCCGAATGTGCCGCAGGCGGATCTGTTTGTGTCACAGGGGCATAATCTGTTTTTCGACGGTGCGCTCATAAGGGCTTGCGATCTTCTCAACGGCACGACGATTGCAGTCGCTCGCTGCCAAGGGTTGAGCGAGATCGATTATTTTCACATCAAGGTTGCTGCCCACGATGCGATCTTTGCGGAAGGGACGCCATCGGAGACATTGCTGATCAAGGCTGGTGACGACCTGGTATTCGATAACTTCAAGGAATACGAGCAATTGCGTGGGCCAAGAAATACTGACGAGTGCCCATTCGCCCCGGCGTTTACTGATACGTCCTCTGGAGGCCGAGCCGCGCTGCGTTCGCACCTAAGGAGCGCATTGTCACCGTGGATCGACCGGCGAAACCGGTTTGAAAAGACACGGGACCGGTTGCTTGACCGCGCTGATTCACTCGCTACTTGATAAATGCCGACGACGCTGGGTCGGACTAATCCGTCAGCGGATGGCGACGATGAAATCAGCGCGTCTTCCGGGATGCTGAGCCGTTTCGGCGCTTCGGCCGAACTTGACGGAGGCTGAGCCTCAACGACTTCGTGATCCTTGTAGCATCCATTTCCACATCACCGACTTTGCCGCGCAATGCTCTCCAGAGATGCTGAAGCAACTCGAGATCGGCAACTCGTTACAAACCGCCCGTGCCCGCCGGCGAGCCGACTCCGCTACAAAAATCCCAGCCGGCTACAGCCCAATAACCCGCATAGGGGCCACAGATACCCCGCTGAACATCGAAAAAAATCGAGGGATTTCCATATATTCGCGTCAACTCGGCGCTTGACGATAAACTGAAATGGCCCGCGTTGTTCGTTATCCCCGCAACCACCGGAGCGGCGACGCTGGTGCCCCCAACAATAATCCATCCGCCGGCATTCGTGTCATAGACCCAAACGCCTGTGTTCGGATTGGCAACCGCGGCCACGTCCGGCACCCCACGCGTCGTTCCGCCGATGATCGCTTCGACGGAGTTCTGATAGGCTGGTCTCTCGACATAAACGCTTGCCCCGCCACCCGCGCTGTCCCACGCTGCATCGCCCATAAACGCGCCGGTGATCGGGTTGCGCGACACACTTGTGCCGCCGACCGCAACCACGTTTGCAGAAACGGACGGCCATTCGGTGCCGGGACTGTCGCCAGTCGAAGCAAAGTAGACAATACCGTTGGTCAAGAAATAGGAGTCAAACAGCGTCTCTTGCGAGAACTCGCCGGTGCCCCAGCTGTTGGACACCTGTCCGCCCCCAGCAGCGGCCACCAGGCTGCTGGCCAGTTGCTCAGCGGCCAGCAGATTGGCAAGTGAATTCGAGGCCGCCTCCACCAAAATGATCTTGGCATTCGGCGCCATTGCATGCGCCCACTGCACATCGAGGGATTGTTCCACTTCCCAGCCGGAATTATAGGGGGGTGGCCTCGTCGTCTCAGTCCCGTTCGCGAGCGCGTAAACGACCTGGAAGGTCGCCGCGGTCGGCCGGGGGAGCCCAAATTGCGTGCTGAACGCCGTAAGATCCGCCATCGCGTTAGGTGCGTAGTAGGCGTCCACAATCGCAATGACTCTGCTGCCACCAATCGGAATCAAAGAAACATTATTTGGATTGCACCCCTGAACGGGCGTTACGAGATTGTAAATGCACGCGATCGACGCCGGCGTCTCGTAGAAATATCCAGCCAGCGGCGGGCCGGCCAAAGGGCGTACGGTGCGGGTCGCAGGCATTCCGTTGCGTTGGAAAATATGGACGTTGGTGTGCGCTTCGGAGCCGGCTGCGCCCGGCTGAGGAATGGAGGACGACGGAGTGATCACGGCTCCGTCCTTGACGATATGCACGGTGGAATTCGGATCGAGATTCAAGGATCCGAAGTTTTGCGCGAACACGGGGGTCGTCAACGATATCGCCGTAAATACCAACGCAAGCGGCGCCGAAAATCTGAGAGGCCTAGTCGTCGCGTCCATTTTGCGGGAATCTCCTAGCGGAAGTGCAACAAGGTCAAGCGGCGCCACGTTGAGATTGACGGCCAACGGCGCCTGCTCCGCCAAAAATGAAGCAGCCGAGCCGTCAGCGAGACCAATCTCGCCATAGTTGAACGCGGATACACCAAAATCCGACTTCCACAAAGGGGATCGGGTGTTGTACTAACCTACTCAGTTGCGGTAACAAATCGCTTGCGCGGCCGTTCAGCCGCGAGGCGCTGTTGTACTTGCGCCATGGCGGAAGCCTCGCGCTCAACTATCGCTCCCATCGAGGGTCGCGGGGCAACAACAACCGAAGCCGCGGCCCGGGTTCAGATGTTCACAAGGTCAAACAGCCCGACCCCGAGGTGTGTAACGAAGCGTGCCGAGAGAGAAGACAATGCCGGCGGAAAGGGCGCAAAGGGTGGAAAAGCGCGGCGTCAATATGTCCGACCAATGCTCCGCGTACTGCCCGGACCCGTCGCGGGTGCTCTGCTAGGGCGTGAGCGTCCTTCCCAGCCGGAAGCTGACGACGGTGAACCGGCTGGCTGCCGGGTGCTCGTCGCGGTGGGCCGCACGGGTGAACGACGGACCGCCGTCCCAGGAACCGCCGCGAATCACATGACCAATGCAGTCTGCTGCTGTCCACGCCGAACCGTCCGGTGGGGCTCCTTCGTAATTATCGCGCCAGCAATCCTCCGTCCAGTCGTGGACGTTGCCGTGCACCTGGTAGAGCCCCCAAGGATTGGGCTTAAACGAATCCACTGGAACTGTCTTTTCCCGATACTCACCCTTCGAGCCACCGCCATACGTGAAGTAACCGTCGTAGTTGGCTTGGCTCGTAGAGATCGATGAGCCCCACCAGAAAGGCGTCTGTGTCCCGGCGCGTGTCACATACTCGCGCTCCGCTTCGCTTAGCAGCCGATAGGTCTTGCCGGTCCTGTCCGAAAGCCATTTCACATAGGCTTTGGCGTCGTCCCACGACACATTGATCACCGGCCGCCGGCCGCGGCCCCAGCCTTGGTCCTTGGGCTTGTAGCCATTGCAGCCGCCGCCGGCCACGCATGCATCCCATTCGTCGAACGTCACCGCAAACCGACCCACCGCAAACGGCTTCGCTATCGCCACCGAATGTTGGGGTTCTTCATCCCAGTCATGTCTCTCCTCGCTTGCCGGCGACCCCATCATGAACGAGCCCGCTGGCACAACCACCATCTCGGGGCACTTGTCGCAATCCTTGAACACGTCGCCCGGCTTGAAGGTTTGCGCATGGCCCGATGAAACGCCGAGGCCCGCAAGCAACACGACGCAAACGAAGGCCGCAAAACGGCTCATGGTAAGCCCCCGAGAATCCCGTACCATGCTGCCATAGCGCCGAACCGGTCGGAAGCGCGGTACCGCCCGCGGGAAACGACTCGAGACCGATACGAATGCACGGATTTCATGGTCGCAACCGCTGGCCGAGGCCCGCCAGCCTTCGCCTGCGCCTTCGCCCGAGGCCTCGGCGCCGCATCGCATGGGCGCGGCGCTCACCTACGCCCGCCAGGCGAGAGGTCAGAAAAATTTGAGGATCAACCCCATGCAAAGGCCGAACGCAAGATTTCACGCGCTATCCGGTAGGGGGCGTTGAAGGACGCCCATCATCAAACGAGGCCGTCGCGCAAAGGCGGCGATGCCATGCGTGCGATGGCGCACAGGCGATGGCAACCAAAACGGCGCCCGCCTCAATTGGAATGTTTACGATGTCAAACTAGCGGGACCCCAAGAGGTCCAAACCATAACGAAGAGAATTACGCGCGTACCGATGCCCGACATGCAAAGGCAGGACACCGGATTTCCTGCGTTATTCGTCTGCTGCAGTTGCAAGGGCTCTCATGGCGCGGAGCAACCCCGAAATCTCCCGCCGGCGCGCAATCGCTTCTGCCATCTAGCGTCCGTGTTTAAGCGCGTTCTTGTTTCCCTTCGGTGCCCCCGTCGATTTCCCGCCGTGCAGCCGACAGCGGCCGTTCCGCATCGCCGGCGACTGGCATTGCTTCCCGTTCCTTGTCCGGGCTCCGCACCTCTTCGACCGGACGTTTCGCTATGCTCCGCTTTCGAGCGGCCTCGATATCGTGCGCAAGAGCCTCGGTCGGCACGAGATCGCGACCATCCAGACGACCTCCGTCGACACCGAGGCTGGTCTCATCCGCCTGACCACGGTGCTTGCGCACGCCTCAGGCGAATGGGTCTCGTCCGATTGGCTGGTCTGTCCCATCAGCGAAGCCTCGGCGCCGCATCGCATGGGCGCAGCACTGACCTATGCCCGCCGCTATGCGCTGTTCACCCTGGTCGGGATCGCCGGGGACGACGACCTCGATGCACCGGACATCGGTGCACAATCCAATTCCAGCAGCGAGCCACCGCGCCAATCCGACGATCGTGGCCGACCGAACGGGCGCGCCGCTACTGGCGAACCAACAGTTCACACCAGCCGATTGCCTCGTGAAGACCTGATTCCGTTGCCACGTCCTCCGCAAGCTCCTACGCCTCTAGCCGCGCGTGAGTGGCGGATTTTTGCACGGCTACGTCGCGCCATGGAACGATTGTTGTTTGCTCGTTGGCGGTAGCGTGGCAGGATCGCCTTGCACCGGGGACTCCTCCAAATCCCAATCGTTTGCGGCGCGCGCGCAAAGGCGGGAGGTGAGGCCCCTCTTGATTCCATTCGACAAGTTCGGGTTCGTTGCGGCAATATCAAGCCTGCGAATGCTTCGTGGACCATCCAAAGCCAACACGACATTTTGGCAAGAGCCATTCCGAGTGAAGCGATGAAGGGCATTATTCTTGCCGGCGGATCGGGCACTCGCCTCTATCCCGTTACTACTGTCGTGTCGAAGCAGCTGCTGCCCGTCTTCGACAAGCCGATGATCTACTATCCGTTGGCCGTTTTGATGTTCGCCGGCATCCGCGACATTCTGCTCATCACCACGCCGCATGACCAGATGCTGTTCCAGCGGCTCCTCGGCGACGGGTCCGATCTCGGGCTGCGCTTTACCTATGCGGCACAGCACAGCCCCCGCGGATTGGCGGATGCGTTCATCGTCGGTGCCGATTTCATCGGCGATGACCGCGTGGCGCTCGTGCTCGGCGACAACATCTTCTACGGCCATGGCTTGCCAAACCTCCTCGGCCGCGCGACCGCGCGCTTGGCCGGCGCAACCATCTTCGGCTACACGGTCAATACGCCGCAGCAATACGGCGTGGTCGAGATCGACGCTACGGGCCGCGCGCTCTCGATCGAAGAAAAGCCGGAGCGGCCGAAGTCAAATGTGGCGGTCACCGGCCTTTATTTCTACGACAACGATGTCGTGAAGATCGCCGCCGGGATCAAGCCTTCGGCGCGCGGCGAGCTCGAGATCACCGACGTCAACCGCGCCTATCTCCAGCGCGGCGATTTGTTCGTCGAGGTCTTGGGTCGCGGCTTTGCCTGGCTCGACACCGGGACGCACGCCTCCCTCGTCGAGGCGAGCCACTTCGTCCAGATCCTCGAGGAGCGGCAGGGCCTGCGCGTCGCCTGCCCGGAGGAGATCGCGTTGCGGCTGGGCTACATCACGCTCGATCATTTCCACAAGCTCGCTGAGCGCTGCGCCAAGAGCAGCTACGGCGAGTACCTCATGGGCATCCATCGCACCTTCGGGCAATCGCGGCGCGCGGAGTTTTGATCAATGCGGTTCAAGGACGCTGTTATCTTTGTCACCGGTGGCGCGGGCTTCATCGGCTCGGCCGTCATCCGCCATCTCCTCGACGACACGCAAGCCTGCGTCGTCAACATCTACAAGCTGCAGCGAACGTGGACGCCGTGGGCCGGGGCGTCCGGTTTCTGGCCGTACTCGCACTAAAAAACTTCTTCAGCGTCATCGTGAAGTCGTGTGGGTGATTTTCGGACAATTTCGATCCATTCCCATTATTGTTTCGGCTGCTGTTGAGGCTGTGGGCATGTGGGCAATGCGCTTGCGTTGTCCAAGCGAAGCGGCATGGCCACAGCGAGGCTGCGTGCTCGCGATGGCCGATTTGCGGACGGGGCTGTGGTTTGCTTGAAGTCGCCCATCGCGAACGAAGTTCCAGAAGCCTGAGGCGCAGCTATAGGGCGGGCAGCATGCAGGTCAGGATCTTGAGCCGCAGGTAATCCTCGTTGCGCAAGCCATAGGCGCGACGTTGGATCACCCGGATGTTGTTGTTGAGCCCCTCGACGAAGCCCAGCGAGACTTTGTTCTCCAGTTGGCAGTAGGCTGCGATGCCGTCCCAATGACGATCGATCATCGCGGCGAATTTCTCATAGGGCTTGAGCCGCTGCCACTTGAGGCTGGCACGCCAGTTCTCGAAGAAGCGCCGGGCCCAGCCTTCGCGTTCGTAGCTCCACAGCTGGCCGAAGCTCTCCTTGAGAACATAGGCTGTGTTGAGCCGTTTGTTCGCCGCCAACAACGTCTTCAGCGCCTTTCTGGCATCGAGCGTGAGGTTATCCTTGCGCGACAGCAACGTGTATTTCTGGCCCTTGATGAAGCGGCGCGGGCGGCCCTCGAGCCGGCCATACTCGCTCTTGCGAACCGCATCCAAGGCCTCACCCAGATGGCGGATGACATGGAACTTGTCGAACAAAATCGCCGCTTGCGGTGCATGCGCATTCGTCGCCAAACGGAACGGCTTCCACATGTCCATGACGGCAAGGCGAATGCGCGAGCTCTTCTTCCTGCCAAGCCAGGCGTAAAACTGGCTCACGCTCGCCT
>JBKQHQ010000034.1:0-7700 GCA_052148715.1 Xanthobacteraceae bacterium | reverse complement strand
CGCTCCCAATGCCGGCTGAGATGCGGTGCGGCCAAACATGACATGAACGCCGCGCGGGATGACCGCGCGGCGTTGGTGCGAGGGGCCGGAGCAATCTGCGGAAAAGGCGCGATTACTTCGCCTTTTCGTAGGGGTAGATCAGCTTGCCGGATTCATAGGCGGCCGGCGAGACCACCGCCACCGCCGACAGGTCCTTGAACTGGCCGATGCTGCCGTCTTTGATGTTGTGGAACTGGACTTGCAGCACCCGCGACTGCGCCCACTCGCCGTCGGCGCCGAACTTGACCTCGCCGACCACGGTATTGAACGCGTTGGCGCGGATGTAGTCGGCGAGCTTCGCATCATCAAGGCTCTTGGTCGCCTCGACTGCTTGCTGCAGTACCTGCATCTGCGCATAGGCCCAGGGGCCGATGTAATAGCCGAGCGGATCGACGCCTTCGCTCGCCGCCTTAGCTTGATATTTCTTTATGAAGTCGGTGACGCCGGGGAAATCCATCTTCGGCACCGGCAGCCAGAAGTCATAGTTGACGAAGCCGTTGAGCAACGGCCCCAGCTGGGTCTTGAACACCGTCGCTTGCAGACCAACCATGGCACCGCCGATCATTTTCGGCTTTAGGCCGACCTCATTGACCGACTTAACCATGCCGACCGAATCCGGCGGATAGGAGCAAATGACCACGAGGTCCGGATTGGTAGCCTGGATTGCACGCACGATCGGCCCAAAGTCAGTCGTCGAGGGCGGATATT
The DNA here is from genome assembly GCA_052148715.1 of Xanthobacteraceae bacterium. Classification (GTDB taxonomy): domain Bacteria; phylum Pseudomonadota; class Alphaproteobacteria; order Rhizobiales; family Xanthobacteraceae; genus JBKQHQ01. Next base: position 6,953 of record JBKQHQ010000034.1, on the reverse strand, counting down.
TCTTGTCGTAAACAATCTTGAGTCCGGCCGCAGTGGCGTTCTCGCGCGCGCCGTCGGCGGCGTTGGCGGAGAATTCCGCATCGGCGGCCACGATGGCGACCGTCTGCGGCTTCGGATCCTGCGCCAAAGCCAGGTCGAAGAAGCCCTTGGCGAAGGCCTGCTTCGGGCTCGGCCCGGACGGAATCATTGCGAAGTATTCCGGATAATGGAACTCGCTGTTGACCGCGAGCCCGAACAGCCCGATCAACATCTTCTTTTTCTGAATCACGACCGGCATGGCCGGCGCCAGCATGTTGGTGCCGTAACCGCCGATGACGAGATCGACCTTGTCGACGTCGAGCAACTTAGTATAGATGCCGGGCACCGACGCCGCACTGGTCTGGTCGTCGTAATAGACGAGTTTAACCGGCCGTCCGAGCAGCCCGCCTTTGGCGTTGATGTCCTCCTCCCAAATCCTCTGGGCGAGGAGCGCGGATTTGCCGTTGGGAGCTAGACCGCCCGTCTGCGATATGCCGTAGCCGATCTTGATCGGCTCGCCCGATTGGGCCATCGCGGCCGTGGCCAGCGCCACGCTAGCGGCCAGCGCCAACGACGCCGCGGCGAGGCTCTTGGAGACCCAGCCATTCGCACTTTGCACCATGTCGTTCCTCCCGGTTGTTTGTGCCTTGCAGTTTATGCCCATTTTGCCAGCCCACGCTAGAGCGCGCGCTAAGGTTCGGCCCTCACCTGGTCAAGTCGCCCCCGTCCACCATGATGGTTTCGACCTCGCCCGCTCCGGCGCGGCGGAAGGCCGCCGCCTCATTATACTCAGGCGAGGTGAAGCAGGCGACCCCCTGCTCGAAGGTCGGGAACTCGATCACGACGAACCGCTGGAACTTGTCGGGCCCCTCCATGATTTGAAAGCGCCCGCCGCGGGCCAAGACCTTCCCGCCGTGATTGGCAATGATGCCGGGCACGCGGTCCGTATACTTCTTGTATTCAACCGGATCGATGATTCGTGACCGAGCAACCCAATAAGCCGGCATACCGACTCTCCTTGCTGTCCCGGAGCGACGCACCTCGCTCCGGGTGCGGGGGACTATTCTGCCGGACGGCACCCGTCAATGTTTTCTGTCTCCGTTCCCACCTTGCTTGGCGTCATCGGCATTCGTGGATATAGACAACCGCCGCCGGGGGCGCTTCACTCTTACAATGCAGGCCGACCCTAAAAAACAGGCGCGCCTGGGAAGAATCGCTTCTGGGAGGAGTCCATGGATAGACGCCGCTTTGCCGCGGGCTTGGCCGCCTCAGCTTTTGCCCTAGCCATCAGACCTCTGCACGCAGAGGATGCGTACCCCTCCCGCGCCATCACAATCATCAACCCGTTTCCGCCGGGTGGCGCCTGCGACGTGGTCACACGACCGCTCGCGGCGGTGATGGAAGCGATGGTCAAGCAGCCCGTTGTCATCGAGACCAAAACCGGCGCCGCCGGCGCGGTTGGCGCCCAGGTCGCCGCCAATACGAAGCCCGACGGTTACACGCTTCTAACCCACCTCACCTCGATTTCCGGCTTTGCCGAGGTCGACAGATTGTTCGGCAGGCCGCCGAAATTCACCCGCGCCGACTTCATTCCGCTGGCCCGCTTGGTCGCCGACCCCTGCGTGCTCATCGTCAACAGCCAGCAGCCCTACAAGACGCTGAAGGAGTTCGTCGACGACGCCAACAAGCGGCCGAGCGAGATTATCTTCAGCTCCTCGGGCCTCTACGGCGCCCTCCACATCCCCATGGCGCTGTTCATCAAGGCTACCGGGCTGAAGCTGCGGCACCTGCCGACGAACGGTGGGGGACCGGCACTGACCGCGCTCCTCGGCAACAATTCGCAGGTGCTCGTCTCCTCCGTCTCCGCATGCCTCGCGCAGATCAAGGCCGGACAGGTGCGCCCCCTCGCCTCCTTCGGCGGCCAGCGCTCGAGGGTGCTCCCGGGTGTCCCGACCTTGAAGGAGGAAGGCTACAATCTCGAATATTATCTCTGGGTCGGTCTGTTCGCCCCCAAGGGCACGCCCGAAGCAATCGTCACGCAGCTGCGCGGCATCATCGACAAGGCAGCGCATTCCGATGCCTACAAGACGGCGCTCACCAATCTCGGCCAGGATCTCGACTATCAGGACCAGCCGGAATTCAGCAAATTCTGGGATGAGGATGCCAAGCGCATCGAAGATGCCATCAAGCAGATCGGCCGAGTCGAAGGCTAGCGGATGTTCCGCTCGCATCTAATCGCTCCGTCGTGCGCACCCACGTCATGCCCGGCGACAAAGTCGTGGATAGCGGTGAGAAGCACGGCCATGACGCGGACGGCAGGTCAGTCTCAACGGAACATAGTCTAATGGGCTGCCCTCGATGAGCGTCCGCGCCGACCATGTCGCCGGCACAGCCTTCGTCCTGTTCGGACTGCTGGTGTTTTTGCTCAGCCGCGATCTGCCGGTCGGCAGCCTGTCTTTTCCGAGCTCGGGCTTCCTGCCCAAGCTCTTGGCGACGCTGCTGATTGCCTTCGGCGGCGCCCTCATCCTGCGGGCGGCGGAATCGCGGCCGTTCTCCGATATCAACTGGAGCGATCTCAAACACGCCGGCCTCGTCATCAGCATCACGGGCGCCGCCATCTACTCCTATACCTGGCTCGGTTTCATCGTTACGATCGCCTTGCTGCTGTTTTGTCTCCTCGTGATCATCGAGCGGAAAAATTTTCTCGTGGCCGCGCTCTACAGCATCACGGTTGCCCTGCTGACCTATGGCGCGTTCGCCTGGGGCCTGAAGACGCCGCTCCCCACCTGGTCTGTTGGATTCTGAAGCATTTATCAGGAACAGTGGATGCCGATTTTACGTCCGAAAACGCAAGCAAGAGAAATCTAGGATCGGCGCGTGGGTACCACCCTCGTCAGCTTGCTGCATGGTTTCTCGGTCGCGTTGCAGCCGGATAATCTCTGGTACGCATTTCTCGGTTGCCTGGTCGGCACCCTGGTGGGGGTGCTGCCCGGCATCGGTCCGCTTTCGGGCATCAGCATCCTGCTGCCGATCACATTCGGGCTCAACGCCACCCAGGCAGTGATCATGCTCGCCGGCATCTATTACGGCTCGCAGTATGGCGGTTCGACCACCTCGATCCTGATGAGCATTCCGGGCGAGGCTTCCTCGGTAATGACTTGCATCGACGGCTACGCGATGGCGAAGAAGGGCCGCGCCGGCGCGGCCCAATGCATTGCGGCGGTCGGCTCGTGGGTGGCCGGCACCTTCGGCATCGTGATGCTTACCGTCATCGCGCCGCCGCTTGCCAGCATCGCGCTGCGGTTCGGCCCGCCCGAGTACACCGCGTTGCTGGTGCTTGGGCTGATCTTTCTGGCCTACATGTCATCGACCTCATTGGTGCGCACGCTGCTGATGGCCTGCACCGGCCTGATGCTGGGCATGATCGGGATCGACAACATGACGGGCGAGTTCCGCTACAGCTTCAATCTGGCGGAGCTCGGCGACGGCATCGGTATCGTCCCGGTCGCGGTCGGGCTGTTCGGGCTCGGCGAGATCCTCTCCACGCCGAGCAGCAAGGTGGTCGGCGAGATCATCGCGCCGAAACTGCGCGAGCTGTTGCCCAGCCGTCAGGAATGGCGCGAAGCCGCCATGCCGATCGCGCGCGGCTCGGTGCTCGGCTTTGTGATCGGCATCATTCCGGGCTCCGCGCATATCATTTCGAGCTTCCTGTCCTACGCGCTCGAACGCCGGGTGTCGAAGCATCCCGAGCAATTCGGCAAGGGTGCCGTGGCCGGGGTCGCGGGGCCGGAATCGGCCAACAACTCGGCATCGACTGGCGCCTTCGTCCCGATGCTCGCGCTCGGCCTGCCGACCGGACCGATCACGGCGGTCTTGATCGGCGCCCTGACGGTGCACGGCATCTCTGTCGGGCCGCAGCTCGTCAACGAGCACCCCGACGTTTTCTGGGGCTTCGTCGCCTCGATGTATGTCGGCAATCTGATGCTACTCGCGCTCAATCTGCCGCTCGTCGGCGTATTCGTGACCGTCTTGCGGATTCCCTACGCCTACCTCTATCCGCTCATCATCATGTTCTGCATCATCGGCGTCTACGAGGTGGGCCACTCGATCGTCGACGTGTGGATCATGCTGATCATGGGCGTGCTCGGCTACGCCTTGCGCAAATTCTCGTTCGATCCGGCGCCCCTCGTGCTCGGGCTCGTGATTGCGCCGACCTTCGAGCAGAGCCTGCGCCAATCACTGATCATGTCGAACGGCAACTATTGGATCTTCTTCCAACGCCCGATGGCCGTAGCGCTCCTCGCCATCAGCGTCGGGCTGCTGCTACTCTCGGCGATGACCTTCGTGCTACGGCGGAACGATTGGCGTGCACAGCTCGCCGAGGCCGAACCCGGAGAGGTGGGGTAAAGGCGGTGGGTTACGCCCGCGGCTACCCCACCCTACCGACTTTTGTCTGATGACGATTATCGACCCTGGTCACATGTACAGCGGCTCGCCCTCCATCCCCTGGTAGAGCTGTGCGACGTAATCGCCGTAGCCGTTGTAGAGCAGCGTCGGCCGCCGCTCGCCGATGCCGATCAGTTCCTCGGAGGCCTGGCTCCAGCGCGGATGCGGGACCGCCGGATTGACGTTCGCCCAAAAACCATACTCGCTCGGCCCGAGCACCTCCCAATAGCTTTTCGGCCGCTGGTCGGTGAAGGTGAACCGGGTGATCGACTTGATCGACTTGAAGCCGTACTTCCACGGCAGCGCCAGGCGCAGCGGCGCGCCGTGTTGCTTGGCGAGCGGATGCCCATAGGCGCCGGTGACCAGGAAGGCGAGCTCGTTCGTCGCCTCCGCCATGGTCAAACCTTCCACATAGGGCCAGGGATACCAGCCCTGGCGCTGACCGGGCGCCATCGACCGATCGAGAAAGGTCTCCATCCGCAAATATTTTGCCGACGCCAGCGGGGCCGCTATCTCGACGAGCTTGGCGAGCGGAAAGCCCGACCACGGGACCGCCATCGACCAGGCCTCGACGCAGCGATGCCGGTAGAGCCGCTCCTCAAGCGGCATTTTGCGGACGAGGTCGTCAAGCCCGAGCTCCATCGGCTTCTGGACCATGCCGTCGATCTTGACCGTCCAGGGACGCAGCCGCAGGGCCTGTGCCCGGCTGGAGATCGCCTTGTCCGGACCGAACTCGTAGAAGTTGTTGTAGGTGGCGTTGACCTTCTCGTCCGTGATGGGCCGGTCCAGCACGAATTTGTCGTTGCGACGGACGGGGTAGAGGTCGGCGGTCGGATCCGGCAGATCGGCAACGCGCTGCGCCAGCGACGCCCCCGGCGACGCCACGAGCGCCATGGCACCGGCCGCCATCAAGAATCCGCGCCGGCTTAGAAACACTTGCTCAGGCGTAGCCAGGTGCTCCGGAATCTCCCAGCCCCGGCGATGGATGACGTTCATGCAAGCACCCCTTCTGCGAAATCCCGGCAAAGAGCCGTATATCTTTTGTTTCGGCTGAGCGCAGCGGACGGTTACGATATCACAATCAATTTATGGATGCGGAACAAGTCCACGCCGCCCGGTATGACTTGGCCGACCGGCCGCCGGCCCCGCAGGCCGCCGCAGCGGAGAACTCAAGCCGTGGGCACGGCGCGTCCGCGCCTTTGCCCGCCCTACCGCATTGTGGCACCTTTGTTTCAAGACTGGAGATCAGATCGACGCCGTGCTGGAAAGCGTCCAGTCCTGGCCGGAAGAGGACCAGGAGGAGCTTGTCGAAGTCGCGCTTGGTCCAAACCCTCGCGCACAGCCGCCCGCTCCTCGGCACTCATGACATAGACACCCTTGCGTCGCGGTTCAATCTCGCGCGCGGCGCGGCGAGTTCGTATCTGACGAGGAGATGGATGCCTTCTGGAAGAAAATCGGCGTCCCATAAAAATTCGGTATACCCCGCAAGCGCGTGGTGATATCGATCGAATTGATGAACATCTCAATGAACGCCGTCCTGGCGGCGCCCTGACAAGCCTTTCGTCGATTGGTGCGTTGCCATCGCGATAAGCTATCGAGCCTGAGTCCGCCCATCCATCGCTCTATCCTGCCCAACACACAGGTGCCGACATGGACATGAACGTAAGCGCGCCCTCGAACCGGGACGAGGAAGCGCGCGGGCATAAGCCCGTCGCGACGGATTCCACGGCCGGCTACGGCGCCAACAGCAGCGACCTCGATATCTGGCTGCAAAAGGTCGAGGCCATGGGCGAGCTCAAGCGGATCACGGCGGAAGTCGATCCCGATCTTGAAGCCGCCACCATCACCTATCTGGTCGGCAGCGAGAAGAGCCCAGCGCTCCTTTTCGAGAACATCAAGGGCCATCCCGGCCATCGCGCGCTCTACAACATGATCGGCTGCAATCTCTCGCGCTTCTGTCTGATGATCGGCGAGGAGCCGGTCGATCACCCGCTCAAGGCGGTGCAGATCCTGCAGCAGAAAATGGGGCGGAAGCTGCCGCCCAAGGAGGTTTCGCCCGACAAGGCTATCTGCAATCAGAACATCCGGCGGGGCGACGACATCGACATCCGCATGTTCCCGGCGCAGCGCATGTGGCCGCTCGACGGCGGCAAATATCTCGGCACCGGCGATGCCGTGGTGACGCGCGATCCGGAGACCGGCCGCGTCAATGTCGGCACCTATCGCATGATGATCAAAGGGCCGCGCGAGATTGGCATCTATACGTCCCCCGGCAAGGACGCCACGCTCGACCGCGAGAAGTGGTGGAAGCTCGGCAAGCCGATGCCGATCGCGGCGGCCTATGGCATCGATCCGCTGTTGTTTCTGGTGGCGGCGACGAGTTTTCCCAAGACCGAATGCGAATATGATTATTACGGGGGCATCAACGGCGCGCCGATCGAAGTGTTCAAGAGCGATCTCACCGGCCTGCCGCTGCCGGCGCGCGCCGA
>JBKQHQ010000033.1:0-9877 GCA_052148715.1 Xanthobacteraceae bacterium | reverse complement strand
GAGGTCGGCGCGCGTTGGCGCGCCGGGTGAGGGGACGCCGCGCTCACCTTGAGGCCGTAACCCCTCACCCGCCCTCGCTTTGCTCGGTCGACCTCTCCCTTCGGGAGAGGTGAATTGGTCAAATAGCCGAGCACGAATTCGACCACGTGCTCGCGCCGTTCGCGCAGCGCTGTGCGCTTCGCCATGTCGCGCTCGAACAGGACCGAAAGCGTGTGAATGTTGGCCACATAGAAGAAGCACAGCCCGGCGATCGAGATATAGAGCTGCACCGGGTCGAGGCCCGCGCGAAAAATTTTGGCCGCAGCGCCCCGCCGCAGCGTCTCCTCGATGAGCGCCACCAGCGGTGAGCGCGTCTCCTTGATTCGCTTCGAGCGGCGCGCGTATTTCGCCTCGAGAATATTCTCGTTGGTCAGCAGCCGCACGAACGCGCGGTTTTGGCTCACATAATCGAAGGTGAAGCCGACGAGCGTGCGCATGGCGGTCAACGGATCGCTGTCCTGCAGGCGCAAAGCGCGCTCCTTGCGGCGGATATCGGCATAGACGTGCTCGAGCACCGCGACGTAGAGCTGCTCCTTGCCGCCGAAATAATGGTAGATCAGCTGTTTGTTGATCTTGGCGCGCCGCGCGATGACGTCGACGCGGGCGCCGAGCAGGCCGTTGCGCGCGAACTCGTCGATGGCGGCCTCGAGCAGCCGCGCGCGCGAATCGAGCCGCTGCGCGCCTCCCTTGCGTCCCCGCGCCTCGCCGGCCGATCCGTTGCATTTGCTCATGGCAGGCTTTTTGTTTGCTGGAAACACGCCCTACTAAGCCAGCCACCGCTCGAGATTTTCCGCCACAAAAGCGTCGTCCGTGAGCTCGGGGTAGGCACGACTCACCCGATCGATCTCCGACGCCTGTCCGGGGCTCAGGCCTTCGTTCGGATCGAGGCACCAGATGCCGGCCAGCAAGCCCTGCCGGCGCAGCACCTCATGGCAACCGGCGATGACGCCGTGGAATTGGTTGGCCACGTCGAAAACCGCCGCATTGCATTCGGTCACCCTGGCGTCGAGCGCGATCAGCCTAGCGTCAATCGTGTCGCCGGCCGCTGCCGCGCGGCAGCGCGCGTGCAGCACGACCGCGGCCTTGGTCCAGACGCTCCAGTGGCCCAAAAGTCCGCCGCGAATGCGCACCGAAACCTCCTCGTCGCCGCGCTTGAGCGCGAACGGCGTGATCAGGTCGAACACGATGTGATCGTCGTTGCCGGTGTAGAGTGCGACGCGGCCTTCGGCGCACGCATCGATCACGCCGCGCACCACATCCAGGGTGTGATAGCGGTTGAACGGCGCGATCTTGATGCCGATGACGTTGTCAAGCTCGGCGAACCGCCGCCAGAACCGCGCCGACAAGGGAATCCCGCCGACCGCCGGCTGCAGATAGAAGCCGAACAGCGGGATGCGCGCGGCGACCGCGCGGCAATGGGCGATGAGGTCGTCCTCGCCGGCGCCGCGCATGGCGGCAAGGCTCAGGAGCCCGGCATGATAGCCGAGACCGACCGCCAGATCGGCCTCGCGCACCGCCTGCATGGTCTTGCCGATGACGCCGGCGATCAGCGCCAGCGGCCGGTCGGTCCACTCCTGCGCGGTCGCATGCGCGAGCTTTAGCACCGGCTCGTAAAGCCCGGCCTCACGGATGGCGAACTGGGTCGTATGCACGCCGACCGCCAACCCACCGGCGCCGGCGTCGATGTAGTAGCGGCTGAGCGCGCGCTGCCGATGCGTGTCGAGCGCGCGCTCCTGCGTGAGCGCCAGGGGATGCGCCGGAATGACGATCCCGCCGTGCAGCGCGTCGCGGACGGTTTGCGGAAGATCGACGATCGAAAGAGGCATTTTGGCACCCTTTGCCAACCATTTGGTTGATAGGCCGCAGGGCTGGCCCTGTCAATTCGAGACGTAGCATTAACCAACTGGATGGTTGACAGATAAGAGCGCACGGGTGCTAGTGTCGTCGCTCTGATGAATGGTTCCGCCCCTCGGCTGTCATTCCGGGGCCCGAGCGCAGCGAGGGAGCCCGGAACCCAGTAATCGCAGGCTGGGGTTACTGGATTCCGGGCTCGCCGCTTCGCGGCGCCCCGGAATGACGAGCGTGGAGCCAAGCGTCAGAGCCACGGCACTAGATCGGCTACACGCGCAAACAACAGCGGACCCGGGGAATGTCGAGCACCTACGACGCCATCATTCTCGGCGCCGGTCACAACGGCATGATCCTGCAGGCCTATCTCGGCCGTGCCGGCCTGAGAACCGTCGCGATCGAGCGCCGTCCCATCGCCGGCGGCGGGCTGAGCACCCTGGAGGATCCGCGCTTCCCGGGCTTTTTGCACAACACCCACGCCTTCTTTCAGCGGGCGATCACGACGATGCCGTGGTACGTCGATCTCGACCTCGCGCGCCAGGGGGCGGACTACATCGAGCCGGAGCTCAATGTCGTGCTGCTGACGAGCGAGGGGCGCGCGCTGCAGTGGTGGACCGATTTCGAGCGCACCGCCGCCTCGTTTGCGGAGTTCAGCGCCAAGGACGCCGCCACCTTGCGGCGCTGGCACGACGACTTCGTGCCGATCGTTGAAAACATTCTCGCCTGGGAAGGTCGATCCCCGCCGCTCCCGCCGCAGGAGCGCCGGCGTCTGCTGGAGGGCAGCACCGAGGGCCGGCGCCTGCTCGCGGCCAGCGAGCGCTCTCCGCTCGAATTCGTGCACCAGGAGTTCGAGCATCCGACGATCCAGGCGGGGCTCTTGTTCTTCAACGGCCTGCGCGAGGTGGACCTGCGGCTGCGCGGCTTCGGGCATCACATCGCCGCGCTGCTGGCGAGCCCGGCCAAGGCGCAGATGTCGCGCGGCGGGTCGGCCGCCTTGTCGCGCGCGCTCGAATCCGTCGTGCGCGCGAGCGGCGGCGAGATCCGTCTGATGACCGAGCCGAAGCGGATCGTCACCGAGCAGGGCCGCGCCGTCGGTGTCGAGACGGCGGCGGGCGAGCTGATCCGGAGCCGCCATGTCATCGCTTCCTCGCTCAACCCGCATCAGACCTTTCTCGATCTGCTCGACCCGTCAATGCTGCCGAGCGAGATCCGCGCCAAGGTCGACGGCTTCCAATATAATCTGCTGGCGCCGCTGTTCGCCCTGAGCCTCAATCTGCGCGAGCCGCCGCGCTACCGCGCCGCGCGCGACCATCCCGAGCTCGAGCGCGCCTTCATGGTGATCATGGGGCTCGATCACGTCGACCAGTTTCCCGAGATCGTGCGTCATCACGAATTAGGAACGATCCCGCCGACGGTGATGTGGGGCGCCTGCCCGACCGTCTTCGATCCGAGCCAGGCGCCGGCCGGTCACCATACGGCGTTCATGTGGGAGAAACTGCCGTACCGGCTCAACGGCGATCCGCGCCACTGGGACGCCGAGCGCGAGCGCCACGGCGTGGCGATGCTGGACCTGTGGCGGCGGCACGCGCCCAATCTCGCCGACGCCGTGCTCGGCTCGTTCACGCGCTCGGCCCTCGACGTCGAGCGCTGCCTGCCTAACATGCGCGAAGGCGATCTGTTGATCGGGGCCTTCGCCAACGGGCAGATCGGCGACGATCGTCCCTTCCCCGGCGCCGGGCAGTACCGGACGCATCTGCCGGGCCTCTATCTGTGCGGCTCGAGCAGCCATCCGGGCGGCAACATCACCGGGCTGCCGGGCTACAACGCGGCCCAGATCATTTTTGCGGATCTGGGCCTGAAGGCCGACTGGGCCCCGCCTCCCATTGCTGATCGCCTCGCAGCGCTTTAGAGCATTTTCAGGAAAAGTGGACACCGGTTTTCCGTAAGAAAATGCGACCAAATTAACAAATCTACAGCAAGTTTCGATTCAACGGAACTTGCTGTAGCGGCCGCCTCGACCAGGAGCTTCGCATGTCAGATTTGCCGAAATCTTTCGCGACCGTCGATGAGCTCGACGAATTCATGTCGCGGCCCTCCCCTGCCCTCATCGCCGATCTGGCCGCCGTGCCCGGCGACATCATGATCATCGGCGTCGCCGGCAAGATGGGACCGACGCTCGCGCGGATGGCCAAGCGCGCCGCTCCGGAGCGAAAGATCATCGGGGTCGCCCGCTTCAGCGAGCCCGGCCTGCAAACCTATCTGCACGACCACGGTGTTACGACCATCAAGGCCGATCTGATGGAGCGCGACGCCATCGCGGCGCTGCCGGCGGCACCCAACGTCATCTTCATGGCCGGCCGCAAGTTCGGCTCCTCCGGCAGCGAGGATTTGACCTGGGCGATGAACGCCTACGTCCCCGGCATGGTGGCGGAGCATTTTGTGGGAAGCCGGATCGTCGCCTATTCGACCATCTGCGTCTATCCGTTCGCGCCAGTGCTGCACGGCGGCTCGCGCGAGGAGGATGCGGTCGGGCCCCCCGGCGAATACGCCATGTCCTGCGTCGGGCGCGAGCGCATGTTCGAGCATTTCTCGCGCAAGCTCAATTCACCCGGCGTCCTCATCCGGCTGAGCTACGCCATCGACATGCGCTACGGCGTGCTGCACGACCTCGGCCGCAAGGTGTTTAGGGACGAGCCGGTCGATCTGAGCATGGGGCACGTCAATGTCATCTGGCAGGGCGACGCTTGCAGCCAGTCGCTGCGGGCGCTGCGTCACGCCACGGTGCCGAGCATGCCACTCAATGTCAGCGGCCCGGAGATCTTGAGCATCCGCGCGCTCGCGCACGCTTTCGGCTGCCGCTTCGGCAAGACGCCGCTGCTGATGGGAAGCGAGAGCCCGACCGCCTGGATCGCCAATACCGGCCGCGCCGCCAGCTTGTTCGGCTATCCGAGCGTGCCGCTAGAGCGCATGATCGATTGGACCGCCGATTGGCTCCAACGCGACATGATCAGCCTCGGCAAGGCGACCCATTTCGAGGTGCGCACCGGCGCTTATTAGCCCGCCGGGGACGCGAGTTGATGGTAAAACGTAGCCCTCAGACGAACGCCTTGTGCCGCTCGATGCAGATGCGCAGGACGTCGTTGGGATCCCGTTTCCACCAATCATCCGCGGAAAAAATCTCCACGTCGCAGTGGCCGCTGTAGCCCGCGGCCTCGACCATCGCCCTGATCCGGCGCAGGTCGATGACGCCGTCGCCCATCATGCCGCGGTCGAGCAGCAAATCCTTGGTTGGATTGAGCCAGTCGCAGACGTGATAGGAGAGGATGCGCGATCCGGCCCGCGCGATCTCCCGCGCCAAGGCGGGATCCCACCAGACGTGATAGACATCGAGCGTGATCCCGACGCCCTCGCCCAATTCGTCGCACAGGTCGTTGGCCTGCGCGAGCATGTTAACGCAGGCCCGATCGGCAGCGTACATCGGGTGCAGGGGCTCGATGGCGAGCGGCATCTTCGCGCTGCGCGCATACGGAAGCAGCGCCGCGATCCCGTCGCGCACCTGCGCCCTCGCGCCGGCAATATCCTTCGAGCCGGGCGGCAGGCCGCCGACGACCATGACCAGGGCGCGGGCGCCGATCTCGTTTGCTTCATCGACGGCGCGGCGGTTGTCCTCGAGCGCGGCGCGCCGGCCAGCTTCATCCGCGGCCGGGAACATGCCGCCGCGGCAGAGGCAGGTCACGGCCAGTCCGGCGCCGCGGATCAGGCGGCCGGCTTTTGGCGCGCCGCACGGCTGCACGATATCGCGCCACGGCGCGATGGCCGTGATTCCGGCACGCGCGCAACCTTCGACCACCTGCTCGAGCGACCAGGATTTCACGGTGGCGGTGTTGATCGCGAGCCAGGCGTGATCCCGCGACAGGTCCCGCATCGGAGCGTTTGCAGTAAATGCGGGCACCGGTCTTAAGCCTCGACACCACGCGTCGCGAGCCATCGCCGCATGCGCCGCGCCGCGAGATCCGGATTGCGCAGCAGTCCGGCCGCATCCGCAAGGCGGAACAATTCAACGAGGTGCAAGGTCGAGCGCGCGCTCTCCTGACCCCCGACCAGCACGAAATGATTCTGCAGCCCGTTCAGATAGGCGAGAAATACGAGGCCGGTCTTGTAGAAGCGCGTCGGCGCCTGAAAGATATGCCGCGACAGCGGCACGGTGGGCGCCAGAAGCGCGTGAAACGTGTCGGTGTCACCGCGCGCCAGCGCGCCGAGTGCCGAGGCGGCGGCCGGCGCAATGGCATCGAAGACGCCGAGCAGCGCGTCGGAATGGCCTTGCGCGTCACCGCCGATGAGCTCGGCATAGTTGAAATCATCGCCGGTATACATGCGCACGCCCGGCGGCAAGCGCCGACGCATGGCGATTTCCTTGTCCTTGTCGAGCAACGAGATTTTCACCCCATCGATCTTGGCCGCGTTGGCGCTGATCACCTGCAGGGCTACGTCCATGGCGGGCCCATGCTCCGCGTGCCCCCAATAGCCCGCAAGCGCTGGGTCGAACATCTCGCCGAGCCAATGAATGATCACCTTCTGCTGCACCTGATCAAGGACGCGGCCATAGACCCGGGCGTAGTCATCGGGGGAGCGCGCCGCCTTCACCAGTGCCCGGCTCGCCATCAGCACGATCCGTCCGCCAAGCCGCTCGATCGCCTCGCACTGCTCCTCGTAGGCGGCGATGACATCATCGACGCTGACGCGATCCGAAGCTTCGAGATGATCGGTGCCGGCGCCGGACGCGATCAGCGCGTCCGGAAAGTCGCGCGCCGCGTCAAGGCTGCGGCGGATCAATTCGAGCGAGGTCGGCCAATCGACACCCATGCCGCGCTGCGCCGTGTCCATGGCCTCGGCAACGCCGAGGCCGAGCGACCACACATGGCGGCGGAAGCCGATGGTGGCGTCCCAATCGATCGCCGGCTCGAGCCACGGACTATTGTCGGCAAGCGGATCGGCGACGACATGCACGGCCGCGTAGGCGATCCGATTGAACGGCGTCTGGGCGGCCGGAAGCGCCCGGCGCGGGCGCATCGTATAGGCGGTGAGCTTGCCGCCGGCTGATGGAAGCGTGAGGGTCGGCACGAAGGCTCCTTACACGTTCAAGGGCGGAATATCGATGAAGCGCCGTTCCTTCCAGCTCTGCAGACCGGCTTCGGCCAGCTGGACGCCTTTGGCGCCTTCGAGCAGCGTCCATTTGAACGGCGCGTCCTCGCAGACATGCCGAATGAACATCTCCCACTCGGTCTTGAAGCCGTTGTCATAGCTACCCAAGCCCGGCACGTCGGACCAGGTCGCGTAGAAATCGATCGGCTGCGGCACATCCGGATTCCAGACTGGACGCGGCGTATTCACCCGCGCCTGGCTCCAGCATTTTTGCAGACCGGCCACGGCCGAGCCGAGCGTGCCGTCGACATGGAAGGTGACCAGATCGTCGCGCCGTACCCGCGTGCACCATGAGCTGTTCATCTGCACGATGATCCCGTTGGCGAGCTCGAAGGTCGCATAGGCCGCATCATCGGCATCGGCGTCGTAGGGCTTCCCGTTCTCGTCCCAGCGCTTGGGAACGTGAATGGCGCCGAGGCAGGACACGCTCTTCACGTCGCCGAACAGATTGTCGAGCACGTAGCGCCAATGACAGAGCATGTCCAGGATGATGCCGCCGCCGTCCTGCTTGCGGTAATTCCAGGAGGGCCGGTTCGCCGGCTGCCAGTCGCCCTCGAACACCCAATAGCCGAACTCGCCGCGCACCGAGAGAATGCGGCCAAAGAACCCGGAATCGATCAAGGTCTTGAGCTTCAGCAGGCCGGGCAGGAACAATTTGTCCTGGACGACCCCGTTCTTGACCTTGGCCGCGCGCGCCGCGTGCACGAGATCGATGGCGTCGGCGAGATTTTCCGTAATCGGCTTCTCGCAATAGATATGCTTGCCGGCCGCCATGGCCCGCTTGAGCAGTTTTGCCCGCAGGTTCGTCGTCGCCGCGTCGAAGAACAGCGTGTCGTCCTTATTGCTCAAGGCGGCGTCGAGATCGGTGCTCCAGCGCTCGATGCCGTGCGCGGTGGCGAGCGCTTCGAGCTTGCCCGCGTCACGGCCGATGAGGATCGGATCGGGCACGATCTGATCGCCGTTCTTGAGCCGCACCCCGCCTTGCGCCCGGATGGCGACGATCGAGCGGATCAGATGCTGATTCGTCCCCATGCGCCCGGTAACGCCGTTCATGATGATGCCCAAACGCTTCTTCGCCATGGCGTGTCTCCTCCAAATGTGTGCCGCCCTATTCCAATCCGAGCAGCCGGTAGATGCGGCGCGTGTATTCGCCAAAAGCCTCGTGCGTCTTCATCTCGAGCGTCCGCGGATGCGGCAGCTCGACACGGAAATTGTCGGCCATGCGCGCCGGCCCCGCCGTCAGCACGACCACCCGCGTGCCGAGAAAGACCGCCTCGCCGATCCCGTGGGTCACGAAGATAATGGTCTTGCGCGCTTTGCTCCAAATGTGCAGGAGCTCGAGGTTCATCTTCTCGCGCGTCAGCGCGTCGAGCGCACCGAACGGCTCATCCATCAGTATCAGCTTGGGATCGTGAATGAGCGCGCGCGCGATGGCGGCGCGCTGCTGCATGCCTCCTGACAATTCATAGGGGTATTTTTCTTCAGCGCCCTTGAGACCCACGAGCGCCAAAAGCTCGCGCGCCCGGGCGCGGCTTGCGGCACCCGGAAGGCCGAGAATCTCGGCCGGCAGCAGCACGTTCTCGATCACCCGGCGCCATTTGAGCAGGAGCGGCTGCTGAAAGACCATGCCGATGTCTCGGGAGGGATCGAACGCCTGGCTCGCCGACCCGATCCGCACCACCCCGGAATCATAGGCATGCAAGCCGGCGAGTATTTTGAGCACCGTGGTCTTGCCGCA
Source organism: Xanthobacteraceae bacterium (assembly GCA_052148715.1). Classification (GTDB taxonomy): domain Bacteria; phylum Pseudomonadota; class Alphaproteobacteria; order Rhizobiales; family Xanthobacteraceae; genus JBKQHQ01. The sequence goes on along the minus strand of JBKQHQ010000033.1, from coordinate 1,050 downwards.
TCCGGAAGGGCCGACCAGCGAAACAAGCTCGCCGGCGTCCACATCGAACGTCACCTCGGACACGGCGAGGAATTCCAGCCCGCGGGTGCGGTACGACTTCTGCACCCGGTCGAGATGGATGAACGGCTCGCCCATTCGTCGCAAGTCCCTACGAGATCCGCGCGTCGCGCACGACCATCAGCCGCTCGAGCGCGAGCACCAGGCCGTAGAGCACCATGCCGATGAGGGTGATCAGGATCACGGCCATGAACATCGCCGCGGTGTCGAGCGTCACTTGGACCTGCAGCATCAGGTAGCCGAGCCCGCGGTCGGAGCCCAAAAACTCGCCGACGACCGCACCGGCAACCGCGAGGATCGCCGCGACCTTCATGCCGGAGAAGATGTAGGGAAGCGATCCGGGCAGCTGGATCTTGGAAAAGATCTGCCAGCGCGATCCCTTCAAGGTGCGCACCAGATCGAGCAGGTCCGGCTCGACCTCGCGCAGACCGCGCGCGGTCGTCAGCACGATCGGAAAAAAGCAGATGGTGAAGGCGATCAGGATATTGGGGCCGATCCCATACTTGAACCAAACGATGATCAGCGGCCCCAAGGCCACCTTGGGAATCATGTTGAGCCCGACCAGCAGCGGCAGCGCCAGGATTTCCAGCCATCGCGACCACGAGAATAGGAGCGCGATGGTAATGCCGACGACCACCGCGACGAAATAGCCGGCAAAAATCTCGGTCCCGGTCACCGCAATGTTTTCCAGCCAACGATAATTCGGCACCAGCAGCGCGTGCACCGTCGCGTAGGGCGAGGGCATGACGAAAGTCGGCACCTTTCCGAGCACCACGAAAAAATGCCAGGCGGCCAGCAGAGCCAAATAGCTCAGCGCCCCCAAAGCAAAGCGCGAAACCGCATCTCGATTGGCTCGCACCGCGCGCTCCATCGCTTGAAGCCTCGAAGTAACCGGACAGTTACGTTCGCCGACAATGCCCGTTGCTGTCAACGCCCGAAGCAACCGTAGTAACCGTAGGGCGGATTAGCGCAGCGTAATCCGCCGTTGTGCCT
>JBKQHQ010000032.1:0-14288 GCA_052148715.1 Xanthobacteraceae bacterium | reverse complement strand
GGTGAATTTGACGCACCGATCTTCACCTCTCCCCGCTTGCGGGGAGAGGTCGTCATCCGAGCGCCAGCGAGGATGGCGGGTGACGGGCTCTCTCCACCGGCTCAGACTCGCGGAGAGTCCCCCTCACCCGGGACAAGCGCAAAAGTGCGCTTGCTCCGACCTCTCCCCGCAAGCGGGGAGAGGTGAAGATCGGTGCGTCAAATTCACCGGAACATGCTTTTAGCGTACCATAGACACTCGGGTTGCTCGCAAGCCCGGTGGAAGCCTGCGGATTGCGCGAGCAAAGTAATTCCGTCCGGGTTCTTGATTTGTTGAAGAGATCCGTTAACCACGTCTTGTCCGCAGGACGTGCCCATATCTCTCCACACGTCGCCGTCTAGCTTTCAAGAAAGGCGACGACGTGCTAAATTTCACGCCAATTCCGGAGGCATCGGGGAATCCCGGCCAAAGAATCTCTGCAGCGGCGGCATGGCCGTTAGGATAGCGGATGGCTTCCAGGCGAAAACGCCCGATCAATCTGAATGCGCCTTATCTCAAGCGCGTTTGGCTCGACGCATCGTTGGTGCGCGACGCGGCTGATTATCCGTTCTGCCTGCCGTTTCTGCAAAAAGCCTTCGAGCTCGAATTCGATCGCGCCGTCACGATCATCGTCGGGGAGAACGGGACCGGAAAGTCGACCCTGCTGGAAGGCATCGCCGTGATGGCGGGCTACGACGAGGCCGGCGGCGGCAAGGGCTATCGGCCGGTCGATCATTCCCGCGCCATCGAGGCGATGGGTGGACGCCTGTCAGGCGCGCTGCGCGCCAGCTGGTTGCCAAAAATCACCAATGGGTGGTTCTTCCGGGCCGAAAGCTTCTTCTCGGTGGCCCGCTATCTCGACCTGTCGGCGGTTGAGTCCGGGGGAGAACCGCCGGACTTCCTCTCCCACTCGCATGGCGAGGGTTTCTTGCGCTTCTTCGACGAGCGGTGCGGACGGCAGGGCATCTTCATCTTCGACGAGCCGGAGTCGGCGCTGTCGCCATCGCGTCAGATCGAGTTCCTGAAGCTCTTGCGCCGGATGGATCAATCGAACATCTGCCAGGTCATCATGGCAACCCATTCGCCCATGCTGATGGCGTACCCGAACGCCCGGCTGCTGCGCCTGTCGAAAGGCGGGCTCGAGCCGATTGCACTAAAGGACACGGATCACTATCGGCTGCTGCGCGAGTTCTGCGCCGACCCCGCGGCTTTCATCGATTCGAGGTTGGCGGAATAGGCGGCTCGCGGACTTGCTTCCGGTGCCCGCTGCTGGGTCCGCCGATCGAGCGGCGCCCGAAATCAGGTGCCCTGTGCAGTCTTGTCGTCCGGCGCGGGTCGGACTTGAAAATTTTGAATCATCCAGTGCCCGTCGCGCTTCGTCAGTCCAATTCGGAAGGTCGCGCTGCCGTTCTTGAAGCGGGCATTGGCGAGGTAACCGGCGGACACGGTGCTGCCGGAGCCGCTGAAATACGCCATCGAGGCTTCGCCCGTGGCGCCGTCATACTCGGCCAGGGGACCGAGCCGAGCCAGAGTATCGAAGAACGCCCGCAACTCCGGCAACTTCGCGCGTTCGCGCAGCTCCGGCGTGGCGCGATCGAGGAGTTGGTCCGTGCTCCAGGCCGCCGCGATCGCCGGCACGGCGCGATCGACAAAAGCCTTGCTCTCTGCGTCGAGCGCATAACCCTTATAAAAGAGCACGCCCACGCCGACGCCCGCCGCGACAATGACGACTAATGTCAGAGCACCAAGACTGGATAGGAATCGACGCATCCGTACATACCCCCTGCCGGTGATCGGCGAACGACTTGCACTTCTCTGGTGCCGTCCGCCAAGGTCTCCGCACATTACAACAGCCACGATTGCGGCTAGTGAACAGGGCCGGTGACTATTGATTCAATAGAGACAAACATTCTGGTCCGAAGATGCGTGATTTGTATGTTCTCTCAACGGTCACGACCGTTTTGCTTGAAAAGCGGCCGTAAAGAGTTGACACCGCCGGAATCACGAATCGTCACGCCCGCGCTCGTCGCGCGCATCAGCCCCCCTCTTCGATCAGGCTTGTCGCCCTCACGAAACGGAAGCTTGATATCCAACAAAAGTAGATCGTATTGAGCGCGCGACAAGCGCTCGCGTGCCTCCAATCCTGACGATGCGACATCAAGCTGAAGTGCAGCGATCCCAATTGAGTGGAGAAGCGAGCTTACCTCGGCCACTTTCTCTGCGGCATCATCAACGATCAATATTTTCACGGCGTCCCGCCTCCGTTCTTGATTTGCATGAGGAACTGTTCGAGTAAGCGCTCCCATTCCGTCTCGCGAGAGCTGTAGTAAATCAATCCTTTGAAAATCGCTTGGAAACGGCTACTAAGGTCAGCGCGAATGGCATCGAGGTCTAATTCTCGGCCGTCCTTCGGGAAGGTCTCAAATTGGGTAATGAGCACGACCGGAATAGTTGAGTTGCGACGCGCCATATGCTCCAAGATGGCGATCCCACCGAAGTTTTGCGGTCTGCCGCCGGTCTCCCTCGGTCCCACGTCGAATGTGCTTAACGACATATCAAGCAGAACAGCGTCGGGAGGCTCCGACGAGAACAGTTTAGTCAATCCCGCAGAGACGGAACGCGCCGAAATAATCTCGTGTTGCGGGGCACGGCCTCCAAGGTATCTACAAATTCTCTTAGCTTTGAACGCATCATCTTCAATGAGCAGAATACGCACGGTAGACCCACGCTCAAGACGCTTCCGTTAACGATTCCGGCGGAGCCTGCACTAGTGTAAACACCAATATCGTTGTCACCTCTACGAAGAACTCAAGGGTGTGGGGGTCGTAACCAAACGCTAATGTCTGCCTGTTGTCGGCGGCAACCATCCGCTTAAGCTTGAGAAAACCAGTGCCGCCCTCAACCTTCGAAAGGGCCCGGTAATCTCCTGATTCTATCTGTCGCCGAATTCTCTCAAGTCGATGCTCGTTCGCTAAAGTCTTTGTGCCGGGAGCGATTTGGTTTGTAACGATCGTTCTTACGCGCGTGCCCCCACGATCCTCCTCTCCAGCGTTCATTATACGAATGCTAATCGCTGGGTCATTTAAACCACTGTGGGTATAAATGTTGTCAAGGATCGTGAACAGCATATCCGTAATTTCCAGCAGCGTTTCGTTTGTCTGGAGGCCCAAATCATCAATATCCAGGTGGAACACTGGATCGAATCCACGATGAGCGTTGTTAGTGGCTTGAATTGCAATATCTACAATCTGTTCCATTGTACGCAAAGCGCGGCGTTCCTTCTCGGCGTCCGGGGCGAACCACGAGGCCACCCTCTCAATCGACGCCTGAAGCTCTGGCGACGCCCGTCCAATCAGTTGCTGCAACTCAGCATTGAGCGTCGGATTTACTTTTTCGTCGATCGATGATCGGAATTGATCAACGAATGCTGCAACCACATCGCTGAAACCTTCCGTGATATACTTTCTGACATTTTGAAGGCTAATGGCGAGGTATATGTCCAAGGCATCGAGGACCTTGGACAGAAACTGCTGGAATGTACTTCCCTCATCGATATTGGCCCGCAGATAATAAATCATCAATGGCACGGGCTCGAACACAAAGAGCCCCTTGGGCTTTTCGTCTCTTTTGATTTGCAAGCGCTCCTTGAGAAGCGTGTCAATTATTGAGTCGAAGTTCCGCGAGAAGATCTCAACGCATCGCCTCACCGACTCCCAGTCGTTTTCATCAATCGATTGATCATCAACCTGCGGAGCGCGAAGCATGCGATACTGATTTGTCCCGTGGTCCCGCACAGCTAACAGGCCCTGCTCCTCCAAGGGTCCGCGGATGTGTCCAGCTAGGGACGCTACTACTGCCTGTCCTTGACAGAGACGGTCGACAATGTCCGTGCTCGCCTTTTCAATCGTTGAGAAGTCCGAGCTGAGCAAGGCCTTCATGTTTCGAATGCGGGGGTCGGTCTGTGGTAGCCGCAAGACAATCGCCTGCAGCATCTGGGGTGCGTCGAGCCATTGTTGGCCCATAAGAATGGTTTCTAAGGCCAGCAACGTACCTGTATAAGCGTCGATCAACGACGCTGTTGCTAGAGTCCCGAGCGTTGAGGAGGCCCGGGCATCGGAAAGCTTGTCGAACGGCACAACGCCAAGAATAATTGAATACGCGTCCCTCAGAGATTGATCCACTTTCCAGTCATTAATGCGGCGTTCTAGACGCGCTCGAAATCGGCTGAATACAGTATTCTCCTCATTGCGCTGACTGACCCAGTAAGCTGTTACACCCGCAACACGACCGTGTGCGTTGGTCTTGATCGAGCGCACGTACTCCTTTTGAGCATCGAGACCCTTCCACCGTTGAAGTAAGGCTATCTAAGTTTCAATCAGCCAAACGGAATACCCACATGTCGCTTTCACTTCGTCTAGGGCGGCTTGCGCATTCTCGAACCGGCCGGCGAGAAACGCGCGCTCAAACTGATCCGCTAGATCGAGAAAGGAAGCAAGACGGTCCCGCGATTTTTCTAAGAACGTCGACAACAGATAGATGCGAATTAAAAGAGGTAATCGGATTGTAACCGGCTGCAATACAAGATCGAATGGGTTTCGTATCGGACGGGTTGGATAAATGTGAACGGCTTTAGAAGGGAACCCCTCAATCCATTGCTGGAATTCACCAGCCTCTTCAGGCGCGAGCTTGGAAAATCCCCCTAGGATCAAATCCACAGTCGAAAGCTTGGCTTTTCCGTAGCGATTGGTCGCGTTGAAGTACGGAGCTTTAGGCTTATTGAACGCTCCGCGGACGGCGTTCTTCGCTCTTCGCAAATTCTTGCGGTCAGGCTGCGAACGATCGGTCATTTTTCTTCCAGTTTGCGGACCACCAACCTTATCGGAAATCTGGACTGGACTCGATTAACGCCGACAGGCGGAATTTCGCTTCATCAGTTACCGTTTCGGTAAAAGGGGCCGGCGGGGATGGAATTATTCCGCGCGTTAGCCAACTTCGACACTTGGTAGCCACAAACATCGGATATGTGGCAGAAATACAAATGCCACAATGTTTTCCACCTCCGCCGCGTCGACTTGATCGCTGCTAGGCCGATCTCGTGTTTGGAGGTTAGAGGAATAGTATCACACCGCTGTCTAGGTACCGTGACGCCAGAATTGGCGAGCCCGATACTTAAGACGAAGCACCTGGCTTAGGGCGTGATCTCGCGCCAGTACCAAAGGGCTCGCTTCGGCCTTCGCCGTGCCATGGTGCACGCAAGTGATGACGGACCGAGCTAATGGCTTCTGCCATCCGGTCCATCACGCCGCTTCACGCGCACTGCACCAGCGCCTCGTCGTCGAGCTCGATGGTGCCGCGGCGGCCGATGTCGGCGAAATGGGCGTCGAGGAATTCGCGCGCGGCCTTTTGGCCGAGGCTGCACAGGGCCTCGAAATACGCCGAGTCGGTGTTGAGCTTGGCGGCGCTGTCGAGGCGGTTGTCGCGCGCATCGAGGACGATGCGGTGCATGTTGAGGCGGCGGTAGCGGCCGGGCCCGGTGCCGCGCGGCAGGCGGCCTTCGTCGATCAGCCGCGTCACGAAGGCGATGTTGCGCAGCTCGGCCAAGAGCGGCGCGTTGAAGGTGATCTCGTGCACCCGGCTCACGATCTCGCGCGGCGCGGTCGGCACCCCGTCGCGCACGAGCGGATTGATCTGCACGATCAGCACGTCCTCGGTGGCGGTCGCCTGGATGAACGGCGCGAGCACCGGATTGCCGACATAGCCGCCGTCCCAGTAGGAAACGCCGTCGATCTCCACGGCGCGAAACAGCGACGGCACGCAGGCGGAGGCCATCACCACCTCGGCGGAGATTTTCTCGCGCGGGAAGACGCAGAGCTTGCCGGTCTGCACCTCGGTCGCCGAAAGGAAAAGCTCGAGCGCGCGGCAGCGGCGCACCGCATCGAAATCAACGAAGCGGTCGATCAGATCCTTCAGCGGGTTGAGGTTCAGCGGATTGAGGTCGTAGGGCGAAATGAGGCGCGACATCGCGTCGAGCCAGGCGCGCGCCGGCGAATTGGTCGGCAGCGAGGCGGCCGAGAATAGCCGCTCGCCGACTTGGCGCTGCAGCTCGGGCAGCGATCCGGCGCGGCTCGTCGCCTGCCAGAAATCCGCAAGCCGCCGCCGCGCCTCCTCGGCGCCGCCGCGCGCCAGCCCGTCCGCGAGCATGACCGCGTTCACCGCGCCCGCCGACGCGCCCGAAATTCCCTTTATGTCCAGCCGGCCGTCGGCGAGCAGCGCGTCAAGCACGCCCCAGGTGAAGGCGCCCTGGGCGCCGCCGCCCTGCAGCGCGAGATTGATCGGCTTGCGCCGGCGCCCCAACCGCGCGCGCGCAACGGACGCCACGGGCTCGCCCGCGGCCCATGCAAAGATCCGCCGCAGATTGAATTTGTTCTCGGTCACTGCCGTGTTCTCGGTCACGGCGCGATCGAGCCGCGGTTGATTGCGAGATCGGCGCGAGTGCGCACGGAGGCTGCGTCCAGGCCGAGATAGGGGGCGAGCGAGGCAACCCGCTCGATGGTTGCGCGCGCCCAGGTTATGCCAGGGCCGGCTCCCGAGGCGGAACCGGCAACGACCGCAGCCTTTCGCTCCAGCATTGACATATCGACTACCCCCAGTCTTTCCGTCTGTGTCGTCGCTAAGTGGGGTCCCCTCTACCGCAACGCAACATGAATTTGCTGCAGTGCATCACGAGTGTGCGAGGATAAATTGAGTTAGCCTTAACGGGGTCGCTACTAATAGTGTTATTATTTTTCAATTCTTATTTAAGTAGTTTTCGCTGTTAATTCGCTCTATTAACAGCGGCGCCGGCCCTTTGCTCGCGCGCCAAACGCGACTTGTCAGATCCAACGATAGCGGCTGTGCCGTGGCCGTCGGCCGGGCGCGCCCGCGTTCCGGATGGCGGTCGCCTAGTCGCCGCTGGCGTCTTCTTAGTGAACCGGCCGCGCTGAACGACTATATTGACGGCAGCTCGAGACTCGCCGAGACACCCCGGCAGGCTGCCGGGCTTGAGCGCCGCAACGGGCCGAAGGAGCTTTCGATGATTGAAACCGCAGCCCCACAGCCAAGGCGCCGGTCGGTCGCGGTGAATGTGGGTCACGTGACCGTCGGCGGCGAGGCGCCGGTGGTCGTGCAATCGATGACCAACACCGACACCGCCGATGTCGCGGGAACCGCTGCCCAGGTGGCGGCGCTGGCGCGCGCGGGATCGGAGCTCGTGCGTATCACGGTCGACCGCGACGAGGCCGCCGCCGCCGTGCCGCATATCAAGGAACGCCTGCTCAAGATGGGCATGGAAGTGCCGCTCGTCGGCGATTTCCACTACATCGGCCACAAGCTTTTGGCCGACCATCCGGCCTGCGCGCAGGCGCTCGACAAGTACCGCATCAATCCCGGCAATGTCGGCTTCAAGGAGAAGAAGGACCGCCAATTCTCCGCCATCGTCGAGACCGCGATTCGCTACGACAAGCCGGTGCGCATCGGCGCCAATTGGGGCTCGCTCGATCAGGAGCTGCTGACGCATCTGATGGACCAGAACGCGCGCTCGAATACGCCGCTCGAGGCACGCGCCGTCACCCGCGAGGCGATGGTGCAGTCGGCGCTGCTTTCCGCGGCGCGCGCCGAGGAGATCGGGCTGCCGCGGTCGAAAATCATCCTGTCGGCAAAAGTGTCGGCGGTGCAGGATCTGATCGCCGTCTATGCCGACCTCGCGCGCCGGTCGAACTATGCGCTGCATCTCGGCCTCACCGAGGCCGGCATGGGCTCGAAGGGCATCGTCGCCTCGTCCGCCGCCATGGGCGTGCTGCTGCAGCAGGGTATCGGCGACACGGTGCGCATCTCGCTCACGCCGGAGCCGAACGGCGACCGCACGCTCGAGGTTCAGGTCGCGCAGGAATTGCTGCAGACCATGGGCTTTCGCACCTTCGTTCCGCTGGTCGCCGCCTGTCCGGGCTGCGGGCGCACCACCTCGACGACGTTCCAAGAGCTCGCCAAGGATATCCAGGATTTCATCCGGCTCTCGATGCCGGAATGGAAGACCCGTTATCCGGGCGTCGAGACGCTCAACGTCGCGGTCATGGGCTGCATCGTGAACGGGCCGGGCGAGAGCAAGCACGCCAATATCGGCATCTCGCTCCCGGGCACCGGCGAGACGCCGACCGCGCCGGTCTTCATCGACGGCAAGAAGGCCGCGACCTTGCGCGGCCCCGGCATCGCCGACGACTTCAAGAATCTGGTGATCGACTACATCGAGCGGCGGTTCGGCGCCGCCGGGCGCACCGCGGCGGAGTAGGCCGGACGCCAAGGTCGCGCGCTACGGCGCTCGACGCACCGATCTACTTGGCTCGCCCGCGAGTGGCGGACCGCCGCGAGGGCGGCACATGCGGTGGTGATCCGGGAAATGGGCTCGACGCCCGGGTAGAGAACTCGTCCTCGCATTTCCGGGCCTGGCCAGCATCAGCCATTGCTTCGATGGGCGTCTGGGTGGGCTCCACGCGGCCATCCTGCGCCAGCAGGACCTTTATCGTGGCCTTGGCATGCGCACCGGCATCCATGGCACCGCCGGCGTAGAACTCAATGCACTTGAGCGCCGAAACGAGCTTGGTCGTCAGATCGACATTCTCCACCGTCAAGCGGCCGATCGCGGCCTTGACCTGATGGCTGTAGAACCGGCTGAGCGCCTGCTCGACCAAGGGGTCGAGCTTCCCGGCTTCGCCAGGTCCGGCTTCGGCCGTCAGGGAATGGACCTGCCGCTCCAACGACTGGATGTGCCGCTTGAGCACGGAGTAGATCCATTCAGCACCGGGTTCCTGCCCATGCGCATCCGCGCGCGCTTCCAATTCGCTCGCGCGGCGCTCGATCGAGATGACGCGCGAGCCGGCGCGCGAAGCTTGCTCGGCCGGCAATGGACCGGTGCCCACATAGGCTCGCGGATTGTCGCGCCGATAGTATTCGTCGCGGTCAAGCTCGCGCAGGAGTCGGTGAAAAACGGACGGCGACTCGTCGCCGGTCTGCGGATGCGAAAGCTCATCGTTGGCCGCAAGCTCAAGGACGATTCGCTGCCAGATTCCGCGTCGCTTCCACCGATTGAAGCGGTTGAAGACGGTCATGTAGGGACCGTATTGCGGCGGGCACGCGCGCCATGGGCTACCCGACTGCAGAACGTGGATGATGCCACTGATGACGGTCCTATCATCTACCCGCTTTGGACCGCGTTGTTTGACCGGCAGGTGGCCCGAAATCGCCTTCCACTGCTGGTCATCGAGCCAGAATAATTCCGCGTGCATTTGAACTAAGCCCCCGACCGACGCCTACATGACCACAAACCCGTTTTTCTTCTGAGAACAGCTAGAGAACCTTTGGCGCTGTTCTCAATATAATTTGAGTACGTTGGCGCAATAGTACTCAATTACCTTGTGGTAGTAATATTGTACCAGGCGCTGTGCCGAATAATAGCCAATATTATCGTACCTCCCAAGTTTCCAACATGTTTTTGTACGCTTCTTTGACGCACCCCCCTCTGCGGACCCGAACGCTTGATCACAAGGACCGCTCTAAAGAAAATGAACCGCGAAGAGGCCAAGGCCCAGGAACACGAGGCCGAGTACCGCAACCCCGCCGGAAATCCAAGCGAGCACTATCATCGCCGTGACGACCGAAGCAGACGCCAGCACGATGGCGATCTGAAATGCGCCCGAAGCGATCTCATAGTTATGATACCGCGCCAGCTCGACGTCGCGTTCGTGCTCGGCCTCTCTGGCCCGCGCCATGAGCTCCTTTCTGCCTTCCTTCTTCTCGGGGTCCGAATCGTAGCGTTCGGCCGTCTTTTTCCAGGTCGCGATCTGCTTTTCCTTGGCCGCCCGGACGTCGGGATTAGTAATGAGAGGAAGGTCGGCCTGCGCCGCCTCAGCGGCGGTCTCCAGCGTCGACATGCGAATGGTCTTCGCCTGATAGAACGCCCACAAGTCATTGGACGTGACGTTGTGGGTCAGGGCCTCGGTCTGCGCGCTCTTGCCGAGCGTCTCGGCAAAGGCAAGAAACAATGCGACGACCGAAATCAGCAGCGCGATCTGCTTGTTGGACGCGCCGATATGCGCGGTGTGCTCGGCATGTTCGACGTGCTCGTGGGCGCCTTCCATGATCCCCTCATGCGGTTGGGCAATCGCCCGGCGCGCGCGACGAGGTCAGGCGCCGGTGCAAGTGGAGTGGAACGTTATAGAAATTACCGGCATGACGCCATCATGGCGCGCGCCGAACCTGCAAGGACACCACTACGCGCGCGGATGCGTGTTGCGATACACCTCGAGCAACCGCTCAGTATCGACCGCCGTGTAGATCTGGGTCGTCGACAGGGAGGCGTGGCCCAACAGCTCCTGGATCGAGCGCAGATCGCCGCCGCGCGCGAGGAGGTGCGTGGCAAACGAATGCCGCAGAGCATGCGGGGTGGCGGTGTCCGGCAAGGCGAGCGCGCCGCGCATCCGCTCCATGGCGAGTTGCACGATGCGCGGGCCGAGCGGCCCGCCCTTGGCGCCGACGAACAGCGGCCCGGCTGGCGGCAAATCGAACGGACAGAGCGCCACGTAGTCGGCGATCAGGACCAGCACCTGCGGCAGCACGGGCACCATGCGCTGCTTGGCGCCCTTGCCGGTCACCACGATGGTATCGCCCGCCCCGGGCGCCGGGACCTCTTGGCGCCGCAAGCCGAGCGCCTCGGAGATTCGCAAGCCCGAGCCATAGAGCAGCGCCAGCACCGCGGCGTCGCGCGCCAAGATCCACGGCTCCACGGCCTCGCCGGCGCGTAGATCCGCATCGGCCATGCGCTTGGCGTCGGCGACCGGCAGCGGTTTCGGCAGTGTCTTCGGAACTTTGGGCGTGCGGATACTGGCGAGCGCGCCGACCTGACCTTTGCCATTACGCTCGAGAAACCGCGCGAACGACCGCACCCCGGCCATGTTGCGCATCAGCGAGCGCCCGCTGATCGCGTCGGCGCGCCGCGCCGCCATGAAGGCGCGCACGTCGGCCGGCGCAATTCGCGCGAGCCTCGCGAGCGACGGCGCACCGCCCAAATGCTCGGCCATGAATGCGAGGAATTGCGCGACATCGCGCCGATAGGCCTCGACGGTCTTGCCCGACATTCGCCGCTCGGTCGCAAGGTAGGTGACCCAGCGGGCAGCCTCGCGTGCGACATCGGCTGCGGCGAGGGGAAAGCCCGGTTGTAGATCTTTGCCATGACGCCTTGACATGGCCTCGTTTATCCAACCCCTTCGTTCAACCTTCCTTAAGGCACAAGAGAATCGCGTGTCCGTGAACAGCGCGCAGCGGCGCATCGTCGATGTCCTGGTACCGGTCGCGCTCGATCAGGCCTATTCGTATCGCCTGCCGCCGGGCCTCGACCTTGAGCCCGGCGATTTCGTCAGTGTGCCGCTCGGCCCGCGCGAATGCACCGGCGTGGTATGGGGGGCTGGCACCGCGCGCCCCGGCCTCGATAACCGGCTCAAGGACATCGAAGAGAAGCTCGACATCCCGCCGCTCAAGCCGGAACTGCGCCGCTTCGTCGATTGGATCTCCGATTACACCCTGAGCCCGCGCGGCATGGTGCTGCGCATGTGCCTGCGCATGGGCGAGGATCTTGGTCCCGAGCGCGCGCGCGTCGGCGTGCGGCTAACCGGCCCAAATCCGGCGCGGATGACCCCCGCGCGCGCCCGCGTGCTAAAACTCCTGGCCGCCGGCCTGACGTTAGGCAAGAGCGAGGCGGCGCGGGAGGCCGGCGTCAGCGTGGGCGTCGTCGACGGGCTCATCGACGAAGGGACGTTGGAGACGGTGGTGCTTCCTCCCGAGCCCATCGCCGACCTGCCCGACCCCGACCACGGCGCCCCGGACCTGACGCCGGCGCAGCAGGAGGCCGCGCAGGCGCTGCAGCGGGCCGTCGCCGACGGCGGTTACTCGGTCACGCTCCTCGACGGGGTCACCGGATCGGGCAAGACCGAGGTCTATTTCGAAGCGGTCGCCGAGTGCGTGAAGCACCGACGCCAAGCCTTGATCCTCGTGCCGGAGATCGCGCTCACGGGCCAATTCCTCGACCGGTTCGCGCAGCGTTTCGGCGTGCCCCCTGCCGAATGGCATTCGCAGCTCACCCCGCGCAAGCGGGCGCGCACCTGGGCCGGCGTCGCCAACGGCGAAATTTTGGTCGTCGTCGGGGCGCGCTCGGCTTTGTTTCTTCCTTACAGCGAGCTTGGCCTCATCGTGGTCGATGAGGAGCACGACCCGGCCTACAAGCAGGAGGACGGCGTGCACTACCACGCGCGCGACATGGCCGTCGTGCGCGGGCGTGAAGAGAAGATACCTGTCGTGCTCGCCTCCGCCACGCCTTCGGTCGAAACCACGGTGAACGCGCGGCGGTCCCGCTATCGGCGCCTGCATCTGCCCGAGCGTTTCGGCGGCCAGCACCTGCCGGCCATCGAGGCGATCGATCTGCGGCGCGATGTAGCGGCCGCGCGGCGGCTCGCCGAGGCCGTGAAGGTCGCGCTCGAGCGCGGCGAGCAGGCGCTTCTCTTTCTCAATCGCCGCGGCTACGCGCCGCTGACGCTGTGCCGCGCCTGCGGCTTTCGCCTGCACTGCCCGAACTGCGACGCTTGGCTCGTCGATCATCGCTTCCGGCGGCGGCTCGTCTGCCACCATTGCGGATTTTCCTTGCCGCCCCCGACCATCTGCCCGAAGTGCCAGGCGACCGACTCATTCGTCGCCTGCGGCCCCGGGGTCGAACGCCTGTCCGAGGAGGTCGCCTCTCTGTTTCCGCAAAGCCGGGTGCTCGTGCTCTCGAGCGATCTCGTCGAATCGGTCGAGCGGCTGCGCGCGGAGCTCGACGATGTCGCGCAGGGGCGCTTCGACATCATCATCGGCACCCAGCTCGTGGCCAAAGGCCACCATTTCCCAAAGCTCAATCTGGTCGGCATCGTCGATGCCGACCTAGGCCTCAGCAACGGCGATCCGCGCGCGGCCGAGCGCACGTTCCAGCTGCTGCATCAGGTGGTCGGCCGCGCCGGCCGCGAAGCGGGCCGCGGCCACGGCTTCTTGCAGACGCATCAGCCGGAGCATCCGGTGATGCGGGCGCTGGTCGCTTCCGACCGCGAGGCGTTCTACACGGCTGAGATCGCCGCGCGCGAGAGCGCCGGTTACCCGCCCTTCGGGCGGCTCGCCAGCATGATCATCTCCGGCGCCGACAAGCACGCGGCCGAGAGCCACGCGCGCAAGCTCGCGGGCGCGGCGCCGCGCGAGGAGCGCGTGCGCGTGCTCGGCCCCGCCGAAGCGCCGCTCGCGCTGGTGCGCGGCCGCTACCGCTTCCGCTTGCTGATCAAATCGCCGCGCGGCTTCGACTTGTCGGCCTACCTGCGCGAATGGCTCGCCGCCGCGCCCAAGGCCACAGGCAAGATCAAGCTCACGGTCGACGTGGATCCGCAGAGTTTCTTGTGATGTGGAGCGGACTAGAGCACGTCCCGTTCCGTTGGAATCGGGACATGCTCTGGAATGCACTGTTTGGCGCATGTTCTTGTCGGCAAACCGGTGTCCACTTTGCCGGAACATGCGCTAAACGCAAGAATTTTGCAGATCGCGGAGAGGCTTGCCATACTCGGGCAGAAGCCAGCGTTTTCGCGCCATCCGTCCTAAGGAGACTTCGATGAGTAACACTCAAAAACATGTTGGGTCATGCCAATGTGGCCGTGTCAGATTCGAAGCCACAATGACCCTGGATAACTGCATCGAATGCAATTGCTCGCACTGCTATCGAAAGGGTCTGATTCTGGCCTTCGTTCCGGCTGCGAATTTCACGCTTCTGCAAGGAGGCGACGCTTTGTCTGAGCATCTCTTCAACAAGCACAAGATCAAGCATAGGTTCTGCAAAAATTGCGGCGTTCAACCCTTCGCTTATGGCGAAAAAGACGGAGTGGATTTGGTTGCCGTCAATGTCCGAACTCTCGAAGATGTTGAGCCTTGGACGGTCACGCCTAAGCGAGTCGACGGGCGAAGTTTTTGATGGGGATGAGCGCGTTGCCGTGCCTTTTTTCGTCGACATTTCTTCGAACGCTCACAAAACGCATTGATCACAGCTGGACGCTACTTAGAGCATTTTCCGCTCGGATTGAATCGGGAGGATTCCCAACGGCTTGTCAATGAGCGAGGCTAGCCGCCTTGATTCGATTTTCGAGGGGGAACGATGCCAAGACCCTATTCTGGTGACTTGC
>JBKQHQ010000031.1:0-160234 GCA_052148715.1 Xanthobacteraceae bacterium | reverse complement strand
GAAAATTATCAGCGCCGCGATCGGAGGCCGGCTCATCGCGCGGCCC
Organism: Xanthobacteraceae bacterium; assembly: GCA_052148715.1. Lineage (GTDB taxonomy): Bacteria > Pseudomonadota > Alphaproteobacteria > Rhizobiales > Xanthobacteraceae > JBKQHQ01. The sequence goes on along the minus strand of JBKQHQ010000031.1, from coordinate 160,188 downwards.
GCCGTTGCCATCGGGCGAAAATCTTCGCCCCCGGGTATTCAGCGCGAGCGCCCAGCTCCTCGGCGATTCGCATCAGGCGATTGTACTTGGCCAGGCGCTCGCCGCGGCTGAGCGATCCGGTCTTGATTTGGCCGGCGCCAGTTGCGACCGCCAGATCGGCGATCGTGGTGTCCTCAGTCTCGCCGGAGCGATGCGACATAACCGTCGTGTAGGCGGCCTGGTGCGCGGTCGCGACTGCGGCAAGCGTCTCGGTTAAAGAACCGATCTGGTTTACCTTGATCAGAACCGAATTGGCGACGCCTTGCTTGATACCCTCGACGAGCCGGCTCACGTTCGTCACGAACACGTCGTCGCCGACCAGTTGGCATTTTGCGCCAAGACGATCGGTCAGAAGCTTCCAGCCAGCGAAGTCATCCTCCGCCATACCATCTTCAATGGACGCAATGGGGTAGCGTGACACCAGCTCGGCGAGATAGTCGACCTGAGCTTCCTTCGTTCGCGTCCTTCCTTCGCCCGCGTAATGATAGGCGCCGTCCTTGAAAAATTCCGTCGCCGCGCAATCGAGCGCCAACATCACGTCCTCGTCAGGCTTGTACCCGGCCTTTTCGATGGCCCCGATAACGAATGCGAGCGCGGCATCGGCCGAGGGGAGGTTGGGCGCAAAGCCGCCTTCGTCACCGACATTGGTATTGTGTCCAGCCTGCTTCAGGGCCGCGCGCAGGGTGTGAAATATCTCGGAGCCAGTGCGCAGCGCCTCGGCGAACGAGGGCGCGCCGACCGGCATGATCATGAATTCCTGAAAATCGATGGGGTTGTCCGCGTGTACGCCGCCATTGACGATATTCATCATCGGCACGGGCAGGATGCGGGCGCTCGTTCCTCCTACATAACGGTACAGCGGCAGGTCACGCGAGGCCGCCGCGGCCTTGGCGACGGCGAGCGACACGCCCAGGATTGCGTTCGCGCCAAGCCGGGCTTTGTTGGGCGTGCCATCGAGGGCGATCAGCGTCTCGTCGATCTGCACCTGCGCCTCGGACTCCATGCCGCCGACCGCATCGAAGATCTCGCCGTTGATCGCGTCGACGGCCTTGAGCACGCCCTTGCCGAGATAGCGGCGCTTGTCGCCGTCGCGCAGTTCCACAGCTTCATGGGCGCCGGTCGATGCCCCGGAGGGGACCGCGGCGCGACCTTTGCTACCGTCCTCGAGCACGACATCCACCTCCACGGTCGGATTGCCACGGCTATCGAGAATTTCGCGGCCAACAATGTCGACGATGGCGGTCACGGGCGCACCTCGCTGCGGCGTTGCGTGTCCGCGCTTGTACTTATTTAGGAGCCCCATTCGCAAGCGCGAAAACCCGTCCAGACCGGGAACGCGAGGCGGGAGGTGCCGTCAATTCGCCGTCGCGAGGCCCATCCGTCGCGTCAGCATATCGATGGCTTCGGTATGCGCCTCCGACTGGTCGTCGATTTTGGCGACTTCTTCCACCATATGGACGAGCTGTCGCTTTTCGTCGCGCGTGAGATGCTTGTTGAGGAGATCGGAGAACAGGGCTGCAGCCTGCTCGAAACTGTCGGCGCGGCCAGCGATGAAGCGGGCTTGGCGCATGCGCTCGGCCAAATCGTGCTCGAAGCCGAAGACCGAGCGTACGATCTTCTCGATCGCCGCAATCTGCTCGCGGGTCGGATCCCCACCTACCCGCGCCATGAGCAGCATCAGGATCATCGCGGCGTCGCGCGGGTCGTCGACGGCGCGCAACGGCGCGGTGTGCTCCGACGCTCGGGCCTTCGCCAAACGGGCTGCGTCTTTGCGCCGGGCCGACGCCTCCCGCATATGCTCCAGGCCGCTCATGCGGACGAACCAGAAGATGAACCAAAACGCTAGCGTGCTGATGATGAGGGCAATGACGGGCATGATACCGGGTCCATCCAGCGCGGCCCGGCCGATTTACCCTGGCTAGGTAACAAGATGATTGCAGCTGCAACGGAGCCCTGTATGGCGTGGGTAATGCTCTTCGACGCCGGCCACGAAACGGATAAGGTGCCGTTCAACCGTCGTTAAGACTGGAAAAGCCGATGCCTCGCTCCCTGCAACTCGGCCGGCCGAGCCGGATTCCGGACTCGCCCGATCTGGCCGAACTCGATCGCGTGCCCAACCCGCACCCTGACACGAATTACGTGGCGCGTTTTGCCGTCCCGGAATTCACCACGCTCTGCCCTATCACCGGGCAGCCGGATTTCGCGCATTTGGTTATCGATTATGTGCCACGTCAATGGCTTCTGGAATCCAAGTCTTTGAAAGTGTATCTCGCCAGCTTCCGCAATCACGGCGCGTTCCACGAAGATTGCACAGTGGCCGTTGGCAAGCGGATTTACGGGTTGCTCAAGCCGCGTTGGCTGCGCATCGGGGGCTATTGGTATCCGCGCGGCGGCATCCCGATCGACGTGTTTTGGCAGGCAGGGCGGCTGCCGCCGAATATGTGGGTTCCGGACCAGATGGTGGCGCCATATCGCGGAAGGGGATAGTGAGCGTCCGGCGATACGAGCGCCCCCAATTGCTTATCAAACAGCACGTAGGTTACAATGGCTGATACTTCCTTCGACATCCTCATCATTGGTTCCGGGCCGGGCGGATACGTTACCGCCATACGGGCCGCACAACTCGGGTTCAAGACGGCGATCGTCGAACGGGCGTATCTCGGTGGCGTCTGCCTCAATTGGGGCTGCATTCCGACTAAGGCGTTGCTGCGTTCGGCAGAGATCTTTCACTACCTGCAGCACGCGAAGGACTACGGCCTCTCGGCCGATAATGTGTCGTACGACCCGACGGTTGTGGTGCGGCGCTCGCGCGCAGTGGCGAAGCGGCTCAACGACGGCGTCGCCTTTCTGATGAAGAAGAACAAGGTCAGCGTCATTTGGGGCGAGGCCACGATCGAGGCCCCGGGCAAGGTCGCGGTTCGGGAATCGAAAGAAGCGGCGCCGAAGGGCACGCTCGGGCAGGGTTCCTACCAGGCCAAGCACGTCATTATTGCTACCGGTGCACGCCCGCGTGCGCTACCCGGCCTCGAGCCCGATCAGAAGCTGGTCTGGACCTATTTCGAGGCCATGGCTCCGGACCGAATGCCGAAATCGCTCCTGGTCATCGGCTCGGGCGCGATCGGTATCGAGTTCGCTAGCTTCTATCGCACGCTCGGGGCCGAGGTGAACGTCGTCGAAATCCTGCCGCAGATTCTGCCGGCGGAGGACGCCGAAATTGCCGCGTTTGCGCGCAGGAGCTTCGAGAAGCAGGGCATCAAGATCATGACCGGCGCCAAGGTGGTGAAGCTCGACAAAAAGGCCGACAGCGTCACCGCGACGATCGACGACGGCAAGGGCGGAACGCCTCAACTCACCGTCGAACGGGTGATATCCGCGGTGGGGGTCGTGGGCAACGTGGAAAACCTTGGCCTCGAGCGGCTCGGCGTGAAGACCGAGCGCGGCACCATCACGGTCGATCCCTACAATCGCACGAACGTCCCGGGCATTTACGCCATCGGCGACGTGGCCGGCCCGCCGATGCTCGCGCATAAGGCCGAGCACGAGGGCGTCATCTGCGTCGAGGCCATCAAGGGACTGAACCCACATCCGATGGACAAGCGGATGATTCCGGGTTGCACCTATTGCAGCCCGCAGATCGCGTCCGTCGGCCTGACCGAGGCCGCGGCGAAGGAGAACAAGCTCGATGTCCGCGTCGGCCGCTTCCCGTTCGTCGGCAACGGCAAGGCGATCGCACTCGGCGAGGACCAGGGCCTGGTCAAGGTGATCTTCGACAAGAAGTCCGGCCAGCTTCTTGGGGCGCATATGGTTGGAGCGGAAGTCACGGAGCTCATTCAGGGCTATGTGGTCGCGATGAATCTCGAGACCACCGAGGCGGAGTTGATGCACACGGTCTTCCCGCACCCGACGCTGTCCGAGATGATGAAGGAGGCGGTTCTCGACGCTTACGGTCGGGTGTTGAACATGTGAGCGAGCGGGTCCCCACGGCCGATTTTTGGCCTCGCATCCCGTGATCCGGCGGCCCCAATATCACCCGAGGTCGGGACCTTACATATTGCGACCGCGAAAGCGCGTCCGTAAGTAGGGGACGAGGAGTTCCTATGGTCGTTGTGCTCGATGGTGGCCCTGGACGGCCGCGCCACCCGGAAAAGGCGAACCGGCCGGACGCGCCGGTTCTGCGCAAACCCGACTGGATCCGGGTGAAGGCGCCGGTGTCGACGGGATTCGCGCACACGCAGCGGATCGTGCGCGAAAACGGCCTCCACACCGTGTGCGAGGAGGCCGGCTGCCCCAATATCGGCGAGTGCTGGGAGAAGAAGCACGCAACCTTCATGATCATGGGCGATGTGTGCACGCGCGCCTGCGCTTTCTGCAATGTGAAGACTGGATTGCCGGGTGTCCTCGATCCACATGAGCCTGAGCGCGTCGCGCGGGCGACCGCCACGCTTGGGCTCTCGCACGTGGTCGTGACCTCGGTCGATCGCGACGACCTTGCGGACGGCGGAGCAGGGCATTTTGCGCAAACGATCCAGGCTATTCGGGCGCAGTGCCCCGCGACCACGATCGAGGTGTTGACGCCGGATTTCCTGCGCAAGGACGGCGCGGTGGAAACCGTGGTCGAGGCGCGGCCTGATGTCTTCAACCATAATCTTGAAACTGTGCCGTCACGTTACCTGACGGTGCGGCCGGGAGCCCGCTATTTCCATTCGCTGCGGCTGCTGCAGCGGGTCAAGGAACTTGATCGGCACATGTTCACCAAGTCGGGCATCATGGTTGGCCTTGGCGAAGAACGTAATGAAGTGCTGCAGCTGATGGATGATTTGCGCACGGCGCAGGTCGATTTCTTGACCATCGGCCAATATCTGCAGCCGACCCGCAAACATCATCCCGTCGTGCGGTTCGTGACGCCGGACGAGTTCAAGGCATACGAGGCGGTCGCCCGTGCCAAAGGCTTCCTCATGGTGTCTGCGAGCCCGCTCACGCGCTCCTCGCATCATGCCGGGGACGACTTCGGTCGGCTCAAGGCGGCGCGGGGTGCCGCACTCGGCCCGATCTGAATGCCGGAATTCTCCACCAAGCGGCAGGTACGTCACACAGCCTCGGAGATGTTCGATCTGGTGGCTGACGTGGGGCAGTATCCTGAATTCGTGCCGCTTTGCCGCGATTTGAAGATCCTTAGACGCGCGCCCGCGTCCGAGGGCGTCGAAATCGTCGTTGCCCAGATGGTGATCGCCTACAAACTTCTGCGTGAAACATTCACCAGTCGTGTGACGCTCGACCGGCCCGACCTACAAATCCTCGTCGAATATCTCGATGGGCCATTCAGCCGCATGCAGAACCGCTGGACCTTCCAGGCGCAGGGGCCGCTTGTGTGCGAGGTCGAGTTCTTCATCACCTACGAATTCAAGAGCCGTGCGCTGGCGATCCTGATGGGCGCTATGTTTGACACCGCGTTCCGCCGTTTCGCCGCCGCCTTCGAACGCCGCGCCGATGCGGTGTACGGGAAGGCTCCAGCCTAATCAGCCCTCGCCAATAGTTCGAGGAGCGAAAGGGCTTCGATCACCGAGCGTTCGCGCACCTCGGAGCGACCGATGTCGCCGTAGCGTTGCTGGCGCTGCAAGATGCGCCCGTCACGTGTCGCGGCGGCAAAATAGACCAAGCCGACCGGCTTGTCGGCACTGCCGCCCCCAGGCCCGGCAATGCCGGTGATCGCGACCGACACGTCGGCCGCAGAGTGCTCGAGCGCGCCCTTTGCCATAGCCGCGGCCGTGCGCTCGCTCACCGCGCCATTCGCCTCGATGATCATATGCGGAACGCCGATCATCATCTCCTTGGCGGCGTTGGAATAGGTGACGAAACCGCGGTCGACGACGTCGGAGGACCCGGCAATATCGGTCAGCGCCGCCACCACCAATCCGCCGGTGCAAGATTCCGCGGTCGCAAGCTTCCATCCGCGCACCCGACAGGCATCGAGCACACGACGCGCGGCGGCGCTTGTCCGTTCGGAGCTCACGGGACGCTCCAGGGAAGCCGGATCGTCGCCGTCGCCAGCGCGGCGATGCCTTCCGCACGCCCGGTGAAGCCCAGCTTTTCGCTCGTGGTTGCTTTGACCGCCACGCGCTCGACCGGCAAGCCGACAATCGTACCGATGCGCGCCCGCATCGCATCGCGATGTGGGCCGATGCGGGGGGCCTCGCAAATGATCGTTAGGTCCAGATGGGCGATCCGCCCATGGCGAGCGCGCACCCGTTCGGCCGCATAAGCGAGAAAGCGATCCGATGAGGCACCACGCCATTGCGGATCGGTCGGCGGGAAGTGTTGACCTATGTCGCCGTCGGCTAGCGCCCCAAGAATGGCATCGGTGAGCGCATGCAGCGCCACATCGGCATCGGAATGGCCCGAGAGCGCGTGTGTATGGGCGATCCGCACCCCACCCAGCATCACGTGGTCCCCGTCGGCGAAGGCGTGCACGTCGAACCCGCCGCCAGTGCGGATGTCGGAGAGGGCAAACGCCGCCGCCGCTTCCGCGCGTGCAAAATCCTCCCCCGTCGTGAGCTTCACGTTGGCCGGGTCGCCGCCAAAGACCGTCACGGGAAGGCCGGCCCACTCGGCCAAGGCCGCATCGTCGGAAAAGTCATCCTTGCCGCTCGCAGCCGCCTGGCGATGCGCCAAAAGGATTGCCGAATACTTGAACGCTTGCGGCGTCTGGACGACGCGCAACTGATTGCGGTCGATTGTCCCGGTGATGCGGCCCGCATCGTCAATCGTCTTGACCGTATCGGCGATCGGTAACGCCGGCACCGCCGCGCCACTCGACCTTGCTGCGGCGATCGCTTGCGAGATGAGGGCTGGGGAAGCGAACGGTCGTGCCGCATCGTGCACCAGCACGATTTCGGGACCCAGGCTTTGCAGCGCTTCGAGGCCGGCCCGTACCGAAGCTTGCCGGGTCGCTCCGCCGAAGACGGCCGGCAGCAGCGCCAAGCCAGCCGCCGCGGCCTCGAACATTGCCACGTCCTCCGCATGGATGACCGGTTGCACCTGGGTGACCTGCGAGTGGCGCGTGAACGCGGCAAGACTCGGACGGATCACGGGCTCGCCCGCAAGAGTCCGGTACTGCTTCGGTAGTCCGCCTCCGGCGCGAAAACCCCGGCCGGCGGCAACGACAATGGCAGCAACTGATTCAGGCATCTTGGCGCATCAAATAGGCGGGCGGAATTGATCCGACATACCGCGTTCGTCGGTCTGCGCAAATCGAATCCCCGCCTTAGCTGCTAAAGTTTACTTTGCTGCGGTGCAGCACTTGACGTATGATCAAATGACTAATATATATGCAAATTGATGATATGCCTACTTTATATGCAACCAATATGAAAGCCGACGCGCATCGACTGCCACTCTCCATCGGGAACGTCACGCTCCCGAACCGAGTGATTTTGGCACCGATGTCGGGTGTCACCGATGCCCCCTTTCGTCGGCTCGCGGCAAGCCTCGGTGCCGGATTGGTGGTGTCGGAGATGATCGCCAGCCCTTCTTTGCTGGAAGGGCGTCGCGATGCGCGGTTGCGGATCGAAGGGCAGGGTGTCGGTCCCCATGTCGTCCAATTGGCGGGGTGCGAGCCCCACTGGATGGCGGAGGCCGCCCGCATTGCCGAGGGTGAAGGAGCGGCGATCATTGATATAAACATGGGCTGCCCGGCGAAGCACGTGACAAACGGCGCGGCGGGCTCGGCCCTGATGCGGAATCTCGATCACGCGCTGACCTTGATCGAAGCGACCGTCGGTGCGGTGTCTGTTCCGGTGACGCTGAAAATGCGGCTCGGCTGGGATGAGCGCGCAATCAACGCGCCGGAGCTAGCGCGACGGGCCGAGCAGGCCGGGATCCGCATGCTCACCGTGCACGGCCGCACCCGCTGTCAGTTCTACAAGGGCGACGCCGACTGGGCGGCGATTCGCGCGGTGAAGGACAGTGTCTCTATTCCGGTCACGGCGAACGGAGATATCGAAAGCTTCGATAAAGCCGATGCAGCTTTTCGTGCCTCCGGCGCCGATGCGGTGATGATCGGTCGCGGCGCGCAGGGTCGGCCGTGGTTCCCCGGCCAGGTCGCCCGCTATCTCGCGTCCGGTCGGCGCGAGCCGAGCCCGCCGCTTGACGCCCAACTCGCGCTGATCGCGACGCTCTACCGCGATATGCTCGACCACCACGGCGGCCGCGTTGGCCCGCGCCACGCCCGCAAGCATCTTGGTTGGGCGCTCGACGCCGCCGCGGCGACGGCAAGAGTCCCGCCTGAACTTCTGAAGCATTGGCGCCGCAAGGTACTGACGGCCGAGACAACGAGCGACGTCCAGCATCGGCTCGGCGAGGCTTATGCGGTCTTTGCCGACATCGCTCCCGAACGGCTCGCCGCATGAAGACTGCCGAGTCGCGCACGCCAAAATTTCCGCCAGTCGCGCCGGAAGCGATCCTGAATGCCTTGCCGCATCCGGTGATCATCGTGGTGGCCGATGGCAAGATCGCCGACGCCAACGTGGCGGCGGAGGCGTTCTTCGAGGTGTCCGCGCCGCTATTACGCCGCTATCGGCTGAGCGATCTGGTGCCATTCGGCAGTCCTTTGCTTTCGCTCGTCGATCAGGTGCGTGCCCGCGGCGCTGCGGTGAATGAATACAAGGTCGATCTCGGAACGCCGCGCAATCCGGGCGATCGGCTCGTCGACCTTTACGTGGCGCCGCTGCCGGAGCGACCGGACCATGTCGTAGTCATGCTGCAAGAGCGGACCATCGCCGACAAGATGGACCGGCAGCTAACCCATCGCAGTGCCGCCCGGTCGGTGATCGCGCTCGCGGCGATGCTGGCGCATGAAATCAAGAACCCCCTGTCGGGCATCCGCGGGGCGGCACAGCTGCTCGAGCAGTCGGTAGGGGACGACGACCGCACCTTGACCCGGCTGATCTGCGATGAGGCCGACCGGATCGTAAAACTCGTCGACCGGATGGAGGTGTTCTCGGACGAACGCCCAGTCGATCGCGAGCCGATCAATATTCACGTCGTGCTCGACCATGTGAAGCGGCTCGCCCAATCCGGCTTTGCACGGCACATCAAGTTCGTCGAGGAATACGATCCCTCGCTGCCCTTGGTTCTCGCCAACCGCGATCAGCTCATCCAGGTTTTTCTCAACCTGGTGAAGAATGCCGCGGAGGCCATCACCGAGGGAACATCCGAAGGCGAGATCCAGCTCACGACGGCCTTCCGCCCCGGCGTTCGCCTGTCGCTGCCGGGCAGCAAGACTCGGGTGTCGCTGCCGCTGGAGTTTTGCGTCCGAGACAACGGTCCCGGCGTCCCCGACGATCTATTGCCGCACCTTTTCGATCCCTTCGTGACCACGAAGCCGACCGGAAGCGGCCTGGGTCTTGCTTTAGTAGCCAAGATCGTTGGCGATCACGGCGGGATCATCGAATGCGAATCTCAGGCGCGGCGTACCACATTCCGCGTCCTGATGCCCGTTTACACCGGTGAAGGCACCGAGCCAGCGAGCGCTTAGAGCCTGACGAGGAGTCATATGCCCGTGGGAAACATTCTGGTCGCCGATGATGATGCCGCCATCCGCACCGTGCTTAATCAAGCCTTGTCGCGCGCGGGTTACGAGGTCCGCTCGACCGGCAACGCCGCCACCTTGTGGCGCTGGGTCAGCCAGGGCGAAGGGGATCTGGTCATCACCGACGTGGTGATGCCGGACGAGAACGCCTTTGACTTGCTGCCGCGCATCAAGAAGCTGCGGCCGAACTTGCCGGTCATCGTCATGAGCGCGCAGAACACGTTCATAACCGCGATCCGCGCTTCCGAGCGCGGCGCCTACGAGTATTTGCCAAAGCCCTTCGATCTCAAGGAGCTGACCGCCATTGTTGGCCGCGCTTTGTCGGAGCCGAAAGAGCGCGCGCGGCCGCCCGGCAAACCCGAGGAGTTCGATTCGATCCCGCTCGTGGGCCGTTCCGCCGCGATGCAAGAGATCTACCGGCTGCTCGCCCGTTTGATGCAGACCGATCTGACGGTGATGATCAGCGGCGAATCCGGCACCGGCAAGGAGCTGGTCGCCCGGGCGCTGCATGATTACGGCAAGCGGCGCAGTGGTCCTTTCATCGCCATCAACATGGCGGCAATTCCGCGCGAGCTCATCGAGTCCGAATTGTTCGGGCACGAGAAGGGGGCATTCACCGGAGCGAACTCGCGGAGCCCCGGTCGCTTCGAGCAAGCCGAAGGCGGCACCTTGTTCCTCGACGAGATCGGCGACATGCCCATGGAGGCGCAGACCCGATTGCTACGGGTGCTGCAGCAAGGCGAATACACGACCGTAGGTGGTCGCACGCCCATCAAGGCCGATGTGCGCATCATCGCCGCGACGAACAAGGATCTGCGGATCCTGATCCAGCAAGGCCTGTTCCGCGAGGACCTGTATTTCCGCCTCAACGTCGTGCCCCTGCGCCTGCCGCCGCTGCGCGAGCGCAGCGAGGACGTGCCTGACTTGATTCGGCACTTTTTCGCACTGGCGGAGCGGGAAGGGCTGCCGCGCAAGCAGCTCGAACCGGCCGCGCTCGATCGGCTGAAGCGGCATCGCTGGCCGGGCAATGTCCGCGAGCTCGAGAACCTGGCGCGGCGCCTGGCGGCGCTCTATCCGCAGGAAACGATCTCGGCTGCGGTGATCGATGCCGAACTGTCGCTCCCGGCAGTGGCGCTCAGCGGCGAGGACGGGAAAACCGAAGAGGGGCTCGCGGCCTCAGTCGAGCGGCACCTAGCGACTTACTTCGCTGGCTTCGGCAGCGGGCTGCCGCCGCCTGGCCTCTATCACCGGATCCTGCGCGAGGTGGAGTACCCCCTGTTGTCGGCAGCCCTAGCTGCTACGCGAGGTAATCAAATCCGCGCCGCCGATCTGCTGGGGGTCAATCGAAACACGCTGCGCAAGAAAATTCGCGACCTCGAGATCCAGGTCTATCGCACGGGCGGATAGGGCTTTCTTCCCGCATTTTCTCCCCCCAGGCCCGCTCGCTGGCGGCGGTTGCCGCGCGCCAATCGGCCATGCCGTGGATTGGACTCAATTCGGCAACATTGTTGTCGAACGGCATCAGTCGTGCCAACCGAGCCATCGGTAACCGAGCCTTCGGAGCAGGCCTATCCGTCAGGGTGTGCGCGCGTCGCAAAAGGGGGAAATGACCACCGCCGATCAAGCCGCCGCCGATATGGCGTTCGCGTCCATACCCAGCACGATTCCCACGCGTTGGCTGGGACCGTTCGCGGTTGGCATTGCGCTGTTATCGGCCGTGGCAACCTTCGTGGTGCTGGCGGGTCTGACCTGGATCGTGCCGACCCATCAGGTCGTCATCAGCCTGCTGCTGGCCAATGCGGCGGCGGTCCTCGTTCTGCTCGGCATCATTGCCCGTGAAGTCTGGCAGATCGTTCAAGCGCGTCGGCGCGGTCGGGCGGGAGCGCGGCTGCATGTACGGATTGTCGGTCTCTTCTCCGTCATTGCCGCAGCACCGGCCATTCTCGTAGCGATCGTCGCAAGCGTCACGCTTGACCGCGCGCTTGACCGCGTGTTCTCGACCCGCGTGCAGTCGCTCATTCAAAACGCAATGGTCGGCGCAGGCGCCTACATGAGCCAGAACGCCGATATGATCCGCTCCGATACCATGTTGATGGCGTTCGATGTCGCTCGGGCGCGGCCGCTGTTCGACAAAGATCGCGAGCGCTTTCGCCAATTCTTCACCTCCCAGGCCTCTTTGCACGGTCTGCCGGCGGCAATGCTGATCGACAACGAGTCTGCGGTGTTGGAACGGGCTGAGACCGGGGTGGATCGGGCGATCGAGATGCCTCCTCGTGAGGCGCTGGCCGCCATTACCGACACCGACCCGCAAGTCGCGCTGATCGCCGATTACTTTACTGCTCTCCTTAAGCTGCGCGGTTACGACAACGCCTATTTGTACGTGGCACGTGGTCTCGATCCCAGGGTCGTGAATCAATTGGGGCATGCGAAGGACATCGGGAAGGATATGCAGGAGTATGCCGAGATTGAAGGGCGCAGGCTCGGCTTTCAGCTCGTTTTCGCGTTGATGTACACGGTGATCGCGTTGATCGTCTTGCTGTCGGCCGTGTGGATTGGTCTGAATTTTTCCAATCTCCTGGTTGCTCCAATCCGCAGGTTGATCGGCGCCGCCGGGCTTGTCTCCACCGGTAACCTGCAGGTGCAAGTGCCGGTCCACGGCTCCAAGGATGACCTCGCCCAGCTTGGGGAGACCTTCAATCGAATGACGCGGGAGCTGCGCACGCAACATGACGACTTGGTGCGCGCACGCGACCTGATCGACAGCCGCCGGCGCTTTACAGAGGCAGTGTTGGCGGGCGCGAGCGCGGGCGTCATCGGCGTCGACGCCGAGTGCCGTATCAGTATCCTCAATCGATCGGCCGAGAAGCTCGTCGGCGGTGCCGAGGCCGACCTCCTAGGCCGGCCTTTGGCGGAGGTGGTGCCCGAGCTTGCGGATATTATCACGACCGCGCGCTCTGGAACCCAGCGCCTCGTCCAGGGTCAGGTGACGATCAGCCGTGGCGGGCGCGAGCGCAATCTGTCGGTCCGCGTGACGACGGAGCAATCGCCGGAAGCCCATCACGGCTATGTCGTCACGCTCGACGACATCACCGAGCTCGTGCTCGCACAGCGGACATCCGCTTGGGCCGACGTGGCGCGGCGCATCGCGCACGAAATCAAGAACCCGCTCACGCCCATACAGCTGTCGGCCGAGCGGCTCCGTCGCAAATACGGCCAAGTCATCAAGGAAGATCGTGGGGTGTTCGACCAATGCACCGACACGATCGTGCGCCAGGTCGACGACATCAAGCGGATGGTCGACGAGTTCTCTCGCTTCGCCCGTATGCCCAAGCCGGTCGTCGCTTCTGACAACGTCGCCGAAGCGGTCCGCCAAACAGTATTTCTCATGCGCGTAGGCAATCCCGAAATCGACATCGACGCCGACTGCGCCGAGGATCCGCTGCTTGCGCGGTTCGATCGCCGGCTCGTTTCGCAGGCGCTCACTAATATCATCAAGAACGCGACGGAGGCCATCGCGGCCGTGCCACCGAACGAGCTTGGCCGCGGGCGCATTCACGTTTCGACCGCGCGCGAGGGTGACGATATCGTCATCGACGTGGTCGATAATGGGATCGGTCTGCCCAAGGAAAACCGCAGCCGGCTGCTCGAACCCTACGTCACGACCCGGGAAAAGGGCACCGGCCTGGGGCTCGCGATCGTTGGCAGGATCCTCGAAGACCATGGCGGCACGATCGAGCTTCGGGATGCGTCCGACAAGACCCCGGGGGTGCGCGGCGCTTGGGTACGTTTGCGCTTCCACGCTGATGCTCCGGTCCCATCGACCGGCAAAACTGAGCTGCAGAAAGCTGCCAACGAAGGGTAATCATGGCGTCCGACATTCTCATCGTTGATGACGAAGTGGACATCCGCGAGCTGGTTGCGGGAATACTCGCCGACGAGGGCCATTCGGCTCGCACGGCGCGTGACAGTGACGATGCGCTGAACGCGATCGCCGCGCGGCGTCCCGGTCTCATCTTCCTCGACATCTGGCTGCAGGGCAGCCGGCTGGACGGCTTGCAATTGCTCGACCAAGTCAAGCAGCTGCATCCCGATTTGCCGGTGGTGATGATCTCCGGCCACGGCAATATCGAGACCGCGGTCGCGGCGATCAAACGCGGGGCCTACGATTTCATCGAGAAGCCCTTCAAGGCCGACCGGCTGGTACTGGTGGCCGAGAGGGCGCTCGAGACCTCCCGCCTCAAGCGCGAGGTCAAGGAGCTCAAGCAGCTCACGCCCCTCGCGAATAGCCTCATCGGCCGCTCGCCGGCGATGAATCAATTGCGCCAGACCATTGAAAAGGTCGCACCGACCAACAGCCGCGTGCTGATCGTAGGTCCGTCGGGTTCCGGCAAGGAGCTGACGGCCCGCACCATTCATGCGACTTCCAGCCGTACGAATGCGCCATTCGTCGTCATCAATGCCGCCGCCATCACTCCCGAACGGATGGAAATCGAGCTGTTCGGCATGGAGCAGTCGAACGGTGCGCTCGGGCGAACCGTGGGAGCGCTCGAGGAAGCACATGGCGGCACGCTGTTCATCGACGAGATCGCCGACATGCCGCGCGAGACGCAGAACAAGATCCTGCGTGTTCTCGTCGATCAGACATTTGTGCGCGCCGGGGGCAATACCAAGGTCGGAGTCGACGTACGCATCATCTCGTCGACCGCGCGAAATCTGGAGGCCGACATAGCCGCGGGAAAATTCCGCGAGGACCTTTATCATCGGCTTTCGGTCGTGCCTGTTGGCGTGCCGCCGCTCGCCGACCGGCGCGAGGATATTCCCGAGCTCGTCGACTATTTCATGGATCAGATTTCGCAGACGACGGGCCTGCCCAAGCGGCGGATCGGCACCGACGCCATGGCAGTGCTGCAGTCGCACGATTGGCCGGGCAACGTGCGCCAGCTACGCAACAATGTAGAGCGGCTGATGATCCTCGCCGGCGGCGATCCGGACGCCGTGATCAGCGCGAGCATGCTGCCGCAGGACGTGGGCTCGATGGTGCCCGGCATGCCGAACGGCAACGGCGGCGAGCAAATCATGGGATTGCCCCTGCGCGAGGCGCGCGAAGTGTTCGAGCGCGAGTACCTGGTGGCCCAGATCAGCCGCTTCGGCGGCAATATCTCGCGCACGGCCGAGTTCGTGGGCATGGAACGGTCCGCCCTGCACCGCAAGCTCAAGGCCTTGGGGATAGACTGAGGTCGGAGATGTGGCGGGTGGCGTATGTGAATGGCCGGTACCAAAGGCACGAGGACGCCCGGGTCCATGTCGAGGATCGCGGCTATCAATTCGCCGATGGGGTTTATGAGGTCTGTGAGGTGAGGGGTGGTCGTCTGATCGATGAGCGGCGGCACCTGCAGCGCCTGCAACGCTCGCTCGATGAGTTGCGCATCGGCGCCCCCATGTCCCCCGCCGCGCTCGGCGTGGTGCTGCGCGAGACGGTGCGTCGCAATCACGTGCGCAACGGCATTGTCTATCTGCAGGTCACACGCGGTGCGGCCCCGCGCGACTTCGCCTTCCCGCCGGCGCCCACGCGGCCGAGCCTGGTGGTTACTGCGCGCAACCTCGATAGCGCTGCGGGCGAGACAACCGCTGCCGCGGGGATTGCCGTGATCACGTTGCCCGACAATCGTTGGGAACGGGTCGACATCAAGTCGGTCTCACTGCTACCTAACGTCCTTGCCAAGCAGGCGGCCCGCGAGCGTGGCGCGAGGGAAGCGTGGTTTGTCACTCGTGATGGCAAAGTGACTGAGGGAGCTTCAAGCAATGCCTGGATCGTCACCCGGGAGGGCAAGGTGGTGACCGCTCCCGCGGAGCGCGGGATCCTGCGCGGAATCACGCGAACGGTGCTGTTGGAAGTGCTGAAGAGTCAGGGCCTTGCCTTCGACGAACGTCCCTTTGCGGTCGAGGAGGCCTATGCGGCCCGTGAAGCTTTCGTGACAGCGGCGAGCCAAATCGTCATGCCCGTCGTGAAGCTCGATAACCGTCCGATCGGCGACGGAGCTCCGGGTCCGCTCGCCCTGGCGTTGCGAAAAGCCTTCCACAATCATGCGGAAGCTACTTGAGCCGAAGGGGAGCGCGCGTGCTGAGCACTGGTAAAACGTTGGGCTTGCGCTACCGCAAGACGTACCATCTAATGGGCCGAACCGGGCCTTTCGCGGGTAAAAATCTCACGTCCGTCAGGGGCGAGGGAGCCTGGCAAGTAAATCCGCGGGACAGTAGGCCCGCGGGTAAATAATGGAACAACGGCAATGGCGGCCGATCGCTCACAAAACCTTCAAGACACCTTCCTTAATTACGTCCGCAAGAGCAAAACTCCGCTCACGATCTTTTTGGTAAACGGAGTCAAGTTGCAGGGCGTCGTCACTTGGTTCGATAATTTTTGCGTGCTGCTGCGGCGGGATGGGCACTCCCAGCTCGTCTACAAGCATGCAATTTCCACGATCATGCCGGGTCATCCGATCCAGCTGTTCGAGGGCACCGAGGATGCGGCACCCGGGGAAAAGGGCTGATTGGAGCCTCAACGTCGCGAAGCGCGCCGAAATCGCCTGAGCCCGACCAGGACGGGCTCGGAGACCGGCCGCGCGATCGTCATCGAGCCTGGCTTACGGAGCAGGCCGACGACTGGTCTGGAGACGGGGGTCGAGGAGGGCAAGCGCGCCCCTTCGGCACGCCTCGACGAGGCCATAGGGCTGGCCCAAGCCATTAACCTCGCTGTCGTTGACTCGGGCATCGTCGCACTCACCGAGATCCGGCCCGCGACCTACATCGGCAAGGGCAAAGTCGACGAGCTGGCCGGCCTGGTGAAGAGCAACGAGGCCGGCGTGGTGATCATGGATTGCGCCCTCTCGCCGGTGCAGCAGCGCAATCTAGAGCGGGCTTGGAGCGCCAAGGTGCTCGACCGCACCGGGCTGATCCTCGAAATCTTTGGCCGACGCGCCAAAACCCGCGAAGGTGCGCTGCAGGTTGAGCATGCGCATTTGACCTATCAAAAGAGCCGGCTGGTGCGCTCCTGGACCCACCTCGAGCGGCAACGAGGCGGCTTCGGCTTTCTGGGCGGCCCCGGTGAGACCCAGCTCGAGGCCGATCGGCGCGTGATTGAGGAACGCATCGCGCGCATTGAAGCGGAGCTCGAAAAGGTCAAGCGGACGCGGGCGCTGCATCGCGACAGCCGCAAGCGCGTGCCGTATCCCGTGGTCGCGCTCGTTGGCTACACCAATGCCGGCAAGTCGACCCTGTTCAACCGGCTGACCCAAGCCAGCGTGCTGTCGGCCGACATGCTGTTCGCCACCCTCGACCCGACCTTGCGTGCCGTCGATCTACCGCAAGGCACGCGCGCAATCCT
This sequence comes from Xanthobacteraceae bacterium, assembly GCA_052148715.1. GTDB lineage: Bacteria > Pseudomonadota > Alphaproteobacteria > Rhizobiales > Xanthobacteraceae > JBKQHQ01. The sequence continues at coordinate 143,182 of JBKQHQ010000031.1, read as the reverse complement.
GTCTGACACGGTCGGCTTCATCTCCGATCTGCCGACCATGCTGGTCGCTGCATTCCGCGCGACGCTCGAGGAGGTGATCGAAGCCGACCTGATTCTGCACACGCGCGATGTGTCACATCCTGACACCCTCGCGCAATCAAGCGACGTGCGCAAAGTGCTGCACGAGCTCGGCATCGAGGCGGACGACCGGCAGCGCTTGGTGGAAGTGTGGAACAAGATCGACCGCCTCGACGCCGACCAACGTCAGCAAGTGTTCAACCTCGCGCACCGCCAACCGGAGGAGGCACGGCCTGTTCTGGTATCAGCCTTGACCGGGGAGGGGATCGATGCGCTGACCGCCGTGATCGAGGCCCGGTTGAGCGCTAGCCAAGCGACCGTCGAGCTGGTGGTCAGAGGCAGTGACGGCGCGGGCGTCAGCTGGCTGCACCGCCATACCCAAGTGCTCGCCAAAACGCCGCAGGAGAACGGGGACCTCGCAATGACGGTCCGGATCGACCCGGCAAAACTTGAGCTGCTGCAGTCGAAATTTGCCGGAGCATCGAAGGTAGAGAAGACTGGCAACTGACGCCTGCCGTCAAGCTAACTCGTGAGTCGCCTTTTTCAGATACCGCATTTGCGAGGGCTTTATCGAGGCTCACGCTCCCGATCGCCCGTCTCGGCTGCTTTGGCCGCGTTCCACAGCGCGTCCATCTCGGCAAGCGAGGCGTCTTGCGGAGATTTCCCAAGCGCCGCGAGCGCGCCCTCGATCGACGCGAAGCGGCGCTCGAACTTGGCGTTGGTCTGGCGCAGCGCCGCCTCCGGATCGGCGGCGAGGTGCCGCGCGAGGTTCACCACGGCGAACAGCAAGTCGCCTACCTCCTGAGCGCTCGCCGCCGCGTCGCCGGCCGCGATCTCCGCCTCGATCTCATCAGCTTCCTCGCGAATTTTCTTCAAGACGGCGAGCGGATCGTTCCAATCGAAGCCAACCTTGGCGGCCTTGTGCTGCAGCTTGAGCGCACGGGTGAGGGCGGGTAGCGCGAGCGGCACCGCGGCGAGCGCGCCGGCATCTTCTGCGTGGCCGCGCGTGCGACGCTCCGCCTTTTCCTGGGCCTTGATCTCGTCCCACAGGCCTTTGACCGCTTCAGGCGAAAGGTTGCGCGCGTCGCCGAACACGTGCGGATGCCGGCGCAAGAGTTTCGCCGTCAGGGTCTCCACGACATCGCCGAAGTCGAACGCGTCCTGCTCCTGCGCCATGCGCGCGTGAAACACGACTTGCAGCAACAGATCGCCGAGCTCCTCGCGCAGATCGTCGAGATCGCCGCGGGCAATGGCGTCGGCGACCTCGTAGGCCTCCTCGAGAGTGTAGGGCGCAATGGTCGCGAAGTTCTGCTCGAGATCCCACGGGCAGCCGCTGCCCGGCGTTCGCAACGCCGCCATGATGGCGAGAAGGCGGGAGAGGTCGCGGGACGGTTTCACCGGGGCAGGGTTAGCATTGAACGGACGCGCTCGTCACCTGCGCGACTTCGGCCAAGATACCCGCCGCGAAGGGGCGCCGGGTAAGGCAGCTACACTGCGCGCGGACGGTTCACCCATGCGGCGGAAAAGGCGGACAACAGATCAAGCGAGGTGAAAGCACCGTTCCCGTCACCCTTTTCGAAATCGCCTTCAACGCATCCGAGCTGATTGGTGACGTGGGCGAGGCAGAGGACGGGAAAGCCGCACGCGGCGGCAAACGCATAGAGCGCGGCGGCCTCCATCTCGACCGCGAGAATACCCGCGCGCCGGCGGTCCGCGATGATCTCGGCCGTTTCCCGGAATGGCGCATCAGTCGTCCATGTCGACCCCTTGCGAACGGCGAAGCCGGCGCGATGGAACGAGTCGGCCGCAAGCACGAGCAGTGCCGACTCGGCTTCAACGTAAGCGGCGGCCGGCAGGTAGTGGTAGCTCGTGCCCTCGTCACGCAGCGCGCGGTCGATCAGAATATAGTAGGGCGGATCGCCGATCGGGGCGATCTGACCGGCCGACGCGATGCTGACCAACACCTCGCATCCGCAGGCGAAAAGCTCTTCGGCTACCAGCACGGCAAACGGTGCTCCCACCGCCGCACCGATCATGCCATGACGAACCCCGCCGGCGTCCCACTCCCAAAGCTCGGTATGGTAGCAGGCCCAAAACTCGGAGCGGCGCGCGTCATACCGCTGTCGCACGTGCTCGACGATGTCCCCGTCCGGGTCGAGCGCGCAAACCGGCGGGACGCATCCGGCCACAATCCCTTTCTGCCGCCGCGCTTCCCGCAGCATATTTTCCGGGCGGAAAACCGATGGTTGGTGATGATCACTGCGGGCAAGGAGAGGGGCCTCGAGGCGCTTTCCTTCCACATCCACGGGCGTTTCGCGGAGGTCCTTGTTCGTCGAACGGCGGGACAAGATCGCAATTCCTTGAGGTTTCATCTTGCGTGGGCGAGGGCACCGACTCGCCCGAGCAGGGATCGATCACTGGACGGTTTCATGGGGCGCATCTCGAGGATTATGGCATTGCGAATATGGGCCCCACGAGAAGGCATTTCGGCGGCAAGGCTCCGAGGGGATCTCCCCACAGCCACAGGACAACGCCCCAAATGCCTATTTCGGCACGAACACCTCAAAAGTTACTCCGCCGGCATTCACCATCGGGAGGGTGGCCATCTGCGTCGGGCGCGAGTAACTCGCCGATCAAGCCACTGCCTGCTGCTGCACCGAGGTGATGCGGTCGCGCGCGACCTTGGCGGCGCCGACGAAGTCCGTCTTCCCCGAGCCGAGCAGCGGCAGCCGGTCGACGACGATAATCTCGGATGGGATCATCAGGTCGGCCGCACCCTTTGACTTGGCGTAGGCCTGCAGATCCGCCCGGTTCAGGTCCGCCTTCTCGGTCAGCAGCACGATGCGCTCGCCCTTGCGCGGGTCCGGGATGTTGACGGCGACGCAGCGGATGTCGGGCCAGAGCCCCGCGGCGAGCGCCTCGACCGCCGTCAGCGAGACCATCTCGCCGCCGATCTTGGCGAAGCGCTTGGCCCGATCCTTGATCGTGATGAAGCCCTGGTCGTCGATCGACACGATATCGCCGGTATCATGCCAGCCTTCCGGCGGGGCTTCGATCACCTCCGGGTTCTCGGTCCTGACATAGCCCAGCATTACATTGGGCCCGCACACAAACAACCGTCCGCCGTCGTCGATGCCGGGGACGGGCTCCAGCTTCGACTTCATTCCGGGCATCAGCCGGCCGACGGTTCCCGACTTGTTGTACATGGGCGTATTGATGGCGAGGACGGGCGCCGTCTCGGTCACGCCGTAGCCCTCGAGGATGCGCACGCCGAACTTATCCATGTAGGTGCGCCGCGTTGAGTCCTTGACCCGTTCCGCGCCGGCCAGGACGTAGCGGAGCGAGCGGAAGTCATAGGGGTGCGCCATCTTGGCATAACCTGCGAGGAACGTATCGGTCCCGAACAAGATCGTCGCATTGGTGCCGTAGATCAGCTCGGGGATGATCCGGTAATGCAGGGGCGTCGGATAGAGATAGACGTGCACACCGCAGACGAGCGGCAACACGAGGCCGACCGTCAAGCCGAAGGAGTGGAACACCGGGAGCACGTTGAACACCTTGTCGGTGCGTCCGAAGTCGATGCGGGCGCGGGCCTGAGCGGCGTTCGCAAGCATGTTTCGGTGCGAGAGCACGACGCCCTTGGGCACTCCTTCAGAACCCGACGTGAACAGAATCACGGCCGGATCGTCGGGCTTGCGAGCAACGATCGGCCTGAAGGCACCGAGCATGCCTTTGATCTTATCGAGAAGGGTGATCTCGCCGCGGAGCGGTTCGAGGTAGACGATCCGCACGTCCTTCTCGATCTGCGCGATCAGCGGGGTCAAACGGCCCTTCTCCACGAAGGCTTTTGAGGTCACGATCGTCGTGATGCCCGCGGCCTTGCACGCCGACAGGATGTTTGCCGCGCCGGACGTGAAATTGATCATGGCCGGAACCCGGCCGGCTGACATCAGGCCGAGCAGCGTGACGGCGGCGCCGTTCGCGTTTGGCAGCATCACGCCGACGGCCTTGCCGACGGGAGCTAGCGCCGCCAGCTTGGTCCCAAGCACGTTGGTGCCGATCAACAGGCGTTTGTAGGAGAGGGCGCCCGATACTGGATCCTCGACGATGGCGTGGCCTTTGCCGTGGATTCGCGCAGCCTCGATCACCGCCTCGACGACGGTGCGATCGGTCGACGTAGTGCGGAACACCAAGTCCGACATGATCTCATAGAGCGCTGTGCCCGCGGCTTGCCGCCGATATTTGCCCTTGAGCGCGGGATCGACCGCAAGCTTCACCGGCTCGAGGATCGAGACCGTGACCTTTGGAAAAAACCGCCGCTGCACCTGATCGCGCGAAAGCCGCGAGAAGGGGGTTGCCTCGAGGCCCTCGTGGCGGATCGGCAGCACCAACGCTTGGGTCTTGTCAGCAACCAGCCCGGTCCCGTCGTAGACTTTCATTAAACTGCCGGTGACGGTGAGGCGACCTTCCGGAAAGATCACGATCGTCTTGCCGGCGCGCAGCGTGTTGATCAGCGTGCGCATCGCGAGCGGACGCGTCGGGTCGAGCGGAATCGCCGGTACGAACCGCAGGAACGGCCGCACCCACCAGCGCCTGGCTATCGAGTAGTCGATAGCAAACACCACATCGGTGCCGAGCACGCCGAAGGCGAGGGCGGCGTCGAGAAAGCTCACGTGATTGAGCGAAACAATGCAGGCCTTGCCGGCCTTCTCGATGTTTTCAATGCCCTTCACCTCGATCCGGAAGAAGGCGCGAAAGATGATCGAAATCAGGTCGGCGATGGCGCTAGTCGGCATGGTCCGCGCGATCGCGACAGTTGCGAGGAGGCAGCCGAGACCAAGCACGGCGAATTGCGCCGCAATCGACAGGCCGACCAATTGCGCGAGCCACAGCGCGACGGCGGCAACCAACATGAAGGCGGAGTTGAGGACATTGACCGCCGCGACCACGCGGGCGCGCCGGTCAGCTCCGGCCCAAGCCTGGACTGCGGCGAAGGTGGGGACGACGAACAAGCCGCCGGCGATGGCGAGCCCGGCCAGGTCGATCGCCGCATGCCAACCGCGCGCGGTTGCGAAAACGGTGCCGGGGCCGGCCGCAGAAAGAGCCGCCGGGGCACCTTGGGTCACCAAAGCGAGATCGAGCAGGAACAGGCCGAGCAGCGCCGCGCCGATGACCGTCGGCAGAAGCACAATGCGTCCACTGGCGAGCCACGCCGCCAAGCCGGAGCCGGCGGCTATGCCGACAGAGAAGATAGCGAGGAAGATCGTCACCACGCCCTCGCTGCCTCCCAGCACATCCCGACTGACCGGGCCCAGGAGAGTTAGCGCCGCAATGCCGATGACCCAAAACCAGCTCAGCACCACGGCGCCCCACACGAGCCGCCGATCCAGCGACAGACCGCGTAGGAGATCGAGCGTGGAACGCAGGATGTTGCGGTCGATGTGAAGATTAGGCGACGCCTCGCCGGTGCGCGGGATCAGGAGGCTCGCCCCCCAACACACGCATGCGAAGGTCATGACCAAAATGGCAAACCAACTCTCGCCGCCGGTCTTGGCGGCGAGGCCGCTGGCAATCGTTCCCAGCAAGATCGCGAGAAAGGTCGCGGACTCGATCAGCGCGTTGCCGGCCGGTAGTTCTTCGCGCGCCAGATGGTCGGGCAGGATTCCGTATTTGATCGGCCCGAACAATGTCGAGATGACGCCGAACAAGAACAGAGTGACTAGCAGCAGGGATATCGAATGGGTCAGGAAACCCACCACCGCGACCGCGGCGACGCCGATCTCCGCGAGCTTTAGCCATCGGGCCACGATCGCCTTGTCGTAGCGGTCGGCGAGCTCTCCCCCCAAGCCCGAGAGGAAGACGGAAGGCGCGATAAAGATCGCGCCGGCGGCCGCGATCAGCGCTCCGCCGCCCTTATCCGATGACCGAAACAGGATCAGGAACACCAGCGCATATCTTAGGAAATTGTCGTTGAACGCCGAGAAGAACTGACACCAGAACAGCGGCGCGAAGCGTCGGGATGTCATTAAGGACATGGCTCATTCCCTTTAGGGCAGGCTCATTCTTGCAGCGGGCTAAAAAAGCCGGGCGGCAATATGAGGGACAAACCTTAGCGAACTTGACTGCCTTGAACACCGCATCCATTCGGTGTATGAACATCGTTCATAGGACACTGTCGCATAACCGTGAACATTGTTCAAGGCTCTTCTTGAACAATGTTCACGGCAGGGGAAAAATGCCTCCAGACAGCCACTCAATACTGCACCAGGCCTTGGTAGGGGCGGCGGAGCGCCGAATAGTGGAGGCGGGGTTGGCCGCTTTGAAGGCGCGCGAACTAGCCGAGGAGGTTGGCTGCGCGCTCGGAATGATATATAAGATTTTTCAAGACCTTGATGACATAATCCTCACCATAAACTTGAGCACCCTGGAGCTGCTCGGTGCGGCGCTCGCCCAGTCGGACCGTCTCGATGCAGGGGGATTTATTGGCGCCGATGATCGGCCGGCGGTCAAGACGCTGGTCCGCCTGGCGCTCGCGTATTTCGATTTCGCCGCCGAGAATGAGCTGCGTTGGCGCGCCGTCTTCGAGCACGAGATGCCTGATGGCCAGGTCGTTCCGCCGGCGCATCTCGAGGCGCACAGGCGCTTGTTTGCCTATGTCGAAAAACCGTTGCGCACGATCGTGACCGAGGGTGACGAAGCGGCCTGCATGCTGCTTGGCCGGTCACTGTTCTCCGCAGTCCATGGTGTCGTCGACTTGGGCCTGAAAGACAAGCTCGTAGCCTTGCCGAGACCCTTGTTGCGCCGCCATGTGGGGTTGATCGCCGCCGCCGCGACCAGGGGGCTTTCGACCGCTGCTGCGATGCCCGGGAAATAATGCGCGTTCCCCCCGGGGCGCGTCCGCCAGGTTGATTCGCATAAGGTATATTATGGAATATTTCCACTCTCAGACACGAAATCCACGGCCGGACGCCGGACAATTTCACCGGTCGTCCAGGGGCAATTCGACCCGCATACCATCGTAAGCCGGCGCGACATGGCCCGGCAGCCGCGCGCGCAGCTTTTCGTAGTCGAAATCGGAATGCAGGTTCGTGAGGATGGCGCAGCGCGGCTGGAGGCGCTCAATCCAGGCAAGGCTGTCCGCCAGGCTGAAATGGCTCGGATGCGGTGCTTCGCGCAGCGCATCCACGATCCACACGTCGAGACCTTGGAGCGCCGAAACGCTCTCGGCAGGCAAGCCGCTAAGATCGCAGGAATAAGCGAGCGCGCCGAAACGAAATCCGAGCGACGGAAAGTCGCCGTGGGCTTGCAGGATCGGCAGCACCTCGATCGGGCCGCCTAGACCCGTAACGGTGACGGGTTCGCCGGCGACAAGCCGGTGCTCCTTGAGGATCGGTGGGTACTCGCTGCCGGGCGGGGTCTCGAAGCAATAGCGGAAGCGTTCACGCAACGCGCGTGAGGTCAGCAAGTCGAGGTAGGCGTCGATGCGGCGCCGGCGATGGATCACCAGCGGCCGCAGGTCGTCGATGCCGTGGGTGTGGTCGGCATGCTCGTGGGTGAAGAGAACCGCATCGAGCCAGTCGACCTGCGTATCGAGCAATTGCTCGCGCAAGTCGGGCGAGGTGTCGACCAGGATGCGCGTGACCCCGGCCCCAACGCGCTGCTCGACCAGCAGCGAGCAGCGGCGTCGCCGGTTCTTCGGATTGCTCGGATCGCAGGCGCCCCAGCCAAGCGCCGGGCGCGGCACGCCGGCGGACGATCCGCAGCCGAGGATCGTGAAGGTCAGGCTCACGCGGCGACCGCCGCTGGCCGCGGCACCTTGGCGAAAAGCTTGAAGAAATTGTCGGTGGTCTCCCGCGCAATGGTGTCGAAGCTGACGCCTCGCGCCGCCGCAAGCGCGCTGGCGGTCTCGACCACAAACGCGGGCTCGTTGCGCTTGCCACGGAATTTTCCCGGCGCGAGGTAAGGCGCGTCGGTTTCCACCAGGATGCGGTCCCCCGGCAGTTCGGCCGCGATCGCGCGCAGCTCATCGGACTTCTTGAAGGTCAGAATGCCGGTGAAGGAGATGTAGAGACCAAGATCAATCGCGCGCAACGCCAATTCGCGCCCTCCCGTAAAGCAATGGAGCACCGCGCAAAACGCTCCGTGACGCATCTCTTCAGCCAAGATTTTCGCCGTGTCCACGTCCGCCTCCCGGGTATGGATCACCAGCGGCAGCCCGGTCTCGCGCGCCGCCGCAATGTGGGTGCGGAACCCCTGCTCCTGCGCAGCGCGCGGGCTGTAATCATAGTGATAGTCGAGCCCCGCCTCGCCGATCGCCACGACCTTTTCATGCCGGGCGAGCGCAACGAGATCGGAGGTTGGAATTCCAAGCTCTTCCTGCGCCTGGTGCGGATGGGTGCCGATCGAGCAGAACACGTCGGCAAATTGCTCCGCAATGGCAAAAAGTTGCGTGTTTCGCCTCACCCGCGTGGAGATGCTGACGATGCGGCCGACGCCGGCCGATCTTGCCCGCGCGACAACGGCCTCGAGCTCCTCGCCGAAGTCAGGAAAATCGAGATGGCAATGGCTGTCGACCAGCATCGCGGCAGAGCGCTCCGCCCGAGCCCGGGTGGTCCGAGCTTCGGTATGACCAGAAATGACCCAAGCCCGAAACATCCGACTTGGGCTGCGAGGCGGTCAATATGGGATAAGCGGCACGCGCGCGCCAGACAAACCGCCGTCACCGCGGCGCGGCACAGACCCGCCAATGGCGCGACGGCGGCGAATTGCAGCCGCCGCGTAGGCGATGTAGAGCGGCGATGAGCCGAACGGACTCCATGCGGATCCCGATCATGCGTCGATACGGCCAGCGATGAGATCAGACGAGAGGCCGGGCGGTCCGCCGACCTTGTTATCCCAGGAACCGACAAGAGCGGCCGCGGGGAATCCCCTCAACGGCCTCACCAGCGACGAGGCTCATCGCCGGCTGAAAGAATTCGGCCCCAACGCGACACCGGACGCATCCGTTCATCCTTTGCGTTTGGTGTTGCGCAAATTTTGGGCGCCGGTGCCATGTTTGCTGGAAGCCGCGATCGTGCTCCAGCTGGTGCTCGGGGAATATGTCGAGGCCTCGATTATTGCCGCGCTGCTTATCTTCAACGCGGCGATTGGTTTCCTCCACGAGAGCCGTGCGCAGGCCACGATCGCGGCGCTGAAGTCGCGTCTGGCGCTGAATGCGTCGGTTCGGCGCGATGGAAACTGGAAAATCGTACCCGCCGCGGAGCTGATGCCCGGTGATGTGATCAAGCTCGTGCTGGGGAGCGTGGTTGCCGCTGATGTGCGGCTGCTGGACGGATCAGTTCTGCTCGATCAATCCATGCTGACCGGCGAATCGCTGCCGGTGGAAGCCGGCCCGGGCCGCGAGACCTACGCGGGTGCGCTTGTGCGGCGAGGCGAAGCGCTGGCCGAGGTCGTGGCGACCGGTTCGCGCACGAAGTTCGGACGTACCGCGGAACTCGTCCGCACGGCCCATGTCGTCAGCACGCAGCAGAAAGCCGTGCTGAAAGTGGTGCGCAATCTCGCCGGCTTCAACGGCCTCGTCACCATCTTGCTCATTGTTTATGCCGTCACGATCGGAATGCCGATCACCGAAATCATCCCGCTCATCCTCATTTCGGTTCTGGCATCGGTGCCGGTCGCGCTGCCGGCCACGTTCACGCTCGCGACCGCGCTCGGCGCGCAGGCGCTCGCCAAGCAGGGCGTGCTGCCGACACGGCTCTCGGCCGTGGATGAAGCCGCCAGCATGGACGTGCTCTGCTCCGATAAGACCGGGACCTTGACCTACAACGAGCTGGCCGTGACCGCCGTGCGACCGATGCCCGGGTTCAACGAGGATCGCGTCCTGGCGCTTGCCGCGCTCGCGAGCGCGGATGCCGGGCCGGATCCGGTGGACGCCGCTGTCCGCGCCGCCGCCTCACGATGCACCGCCGCCGATCTGCCGAAGCTCGTCAAGTTCGTGCCCTTCGATCCGGCCGTGAAAATGTCGGAGGCAAGCGCGGTGGATCGGGACGGGACCGCCCTGCGGGTCTTGAAGGGCGCATGCGCAATCATCGGTGGGCTTGCAGAACCGTTGCCCGAGGCAGCCGCGGCGGCAACCGAACTAGAGCAGCAAGGCTTCAGGGTGCTCGCCGTCGCGGTGGGAACGCAGGCCGTGTTGCACGTGGCCGGGCTCATTGCGCTTAGCGATCCGCCACGGAGCGACGCCAAAGCCATCGTCTTGGAGCTGCGCAAAATGGGGGTGCGGACCGTCATGGTGACGGGCGACGCTCCGGTCACGGCAGGGGTGGTTGCCAATGCGGTCGGGCTCGAGGGGGCGATCTGTCCGAGACTGATCCCCGACCACGTTAGCGTGGAAGATTTCGCCGTCTTCGCCGGCGTCCTTCCTGAGGACAAGTATCGCCTGGTCAAGGCGTTTCAGAGCGCCGGCCATACGGTCGGCATGTGTGGCGACGGCGCGAACGACGCTCCCGCGCTGCGCCAAGCGCAGATCGGCATAGCGGTCTTCACCGCCACGGACGTCGCCAAGTCGGCGGCCGGGATCGTGCTGACGGAGCCCGGGCTGGCCGGTATCTTGGCGGCTGTCAGGGAAGGCAGGATCGTGTTCCAGCGCATTCTGACCTATACGCTGCGATCCCTCGTCCACAAGACCCGCCAAGTGCTGTTTCTCGCCATCGGTTTGATCATGACCGACCATGCGATCCTGACGCCGATGTTGATGGTCATTTCGATGCTCACCGGCGACTTCCTGGCCATGTCGTCAACCACCGACAATGTGCGGCCGTCAGCCATGCCGAATGCCTGGCGCATCGACAGCCTGACCATCGCCGGCATCATCATGGGCGTCTGCGACCTTGTCTTCTGTGCCGGCGTGCTGGCGATCGGCAAGTTCCGGCTGGGTTTCGACATGGATACGCTGCGGACCTTGACCCTCGTGACCTTGGTGTTCAGCGGTCAGGCCATCTTCTATGTGGTGCGCGAGCGTCGGCGGCTTTGGTCTTCGCGCCCGAGCTTGGTGGTCGTGCTGTCTTCGATCGCCGATATGGCGATCATTCCGACCTTGGCCATCGAAGGCGTCCTGATGGCCCCGCTGGCGCCCGTCGTCGTCGTTGGGATTTTTGCGGCGTCTGTGATGTTCGCCTTTGTGATGGACCAGGTGAAGGTCTCGCTCTTCGCCCGGCTCAAGATGGTTTAGATCGACGCTATACGGCCTCGGCGAGCAGGCCAAACACGGAGAACACCAGCGGCTTGCGCTCGAGGTTGAACATCTCGACCTCGCGCGTGGCGCGGTTCACCTGCTCGAAGGCCTCGGCCATTCGCGCGAGCCGGGAGGCCGCGAGCGCTGCCTTCGCGTTCACCGATACCCGTGCCGCGAGCCAGGAATTGACGGTGTCGAGGAAGGCGGCGAGCGATTGCGGATCGCTCCCGGCGAGCGCGTCGCCAAGCGCATGCAGCGCGCGGGAGTCGACTTGCGGCAGCCGATCGAGCAATTCGGTCACGCGCTGGCGCAGCGGCAGGGTCGATCCGTCGAGCAGGAGCAGCGCACGCGCGACGCTTCCCTCCGCCGCTTGCGCAGCTTGTTGGATCTCAGGCTCTTCCGCCGACCGACCGAGTGCGGCCGCCGCAGCCTGCGCCACGTCGGCCTCGCCGAGCGGGCGGAGCGTCAGCCGACGGCAGCGCGAGCGGATGGTCGCCAAGACCCGCCCCGGTGCGTGGCTGATCAGAAGCAGGAGAGCGCGGCTCGGCGGCTCCTCCAAGACTTTCAGCAGCGCGTTGGCGCCCGATGCGTTGAGCTCGTCGACTGCATCCACGATGGCGATGCGCCAGCCCCCCTCGCCCGCCGTCGAGCCGAAAAAGGAGACCGTGCGGCGCACGTCCTCGACCGCAATCATGGTGCGCAAGGTGCCACTATCGCCTTCGGTTCGTTCGAGGACGAGCAGGCCACCGTGCGCCTTGGCGGCAACACGGCGCGCGACCGGGTGGTGCGGATCGAGCGCAAGCGAAGCGGCCGCCTGCGTGTCGGGCCGGCTTGGATCCGGATACGCCAGAACGAAGCGGGCAAAGCGATAAGCGAGCGTCGCCTTGCCAATGCCGGGCGGGCCGCCGATCAGCCAGGCATGCGGGACTTGGCCACCGCGATACGCCTCACGCAGCGTCCGTTCGGCGCCTACGTGGCCGAAGAAGGCGCCCGTCTCCCGCGGCAGCGGGATGGGGGGAGCTTCGTCCGATGAACTCAACCGGGTCTCTCGCGTGATGCGGCTCGCTTGAGCGTAACCCGCGCCTCAGCAGGACGATGATGGTAGGCAGCGCGGCGCCTAACCACCCTTCCCGGCCTCCTCGATCGCATCCACTCGATCCGAATAGAATGCCAACCGGCCCACGATTTCAGTGACCGCGGAATAGGGCTGCTCGTAGCTCCAGATGGCGTCCTTCGCGACACGATCGCCCACGGCGATCGAGAAATACGATGCATCGCCCTTATAGGGGCAATGCGTCACGTGGTCCGTGCGCGTGAATAGTGTCATCTGCGCATCATCGCGCGGAATATAGAACACGGGCGGGTACGTGCTCTCACGCAAGGTTACGGCGCGCATCGTATCGGCCACTACGCGCCCGTTAAAGATCACGCGCACGCGGTTTGGATTTGGCGTGATGGTGATGGGATGATCGGGGCCGGGGCTTTTCATCGGCGTCGTCTCCATCTTGATATTGCAACGCTGGATCGCTTCGTCGCCGCCCGAAGTCGGATGTTGCCGACTTCGGGATTTGTCATGGGCAAGTCGGCACCATCCAGCGCGCGGGTTACTCGCCGGGGCAGACTAAGAGTCTGCGCGAACTCACCTAGTAAATAATTCTACGCTCGGATAACGCCAGGTGGCGTCCACGAATCCGGATTGGCCGGATTCCTCTGGGTTGCTCCATCCCGGAATCGGCGCGGAATTGTATGGGCCCGGCATTGCCGCCAGCGGCCCCGTATACCACCCGCCAAACCCGTCGGTGGCGCTCGACCCGTCGGTATAGGGTGTCGGCACCAGAACCTGCGCCGTCGCCCGGCGGTCGGCCCAAGCGGCACAAGCCAATACCGCGGCCGCCACCGTCACGCACTTCATAATCGTCATCGTCGCTTCCTTTTCGTCGAAGAGGTCAAATCCTCTCCGGCTTGCCAACGACGAATGCGGTACAACGTTCCAATCGACCCCGGCGCTGTCGATCACCTAGGTCGGGGTGAAATTGTTTCGCAAGGTCAAAGCATTATCCGAATTCGATGCGACTTTGTACGACGCCAAACATATTTTGTGATCGCTGCGGCGGCGAACTATTGCGACGGCGGCCCCGCCAATCGTTCCGCGAAATAGGCAATCGTCTTCGAGTAGACCTCCGCCTTGTTCCACTCGCGGATGACCTCGAAATTGGCCGTCCCCTCCCCCCAGGGCTGACCGCGTTTCCAGCCGTAGCCCTGCAGATAGTTGGCCGTGGAGGCGAGCGCGTCGGGCGCGCTGCGAATCAAATCGCGGCGGCCGTCGCCGTCGAAGTCGACCGCAAACTTGATATAAGACGACGGCAGAAACTGCGTCTGACCGATCTCGCCGGCCCAAGCGCCGCGCATCTCGCCCGCGCTCATGTCTCCACGCTGCACGATGCGCAGGGCGTCGATCAACTCGGGCCGGAACCGGTCGGGGCGGCGGCAATCATGGGCCAGCGTCGCGAGCGCACGTATGGTTGGAAATCGACCGACATCAGCGCCATAATCCGTCTCCAAACCCCAAATCGCCACCAATATCGGTCCGGATACACCGAATTGCTGCTCGATGCGGCCGAACAGCGCCGCCTGCTGCCGCAACCGGCTCGCCCCGCGTGCTAGCCGCGGCGGCACCATACGGCCTGAGAACTGCTCAAAGCTCTGGCGAAAGACCCCTTGGCGGCGATCGCGGGAGAGAACATTTGGATCGGGGCTGATGCCGTCGAGCGCCGCGGCGAGCGTGTCCTGCGAAACTCCCGCTGATGCGGCCTCGGCCTTGAAGCGCTCGAGCCAGCTTGCAAAGTCGCCCTCGCAATCGGCCGCGGCAAGCGCCGGCCCTGCACGGGACAAAGACATGAGAAGCAGAATCAGTATCAGCAGAGATCGCACGATGACAGCTCCTGCGCCAGTAGTCCCAACCGCTCTGCCATCGGCCCGGCAAAACAGGTGAGCTTAAACTTGCATCGATCTTGCGAAATTAACCGCTATTCTAAGTGTAACCCTGCACTATGCCGGGGGCAAGAATGTGAAACGCGATCTCAGGCCCTGCGCACGAGCGCCGGCGACAGCGCCTTGACCGAGGCGGCACCGCACTGCGCCATTGCGGCGCGGGTTTCCGTGCGCATGAGGTCGAGCACCCGCTCGACGCCGGCCTGACCGAACGCGCCGAGGCCCCAAAGATAGGGCCGCCCGATGCAAACCGCGGACGCACCCATCGCCAGCGCTTTCACGACGTCGGTGCCGCGGCGGAAGCCGCTGTCGATCAGGACGGGGATACGGCCTCGCGTCGCCTCGAGGATTTCCGGCAACGCATCGATGGTGGATCGCCCATTGTCTTCGCCGCGCCCGCCGTGATTGGAAACGATAAAACCGTCGACACCGTTCTCCACGCACAGCTTGGCGTCCTCGGCCGTCACGATGCCCTTGAGCACGATCTTCATCTGAGTCGTGTCGCGCAGCCGGCGGATGAAGTCCCAGGTCATGTTGGCCGACTGCAGGTTCTTGACGCCCGTGCCCGCCACATCGATGCCGTCGAAATTCGGCTTCGCCTTCACGCTGGCCTGTGGCGTGCTGTTGTCATGACAGCCCGAGCAGGCGCGCGCATCGGTCCGCGAGAGCCGGAAGAAGGTCTCCTGATTGCGACCAGCGACGCGGTCAACCGTCACGGCGACGACCGGCGAGCCGGCGCTCTCCGCCCGCTTCACCAGCGCCTTGGCGATATCGAAGCTCGGTGTGGCATAGAGCTGGAACCACACCGGGGCCCCGCGCGCCTTGATCGCATCGTCGATCGAGGTCGATGCCTGTGTGGACAGCATCTGCAGATGATTGCCAAGCTTTGCGGCCTTCGCGACCGCAATCTCACCCTCCGGATCATAGGCCTTGTTGCCGCCGGTCGGCGCGATGGCGACCGGACTATCCCATTTCATGCCGAGCAGTTCTACGCTTTGATCGACGTTCGACACGTCGTGCAGCCGCCGCGGCAGCAACTGAAACTTCAAGAAACCTTCGCGGTTCGCGCGCAGCGTTACCTCGTCATCGATGCCGGAGGCCATGTAGCCGAAATGCGCCGGGGGAACGTTGGCACGGGCGACGAGCTCGAAGTCGAACACGTTGATCGCGTCCTTCGGATTCTTGATCAACGCGTCGGCCCTGAGCGGCGCCCACGGTATCGGATCCGGAAGCTTGGCTCCGGCGGTCGGCTCTTCTTGAGCGATCGCCGAGAAGCCTCCAGCCGCAAGGATGGGGCTGCTCGCCAGAAACTTTAGGAAAAGGCGGCGGCTGGTCGCTCGATCAAGCGGCATCGTGAACCTTTCCGTGCAACTATGCCCCTGTCCCGATTTGGTTGTGAGGTGCAATATTGCATCCTATACCGGCGGGATGGGGGAGCGAAATCCGCCCTGCCGCCGCTCACTGGTGCCTCACCGCTGACTTATCCTCGAGAAGCAGGGGCTCGTTGCCGGGATGGAACCGTGCCGCGACAATGCTCCAAATCTGCTCGGCGACCGCCAGACTGGCGGCCTGGGCATCAATGATCACGCAACGTTGCGGCTCACGCTGCGCCAGCGCCCGAAAGGCGTCGCGCAGTTTCTGGTGGAACGGCAGCCCTTCACGCTCGAAGCGGTCGGCCTTCCCCTCCCCGCGCCGCCTCTTGGCGCGTTTGAGTCCCTCCTTGGCCGGCAGGTCGAGAATGAAGGTGATGTCGGGCTTGAGGTCGCCTACGGTCACGCGTTCCAGCGCATTGATGATGCGTTCGTCGACCGCGCCGAGCACGCCCTGATACACCCGCGTCGAATCCGCAAAGCGGTCGCAGATGACCCACGATCCGCTCTCGAGCGCTGGGCGAATTTTGCCGCGCAGGTGATCGTCGCGCGCCGCCGCAAACAGCATCGCCTCGGCCTCCGCGCCAAGCGGTTCGGCCGCACCCGAGAGGAGCACGTGACGAATGATCTCGGCTCCCGGCGAGCCGCCGGGCTCGCGCGTCAGCTCGACGTCGACCCCGAGCGTCTTAAGCCGGTGCGCCAGCGTCGCGGCCTGGGTCGACTTGCCGGCCCCCTCCCCGCCTTCAAAGGTAATGAACCGCCCGCGCATTCATCCTGCCTCGCGGCGCCGATCTACCGATGTAGGTCCCGCTGCTCTTCCGAACAACCGATGCAACCTTGTCCGGTAAACGCGCTACAGCCGCTCGACACCGGCGCGGAACACGCTGATGACGAGTTCGCCCATCGCATCGAAGGCGCGTTGCGACAGGTTGCCGACCCCCACATTCTCTTTCGCCTGCAGGGGAACCTCGAGCGCGAGACTGTCGCCGCGCCACACCTTCAGCATACCAATGGCTTGCCCCTGCTCCACCGGGGCCGGGACCGGCCCAGTATAGACGATGCGCGCAATGATCTTCTCGCTCAACCCGCGCGGAACCATCAGCTTGACCGGCTGGAGGCTGACGAGCGGCACGTGCCCCTTGCTGCCGCCGTAGACCTTGGCCTCGCCCACGGTGTCGCCTTCGGCGAACAGCACCTTGGATTCGAAGCTGCGAAAACCCCATTCCAACAGCTTCTTGGCCTCGTCCGCGCGCTCGTGCGGGGTCTTCGCTCCGCTGATGACGACGATCAGGCGCAACCCGTTCTGCACCGCCGAGCCGACGAGATTGTAGCCCGCCTCCTCGCTGAAGCCGCTCTTCAGCCCGTCGGCGCCGATACCCATCGCCAGCAACGGATTGGGGTTGGGTTGGCGAATGCGGTTGTACATGAACTCCCGCTCGCTATAGATCTTATAAAACTCCGGATAGGTCTGAATGATGTGCTGCGCGAGCTTGGCGAGCTCGCGCGCCGTCACCTTGAGCCCCGGATCCGGCAGCCCGGTCGAGTTCGTGAACGCGGATTTGGTAAGGCCGATCTCGTGCGCGCGCTTGGTCATCATCTCGGCGAACGCGGTCTCGTTCTCGGCGATGCCCTCGGCAAGCGCGATGCTTGCATCATTGGCGGATTGCACGATCACGCCGCGCAGCAGATCCTCGACCTTCGCCTCGCTATGGATCGGCGCGAACATCGACGTGGTGTGCGAGGGCGCTCCACCCTTGCGCCACGCGTTCTCGCTGACCGTGAACTCCGTATCGAGCTTGAGACGGCCCTCTTTGATCTCGTTGAACACGACCTCCGAGGTCATCAGCTTGGCGAGGCTTGCCGGAGCGATGATCTGATCACCGTTCTTATCGTAGAGGACGTTGTTGCTGTCGGCGTCCATGAGGAGGGCGCGCGGAACGCTGGTCTGGAAGCCGCCTTCCTCTTTCTTAGCCGGCGCCGAGTTCGGCGCAGCCGCAGCGGTGGCGACCGCGGCCGCGATGAGACCGGCCGCCAAGAATTTGAGGCTATGCTTTGCAACGTTTTGGGCGCGGCCCAGCAGTACCGCAACCCAACTCGCCTTTACCGCCGGCTGCGTGCCCATGGCACACACGCTCCTTCGTCCTGGTTCCAGGGGATTACGCAATACATACCCGTTTGCCGGAGATAATGCGACCAAATCTCGGTCGCGCGCGCTTCTCCCGCCCCAACGCGTCGCCACCAACCGGTCGGATCCCTTATCCTTATAGGGCGCGAAGTGTGGCAGGCCCGCGGCGGCCCCGCTGTTCAATAAAGGCCGCGGCCGCTGATAAAGCTCGCGCTGCCGTCACGCGGCGCCGCCGTGTAGGCGCCGCGCGGCGCATCCAGAGCAGTGGATTCGAGGACGGAGGTCGAGGGCTCGGGCGAGTTGGACGGATAATAGGGCTGCGGTTCCGCGCGGGTGCGGCTATAGGCACGATCGGGCAGTGCCGGCAGCCGTCGCGGCTCATCCGTGGGGACGAAGGGGCGTGCCGCCGCGACCATCACCCGCGACGGCGCCGGTGCCGGAACGCCTTGGCGTAAGGTGGCAAGCAGCGTGCGCTCGTCCTCGCCTTCAAGCGGCGCCTGGCCGACATAGTCGACCCGCACCCGGGCAAGCCCGACCTCATGGAAGCCCAGGAGATGAGCGGCCCGGATCGAGACATCGAGCACGCGGTTGCCGTGGTAGGGACCGCGGTCATTGACCCGCACGATCAGCGAGCGGCCGTTGGCGAGGTTGGTGACGCGGACATAACAGGGCATCGGCAAGGTCGGGTGCGCGGCCGAGATGGCGTTCATGTCGAACACTTCGCCGTTGGCGGTCGCGCGGCCGTGAAAATCCTCGCCGTACCAGGAGGCTACGCCCACCGCGTGATAGGCCCGGTTTTCCTCCGGAACATAAAGCTGGCCCGCCACCACATAAGGCTTGCCGACCCGATAGGTCCCCCCGCCTTTGGGAATCGGCTCCCCGTCCGCAACGACGCGCGGGCTTGCCGTGACGCCGTATTTCGGATCGACCTGGCGGGCGAATTTGTCGGAGGAGGCGCACTGCGCAAGCGTCAGGCAGCCGGCCAGAATTGCCGCCCGGCGCGCGACCCCCACCAACCGCCAGCCACCGCGCCGTCCCATTCGCTCCCCGACCGGTGATTCCCACCGCTCGTTCCGCTTTGAGCCTCGAAAATTGAGTGCGCGAAGCGAGAACGGCCGGTGGCACTGCTACGCGACTCGTCGGCCGCACATCGAACTGGGGCCGGCAGGCCCCTCTGTACTCAAAATATCCAAATTTGACGTTAACGGAAGCTAATGCGTTAAGAATGGTAAATGCGCGAACGGTATTAAATTACTTCAAAGCAAGATGATCCGGCCGCATCCCTCCGCCAAGGGGCATCGGCTTGCCGACCGACACGAGGCCGCGAGCCCGGCGGAAGCAATCTATCGCGCCTGCCCCCTGCGCGTTCGTCCGATCATGATGACGAACATGGCCGCCCTGGTCGGCGCCATACCCATTGCACTCGGCGGCAACGCAGGCGCGGAGCTGCGCCAGCCGCTCGGCATCACGATCGTCGGCAGCTTGGCTTTTTCCAACATCCTCACGTTGTACTTGACGCCTTCGATCTATTTACTCCTCGATCGCCTTAGGCGGACCTCGGCGCGATCCAGTGAGGCCTGGGTACAGAAAGGGTCGCCCGCCGAGTGACCGCGGCCCGCCACGGCGCCTGAGGCGACGACAAGCCCGAAGGACTACAGTGCTCGCAATACTACGGTAAACGGGCGAGACGTCGGTTTGCTCCCGCGCCGACGGTGTGCCTTTGCAACCGCTGCAGCAACCGCCGCAGCGGTTGCGTCACAGGTGGGCGGTTCGTATCCTTTCCATGGGAGCGGCGCCGGGATCTTTGGAATGGGTGAGGTCGGGACCATCCGACTTTGCGCTGCCAAGCGTACTGTTAGGCTTGCGGCTCGGAGCGCCTGGGTCGGTGCGGCGACCTTGGTCGCCGCGTGCGCATCCTTGGACGTGTCGCAACTGTCCATGAGTCCATCCGATCTCAGGTCGACTGATTTGCAGATGGAATCGGAGCCTGCGGGCGCCCAGGCGACAACCTCGCTCGGATCAAGCTGCCGCACTCCGTGCGCGCTGCCGATCCGGCCCAGCCCCGATTTCACGGTGACGTTCACGCTCGACGGATATCAGCCGCGAACCGTCGAGGTTAAGGTCACCCGAACCTACTCCACGCCCGACTACGAGGCCGCGCTGGTCGGGGCCGGGCCCGTTCGGACCCGCCCGGATCCTGAGCTTGCGCCCAACCCAATCCGTGTCGTGCTCGCCGCCCTTCCCCCCCGCCCCCCGAGCCACCACCGCCGCCGCCCAAGAAGAAGCCGCGCGCCGCTGCCAAGCCTGCGACCGCAAAACCCGCGGAGCCAGCTCCGAGCGTCCCAGCGGCCTTTTGGGCTTCGCCGCAATCGCGTTAGTGCGATCGGGCCGACCGCATGACTATCACTGCGCCCGGCGTCTCGCGCAGCGAATGGCTGCTCGATCCAAGCCTTACTTCGAGCTGCCGCAGCTGCGAGAGGCGGCCGACAAGCTGCGGCTTTTCTCGGCGGCAAGGGCGCTTCCGCTCGCGGTCGTCGCCGAGCTTCGCCAGTATCGCCGAGCCCAGCAAGAGCGCCGGCCGTCACTCGGCCAAGGCCAGGCGCGCCGGATGATACTCTCGTCTTTGCCAGCTGGGACGGCTCCGTATGCACAGGAAACGGCCTCACGAAGGAATGCCAAGTCACGGCTGCAAAGCTCGGCCTCGCAGCGTGACCTCGCATGTTCTTCGACACGCGCACGCATCGCAGCTCATGGCGTCCGGCATGCGACCGCGCCGCGCAGACCATCAAAGCGGCATTTGCAAAATCCTGCACGAAATGAGAACAAGCCATCCCGGTCGCGGTGGCAATCCGTTGGCAACTCGCTCTTTTGCCGCACACCGCAATCGACCCAAGTGTTTGATTTTCCGAGATGGAAGGGTGGCCGAGTGGCTGAAGGCAGCGGTCTTGAAAACCGCCAGGGCTCGTGAGGGCCCTCGTGGGTTCGAATCCCACCCCTTCCGCCAACGGGGCATTCGTAGCCGTCCGTCGCCATCCGAAAAATCGAGCGATGTAAGCAGCCGCCGCAAAACCGCAGCGTCGCCGACGGCAGACAGCGTCTGCTCCATGCAGAGGACGGTGCGCGGCTTCATTCCCCTCTCGCATGGAGCCGGCGCGCCGCAGCGGCGAAGATCACGCCGTCGCACATCGCGGCGGGCCGCCGGGTCTAGTGATGGGGTGGGGTTCAGTACTTGAGGCCCTCTCTGGAAGGACCAACGTCGTGCACAGATTACTGACGATCAAGCTTTTTTGCCCTTTAGGGAGCCATCCTGGAATTGGAAAAGAAGGGCGACGTCTCCGACACTCATGTTGTTGTCGAGGCGAGCAATGACCCTAATTCCTCCATCGAGCCTTACGAGGCCAAGAGAGATATCGAGATCGGCGTTGCTTCCCGCCCGGTGCCGAAGCGTCGTGCATGCTTCCACAATTCCGGCATCGACCGAGATTCCATCAAAAACGCTTCCGTGGCACGCAGCACACAAGAATCGGGGTGGAAAAAAGAGCGACGCACAGGCGACGCACCTTTGCACTAGCACACTCACGTAGTCGCCTCGAGGACGGCCGCGTTGGCGCAGAGACAATAGCGATACTCGATCATTCCGTAGCCGGAGACGACCGCATGCCTGGCGCGCGCGATTTGGCGCTCGCCGGCTTCGTGTCGAAGTTGCTTGACGGCTTCCACGAGTCCATGCAAGCCGCCGGCCGCGCCGGCCTGTCCTGCGGACAATTGTCCGCCCGAGGTGTTGACGGGAAGCTCGCGCGTCGCCAGCCGCTTCCTGATAAAGTCCTTCATGGAGTAGGCTCCCATGAGTCCGAGATCCTGAAGTTGCGCCAGGACCATGACGGGATAGTCGTCGTAGACATAGGCGGCATCCATATCCTCCGGCCCCCGGCCTGAATCGGACCACAGCAGATCGGCGATCAATGCGAGACCTGTTTTAAGTCCGTCTCCTGAGTGATTGTCATAATTGTGCAGTCCGCGGATCGCTCGGATCGCCACTGGACAGCGGGAGGCATTTTCCGGTCGGGTCACGAGGATCGCGTTTGCTCCCGAAACGACCGGAACGCAATCAAATCGGCCCAACGGAGAAGCCACGATCGGTGCGGAGAGATAGTCGTTCAAGGTCAGCCGATTTCTGTAGACCGCTCCCGGATTAAGCGATGCCCATTCGCGCTGCGAGATGCAGACCCTGCCATAGTCGGCACGATCCAGGCCCTCCTTCCGCATCTGGGCTTGGGTAACGAACGAGAAGAGGGAGCTCGGGCCACCGAATGGGAGCGGTGCAAGATAGTCCCTGGTTGTGGCGTTGTAGTTATCGATCAGGTCGGCGAAATCGGGATCGGTGAAATGATCTCCTGCGAGGATTGCAATCGCCGAAGCGTCGCCACACTGCACCGCGCGTGCGGCATGCTGGAGCATGTTTATTCCGCTCGCGCCCCCGTTGGTGTCTTCCATGATCCAGCGCGGACTGATCCCAAGTCGCCACGCCATATCGATAGCGTGGTCCGGCTTGAGCGTGAATGACGCGACTGCGAGGCCGTCGATCTTCGAGGCAGATAGTCCCGTGGCGGCGATGAGCGCGACGAATGCTTCACCGAGCAGCGAGGTCGTGGTTACGCCGGCTGCCTTGCGCCGGTAGGGCACCTCGACGGCGCCGGCGATTACGGCTCCCTGAAAGTTCACGCGTCGTCGTCCTTGCGATTGCGCATGTCATCTGTTGATTTTTATTCCGGCCGCCTCGCGATCCCACGTCGTAGCCGTACATCCACGTTCGCGCAGCTTGAATTTTTGAATCTTCCCACTCTCCGTACGCGGTAGCTCGTCGGCCAGCTCGACAAAGCGCGGGATACTGAAGTAGGGCATCCTCTTCTCGCAATAGCGGATCAGCTCTTCCTCGGAGAACGAGGCACCGTCCTTCAAAACGACCGTGGTCATCACTTCGTCCTCGGCGAGGTCCGATTGCACCGGAAATACCGCGGCGACGGCGATAGCCGGATGGGAAAGCAAGATCTGCTCGACCTCGAACGAGGAGATGTTTTCTCCGCGACGGCGGATGGAATCCTTCATCCGGTCGATGAAGCGGAAATATCCGTCGGCCGAACGTACGACTCTGTCACCCGTGTGCAGCCAGAGGTTTCTCCATGCCGCGACGGTGTGTTCCGGCATTCCGTAATAGCCGCTTGCGAAGGCATAGGGTTCGTCGGCGCGCAACAGCAGCTCGCCCGCCACGCCGTCGCCAACCGCTTCGTCATTGTCGTCGACAACGCGGGCTTCGAAACCTTCCGCAACCACACCCATATATCCCGGTCGACGGGATCGTGCGTCGGTGCCGATCACTGCGTTGCTTTCAGTTGCTCCATAACTGTCCAGCAAAATGATACCGGTGCGAGACGTGAACTGCTCGTGGAAATGAGCCGGAACTCCCGGCGCCAAGGCCACGCGGACGCGATGACTTTTTTCTGCTGGGGACGGCTCCTTGGAAAGCAGCATGGGGACCATCGCTCCCAGCACGTAGGTGATCGTAGCCTCGCTCCGTGCCAACGCTTCCCAGAACCGCGACACCGAAAATCGCGCTTCTACGACCTGCGTCGCTCCATAGAGAAGCGCTTGAAAGAACGAGTTGAGCGCGTTGGTATGGAACAACGGCAGCGTGGTGTGCAGAATATCCCCTTCCGTCACCCCGAGCTGGCGCCCGGTATAGACGCCCCACCAGAAATACTGCGCATGCGGAGAGCAGACGCCCTTCGAAGGGCCCGTCGTGCCCGACGTGTAGAGGATAGCCAGGAGATCTCCTGGACCGATATCCGCAACCGCTGCCGCCTCGCCCGGCGCAGGCAGCCTCTGCGCAAGGCGATGAATTTCAGGTACCGCCGCTTCATCATCGCCGATCAGGTAGATCCGCTCGAGTGGGAGCTTGTCGATCTCGATCGTGTCGAATATCGAACCGAGCGCAGTCTCGACACAAAGCAGCCGAGCTCCCGAATTTTCGAGTATGTGCTGCAATTGAAATCCGCGTGACGCAGTATTGATCGGGACGGCCACCGCCCCAAGCCAGGTACATCCGAGGAATAGCTGCATGAATTCGATGCGGTTGCTGCACATAATAGCGAGCCTGTCGCCCCGCGACAGGCCTTCACCCCGCAAGACACCCGCCCAGCGGGCGGCTTCCTCCGCGGCCTGCGCGAAGGTCCACGATACCCCGAGGCACGAGAACAGCGTGCGGTCGCCGTAGCGCTCCGCCTGACGTCGAAGGATCGACGGAACCGAGCGATCGCGCGCGGGAAACGACGTCGCGAGATTTTGCGCCGGTGCCGCCGCATCGCTTTCGCGCTTCTGCGTGGGGCCGATCATGGCTGCGTCACAAGCCCTTCGGGTTGGCCATAAACTCCTCGATGATCTCGGGCAGCGGCTTGATGTAATCGGAGACGCGACTGACGGAAAGCCCGTTCAGGCGCTTTAGCTTGACGGCGAGCTCGGCCATCTTCACGACGATCGGGATGCCGTTAATCACCGGCGCGCCGCCGACCGAGTGGCCTTTGACCGGAGCAAACAACAGCATCGGGATGCCCCCGCCGGGAATAAGCACATCGCAGCCGCCAGCGACCAACGGGCGCGCCTGTTCGGCGAAAAGCCGCTCGACCTCGGCGGCGAGCGCCTCCGACTCATACGCCTTCAGCATTTGTCCCGGCTCGAAGGTCATGGCGTGGACGCCGGTCACCCGCCGCTCGAGTCCATACTTGCTGATCTGGTGATGAAACCAGGAAATGTAGCGCGGATTGATGGTGACGATGCCGCTGCGCTGGCCGAGCTGGCAGGCATAGAGCATCGAAGCTTCACCGAGCGAAACGACCGGAATGTCCACGACCGAGCGCGCCTCATAGAGGCCGGCGTCCTGGAAGTGGCCAATGACAAACGCGTCATAGCCCTCGCGCTCGGCCTTGACCGCATTGCAGATCACCTCCCGTGCGCAGCGGAATTCCACGATCGGATGCGCGTAATTGTCGTGCGGCGTAATGCCTTTGATATCCACTGTGGTCCCGGAATCGACGACGTCGGCGAGGTGCCCGCGCAGCCGGTGCCAGTAGACCTTGCCGTGCTCTTCATCGACGTAGCTTTGATACCAGATGCGCATGGGCCACCGTTTCGTTTCCCGCCGGTCCGTCTAAAGGCTAAGCTCTGTGCCGTTCTTCTGGCCAGGCGCTCACGCCCAGACTGCGTTGGCGCTTCTTTCCGCAATTGCGCCGCCATTACTTTAAGCTTAAAATAAGACCGTTCTAGCCGCAAGGAGCCTTTCATGCCGATGAAGCTGCAACGCCGGGCGTTCCTCAAGCTTGCCGCCGTCGGCGCGGCAAGCCTCGGCGCGTCCGCGCGACCGCGCCAAGCCACCGCCGCCGGGAGCGATGGCGTCACGATCGGCTGGCCGAATGATGTCCCGTCTTGGGATCCCAACCAGCGCTTCACGCCGGATGCGCAGCCGATCTTCAAGGCGGTGTTCGATCAACCGCTCGACCAGGATCCGCAACTCAAGCTCGTGCCGCACCTCGTCAAGCGCTTCGAGCTCGCCCCGGATGCCTTGAGCATGGCGGTCGAGTTGCGCGAGGACGTCGTCTTCCACAACGGCGACAAGATGACGGCGGAGGATTTCCGCTACACCTTCTTCGAGCGCCCCAAGGGCCCGGACAAGCTCGATACCGCCAATTCCTGGAAGAAGGTGCAGGACATCGTCATCGAATCGCCGACCAAGGCGACCATGAAGTTCGACTCGCCGGCCCCGACCGCTCCCCAGTGGCTTGCCTTCCTCGGCAGCTACGTCGTGCCCAAGGGCTATATCGCGGCCTCCGGGCTTGAAGCGTTTCGCAAGAAGCCGGTCGGCACCGGTCCCTACCGGCTCGTCGAGTACGAGCTCAATTCCCGCATCATTCTCGAGCGCAACGAGCAATATTGGGGGCCCAAGCCAAAAATCGCCCGCGTCACCATCGACATTATCAAGGACCCCTCCGCGCGCGTCGCCGCGATCCAGTCGGGCCAGGTCGATTGCACCCTGAACGTTCCGGTGCGCGAGGTCGCCCGGTTCGAGAAGGAAGCGAGTTTCGCCGCCGAGCTCAATCCGATCACGCGCGTGATCCTGCTGCAAGTGCGCAACGATCTCGCCTTCGCCGACGTGAACGTGCGGCTCGCAGCGCACCACGCCATCGACAAAACGGCACTTTCGAAGGCGTTTTACGGTGGCGCGGCGGTGCCGCTCTCGGTCGTCGCCACGCCGGGCACGCCCGCCTATCTGAACGATTTTCAATTCAAGTACGACCCCGAGCTTGCCAAGCAAGCGCTTGCCAAGTCGGGCTATGGCCCCGACAAGCCCGTGAAGATCGGTTTCGCGGCGACCAATGGACAATTCCCCAGCGACTACGACATCGCCCGCGCCATCGTGCAGATGTGGAAGCGGGTCGGCATCGAGGCCGAGCTCGAGGTCATCGAATACGCCAAGTACTTCGAGCTCAACCGCGGCGCCAAGCTACCCGAGACCACGCTCTACAGCTGGGACAATGCCACCGGCGACCCGGAAATATTCGCCGGCTATCTGCTCAATCCGCGCATGCCTTTCTCGGCTTGGAAGGGAATGGATGTCGGCCAAAAAGTGCTCGACCTGTTCAACGTCGCCAATTACGAACAACGCATCGCCGGTTATCGCGACCTCAACCGGCTCGCGGTGGAGGACGGCGCCACCATCCCGCTCTTGCAGAGCGTCTTGACATTGGTGCGCAAGAAGGACCTTGCCTACGTCAAATATGCCAACGGCTGGGTGCTGCCGCAGACGATGTCATGGAGCTGATGTCTGTCACCATCCCCTCCTCTCAGATGTCATCATCCGCGCAAGCGGATGACCCAGTGACTACCGGCGCGGAGGGCTCTCGCACCGTCGGCGGATACTGGGTGCTCCGCCTTCGCGGAGCATGACGACTGAGTGGGTTTTGCGTTCAGCTCCGCGTTGGCCTCGCATGATCAGCACGCTCCTCTCGCTCCTCGGCCGCCGCCTGCTCGCCGCCATCCCGATCCTGCTCGTGGTGTCCGCCCTGCTCTTCTGCGTGCTGCGCGTGCTGCCGGTCGACCCGGCGGCAATGTCGCTGCCGCCTTCGGCGACAACCGCGGAGGTCGAGGCCAAGCGGCGGGAGATGGGCCTCGATCGGCCGCTGCCACAGCAATATCTGATCTGGCTGGCCGGGGCGCTACGCGGCGACTTCGGCCGCTCGATACAGTTTCGCCGCGATGCCGGCGCGCTGGTCGCCGAGACGTTGCCGGCGACCATCGAGCTTGCGCTCATGGCCATGATTATCGCCACGATCCTGGGGATCGCCGGGGGCCTGCTCCTGTTCCACGTGCGCGGCAGCGTCCTCGAGACGATCGGCGACCTCGCCTCGCTACTGCTCCTGTCGATCCCGGAATTTCTCTGGGGACTGATCTTGCTTTTTGTGTTCGGCGTGCTGCTGCAAGTGCTGCCCTTCACGGGCACGCTTTCACCCGGCTTGATGCGGCCGAACATCACCGGTTTCGTACTGCTCGATACGCTGATCAGCGGACGCCTCGACATCTTCGCCAACGCGCTGCAGCACATGGTGTTGCCGGCGCTTGCGCTCGGGCTCGCCTTCTCGCCGCCGATCATGCGGGTGCTGCGTTCGAGTCTGTTCGATGTCTATCACGAGGATTACATCGAGCAGGCACGCCTGCGCGGTGTCTCCGAGCACCGCATCCTCGTCGGCCACGCCCTCAAGAACGCCGCGCTGCCGACGCTGACGCTCACCGGGGTACAATTCGGATTCCTGTTCAGCGGAACGTTGCTGGTCGAGCTGATCTATTCCTATCCGGGGCTCGGCAACCTCATGGTCGACGCCGTGCGCAATGCCGATCTGCCGCTCATTCAGACGGTGGGGCTCACCTATTGCGTGGTGGTGCTCGTGATCAATACGGTGGTCGACAGCCTCTATCTGGTGCTCAATCCCAAAGTGCGGGTGCGCTGATGCCGGGTCTGCTCGCGCGTTCGCTTCGATCCGGCCGGGTTCTGACGGCGCTCGGCCTCCTTGCCTGCATCGGATGCTGCGCGCTCTTCGCGCGGCAGCTGGCGCCGCACGATCCGGCCGAGCAAGATCTCCTCGCGATCCTGCTGCCGCCGGCTTGGGCCCAAGGCGGGGACGGAGCCTTCCCGTTCGGCACCGACAGCCTCGGGCGCTGCGTGCTGTCGCGCCTGATCTACGGCGCGCGCACCGCCATGACGGTCGCCATCCTCGCCTCGCTCGGCGCCATGCTGATCGGATCGGTCCTTGCCCACGTTTCCGGTTATCTCGGCGGCGTCGTCGACTGGATCATCGGCCGCGCGGTCGATGTGTGGATGTCGTTCCCGCCGGTTATTCTCTCGCTCGTGCTCATGGTCGGGCTGGGCACCGGCCTCGACAAGGTGATCCTCGCCATCATCCTGGTCGATTGGACCCGGTTCTGCCGCGTGTTGCGCAGCGAGGTTTTGATCGTGACCCGGCGGGACTACGTCGCCGCCGCTCGCCTCGTCGGCTTCACCCATTGGCAGACGGTGACCCGCGAAGTGCTGCCGGCGACGCTGCCGCTCCTGATCACGCTCGTGAGCCTGGAGATGGCCATCGCCGTTGTGGTCGAGGCGATCCTGTCCTTCGTCGGGCTTGGCGTGAAGCCGGACCAGGCGGCGTGGGGGCAGATGATCGCCGACGCGCGGCAGTATCTCTATCAATCCCCGTGGAATCTGCTGCTTCCGATCCTTGCGATCTTCGTGACCGTGACGGCGTTCAACCTGCTCGGCGACGGCCTGCGGCGCACGCTGGACGTGCGCCTCACGCAAGCCCAACGATGATTCCCGTGAACGTGCTGGAGGCCCACGAACTCAGCGTCGGCGCAAAGCTCGGCGAGGATCGCGTGCCGGTGCTGCGGGCGCTCTCGTTCACGCTGAAGCCCGGAAAGATCCTGGGCTTGGTCGGCGAATCCGGCGCCGGCAAGTCGATGGTCGGACGCACCATCGCGCAACTGCTTCCGCCCGGATTTGCCGTGACCGGAGGAACGCTGTCGTTCGCGGGCCGCGACCTGATCGGCATGGCGCCGCAAGCGCGACGCGCGCTGCTCGGCCGCGCCATCGCCTTCATCCCGCAGGCGCCGTTGACCGCGCTCAACCCGGTGCTCACTATCGGCCAGCAATTCGACGAGCATCTGGCGCGGCTCGGCGGCAAGAGCCGGCGGCAACGGCGCGAGCGGGCGTGCGCCATGCTCGACGCCGCCCATCTCGCGCACGCCGCCGACTTGCTCTCCCGCTATCCGCATCAACTTTCGGGCGGCATGTGCCAACGCGTGCTGATCGCCATGGCGTTCGCAAGCGATCCCCGTCTCGTCATCGCCGACGAGCCGACGACCGCCCTCGATGCGACCCTGCACCCGCACATCATCCGGCTGATCGCCGAGATGCAGCAGCTGCACGGGACTGCCCTGATCTTCATCACCCATGACCTGCGGCTCGCCGCGCAGCTGTGCGACGACCTGATGGTCATGTATGCGGGCCGCACGGTTGAATATGGCCCGGCGTCCGCGCTGCTGCAGGCTTGCGCCCATCCCTATACGCGCTGCCTGCAACTGGCGATGCCATCCATGAGTCCGACGCGGCGCGCCCTCTATTTGCTCCCGGAGCAAATGCCGAGCTTGCGCCAGCTGCGCGACATCGGCGGCTGCCACTTCGCGCCGCGATGTCCGACCGCAGCAGAGGACTGTCGTCGCATCACCCCGGCGAATGTCGACGTCGGCGCCGACCATGCGGCGGCTTGCCTGCGCACGGCTGCCGTGCCGCAGATCGCCGCGCCAAGCCCACCCACCCTACCGGATACGGTCGGAGGCGGCCGGCCGGTGTTGCAAGTCGAGGATCTCAGCAAGCACTATGCCGTCGCCGGACCCTGGCTCGGGTCACGTCACGTCGCGGCGGTGAGGAACGTCAGTTTCACCATTGCCGAGCACGAGTTCGTGGCTCTGATCGGCGAAAGCGGCAGCGGCAAGAGCACGCTCGCCAAACTGCTGGTCGGGCTCGAACAACCTTCCGGCGGCCGCATCCTGCTTAAGGGCATCGACGTCTCGGATCGGTCGCACCAAGCCTTTGCGCACCGCACCGCGACCATCCAGATGGTGTTTCAGGATCCGCAATCGGCGCTCAACCCGCGTCGGCGGGTCGCCAGTATCGTCACCCAAACGATGGAGGCCGCCAATGGCCATGCGGCGTGGCCGGAAAGACGTGAACGGACGAAAGCGCTGCTCGCCGAGATGGGACTGCCTACCGACCTCGCCGGGCTGCTTCCATGGCAGTTGTCCGGCGGCCAGCGTCAACGGATCAACATCGCGCGCGCACTCTGCAACGTGCCAAAGCTCTTGGTGGCCGACGAGATCGTTTCCGGCCTCGATGTGTCGATCCAAGCGCAACTGCTGAACCTGCTCGCGCGCCTGCGCGCCGAGCTCGGCTTCGCCATGTTGTTCATTTGCCACGACCTCGGCGCCGTTCGCCATCTCTGCAGTAGGGTCCTGGTGATGGCGCAGGGCGAGATCGTCGAGCAAGGACCGGTCGATGCGATCTTCGCTAACCCGCAACACCCGCACACTAAGGCCCTCGTGGCGTCGGTACCGCCGGACGAGCCAGGCGCGACGTGGCTCGGCGCCCAAACTGAAGCGCCGTCGTAATTGAAGCAGAGGGGGTCGCCGGCCGCGTTGAGGCAGCTGCGATGGCTACGCCGCCGAGGCCACCCTGCCCTTGCTGCGCCAGAGCTCGAGCAGCTGCGCCTGGGGCGCCGCAACCTTCTCGACGTTGCGCAACTTGATATGGCCGAATCCGCGAATTTGCTCCGGCAGCGAGGCGATCTCCACGGCCAGCGCATGGTTTTCGGCGTCGAGCGACGCTGCGAGCTCGCGCAGGATCGCCTCGTAATCGGCGATCAGTCGCCGCTCCAACCGACGCTCCTGCGTGCGCCCGAACAGATCGAAGGGCGTGCCGCGCAGGCGGCGCAGCCGTGCCAGGACCTTGAACGCGGAAAATATCCACGGCCCGAAGGCGCGCTTCTTGAGCTCGCCGGTCGCCCCGTCGCGCGCGGCGAGGAGGGGCGGCGCCAAGTGAAAATTCAGGCGGAAATCGCCTTCGAACTGCCGGTTAAGCTTCTCGATGAAGGCGCCGTCGGTGTAGAGCCGCGCCACCTCGTACTCGTCCTTGTAGGCCATCAGCTTGAACAGGTTGCGCGCAACCGCTTCGGCAAGACCGGTGCGGCCACGCCCGCGTGCCTTCTCGGCCGCTTCGATTTGCCCCACGGCGTCGCGATAGCGCCGAGCATAACGGGCGTCTTGATAGTCGGTGAGGAACGCGGCCCGATGCTCAACCAAGGCCGCAAGGTCCATCGCTTTCGGCGCCTCGACGCGAACGGAAGACCGCAGCAGCGCCTCGACCCGGGCGCGGTCATGAGCCGCCAGACGCCCCCACGCGAAGGTGCGCCGGTTGATGTCGACGGCAACGTTGTTCAATTCGATCGCGCGCTCGATGGCGGCGAGGCTGAGCGGCACGAGACCTTTTTGAAATGCATAGCCGAGCATGAACAGATTGGCGCCGATCGAATCGCCCATCAGCGCCGCCGCAAGGGACGTGCCGTCGATCACGTCGGTGCCGGCGCCGCCCGCCGCATCCTTGATCGCCCGCAACATCGCCGCCGTCTCGAAATCGATGTCCGGATTTAAGACGAAGGCGGCGGTCGGCTGCAGATGGCTGTTGATCACCGCCTTGGTAACGCCGCTCTCGACGCAGGTGAGCGCGGCGGGGCTCGCCGCGACCACCATGTCGCAGCCGAGCAGCAGATCGGCGCCGCCAGCGGCAACGCGCACCGCGTGCAGGTCCTCCGGCTGCGGCGCGAGCCGCACGTGACTCATGACCGCGCCGTTCTTCTGCGCCAAGCCGGTGAAATCGAGGACGGTGCAGCCCTTGCCTTCGAGATGCGCCGCCATGCCGAGAAGGGCGCCGAGCGTGATCACGCCGGTGCCGCCGATGCCGGTGATGATGATCCCGTAGGGTGCATCGAGCGGCCGCGCGGCCGGCAGCGGCACAGGCACAACCGGCGCGCCGCCGGCGGCGGGCTTGGCGAGCTTGCGCGGCGTACCGCCGTGCACCGTGACGAAGCTCGGGCAAAATCCCTTGAGGCAGGAGAAATCCTTGTTGCAGCTTGACTGGTCGATCTGCCGCTTGCGGCCGAGCTCAGTCTCGACCGGCTTCACGGCGATACAATTCGATTTGTCGGAGCAGTCGCCGCAGCCCTCGCACACCGCGTCGTTGATGAAGACGCGCTTCGGCGGATCCGGATAAAGGCCGCGCTTGCGGCGGCGGCGCTTCTCGGCTGCGCAGGTCTGGTCGTAGATGAGAACCGTAAGACCCGGCATACTGCGCAGCTCGCGCTGGACGGCATCGAGCTCGTCGCGATGGCGGATTTCCACCTCGCGTGGGAAGCCTGCGTTGCGCGGGTACTTGCGGGGCTCGTCGGTCGCGACGACGACGCGCTTCGCGCCCTCGGCCAGCACCTGATGCGCGATCTGCGGCACCGTAAGCCGTCCTTCCACCGGCTGGCCCCCGGTCATCGCCACCGCATCGTTGTAAAGGATCTTGTAGGTGATGTTGACGCCGGCCGCGGCCGCGGCACGGATGGCGATGAGCCCGCTATGTGAGTAGGTGCCGTCACCAAGATTCTGGAAGACGTGCTGCTCGTCGGTGAACGGCGCCTGCCCGATCCAATTGGCGCCCTCGCCGCCCATATGCGTAAGGGTGGCGGTGGCGCGTGTCGGCATGAACAACGCCATGCTGTGGCAGCCGATCCCGGCCATGGCGCGGCTGCCATCCGGCACGCGCGTCGAGGTATTGTGCGGGCAGCCGGCGCAGAAGAACGGCGTTCGCCGGATTTTTGGCGGCGGCGTCTCGCTCAGGCGCTCGAAGGATTCGAGCCGAGCGAGCCGCTGGTCGAATTGGCTCCCCTCGCCCAGACGCTTGAGCCGCAAAACGATCGCCCGCGCCACCATAGTCGGGGTCAGCTCGCCATGGCTCGGCAGCAACGGCGCGCCCTGCTCATCGTTCTTGCCGACGATGCTTGGCCGGCGCGCGGCGTCCATGTTGTAGAGAAGCCGAACGAGTTGTTGCTCGATGAAGCCGCGCTTCTCCTCGACCACGAGGATGTCTTTGCACCCAGCGGCGAAGCGCAGCGCCCCTTGCGGCTCGAGCGGCCAGGTGAGGCCGATCTTGTAGAGGCGGATGCCGAGGGAGGCGGCCGCCCGGTCATCGATGCCGAGATCGGCCAGCGCTTGGCGCAGATCGAGATAGGCCTTGCCGGTTGAGATGATGCCGAGCCGCGGCTGCGGCGGATCGATCAGAACCCGGTCGAGGGCGTTGGCGCGGGCGAAGGCCGCGACCGCCGCCATTTTCGGGCCGTGCAGCCGCTGCTCTTGATCGAGCGCCCAGTCCATGCCGCCCTTCGGCCAACGGATATGCAGGCCGCCTGGTGGCGGCTCGAAGTCGCTCGGCGTCACGACGGCACCGCGCTGCGCGTCGATCGTGATCGAGGCCGAGCTCTCGACCGTCTCGCTGATGGTCTTGAAGCCGATCCAGCATCCGCTGTAGCGCGACAGCGCAAACCCGATCAGGCCGAGATCAAAATATTCTTGCACAGTCGCCGGATTGAGGATGGGCATCATCGCCGCCGCAAAAATTTGCTCGCTCTGATGCGCGGTGGTCGAGGACTGCGCCCCGTGGTCATCGCCCGCGAGCGCGAGCACGCCGCCATGCGGCGAGGTGCCGGCGAGGTTCGCATGCTTGAGCACGTCGACCGAGCGATCGACGCCAGGACCCTTGCCGTACCAGATACCGAAAACGCCATCGACCTTGGCGCCGGGGAACAGCCCCACCTGCTGGCTGCCCCATACCGACGTGGCCGCCAGATCCTCGTTGAGCCCGGGCTGAAACACGATGTCGTGCTGATCGAGCAGCGCCCGCACCTGCCAAAGCGCGTGGTCGTAACCGCCGAGCGGAGAGCCCCGGTAGCCCGAAATGAAACCCGCGGTCTTGCGCCCCGCGGCCCGGTCGCGCTCCCGCTGCAGCATCGGCAGCCGCACCAGAGCTTGAATCCCCGACAAATAGATGCGGCCGGATTGGAGGGTATATTTGTCCTCCAACGTCACCGGTGCGAGCTCCACCTCGGCCCTCCGTTGCTTGGCGGGCTCCACTTTAGCGCCTCAAGTGGATGGCTGCCACGGCGGTGGGCGCGTCAATTGCGACCGGCAGACCAAAGGCCCCTCCCGGCGTCGTTCCCAACCCGGCTATCCTTCCCGCCCGCCGCTTGAAAATCGGCCGCCCATTGGTCTATCGGCCGCTAACGGCAGCTTTTGGCCGTTTGTTTCTGCGGCTTTCCTTGCCGCGCGGCCGAATCGAAGGAGCATTGAGTGAGCTTTACACTCTTCCTGACGTTTCACGACCAGCAGTCGCCGACGCTGCGCCTCAACGACGCCGAGCACGTCCGCGTGGTCGAAATCGTGAATACAACCCCGCGGCTCCGGCGCGGCCTCATCTTCACGGCCGCATCGACCAGCGATCCTTATGGCAAGGAAGGGCCGCCGCCGCAGCTTGCCTTGCAGCTCTATTTCGACAGAATCGACGCGCTCGAGGCTGCGGCGGCACGGGCCGGGCATCTACAGGAGCTGGCCGCGCCCGGTGTGCTACCGAGCATGCGGCAAGCGCGCGTCGAGCAGCAGGCAATGGTGGCGCGGCCCTTCCCGGTCTCCGACCGCCTTTTCCGAACGCCCGCAGGCGAGGTCCGTTGCTCCTATCTCGTCCACTATCCCGGCGAGGCCGAAGATCTCAACCTCTGGAACGACTTTTATATCGCCCATCACGCTCCCATCATGGCGCGGTTCCCTGGCATCCGCGAGATCGAGATTTGCACGCGTCTTGACTGGTGCGGCTTTCTGCCGTGGCCGCGCATCAATCACATGCAGCGCAACAAGGTGGTGTTCGACGACGCCGCAGCACTGACCGCCGCCTTGAATTCGCCCGTGCGCGAAGAGATGCGCG
Organism: Xanthobacteraceae bacterium; assembly: GCA_052148715.1. Classification (GTDB taxonomy): domain Bacteria; phylum Pseudomonadota; class Alphaproteobacteria; order Rhizobiales; family Xanthobacteraceae; genus JBKQHQ01. Next base: position 108,242 of record JBKQHQ010000031.1, on the reverse strand, counting down.
CCGACTACCGACAGTTTCCGCCCTTTCAAGGCGGCAGCTGTCACTATCCGATGGCGACACTCGAGGTAATAAATAAGCAATAGCAGTAATTTACATGAAGATCCGGCACCCAAGCGCGCGGACGAACAAACCTCGGGACGATCACGCCCGGCAGAAGCGTCAGCGCCAACGGAGGCCACGGGCGACATGCTTGAGGATCGCCTCGATGACGTGAGCGTTATAGTCGACGCCGAGCTGATTAGGGACGGTCAAGAGCAGTGTGTCAGCCTCTGCGACGGCTTCGTCTTTCGCGAGCTGCTCGACAAGGATGTTAGGCTCGGCGGCGTAGCTGCGGCCAAAAATGGCTCGTGTGTCGTCGCCGAGGAAGCCGATAGCGTCCTCGTTGTCGTTCCCGTGCCCGAAATAGGCGCGGTCGCGGTCGTCGACGAGTGCAAAGATACTGCGGCTGACCGACACCCGCGGCTCGCGTGCATGATTGGCCACCTTCCACGCCTCCCGGAATACGCGGATCTGCTCCGCCTGCTGTATGTGGAAAGGACGGCCGCTCTCGTCATTCTTAAGTGTTGAACTCTGCAGATTCATCCCGAACTTGGCGGCCCACTCGGCCGTGGCATTCGAACCGGCGCCCCACCAGATTCGATCGCGCAGGCCCTCCGAGTAGGGCTCGAGGCGCAGGAGGCCTGGAGGATTCGGGAACATCGGTCGCGGATTTGGGTGCGCGAAGCCCTCCCCTTGCAGCACCTCGAGCAGCACCTCTGTGTGACGTCTGGCCATGTCGGCATCGGTCATTCCCTCCGGCGGGGCGTAACCGAAGTGACGCCATCCATCGATCACCTGCTCGGGGGAACCGCGGCTGATGCCCAGTTGCAGGCGTCCGCCAGCGATGATGTCGGCCGCGCCGGCGTCCTCTGCCATGTACAGAGGGTTCTCATACCGCATATCGATGACCGCAGTCCCGATCTCGATGCGCTTGGTTTTCGCGCCGACAGCAGCCAGTAGCGGGAAGGGGGAGCCGAGCTGGCGGGCGAAGTGATGCACGCGGAAGTAAGCCCCGTCCGCGCCGAGTTCCTCGGCAGCGACGGCCAAGTCGATCGATTGCAGGAGGGCGTCGGAAGCCGATCGCGTCTTCGAATGGGGCGAAGGACTCCAATGGCCAAATGACAGAAATCCGATTTTTTTCATGACATGCGTCGTTGGGGAGTGAGGTCATCGCCCGAAGAATTGAGCTGGAACAGACCATGTTCACGAGGTCTCAATACAACTGCGACCAGGCGCTCTTTGTGACGGAGCAGGTGCGGGTCGAATACTCAAGTCTCGTGCTCGACCACCAGAAACTTATACATTTTTTATGCTAGCAGGTCCTGCCCCGCAACAGCCTCTGGCCTGCTTCTTGCTCGGATGACTTGGGGGTTCTTCCCCTACAGCGCATCGCGCACAATCGAAGAGGAGAAGTAATGAGAACACTGACTGTATTCCTTATGGCCGCCGCCCTCTCGCAAGGTGCTCTAGCGGACACCATTACCTATAGGCATCACCACCGTGTAAGCCTAGCTACGTGTGTCCCAGGCGTAGTCACTAAGCCCTGCGAGTGTCATGCCAAGGAACTTTGTGCGCCGGGCCGTTATTGTGATTCCCTGGGCGGCACATGCTACTGACCGGCTATGCTTATGCGAGTGGCGTCGTGGGGGTTATTGCACAAGGCGCGGCAACGCTTAACCGATCAGCAAGGGCTTCCCGGTAAAAATACGTAGTCATGGGACTACGCCGCAGAGAGCGAGAGGCCCCGGCATCGTACAACCGGGGCTTCTTTCTTGTTCGATGGGGTAAGGGAAAATGCCGAAAGACGTTGCGGCCGAGTACCGCGCCAGAGCACCAGCGGCCGACCGGCGGCGTAGCTTGAGCCCGCCCTTGCCGCCTAACGCATCAGCGGACTCGCCAGCCCCTGCGCGAGGCATCCCGGCAGCGACCGATGCGCATCCGATTTCGTCTCGCGTCTGGTTGGGGTTCGGAGCGATTGCCAATCTGAAACCGCCGATTTTCGAAGCTTGGGAATAACCCCGTCCGTACCATCCGCCGATTAGAACCGGAGTCGCGCGAGCAATTTGCCCCTCATTTCCCATTTTGTTGGGATTCGAACTGCCTGCATCCGCAAGAGGGTTGCCACCGTCGCAAGTTGCCCAAGTATTTCTGCGATCAGATATGGCTATGGGGTTGCCACTCGGTTGCAACTTTCCCTATGATTTCAATGGCTTTTACAGATCCGCCCCCTTCCGCCCATAAATTGTGAACTTGTCGACCGTTTCAGTAGGACGGGTGACCACAAAATAGCCCTTCCGCCGCGCCCTACCCTACTCCGGCGCGCAAGATTGCAATCCGGGAGACAACCGTTGCCACTGCAAGGACCCAAGGGCGGATCCGATAACGCCAGTCCGTCGCCACGCCGCCTGCAAGGAGCGATGAGCCCGGAACTATTGGCTCTGCGGGTCATCGTCATGCATCTCGTTGCCGTCAGGGCCAATGAGTATGAAAAGTCCGGTTCCGGGCCGGGCCAGTCCTGGATCAATCACATCGCCGCCAATTGCTCCGAAGATATCCTTGCGGCTGATATTTCCGGTCTCACTGCCGACGAGACCCAGAAGATGCGGCAAGACGCGGTGCAGCACGTGAACAAGATTCTTGGCGGCATCCGTGGCCTCCGCAAGAGCGCCCGCACGAGTTGAGGCGCGCCGGCGCGTTACTTCAAGCGCCGTCTGCGGCAGTCCGGGAAGCCTTGCGAGGCCTCAGCACCCGCTTCAGGGTCTGCCGAAATTATCGGGCCGAGAGCCGATAGAGCCGCGTGAAGGCCGAAGATGCGCGGGCGGCACCACCAAAACCCGTTGGGCCAGGATCGATGGGACGCGGTCGACCTTCCGGCTGTCCATCTTGATGAACGTGAGCAGAATACCGACCGCGAGAACCGCGCCGGCGAACCCTTCGAAAAGAAAGATCAGGGCGCGGGCGAGCAAACGGGCTGCCGCAAGAAGTCGCGCGGCGCCGTTCGGCCATGCGGGACCTTGGAGCTTGGCAATCGCGCCTGCTCTGATCGGCCGCAGCGGCTCGCGCAGCCGGTAGGCCGCGTCGCGAACCGCAGCTACCGCGGTCTTGGCCGGCACGTCGAACCATTCCCCATGAAGGCGATGAGCGGCAAGCGCCGCATGCGCTTTGCGCTCGATGTCGAAGCCGGTCCCTGGCGTCGCCGCCACGAAGGCAAAATCGATCGCAAAGGCCGACGCGGTCCGCAGCTGGCGAAGCCGGGCATTCGGATTTTTCGAAACACCAATTTTCGTCAGGCCGTGCTCGCCCTGCAGCACATACAGAAACGTGCCGACACATCGGCCTCGCCGAGGGACAGCACGGTCTCGCTGTGGCCTGCCGAAGGGCCGAAGGAGGATGCCCGGGGAAAGGCCGAAGTTCCACCGGTCGAAGATCGGGGGGCTCATGACCCCGGAAGAATATACCTTCACAGGATGCAAGGCCATCCGTTCAGATCAAAGTCCTTGCAAATCCGATTCGTGGGCATGGTGTCGTCACGATACAGTCCCCACGTGGGCGGGACCGCTGCCTGTTTTGATGTTGAAAAATCTCTGCGGCGGTTTTCAACAAGGCGCAGTATCCCACAAATCGTTTTCGTCGCGTGGCTCACGTCGCAATCGCTCGTGCGCAGCTCAAATCTGTCTTCCAGGGAAGCTGGAGAGGCGCTAACCTTCATTGCGGTTCGGGAGTCATTCGGGGAACCCACTCATAGGCGTGGGGGGAATTCGCCGGGAGAGCACACATGCGAATCGTCGCGACCGTCGTTCGTTGCTCGGCGTTGGCGGGGATGTTGTTGGCCGAGGTACCTGCAGCCACGGCCGACGGCGCGCTCGCCGTCGGCAAATGTGATCGCTACGGCTACACGTTCGACTACCGTTCGATGCCAGCGGCGCGTGCCGCTGCGATCGCCAATTGCGCAAGCACCGGCGATCGCACGTGCGAGGTCGTGGTCACCATCCGGGGCGCCTGCGCGGCGTTTGTGGTTTCGGGCGAGTGTGGAGCGCGCGGATGGGCCTACGCGCCGTCACGCGGAGCGGCCGAACGGCTCGCTATCAACCTTTGCGTCCGATACGGCGGAACCAATTGCACGATCCGGCGCTGGGTTTGCGACGGCGGATGATCGACCAGCCCCAAGAGATATCGAGGGGACGTTACGGATTTCTGGGTGAGGCGCGCCTGCTGCCCAGTGGTTGGGTCACGTCTCAAGCTCTCGGCTGTTTTAGTTTCTCCTCTGCGGTTCTTGCTCGCAGTCTTTCCTCGGCAATTTTCAGCTCGATCATGGCCGCTCGCGGTTTCTTGCCTCCAACGTGGTAGCGGCCGATCGCCCTGCTTTGCAGTTCGCACAAGCCATCCTTTCGGCCTCGATCGCAGAGCAGATCGGAAAATGCGTTACGGCACAGCGAGGGGCGAGAAGGCGGCGTTGACGACCGCGAGCACTCTGCACGTATCGGTTGATTCGATCGCGACGACACCCTCATAGCTGGTCGACCGGTTGCCGAAGTGGATGGCCGCGCGAAAACTCCCCGGGATCGTGGCTGCAGGACGCCGCAGCGAGGTCACGCCGACGCAGTTCTAGACCCCGGATCGTCGCGAACCCGATTTAATATTAATGCTTGTTCATCTTAATCTTAACGGTTGTACACTTTGACTTAAGCATTTATATACTATATTATCGCCGCACAAATCGGAAAACAGATGGGTCCTCATGTCCGTAAATCCCGTATTTCTGGACGAAACCGGCCGGCGTTGGAAGGTCGTCAGACTGGTGCTCCTCACGGGCGCGACCGTGCTGATTGCCATTCCGCTCGGTCTCCTTCTGAGCATCCAGAATGTCAGCGTGACGCCGGCGAAATCGCTGGGGCAGCAAGAGGCATCTCTCAGCCGGACGATAGCAAGACCCATCGACCCAGCGTCATGGTCCACGCGGGCCTCGCGGATCGCCAGGCACGCCGACCCGAGAACGGTCTGGCACGACTAGCCGGGCCATTCATGTGTGCTGGCAGGCCTGAGGCTTGAGAACACCGGCTGGACGTGCCGAAAACGGTAACATCAAGCCATCGTGAAGCCGTTCCATCCCGCTTCAGGGTAGCATACCATCCCGGAACCGGGAGGCGGCCGTGCGGCCCATTGCATTAGCAGCCAAGACTACCGCACTCGGCGCTTTTTACGTGGCGCTGTTCGTCGCGGGCATCGTGTTGCTCGTCGCGGCCAGCATTCTGCAAGAGCTTTTTGGGCTCGTGTTTCCCTACGTCGTCATTCCCATGCTCCTCTTCGTGGTGGTGATCGCGTGCACGCTCCTTCCGGACAGAGCGGTGTGATTGGCGATATGATGTTGTGCCCGCGGCGCATCCTGCTCGTCATCCAGCTCAGCCGGTTCCCACCTTGACCCCATAGGCCGGTTCGATAAACCCGAGCGCGTCGGGGCCGAACATCGCCTGCGGCAAGCAAAGGATCGGCCTCATGACCGAGCGCGTACCGGGCTTCGCGACGCTGGCAATCCATGCGGGGGCCCAGCCTGACCCGACCACCGGAGCACGAGCGACGCCCATCTATCAGACGACGTCGTTCGTGTTCGAGGACGTCGACCATGCGGCCTCCCTGTTTGGACTGCAGACGTTCGGCAATATCTATACCCGCATCGGCAACCCGACCAACGCCGTGCTGGAAGAGCGCGTCGCCGCGCTCGAGGGAGGCACCGCGGGGCTAGCGGTCGCATCCGGCCACGCCGCGCAGGTGATCGCGCTGCATTGCCTGATGCAGCCGGGCGACGAGTTCGTCGCCGCCACGAAGCTTTACGGCGGATCGATCAACCAGTTCAATCACGCGTTCAAGAACTTTGGCTGGACCGTGGCATGGGCGGACCCGGATGACATTGCCAGCTTCGAGCGCGCCGTCAGCCCAAAGACCAAGGCGATCTTCATCGAGTCCCTCGCCAATCCCGGCGGAATCGTCACCGATATCGAGGCGATCGCCAATGTGGCGCGGCGTGCCGGCGTGCCGCTCATCGTCGACAACACCCTCGCGACGCCCTACCTGTGCAAGCCGTTCGAGCACGGCGCCGACATCATCGTGCATTCGCTGACCAAATTTCTTGGCGGCCACGGCAACTCGATCGGCGGTCTCATCGTCGACGGGGGCACATTCAACTGGTCGCGCCAGGGCCGCTATCCGATGCTCTCCGAGCCGCGGCCCGAATACCACGGCATCGTGCTGCACGAGACGTTTGGCAATTTCGCCTTCGCGATCGCCTGTCGCGTGCTGAGCCTGCGCGATCTGGGCCCCGCGCTCTCGCCGTTCAATGCGTTTCTGATCCTCACCGGCATCGAGACGCTGCCGCTGCGAATGCAGCGCCACTGCGACAACGCCAACGCCGTCGCCCAGTGGCTCGGTGCGCACGACAAGGTGGCCTGGGTCAGTTATCCGGGGCTTCCGGGCGACCGTTACCATAACCTCGCGAAGAAATACTGCCCGAAGGGAGCCGGCGCCTGCTTCACCTTCGGCCTGAAAGGCGGCTACGATGCCGGCGTCACACTCGTCTCCAATGTAAAACTGCTCTCGCATCTCGCCAATATCGGCGACACCCGATCGTTGATCATCCATCCGGCCTCAACCACGCACCGCCAATTGTCGGATGCGCAGAAAGTTCAAGCCGGCGCCGGCCCCGACGTGGTGCGCCTATCGGTCGGGTTGGAGGACAAGGACGACATCATCGCCGATCTCGACCAAGCGCTCGCGGCGAGCTGAGCCGCGCCGGTCGCGCCGTCATCTTCAGTTAGCCGGACTGAGCTGCGCGATGCCGACCGGCTTGTGCTGCGGCATAAGCCGCTCCGCGTGCAGGGTGGCGATGGTCAGGACCACCAACGCCATCCCCTGATGCAGGAGCGCCAACGCGAGCGGCGCTTGATGGACCAGCGTCAGAATGCCGAGGCTCGCTTGGATCGTCACGGCGGTCGCGAGAGCCAGCGCACCGCTCCACGCAAGGCCGCGAGTGTCGCGCACCGCGTCGATCAGGTGCACGATCGCGACAAGCCAGAGTGCGTAAGCCACCATCCGGTGGGTGAATTGGACGGTGAGGCCGCTCTCGAACAGATTGCGCCAGGTCGGCACGAGCCGAAAAAGCTCGGAGGCGTCCGGCAACAGGCGACCGTCGATCAGCGGCCAGGTATTGTAGATGAGGCCGGCATGGAGCCCCGCGACCAATGCGCCGAGATAGAGTTGCACGAGCACCAGTGCGAGAAGCCCGACGGCGCCGACGCGGACTCGCACCGAGGCCACAAACGCCGGGCGCGGCTTGGTGCGTCCCGCAGCCCATAGCAGCGCCGCATAGATGAGACACGCAAGCGTCAGATGGAATGCGAGCCGGTACTGCGAAACGCTGGTCCGCTCGGCCAGGCCCGAGGCCACCATCCACCAGCCTCCTACCCCCTGCACGGCTCCCAGCACGAAGATCAAGCCCAAAGGCGCGCGCAAGCGGGGCTCGATATGGCCGCGCCACAGCAGCCACAAAAAGGGCAGCAAGAAAACGCCACCGATGACGCGGCCGAGCAAACGGTGCGCCCACTCCCACCAGAAGATGGTCTTGAATTGCTCAAGGCTCATCCCGCGATTGAGCACTTGGTACTGCGGGATGGTCTGATATTTCTCGAACTCGGCCTGCCATTCGGCCGACGATGACGGCGGCAGAACCCCGGAAACGGGCTTCCACTCGACGATCGATAAGCCGGATTCGGTGAGCCGCGTGGCCCCGCCGACGAGGACCATGAGGAAGACAAGACCCGCGACCGTCAGCAACCAATAGCGTGTCAGGCGCGAGGAAAGCTCGGGGACGGACGTGGCGCGGGTCATGCAATGGTTTGGTGTCAAGGCTTGCTGTCGGGAGCCTGCTTGGCTTCGCGTGGCGCGAACCCTATAGATCGACACAAATCACCGCAATCGCAGGGCTCAGGTGCACATTCGCGCACGCAAATTCATCGGCACGGTCGCGCTGCTGCTGCTGGTCGTCATCTGGTCGCTCCTAGCCATGGCCTTTGCCCAAGTCGCCCTCGCCTCGACGAGCGGCTTCATCGCGACGGTCTACTACGTGGTTGCCGGGACCGGCTGGGTGCTCCCTGCCCTCCCCCTCGTCACCTGGATGTCCCGATCGGGCGCGCCGCCCCAAAAGAATTTGCGCTAGCCAAAGCGCGCTCCGATGATCCCGGTCGTATTCAACCCGGCCGCTGTGGAGGAAACCCGTGACCGATCGCTCAGACGATCCCGCATTCCTTTATTTTCCAACCAATTACCGCTGGTCAATGGGGCTGTTGATTTGCCTGAGCGGAGCGCCCTGGACGGGCGTCGAGATCGACGACGTAAATCGGGTCGGCCGCGCGTTGCGCGATCGTATCGGCGACGACGACGCCTGGTTCCAGGAATGGACCCGCATGGGTGACAGGATTGAGGCGCGCGGCCGTGAACGCGAGCGCGCTGGGCACACGCGCACGGCGGCATCCTGCTTCATGCGCGCACAGCGCTACTACCAGACCGGCGAGCGCTTCCTGCAGCCGAAATCAGCGCGGGGCATGGACGTCTACCGCAAGTCCGTCAGTCTGTTCCGCGAGGCAGCGGCGAACCTCCGCTATCCCCGCATCGAGCCCGTGGAAATTCCCTACGCAAACGCGAGCCTGCCGGGGCTGCTCGTGCATCCCGATCCGCAAGCCTCCGGCCAGCGCCCGGCCCCGGCCATGGTGTTTTTCGATGGCTTCGACGTCACCAAGGAACTGCAATACGGCTATGGCATCCCCGATCTCGTCGCCCGCGGCATCGGCTGCCTGATCGTTGATGGGCCGGGGAACGGCGAGAGCGTGCGCTTCCGCAATCTGCCCTTGATCGCCGAGACCGAGCGCTATGCCACACCCGTGTTCGACTATCTCGCCGGGCGTCAGGAATTCGACCCCAACCGCATCGGCGTGATGGCGTTGAGCCTCGGCGGCTATTACGCGCCGCGCGCGGCCGCGCTCGAGCCGCGCTTTGCCTGCTGCGTGGCCTGGGGCGCCCAGTGGGACTATCACGACATCTGGAAGCGCCGCCTCGATCTGCTCGATTCGGGCAAGGTTCTGTCCCTGTCGGTGCCGCCGGAGCATCTGCAATGGGTTCTGGGCGTTCCGGATCGCGCCTCCGCGCTGAAGAAGCTCGAAGGGTTTCGTCTCGACGGGATCGTGCAAAAAATCGCCTGTCCGTTTCTGCTGGTGCACGGCGCGGGCGACGAGCAGATTCCGCTGGCACTGGCGCAAAAATGCTTCGATGCGGTCGGATCGAAAAAGAAGACCTTCAAAGTGTTCGAACGCGAGGAAGGCGGTTTCCACCATTGCCAGGTCGATAACGTCACAATCGGGGTCCACTACATGTGGGATTGGGTGGAAGACGTATTGCGGCCGGCGACGTAAGAAACTGGCCGGAAGGCCATTGACGATAAGACGCGGTCGATGACGATTTGAATGTGATCAAGCGCTTAGGGGAAACGCGGACAAGCATCATGAAACGACACGACTCGAGCCGAATCCTCACGACCCATGCGGGCAGCCTGCCGCGTCCCCTCGATCTGCTCGATATGGTGCGTGCGAAAGGCCGCGGTGACGCCGTCGATGAGCAGATATTCGCGGCAAGGCTCAAGGGCGCGGTCGCCGATATCGTGCGCAAGCAGGCCGAACTCGGCATCGACATCGTCGACGACGGAGAGTTCGGCAAGCCAAGCTTCGTGACTTATGCGCGCGACCGGCTGAGCGGCATCGAGCCCACCGGTGCCGCGCGGCAAAGTCCTTGGCTCGGCTCGCGCGAGGCCCTGGCCTTTCCGGAATTCTATCAAGCGCAGATGGCGGCAGCAGTCGCAGCGCGACAGCCGGAAATGGCCTGCACCGGTCCGATCGCCTATAAGGGTCAACGGCAGCTCAAGACCGACCTGGCCAATCTCGCGGCGGCGCTAGCCGGCGTCGAGGTGGCCGGCGCTTTCGTTCCCTCGATCTCGCCGTCCAATATCGAGGAATGGTTCAAGAACCAATATTACAAGACGTCCGAAGAGTATCTGCTCGCCATCGCCGAGGCGATGCGCGAGGAATACCGCGCCATAGTGGAAGCGGGATTCACCTTACAGATCGACGATCCCCGGCTTGTCAGCTATTACATGCTCAATCCTAATCTCTCGGTCGAGCAATGCCGCAAGTGGGCGCAGCTGCGGGTCGAGGCGCTCAATCATGCGCTGCGCGACATTCCCGCCGAAAAAATCCGCTATCACACCTGCTACGGCATCAACATGGGCCCGCGGGTGCACGACATGGAGGCGAAGGACCTCATCGACGTTCTCGTCAAGATTCGCGCCGGCGCCTTTTCGTTCGAAGCAGCCAATCCGCGCCACGAGCATGAGTGGCAGATCTGGACGCGGGCGAAGCTGCCGGAAGGGACGACGCTCATTCCCGGCGTCATCAGCCATTCCACCGTCCTCGTCGAGCATCCCGAATTGGTGGCCGAGCGGATCGTGCGCTATGCCAATGTCGTCGGCCGCGACCACGTCATCGCCGGCAGTGATTGCGGCTTTGCCACCTTCGCCGGCGCCGACGAAGTCCACCCCAGCATCGTTTGGGCCAAATTCGAGGCGCTGACGAAAGGTGCCGCGCTAGCATCGGAGCGACTTTGGGGGAATGCTTGATCCGGCTGGCGAGGGCACGGCAACGGTCGGTCGATAACGACGCGCCGCCGCAGGCGGCGGCCAGCACGCTGCTCGCATTTATACCTTGCCGCAATACGCCGTGGTGCCGCGCCTACGGCCGATGGCCGTTGGGCCCGATCAGCGGCAGCGGCTGCTCCGCGAGCATCGCACTCGCGACCACGCGGCGCGCCTCGTCGGCGTCGAGGCCGTGGCGGACAATCAGGTCGGCGCAATCGGCGACGATCACATCGGCGTCCTGCATCATCTTCAGGCGCTTGAAATGATCGTCGTGGTGCAATCCCATACTGGCGCCGATCAATTCCAAGAGGTTGACGATCTGGAACGGAAAATCGCGCTCGTGCGCGCAAAGCTCGCGATGATCGGCGTGGTAGACGGCCACGAGCGCATCGACGCCGGCGGCGCGCGCCGCCGCGAGCTCTGCGAGCTGAAGCTCGCGCTTATACTCGGGCAACGCCCGCAGATAGTTGCTCATGAGACCGACCGCCGGCTGCTTGAGATCGACAAGCTCGATACCTGGCACGCTGCCGAGCAATCGTTGCGCGGCATCCATGACACCGGGAAGACCCGGATGCCGGTGCAAGGCGATGCGCATGTCGACGCGCTTACGCAACAGCGGCCGCAGCTCCGCGAGCTTGCCGGCGAGGAACATCAAGAACGGCGTCATTTCGAACGGCCGACTGCCGCGCGATCGCTCGATTGTCGGCAATGTGATCTCGGCGAACTGAACCTGGCAACTTGGACACCACGACAGCACCTGACCTGATTTGCTCTGCGCCAATTTGTCGAGCGTATTGGTGCCCATACGGCCGGAAGTCTCGACATCGCCGCCGCGCAGCTGAACGATCCCGCAACAATGCGTGGGGCCGCCCATGACTCGGTAGGTGACGCCGAGCGCATCCATGATGTCGAGGCAGAAGAGCGCGATGTGCGGCGTCTTCAGCACGTTGCATCCAGTATAAAATACGAAATCGGGGCGCTCGGCCGCGTCAAGCTCGGATGCTCGCGCCGGCTTCTGCCCTAAGCGCGCCAGCACCGCGTCGTCCAACTGCAGCCTCGAGAGGACCTTGACGCCCTCGCTCACGCTGCGGAAGCTCTCCACCCCGATCCGGCGGCTCGCTGCCGGATCGTGCTCCGCTCGGGCGATTGCGACGCGGGCCATGTTGAGCATGAAGCGTGGATTCACGCCGTAATCGCAGGCCTTGATACATTCGCCACTCGACACGCAGGCGCTCGCCCACCGGCGCGACGCCGCTGGCCCATCACCGGTTCGCAAGATATCCATGACGCCGTGGAGCACTGCGACGGGAGGCGCATCCGCGATCTTGGCGGCATCGATGATCGGGCACACTTCAAAGCACTTCCCGCAGCGGGTGCAGGCATCGAGGATCTCCTCGACTCTATGCGCAAGGACCGCTTCGAACGTGGTTTCACCCATGGTTCACCTCAACACCGCCGCCCTCCGCTTAGGTGGCGGCAAGGAGGGCGCGAGCAATCGAAATCATAGCACGATCTCGGCTGCCGTGCCGCGAGTGGGCGGGTGCCCTCCATAACGCAACTCGGCCGATCGTCATGGCACTTCTCGACGGCTTGCCTGGGTCGGTGTTAAGTCACACCAAGGAGCATTGCCGCAAGCCGGCTCGCCCGTTCAAACCTAACAGCAGGGACATCTCGATGTACAAAGCATCAGCCGGAATCATGCTGCCGACCTCGATTATCGGCTCGTTACCACGCCCCGCCTGGTACAACGCGGTTCTTGGCAACCAAAGCTTTCTCGAAGCCATGGTCAATTCGCGTTACCGCGAGCAATACGAGGACGCGGTGTCGGTCCATCTGCGCGCCCAGGAAACGGCGGGGCTCGACATCTGCACGGACGGCGATGCGCACTATGACGAGCAGGTCGGCGGCATGAGCTGGCAGAGCTATGCGCCTACCCATATGGAAGGCTTCGACCGCGCGCCGCAGCCGACTGCTTACAGCGTGGGCGCAGCGGCGTTTCCGCGCGGGCATATTCTCCACGATTTCCTCGAGGCGCGCGTGCTGCCAAAGATCGTCGGCCCGGTTGGGCGCGGCAATCTGCAATACGCAGCGATGTGGAAGGTGGCGCAGCGCATGACCGGAAGGCCGGTCAAGTTCGGCACGATTCTGCCGGAGCTGCTCGCCGCGTCGGTCGCCGACGATTACTACAAAGACCCGGTCGAGCGGACCATGGCACTGAGCAACGCGCTCAATCAGGAGCTCAACGACCTGGCCGATGCCGGTTGTCCGGTCATCCAGATGGAGGAGCCGCAGATCCATATGGTGCCGGTGCGCGGCAAGGCGTTCGGAAAGCTCGACGTCAATGATCTGGTGGGCGTTTTCAACAATACGGTGAAAGGTCTGCGCGCCAAGACCGAGGTGTGGTGCCACACCTGCTGGGGCAATCCCTCGCAGCAACGGATTTTCCGCGAGATCCAGAGTTATCAGCCGACGCTGGAAGCGCTCAATCGGGTGGACGCGGACGCGCTGACTTTCGAGACCTGCTCGTCCGGCACCGGCGATCTGAAGGGGATCGGCGAGATCGTCACCGGCAAGAAGATTGTGATCGGCGTCGTTGACCATCACACTCTGCAGATCGAGCGGCCGGACGAGGTCGCGCAGCTGATCCGTGAAGCGCTGAAGCATATCCGGCCGGACCGGCTGGTCATCTCGTCTGATTGCGGGATGGGCCGCGAAGGCATGAGCCGCCGCCATGCCACCTACAAGATGGTGGCGATGGTGCTCGGCACCAACATCGTGCGCAAGGAGCTCGGGCTTCCCGAGGCGGAGTGCCTCGCCGCCGATCCGCGCTACTCGCTGACCTTGACCAAGCCCTGAAGCGAGCGCTCACCGGCGGAGCCGCAAATGTCAAGGCACACGCAGCAAAAAGCCCCGCCGAAGCGGGGCTTGCAGACGGAATGTCGGGGCTGGGGGGCAGATGCATCCCGTCCGGCGTGAGTAGATTACCCTATCGATTGCTCGCATGACTTCACGTATTGCCGGGCCGACTTCACAACTTCGTCAGAACCGCAGGCGGAAAATAAGCCGATGCCCGCGATCTTTACACGGCACATACGGCCAAATAATTGGCTGAATGCTCTCTAGGCAATGGTCAATGCCTTAGCCTTACGTGCAACCGGCCAAGATGAAAATCGCACATTGTCGACAGGAGGCGAAGCGGCTCCGGAGGCTTCCCGCGGTGGCGCGGATTCGGCGGCCAAACCAGGGTCTTGCCTATTGTGGCGGCAACGCGAGGAACCTGATCGGATTGACGAATTTCCCATCCGACAGGACCTCGAAGTGGAGATGAGCGGCGCGACCCGGAATAGTGAGCCCCGTATTGCCGACGGTGCCGATAACGTCACCCCTGGCGACGCAGTCTCCAAGCGAGACCTTTATCGAGTTGAGGTGCGCGTACGCCGTGGCGACGCCGCCGGCGTGGCGGATCACGACCCTGAGGCCATACCCACTGTTTCTTCCGGCCTCGATCACCGCACCCGCCTGCGCCGCGACCACCGGATCGCCAAGCGGAGCGACATAGTCGACACCGGTGTGCATGCGCGTGAAGCCGAGTATCGGGTCCAGTCTCGAGCCGAAACCATCTGCGATCACCCCTACCGATGGGGTTTCGTAGCCAAGCTGCGCCGCGTGGTCCCGCGCTTCACACGCGCCCGCTTGCGGCAGGCAGGCCAAATGCAGGGAGAGAGCGACAACGATGGCCGACGAAAGTTGCATGAACGGTTGGTCCCAAAACGCCTGCATTCGCGGCCAGGCAATCCTCGCCGTTGAGTTGGCCGTTTCTACGGCGCCGAGACGAAGCCGCCCTTGATCTTGCTTGCAAGACCACCTAGGCCGCCCGGGCGCCGCCCGCGGGCTTGACCCGCAGGCCCATCGCACACCAGAACGTAGTTATTGCTTGCTGAATTGACGGGTCAGTCTTGGTCTGGTCCGGCACCGACGCTGGTAAGCAAACACACAATATCGGACACCTATCTTGGCCAGCCCGCCGCTTGAGACTATTCAAACGCCTGCAACCCCGGCGGATCTGACACCGGCCGATGCGCGCGCGCCGAAGATCAGCTTCGTGTCGCTCGGCTGCCCCAAGGCGCTGGTCGATTCCGAGCGGATCATCACCCGGCTGCGCGCGGAGGGCTATGAGCTCTCCCGCAAGCACGAGGGCGCGGACCTTGTCATCGTCAACACCTGCGGCTTTCTCGATAGCGCCAAAGCGGAATCGCTCGGGGCCATCGGCGAAGCCTTGGCGGCGAACGGCAAGGTGATCGTGACCGGCTGCATGGGCGCGGAGCCGGAAGAGATCACCGCGCGCTATCCGAGCGTGCTCGCCGTCACCGGTCCGCAGCAATATGAGAGCGTGGTCGCGGCGGTGCACCAGGCAGTGCCGCCGCGGCATGATCCATTCCTCGATCTCGTGCCGGAGCAGGGCATCAAGCTGACTCCGCGCCACTACGCCTATCTAAAAATCGCCGAAGGTTGCAATAACCGCTGTACGTTCTGCATCATCCCAAAGCTGCGCGGCGATCTCGTGTCGCGGCCGGCTGCCGACGTGTTGAACGAGGCGGAGCGACTCGTCGCCGCCGGCGTGAAAGAGCTTTTGGTTATTTCCCAAGATACTTCGGCCTACGGCGTCGACATCAAATATGCAGCGAGCCGCTGGAAGGACCGCGAGGTGCGCGCGAAATTTCTCGACCTCGCGCGCGAGCTCGGCGAGCTCGGCGCCTGGGTGCGGCTGCACTACGTCTATCCCTATCCGCACGTCGATGACGTCATTGCCCTGATGGCTGAAGGCAAGATCTTGCCGTATCTCGACATCCCGTTTCAGCACGCGAGCCCAGAAGTGCTCCGGCGCATGCGACGGCCCGCCGCACAGGAGCAGACGCTCGAGCGAATTTTACGCTGGCGCGAGGCATGCCCGAATCTGACCTTACGCTCGACCTTCATCGTCGGTTTTCCGGGCGAGACCGAGGACGATTTCGAGATCTTGTTGCAATGGCTCGACGAAGCGCAGCTCGACCGAGTCGGCTGCTTCCGCTACGAGCCCGTACGCGGCGCGGTCGCCAACGATCTTGCCGCGCCGGTTCCTGACGAGGTCAAGGAAAGCCGCTGGCACCGTTTCATGCAGCGCCAACAGGCGATCTCAGCAAAACGCCTTAAGCGTAAGGTTGCGACCCGCCAGTTGGTGATCATCGACGAGGTCGGCCCGACGGTCGCCAAGGGCCGCAGCAAGGGCGACGCCCCCGAGATCGACGGCAGCGTCTATGTGACGAGCCGGCGCCCGCTGCGAGTCGGCGAGCTCATCACGGCGCGGATCGACCGGGTCGACGCCTACGACCTGCATGGGACGGTGGTCGGATTTTGAGGGCGTGATCGCCTAGCCCCTTCGGTCTCCGGCGACCACCCTTCGCCATGGCCGTCGTCAGCGTTGCCAGCTCATCCGCGCCCTCTCACAACCCGCTGCATCTCACGGAATCAGGATCGACGATCCCGTGGTTGCACGGCTTTCCAGATCGCGGTGCGACTTTTGCACGTCCTTGAGCGGGTATTTCTGGTTGATCGGAATCTTGACGGCGCCGCTCACCACGACCTTGAACAGCTCCTCGCTGATGCTCAGCAGGTCCTCACGCTTGGCTGCGTAAGTGTTGAGCGTTGGGCGGGTGGCAAACAGCGAGCCTTTTTGCGCCAGGATGCCGATGTTGAAGGCCTCGACCGGCCCCGACGAGCTGCCGAAGCTTACGAACATGCCGAGCGGCGCCAGGCAGTCGAGCGAGCCGGGGAAGGTCTCCTTGCCGACGCCGTCATACACCACCGGGCAGAGCGCACCCTTGGTGATCTCCTTCACGCGGGCAACGAAATCCTCTTTGCGATAGAGGATCGTGTGGTGGCAGCCGTTGGCCTTGGCGAGCTTCGCCTTCTCTTCCGAGCCGACCGTGCCGATCACGTTCGCACCGAGGTGGTTTGCCCATTGGCAGAGCAGGAGACCAACCCCGCCCGCGGCGGCGTGGACCAGTACGTTCTGCCCCTTCTGCACCCGAAAGGTCCGGCGCAGCAAGTATTCCGCCGTCTGGCCCTTGAGCATCATGCCGGCGGCTTGCTCGTAGGAGATCGCGTCGGGCAGCTTCACCGCTCGCTCGGCCGGCAGGAGGCGCTCCTCGGCATAGGAGCCGATGGCGACCCAGGCGACCCGGTCGCCGACCTTGATGTCGCTCACCCCCGGCCCGACCGCCACCACATCGCCTGCACCCTCCTGACCGGCTACGAACGGCAGCGGCATCGGATACATCCCGACGCGGAAATAGGTGTCGATGAAATTCAGCCCGCAGGCGCGCACCTTGACGCGAAGCTGTCCGGGCCCGGGCGCGCCGATGTCGCCGATCTCCTCGTATGTCAGAACCTCGGGACCGCCGACCTTATGTACCCGGACTGCTTTGACCATGTGCTCCCTCCGACTTGTGCGAGGCGCGATCCGCGACGCGTCGCGCCGTTCCACGCGCGCAATCGTCGCGCGGCCGGATCATAGGGTGCTCCGAAGGGGAAGCAAGCGGCCAAGGCGCGGGGGTGGAAATCGAGATCGCATCGAAACCCTTTATCTCTGCTGCTAACGGGTTTCCTTCGTCCTAGACAGCCCGGTGGGCAAGAGGCCGACCACCAAGAAGTAGATGCCGATCGCCGTGAGGCCCGCCTTGATCCAGGAGCCGGGATCGAGATCGAGGATCAGCGCCACGAGCGCCAGCAATGACCAGACGATCAACAAGCCGAGCGAGAGGCGGCGCAGCCGCTCGACGCGTACCGGATGGACGAACTTGAACGGAACGAAGGTGAGGACGATGAGGAGCGCGATCGACACCGCGGCCGGCCACGGAGCCGGCTTGAGCAGCAGCAGATAAAACGCGACGGCATTCCACACCGCCGGAAAGCCGCGGAAAAAATTATCCGGCGTCTTCATGCGCCGGTCGGCGAAATAAAGGGCGCCGCTCACGACGATGCCGAGGCCGACCGGAATAGCGGCCGCCGCGGGAAGGAGGCCGCTCTCGAAGATCACAAAGGCCGGCACGAACACGTAGGTAACGAAGTCGACGACAAAATCGAGCCCGTCTCCCGACCAGTTCGGCAGCACCTCGGCAACCCGCAGGCGCCGCGCTAGCGTCCCGTCAATGCCGTCGACGATCAGCGCGAGGCCGAGCAGCAGGAAAACCGGGGCCCAGGCATGGCGGACGGCGAAAATCAGCGCCATCAGCGCCAGGGCGGCGCCGCAGGCGGTGAAGACGTGCACCGCAAACGCGCGCGAGCGCACCAACGCGGACGCGGCGTCCGGGTCTTCTTCGCTGGCCGAATCCTCCGATGCCATCGCACTCACTCGCTGCCCCAGTCGAGCTGACAAATCTCGGCCGAGCGTCCGGCAAAATTCCAATTGCGGCCGAATGCCCGGAAGCGCGACTTGTCGGCGCGCGCGACGGTGATGTTGGGGGCAATCCAGTATTCGCTGTTGCGGATGGTGACGTTTTCGCCGTTTTCCTTGCCGGGGATCGGCGTCAGAGCACCGTCGACGATCCTCTCCATCTGGACCAGGCGGGTGTTGCCGTGCACCTCGTAGCTGATCGGAATCTGACGCACGCCGAGAAATTTTCCGACCAGGATCGACAGCAGGTGGGTCGTGCCGCCCGCACGTCCCGTAAAGATCCGCGTCAGGGCCTTCACGGCGTAGATCGAGGCCCTCTCGTCGACGAATAAGGCGGCGGTCCAGTTGCCGCGCGACATCAGCCCGGGGATCTCGATCATCAGTCCGACTTTGATGCCGGAGAGATCGGTTGGCCCATGGCCGCCGTCGTCGATACGAATGGCGGCCCAGGTCTGGCAATGTCCCTCGGTCGGCGCGTGGTGGCCGAGCGACAGCACACACGGGCAGAACACGGTGCAGCTACATGAGAGCGAAAGCTCTCCGCGCAGGCTCCAGGTCTCCGACAAAGCCTTCGCTCCCGTCGATAAGCGCCCGCTCAGCCGGCAGGCACCGGCCAATGCGCGAGCATCGAAGTCACCACGAATACCATTCCGACCGTTACCAAAATCGCGCCGACGATCCGGGAAAACCACGTCGTGATCGTGATCTTCTCGACGGTCATGACGAGCGCAAGACCGGCCATCCACACGACGTTCATCACGCCGACCGCGAACATCACGAGCATCATCGCCCAGCAGCAGCCAAGGCAATAGAGGCCTTGGCGCAGGCCAAGCCGAAACAGCTTGCCAGGCAGCGTCGTCCAATGCGTGAAGAAGAACGGAAAGGGCCGCTGGCAGGCGGTGAGGCAGGCATGCTTGAGCGAAGAAAACTGGTAGAGCCCGGCGCCCAAGAGCACCGCGCCGGAGAACAGCCCGCTCACCGAGGACATCGCGGGATCGACCAGGCCAGCCGCCGTGAGCGCCCCCTGGAGCACGGTCGCGAGAAGCGCAAAGCCGAGCCAGACCGCGAGATAGCCTGCAGCCAAGACCAGCGGGGAGACCACCGGCTCGGCCTTGCGCGCCGCGGTATCCGCGATCTGGGCGTAGGTCAGGATCATCGGCCCCGCGCTCGGCAGCATCATCGCCAATACCATGGCGCACCACATCAGCAGCACGAGGGCAGAAGCCGCAAGATCCCAGGTCCCGGACGCCATCCCGGGCAGCGTGGCCGTGCCGAGGGTCGGCCGGCAAATCGCGGTGGCGAGCCAGGGGCCAAGCGCGCCGATGTCACCCTGCGGCATCGCCCACACCATGACGCCGAGATAAAGCCAGCCGAGCCCCGCCAGCGCGACCACACAGGCGCCAGCGAGAATTCTTGGCCTACCAACGGTGTTGGCGAGCCTCGCACTCACCGGCGGCAAGTGACTGAAGTCGAGATCGTCGGCGCTATCGGTCATGCGGATTCTGACTCATAGTAGCGCATGCCATAGACGAAAGGGACCAGGATGGCTGTCGGCAGCATCAGGGAGACCGCAGACGTGGTGGTCGTGGGCGGCGGGCCTGCCGGCCTCATGGCCGCGATCGCGCTCGCCCAGGCCTCGATCTCGACCATCCTGGTCGCGAAACCGCCGATTCCCGACAACCGCACCAGCGCGCTCCTTGCCGGCTCGGTCACGGCACTCGAAGCCCTGGGGGTCTGGGAGCGCTGCCGCGGGGACGCCGCGCCGCTGCGGGTCATTCGTCTTGTCGACGACACGGGGCGGCTCTTGCGTGCGCCCGAGGTGCGGTTCGACGCCACCGAGATCGGGCTCGACGCCTTCGGCTACAATATCGAGAACCGCCATCTCATGGCGGCGCTCGAGGCGCGCGTGGGCGAACTCCCGACGCTGCGGCGGATCGATGGAGAGGCCGCGCGCGTCGAGCCTGGCGACCATGTCACCGCCGTGCTCAAGGACGGAACGTCCGTGTCTGCGCGTCTCGCCGTCGGCGCCGACGGCCATTCCTCGCTCTGCCGGACCGCCGCCGGCATTGCGACCCGTGGCTGGACCTATCGGCAGACGGCCCTGACCTTCAATCTGCGCCATACAACCCCGCACGACGGCATCTCGACCGAGTTCCACACGGCGACCGGACCATTCACGCTCGTGCCTCTGCCGGGCCGGCGGTCGAGCCTGGTCTTCGTGCTCGATCCGGCGGCTGCGGAGCGATGGCGCGTTGCGCCAGAGGCGGAATTGGCTGCGGAGATCGAGCGGCGATCGCACTCGATCCTCGGCAGGGTCGAAATCGCCAACGGACCTGGTGTGTTTACGCTCGCCGTCTCAACCGCGCGCAGTTTCGCGGCGCGGCGCATCGCTCTCGTCGGCGAAGCGGCCCACCTCATTCCCCCGATCGGAGCACAGGGCCTCAATCTCGGCCTGCGCGACGCGGCAACAATCGCCGAGTTGGTCGTCGATGCCCGCCGGCACGGTGCCGATCCGGGCGGGTTGGACCTTCTCTCGCGCTACGATCGCCGGCGCCGCAGCGACGTCACGAGCCGTACCGTCGCGGTCGATCTTCTTAACCGATCCCTCTTGTCCGGATTCTTGCCGATCCATGGCGCACGCGGGCTCGGCCTGCTCCTGCTCGACCGCGTCGGTCCTCTGCGGCGCGCCATGATGCGCGAGGGCGTCGCGACAACCGCCGCGCAGCCGCGCTTGATGCGCGGCGAGCCGCTGTAGCCCCCTTCGATGGGCAGCTAAGCTGTCGGTACCGGCGGCGAAGGCTTGGCGCATGGCGCTCCACGAAATGCCGCATCTATCGGCACGGGAAGCGCCGGGATAGTGGCGCCGGATCGGCCGGCAATTTGATGCGCAAACAGATTGCGCGCGACGAAATGCGGATCTTGTACGGCCTCCGCCAGCGGGAGCACTATGGTGACGCAGCAATTGGCCGCAGCGAAGACCGGCTGCCAGTCCGCTGCCCGCTTGCCGCGGATGATCTCGGCCACGGCAGCCTTGGTCGCCGCAGGATCGCGAACATCGTCGACGTACTGCGAGGCAAGGCCGATCGCCGAAGCGAAGGCGAGCCAGAATTTCTGCTCCAACGCGCCGCAGGCAACGAGCTGATCGTCAAGCGTTGCGTAGAGCTGATAGCGCGGCGAGCCGCCCGCGAGTGGCAGTTCGCCGGATTCCGGAAAACGGCCGGTGGCAAATCCGATCGCCAAGGCGTACCAGGCGAAGCCAAACATGGCGTCCGCCATGGCGATGTCGAGATGACAGCCCTCCCCGGTCAGGTCTCGCTGCCGCAGCGCGAGCAAGATATTGATCATGGCGGGAAAACTGCCACCGCCGATGTCGGCGATCAGCGCTGGCGGTACGACAGGCGAGGCCACAGGCCCCGGCTGCAGCGCCAGCAGCCCGGTGGCGCCGATATAGTTGATGTCGTGTCCGCTTTCGCCGGCGCGCGGGCCTTCCTGTCCATAGCCGGAGATCGAGCAATAGATGACCTTCGGGTTCACTGCCCGAACCGCCGCGTAGGACAGCCCCAGGCGCTCCATCACGCCTGGCCGAAACTGCTCGACCAAGATATCGGCGCGAGCCAGGAGCGGCGCGAGACGCACCCGGTCGGCATCGCGCTTAAGGTCCAGCGCAAGCGCGGTCTTGCCGCGATTGAGCAGCGCAAAAACCGCCGCCCCGCCGTCCCAGTAGGGCGGAAAAGAGCGCATCTCCTCGCCGCCCGGCCGCTCGACCTTGATCACCTCGGCGCCCGCCTCCGCCAACATGAGCGTGGCCAGCGGCCCAGGAAGCAGCGTCGTGAAGTCGAGAACGATAAGGCCAGACAAAGGTTGTGGCATGATTCTTGTGTATTCGGTACAGGGACCGAGACAGGGTAGCGCATTTTGCGGATATGGCTCGCCCTAGCGGGCGCCACAATCACGAATTATGTCGAGGCCATGACGAAGACTCGCACTGCAAAATTCCAGATCGGCCAAGTCGTCCGCCATCGGATCTTTCCATTCCGCGGGGTCGTGTTCGATATCGATCCGACTTTCGACAATACCGAGGAATGGTGGCTGTCCATCCCGGAGGAGGTGCGGCCGCACAAGGATCAGCCATTTTATCATCTATTCGCGGAGAATGCCGAGACCGAGTATGTCGCCTACGTGTCGGAGCAGAACCTGCTGCCGGATACGTCGGGCGAGCCGATCCGGCACCCGCAGGTGGCCGAGGTCTTCATCACGGACAGCAAGGGCGCCTATCGACCGCGCAACGGATTATTGAACTGACCTTACGCCTTATCCAAGAGCCCTACCCCAAAAAGGCCTGCCCAACAGCAAAGAGGCGCGCCCGACGCGCGCCTCCTCAGATAAGTATCTCGCGGTCGCAACGGAGTGCTGCTATTTGGCGGGCTGAGCTGCCCCCCCTTGCTGGCTCTCAAGCTGCTTCTTGACCGCTTCGGCGCGCTTCTGCAGCTCGTCTTGCATCTTCTTCTGCTGCTCTTCGATAACCTTCGGGTCGGTCGGCGGTCCATCGAGGGTCTTGCCGAATTCCTCCAACGGAAGCGGGAGATTGATGAACTCGCCCGCAATGCTGAAGCCTTGCACCCAGAGGCTCTGTCCCTTCTTCAATTGATTGATCACATCAGGCGTCGCTTGGAAATCGGCCATGCAGCCGTTGACGAAGCAGATCGTATACGGCGTGCTTTGCGTATCAGATTGCATGCTGGCAAGCTTGGTCTGATCGACCATGACGCGGGTACCGCGCTGAAGCTGCACGGTGAGCGGCAGCGTTACACGCAGCACGCTCGGTCCGCCTTCAGGCTGGATCAATACCGCGGAAACGACCGGCTGCCCCGTCTCGACGCGTCCATCCTTGCCGGTCAGGCAGACCTGCTTGGCGTCGGCCTCCTTGCCTTTCGCGCAGAACTTGGTCCAGGGCGAATAGAGGAGTTGAATTTGCTGACCCTGCGGCGGCGCGGCAGCTTGCTGCGGCGCCGGCGCCGCCGCCGGCGGCTTCGCTGCCGGCGCTGCCTGCGCCGCCGGTGGCTTCGCCGCGGGCGGTTTGGTGGCCGGAGGCTTCTGCCCCGGCGCGGGCGTTTGTGCGTTGGCTGCGACGACAATCAGAACGCTGAGCGCGGTTGCCGTCGCCGCGAGCGCTCGGCCCACCGGTCGAGCCGGTGCGATCCAATATTTCATGACAAGCGGTCCCTCTTGCTCGCCGTCGAGCGGCTCATGCCGGTTCGAAGGGGTATTATTACTCTCAGTTCGGGTGTCGTCGTCAATTGAGGCGACACCGTGACACCGCCGGATAGACCTGTTCCGAATCCCTACTCGACTGCCGTGCGGTGGATTTTGGTGATAACATGCATATACCGTCCCGGCGCGCAAGTTCCCATGTGATAAAAGCGCCGGTTGGGCGAATCATCGCGACCGTGGCCAAACGTAAAGTCGAGCATCGGCGCATGCGTCGCCAAGGGATATTGCGGCGCGCCATCTTATTAACGACGCTGATCGTTTGCGGCGGCGTCGGGTACGGCCAAACCAATGCCGCCGGCGCGCGCCACGCCATCGCCATGCACGGCGAGCCCGCGTTAGCGGAGGGTTTTGCGCAGCTGCCCTACGCCAATCCGGCGGCGCCAAAAGGCGGCCGTCTGGTGCATGGCGCGCTTGGCACTTTCGACAGCCTCAATCCGCTCATCGTCAAGAGTGTGGGGGTGCCGGCGATTCGCGGCTATGTCGTCGAGAGCCTGATGACGCGCGGCTATGACGAGCCGTTCACCCTCTACGCGTTGCTGGCGCGCTCGGTCGAGACCGACGCCGCCCGCAGCTTCGTCACTTTCACGCTCGATCCCGCGGCACGATTTTCCGACGGCGCGCCCGTAACCGTTGAGGACGTGATTTTTTCCTGGCAGATCCTGCGCGACAAGGGCCGTCCGAACTATCGCACCTATTATGCAAAGGTCAGCAAGGCGGAGGCCGTCGGCGACCACGCGGTGCGATTCGTCTTCACCAACAGCAACGATCGCGAGTTGCCGCTGATTCTCGGCCTGATGCCCGTGCTCGCCAAGCACGCAACGAACCCGGACACATTCGAGGAGACATCATTCGCCCCGCTCATCGGCAGCGGACCCTATGTCGTGGGCGACGTGCAGCCGGGTCGAAGCATCACCCTCGAGCGCAATCCCAACTACTGGGCGCGCGACAAGGCGATCAACCGCGGATTTTGGAATTTCGACGAGGTCCGGTTCGACTATTATCGCGATCCGAACACCCTGTTCGAAGCCTTCCAGAAGGGGCTCTACGACGTGCGCGTCGAAACCGATCCGGGCCGCTGGCAGACGGCCTATTCGTTTCCGGCCATGCGCGATGGCCGTGTCGTCAAGGAGGCGCTTCCGAGCGGCCTGCCGAAGGGCATGTCGGCGCTTGTGTTCAACACACGGCGGCCGATCTTTGCCGACGTGCGGGTGCGCCAAGCGCTGATGCTCTTGTTCGACTTCGAATGGCTGAACCACAACTTCTTCTTCGATCTCTATCGCCGCACGACAAGCTATTTCGAAGGATCGGAGCTTTCCTCGCACGGGCGGCCGGCGAGTGAGCGCGAGCGGACGCTGCTCGCGCCCTATCTCGACGCGGTGCGCGCCGATGTGCTCGACGGCACCTGGTCGCCGCCCGTGACGGACGGATCGGGACGCGATCGCGACACGCTCAAGCGCGCGCTCGCCCTCCTGTCGGAGGCAGGCTACGAGCTACGCGCCGGCGAGCTGCGCGAGCGCTCGTCCGGCCGGCCGTTCAGCTTCGAAAACCTCGTCTCCACGCACGATCAGGAGCGGCTTGCGATCGCCTTCGCCCGCCAGCTCAGGCGCGCCGGCATCGACGTCAAGGTGCGCGTCGTCGACGCCGTGCAGTATGATCGCCGGCTCATCACCTTCGATTTCGATATGATCCAGTACCACTGGGACGAATCACTGTCGCCGGGCAACGAGCAAACCTTCTATTGGGGATCGGCGGCGGCCGATCAGGAGGGAAGCCGCAACTATATGGGCGTGCGCAGCGCGGCGATCGACGCCATGATCGCGGCGATGCTGCGGGCGCGCGAGCGCGAGGACTTCGTCGCGGCGGTACGGGCGCTCGACCGCTTGTTGATTTCCGGGATCTATGTGATTCCTCTGTCGCACCTGCCCGAGCAGTGGATAGCCCGCTGGAACGACATCAAGCATCCGGCGGTGACATCGCTATCCGGCTATCTTTTCGAGACGTGGTGGCGCGAGCCGCGAATACAGTGAGGGCCGTATCGTGATCCTGAGCGATCTCCCAAAGAGTTCGGCAACCGGTAAGGGACCAAGCGCGACGCTTGACGACTTATTCCGCCGCACCGTCCTGCGCCGGCCGAACGACATCGCCCTCATCGACCCGCCCAACCGGGCAAGCTTCACCCACGGCGCGCCCCGTCGGCTGACCTATGCGGAGGCGGATCGGGCGGTCGCGGCCCTTGCGCGCCGGTTGCGTCGGATGGGATTGGCGACCGACACCGTGCTCGGCATCCAACTGCCCAACACGGTCGAAAGTGTGTTGATGCTGCTCGCCGCGCTGCGCGCGGGAATGATCGTCGCGCCGCTGCCGCTGCTCTGGCGGCGGGTCGATGTGATCAGCGCGCTCAGCCGCATCGGGGCGAAAGGGCTCATCACCTGCGGACATGTCGGGACCACGAATCACTGCGAGCTGGCGATGCACATCGCCGCGGAATCATTCCCGATCCGCTATGTCTGCGCCTTCGGCCCCGATCTTCCCGACGGCGTAGTGCCGCTGGACGAGGCGGAGTCCAACGAGGCCAATGAGCCGACGCCAAAGATCGAGCGTCCGCGTAATCCGGCGGCGCACGTCGCCGTCGTGACGTTCGACGTGACCGCCGACGGGCTCGTGCCAGTCGCGCGCAATCACACCCAACTCATCTTCGGCGGCGTATCAATTCTGCTCGAAAGCCAGCTGCCGCAAGAAGCCGTCATCCTCACCGCGATGATCAATAGCTCTTTTGCCGGACTGTCCGCTTCTGTCCTGCCGTGGCTGTTGGTTGGCGGCACGCTCGCTTTGCATGAACCGTTCGACGTCGACGGATTGCGGGCTCAGTGCCGGGACGAGCACTGCGGCGCGATCGTGCTGCCGGGACCCTCGGCCGCTCGTCTGGCCGATGGCGGCACGTTTGACAGCCTCGAAGACCTGCAAACCATTATCGGCCTGTGGCGCTCACCCGAGCGGCTCCTCGTTAGCCCGCCCTGTCGCGGCGGGGGGCCGGCCATGGTCGATGTTCACGTGTTCGGCGAGGTGGGGCTGTTTGCCGCGCGGCGCGGGACCAACGGCCGGCCCGCCCCGGTCGGCTTCGGAGCCATCCGAGCGCCGCGCGCGATGCCGGGCGCGGCGCTCGTCGGTGAGCTCGCGCTCACCGAGACCGGCACCGTCGCCTTTCGCGGCCCGATGGTGGAGACTGCGGTTTTCCCGCCTGGCCCCGAGCGCGCCGGGCTTCCGCAGCTCAAGGTGCTCGAGAACAATTTCGTCGACACCGGCTATACTTGCCGCGTCGATCCGGAGACCCGGGCCATGATCGTCACGGGTCCGCCGCCGGGCGTCGTCAATGTCGGCTTCTATCGCTTCGCGTGGCGCGACCTGCAGCATGCCGTATCGAGCGCCGATAGCAGCGGAGCCGTGGTGGCCGTGCCCGACCCGCTTACCGGCTACCGGCTCATTGGTTCCGCCACCGACCTTGACGCCGCCAAGAAGGCCATGACCGAGTTCGGCCTCAATCCCCTCGTCGTCGAGGCATTCCGCGAGCAGCGCAACAAGCGCGGAGCTTCGGCAGCCTAAAGCCGTATCCGATCGAATTGAGCCTGGCGCGTGCTCCGGGCGGCCGCTGGCACGCAAAACCCATCCCATTCGGCAACGCGGCATTAACAGGAGCGGCCTAAGGTTGTGTGTTTTGCACGCGTAGCCGGCATGTCGCTTCCTGGACCGATCCTCATCGTTGGCGAGAGCTCAGCCGCGGACTTGATCCGCGCCGCGGAGACGGCGGGAGCGTTTCCGATCGTCGAGCTTGGTTGGGCCGACGCCGCGGCGGCAGTCGCCGAGATGAGCCCAACCGCGGTGTTGATCAGCGAGCCGCATCCACCATCCGTCACGGCGGCACAAGCCTTGGCGCAGCGGATCGCGCAAGCGCAGCCGTTGATACCGATATTCGTGCGGCTTGCGGACGGAGAGAAGCCGCCCCTCCCGCATGCGTTGCCGTTCCCGACCGATCTCCCCGCCCCGCTCTTGATCGCGCGCTTGCGCTCGGCGCTGCGGGTTCGCGCCTTGCACGCAGCCGTCCTTCGCCGGGCCCAGTCGGCGTCCGCAGCAAGCGCTGGGCTTGCTGAGTTGACAATCGATCCGCTCGGGGATGCGACGGTGCTGATCGTCGGACGCGGCCGTACCTACCCCGCCCTAACGGTTGCGGTCGGCGAGCAGGTGGGCATCGTCGGAACGTTCAGCGTCGAGGCTGCGGCGCGCTATCTCAACGCGCGCGACATCGACGGCATCGTCATCGGGGATGGCTTCGGCTCCCTAATCATCGATGGCTTCCTCACCGTGCTGGCCGGCGACGTGCGCTTTCGCGAGTTGCCGATCGCGGTGCCCGGCGCCCGGCTTGATCGCGAGGACTTGGCCAATGTGGTGGTCTGCGACGAGCTTGCACCGAGCATCGAGCGACTGCTGCCCCTCGTCGGCTTTCACGCCGTCGAGCTTCGGCTCAAACGCGCGCTAAAATCGCTCGAGGCCGACGGGTTGATCGACGGACAGAGCGGGCTGCTTACGCCGGACGCGTTCTGGCGCAACATGATCCAGGCGGTGAAGGAGGCGGAGGAGCGCGGAACCGATCTTTCGCTGGCGCGCTTTGCCTTCGAGGGACCGCTCGACCGGCGTGCCGGCCTTGATGCGGCGCGCCTTCTGAGCCGCCTCGTCCGTGCGCTCGACTTCGCCTGCCAGGAGAATGACGGCTCGATCGTCGCCGCCTTCACCGAGACCGATCTGCGCGCCGCCCATGTGATCGCCCGCCGCATCGCGAGCGTGCTCAAGCACACGATGCTGGCGCCCGACCCCGACAAGGTCAACATCCAGCCCACCATCACGCTTGCCACCCGCAAAGCGACCGACACCGTGGAATCGCTTGCCGCGCGGGTCCTCGGCAAGCGCTCCATTGCGGCCGGATGACGCGCGGCTTATCTCTCGTAGCGAGATCATTCTCGGAGAGTTGCCGATGTCCGGCGCGCCAAACGGTGCCGAAAAGCTAACAATCGACGTCGTGTCGGACGTGGTTTGTCCTTGGTGCTTCATCGGCAAGCGGCGGCTGGAAAAAGCCATCGCGATGAAGCCGGACATTGCGGTCGCGGTGCGGTGGCATCCGTTCTTCCTCAATCCTTGGATTCCGCGTGAGGGCGTGGACCGTAAGACCTATCTGGAGACCAAGTTCGGCTCGGCCGACCGCTACGACGCGATCGCACAGCGGGTCGCCGCGGCGGCGGCCGCCGAGGGCCTCACCTATGCGACCGGCAAGATCGGCCGCCAACCCAACACGCTCGATTGTCATCGCCTGATCCTGTGGGCGCAAAGCATGGGTGACCCGAGCGCCATGAAGCAGCGCCTGATGGACCTCTATTTCACCGAGGGCGCCGATCTCACCGACCGCGAGACGCTCGTGCGCGCGGCGCGCGAGTGCGGTCTCGACGGTGAGCGCATTCGCCAGCTTCTGGACAGCGATGCCGATGTCGACGCGGTCGAGCAGCATGCCCAATCCGCCAAGGAGGCCGGGATCGAAGGAGTCCCCTGCTTCATCTTCGGTGGAGCGCTCGCGGTTTCCGGCGCGCAGGCGCCCGAATATCTAGCCAGCGCCATCGAGCGCGCGGCGGCGCAGCGGGAGCAAGCAGGGAAGGCGGAAGCAAGCTCCTAAGGCCCTGAACGCATCATCTTCCGCCTGCCTCTCGATTGTCATGCTCCGCGGGAGGCGGAGCACCCAGTATCCACGGCCGGTGGGAGAGCCGCTGACGCTGATGCTTACTGGGTCATCCGCTTTCGCGGATGATGACAACGGAGAGGGACGGACGATGACCGGAGCGGCGGCGGTCACGCTGCCTTGGCGCGATCGACGATGGAGACCAGCCGGCGCAGGATCGCGGCCGTGCCTTTCAGCCGGTCGATCGGCCGCTCCCAATCCTCCAAGAATACGACTTTCATGTCCGGTCGCACCCGCGCGGCCGGGCCTTGCTCGCGAATGAAAGCGACGAGGCGATCGGGGTCGGCGAAGGTGTTGTCGCGGAACGACAGCACGGCCCCTTTCGGACCGGCGTCGATCTTCTCCACATTGGCGCGCCGGCAAAGGGCCTTGATGGCCACGACCTGCAGCAGGTGCTCGACCTCCGACGGCAGCGGCCCGAAGCGATCGGCGAGCTCGGCGGCGAAAGCGTCGATCTCGCGCTCGTCCTCGATCTCGGCCAGCCGGCGGTAGAGCGCCAATCGCACCGGCAGGTCGGCGACGTAATCCTCCGGGATGAGCACCGGCGTGCCGATCATGATCTGCGGCGACCAGCGGTCCGCGACCGGCGCCGTGACGCCGGCCTTGAGGCTCACCACCGCCTCCTCCAGCATTTGTTGGTAGAGCTCGAAGCCGACCTCCTTGATATGGCCGGACTGCTCCTCGCCCAACAGATTGCCAGCGCCCCGGATGTCGAGATCGTGCGAGGCCAGCTGGAAGCCGGCGCCGAGCGTATCGAGCGATTGCAGCACCTTGAGCCGCCGCTCGGCCTGCGGCGTGATCTTGCGCGCAGCCGGCAGCGTGAACAGCGCGTAGGCACGCACCTTCGCGCGCCCCACCCGGCCGCGCAGCTGATACAGCTGGGCCAGCCCGAACATGTCGGCGCGATGCACGATCAGCGTGTTGGCAGTCGGAATATCGAGCCCGGATTCGACGATGGTGGTCGAGAGCAGCAGGTCGTACTTGCCGTCGTAGAAGGCGCTCATGATGTCTTCGAGGATGCCCGCCGGCATCTGCCCGTGCGCCACGGCGACCCGCACCTCCGGCACCGTCTGGTCGAGAAACGCCTTGGCCTCGGCCAGGTCTTCGATCCGCGGGCAGATGTAGAAAGCCTGCCCGCCGCGATAGCGCTCGCGCAGCAACGCCTCGCGCACCACCAAGGGATCGAACGGCGCGACGAAGGTGCGCACCGCCAAGCGATCCACCGGCGGCGAGGCGATGACCGACAGGTCGCGCACGCCGGTGAGCGCGAGCTGCAGGGTGCGCGGGATCGGCGTTGCGGTCAGCGTCAGCACATGCACCTCGGCCCGCAGCTGCTTGAGCTTCTCCTTATGCGCAACGCCGAAATGTTGCTCCTCGTCGACGATCACGAGGCCGAGATCCTTGAACTTGATGGACTTGCCGAGCAGCGCATGGGTGCCGACGACGATGTCGAGCGTGCCGTCGGTGAGGCCCTTCTTCACCTTGGCCATGTCCGCATGGCTCACCAGCCGCGAGGCCTGCGCCACCTGCAGCGGGAAGCCGTGGAAGCGCGCGGCGAACGTCTTGGCGTGCTGCCGCGCCAGCAGTGTCGTCGGCACGACCACCGCGACCTGCTTGCCGTTCATCGCCGTGGCGAAGGCGGCGCGCAGCGCCACCTCGGTCTTGCCGAAGCCCACGTCGCCGCATACGAGGCGGTCCATCGGCCGGCCGGATCCCAAGTCGCTCAGCGTCGAATCGATGGCGGCGATCTGATCGTCCGTCTCGTCGTAGGGAAAGCCTGAGCAGAACTCGTCGTAGAGGCCGTGGCCGACCGTCAGCCGCGGCGCCTCGTGCAGTTGCCGCGCGGCGGCGATCTTGATCAGCTCGTTGGCGATCTCGCGGATGCGGCGCTTCATGCGCGCCTTGCGCGCCTGCCAGCCGCTGCCGCCGAGCCGATCGAGCTCGACCCCGCTCTCGTCCGAGCCGTAGCGCGACAGGAGCTCGATGTTCTCGACCGGCAGATAGAGCTTGTCGCCCAAGGCGTAGTGGATCTCGAGGCAGTCGTGCGGCGCACCGGCGGCCTCGATCGCCTGCAGGCCGACGAAGCGGCCGATGCCGTGATCGACATGCACGACGAGGTCGCCGGTGGCGAGGCTCGTCGCCTCGGCGATGAAATTTTCCGCCTTGCGCGCCCCGCGCCGCGCGCGCACCAGCCGCTCGCCCAGAATATCTTGCTCGCTGATGACGGCCACGTCGTCGGTCTCGAAGCCGGATTCGAGCCCGAGCGAGGCGAGCGCCACCTGGTGCGGCGGCAGCGTGAGCGCTTGCGGCCAGGCGGCGACCGGCGTGAGATTGAGGAGCTTGTGCTCGGCCAGCACGTGGCTCATGCGCTCGCGCGAGCCTTCGCTCCACAGCGCGATCACCACCCGCTTCTTCGCCGCCTGCATCGCCTCGACATGCCGGGTCAAGGCCGCGAAGACGTTGCCGCCCGGCTCGCTCCGCTCGGCCGTGAAATTGTGTCCCTGCCGCGCGCCGATCTCGACCACTTGCCCGGTTCCTTCCGGAACCGAGAACGGCGTGAGCCGCAGCAACGAGGACGCGTCGAGCGCCGCCCGCCATTGCTCGGCATTCAGATAGAGGCGATCCGGCGGCAACGGGCGATAGACCGGACCGGCGCCGGCGGGGCCGAGCGGCTCGCGCCTGGCCTGGTAGAAATCGGCGATCTGATCGAGCCGCTCGCGCGCCGCGTCCTCGGCCAAGGGCTCGAGCACCACCGGCGCATCCGGCACGAAATCGAGCAAGGTGTCGAGGCGCGGATGGAACAGCGGCAGCCAATGCTCCATGCCCGGATGCCGCCGCCCCTCGCTCACCGACGCATAGAGCGTGTCGTCAGGCGTCGCCGCGCCGAACGCCTCGACATAGCCGAGGCGAAAGCGCCTTATCGTCTCGGTGGTGAGCTGAAACTCGGCCATCGGCACGAGATCGAGCCCGTGCAGCTGATCGGTGGTGCGCTGGCTTTCCGGATCGAAGCTGCGGATCGATTCCAGCGTATCGCCGAAGAAGTCGAGCCGGATCGGCGCCTCGAGCCCGGCGGGAAACAGATCGAGAATGCCGCCGCGCACCGCGTAGTCGCCGGCCTCGCGCACGGTCGAGGCGCGCATGAAGCCGTTGAGCTCGGCCCAGCGGATGATCGCCGCCATCGGCAGCACGTTGCCCGGCGCGATCGACAGCGCCTGCTTGGCGATCAGGTCCTTGGGCGGCACCCGTTGCAGGACCGCGTTCACGGTGGTGAGCAGGACGCACGGCCGGTCGCGGCCTTTGACATGGGCAAGGCGCGACAGCGTGGTCATCCGCTGCGCGACCACGACCGCATGCGGAGAGACCCGATCGTAAGGCAGGCAATCCCAGGCGGGGAATTCCAGGACAAAAAGGTCGGGGCCGAAAAACGCGAGCGCCCGGCGCAGCGCCGCCATCCGCGCGCCGTCGCGGCAGATGACGAGCAGCGTCGTCGCCGGCGGCCGAGGCCGCGCCGCCACCGCGCGCGCGAGATCGGCCAGCACCAAGCCCTCGGCGCCGTCGGCGACGCCGGCAAGGGTCAAGGGGCGATCAGGCGAGAGCAGCTCGGCGGGCGAACGCGGCATCGCCCCTCACCTAGTGTCGCCGGCCTCGAGATGGAAGCGCTTCAGCCGCCGCAGCAACGGTGAATCAAACTCCGCCGGCGCCTCAGCCCCGCCGCTGATCCAGGCATAGAGCAGCGGGTCCGGCACCTCGATCAGGCGCTCGTATTCCTCAAGCTGCGCATCACCGAGATCCGGCAGATGCGCATCGGCGAACCGGCCGAGGATGAGGTCCATCTCGCGAATGCCGCGATGCCACGAACGAAACAGCAGCCGGCGGCGGCGCGTATCCAACCCGTCGCTGGAGAGGGTACCGGACACGAGGACCTCCAAACGCTGACAGCCCGCACGCGGACGGGCGGCGCCGTATAGCGGGACGCGGGCGGGATGTCAGGCGCCGACGCCGGCACTGGAGCCGCGTGTTCCGGGGCGGGCCCCCATTGATTTGCCTCGGGAAATTTGGGTTCGTTTCGTCAAGAGCAGACTTATAGTTGTCACATGACGGTAATCGACGGCTGAATTCTGCAACGACCGCTGTAAATACAGCTAAAGAACAGCGGGGATGTCGCGCGCGCCCAGTTCTGCTGGGCGATCGCACTACCATAAATCGTAATGCGCCCACGACGAGGATGCTCGCGGCCCCTTCCGAGCGTGGTGCTCGCTGATCGATGAGTTGTGCATCCATGGTTCGCATCCAACCTGCTTGGCGTCGCAGCCAACCACTGGACCGGTGAGCTTCCGCGCGGACAGAATGAATCGCAAACGTAACTAAATCTTCCACCAGGAGATATCGGCATCAATTTCTGCCGGAGCACGCCTTAGCCCCGTTCGGATCTCGCAGCCCCGCCGCGTCAGCAGACGCCGTAGAAGATGCCTTCGATCACGACGGTGTCGTGCATGACAATGAAGGCGATCGTGGCGCGGCGCTCAAATCCCACAGTCGACAATCCGGGTAACACCTCGTCACGCTGGGTCCCACCGCAGCGGGAATGTCGGCATCGAGTTCTACGCGACCATGCCCCGGGCCGTCTTGTGGAGGAGCCACTTGACGGTACCATCCGTCATTCTGGGTCTTCATCCCTCATTCTGGGTCTTGTTGTATCTGATGTGGCGGTCGTAGCGCGACGCCCAAGGCCGACGGTCCACAATCTTGAACGAGCACGTGTTCTCTGCGCTCAGACGCCTCTCCTCGCCGCGCTTTCGGCGCGTTTATGGCGCCAAATCGTGAGGGGACAAACTCGATTCGCGCGACGCTGGCTATATGAGGGATCATGATACGCGGGGGCGCGTTCGCAAAGCTCATTCGTGTTGTAGGTGGCAATCGGCTGCTCGTCATCGCCATCGTTGCTGCGGCATGCGCCGCCGTCGCGCTCACCGGTGATCCGGCGCGCGCGGTCCCTCCGCAGGAGCCATTGATTGCTTCGCTCACCTTGGTCGACGGCGACCGAGCCACCATTGAGACCGCTCGCGAACCTGACGGGCGGATGAAGGCTGTCGTTCGCGGCGATTTTTATGATGGTCGCCGCCTCATCAGAGCGCTGCTGCGCACGCCACGTGGTTCGATGCCTCCTGTCGATCTCGACATCAAGGTGGCGACGCTCTTGGGATTCAACGGCGAAACATTCCGCGATTTCGAGCTGAATATATCCAGCCGTGGCGATGAGATCACTTCGTTTGTTGTCACGGCAACCGTGGGCGACGGTGAGAGACTTAAGGGCGAGCTAAGGAATGTCCCGCCCGACAACCGGCGAATGATCTATCTTGAGTCCGGCAATGCTGGCGCGTTTTTCCGATCAATCGACGTCTATCAACGTCTGCGCGGCGGGCGGATGCGCGCCGGGATGGATACGAAAAACGGGATCGTCGATGTCCGAGATTTTGCTGTCGTGGACCAGGCCGGACTCAAGCCATTCATCAGCCCGATCGATAAGCTGGGGCGTCAAGTGCCCAACGAGCTGCAGTTCTCGCGCCTGCGCATGGACTTGAAATCCTTCACCGGCCGTATCGACATAGCCGACGGTCTGATGACCGGCGACGGCGACACGGTCGTCACGCTGGGCGCCGGTGAGACGATCACGATCATCGGCGTCGCGGCAGAGTCGCTCGGCGCCAATAATTTCGTCTTCAATCAGACCTTCACGTCATACAACGCCGGCAGCATGACGGTGGATAACGGCGCCATGCTGCCGCTCGGCGGGATGGTCGACAATTCAGGCACGATCTATCTCGGCTCGACGGGCGCCGAGACGGACCTCGAGGTCGTCGGCAGCGCCACGCTGCAGGGCGGCGGCCAGATCGTCCTGTCCGACAGCAGCGCCAACGTCATCTATGGGGCAAGCGCCAACACGACGCTGACGAATGTCGACAACACGATCTCGGGCGCCGGGCAGATCGGCGACGGACAGCTGGACTTGATCAACGAGGGTACGATCAACGCCGACGGGAAGAATGCGCTGATCATCAATACGGGGAGCAACGTCGTCGTCAATTCGGGGACGTTCGAGGCAACCGGCGCGGGCGGATTGATCATCGAGAGCGCGGTGGCGAATTCCGGAAATCTTTGGGCAAGCGGGGGTAACCTTCAAGCTCAGGCCGCGGTTACCGGCGACGGAAGCGCCACCATCGCGGCCGGAACGCTCGAGTTCGGCGCCGCATCGGATGTCAGCACGACCTTCAACGGCAATGCCGGAACGCTGAAGCTTGATGCATCATCGGGGTTCACCGGGCGGGTCTCCGGATTCGGCGGTGAGGACGGCATCGACCTGTCGGATATCGGTTTTGGCGCGCAGACCACGCTCGGCTACGCGCAGAACCAAAACAACACCGGCGGCACGCTCACCGTCAGCGACGGGGTGCATGCCGCCAACCTTGCGCTCCTCGGCAACTACATCGCGGCGAGCTTCGTCACGGCGAGCGACGGCCACGGCGGCACGCTGGTCACCGATCCGGCGCTGATCGCCGCGGCTTCGCCCCTGTCGTTGACCCAGCCGCACGCGTGATCGCAGGGTTCTGACGCAAGGTGGCGATCGGGGTCGAACAGCGCCAGCCGGCGGATCCGGGGCTCGAAGTCCTGGTGATGCTGCTGCGCTTCAACGGCGTCGGGGCCGATGCTGAGCAGATCCGCCACCGGTTCGGCAACACGATCGGCGTCTCCGCGATGCTGCGCTGCGCCAGGGAGCTCGGGCTCAAGGCGCGCGCGCTCAAAACGACGCGGGCGCGGCTGGCCTCGACGCCGATGCCCTGCATCGCGGCGCTGCGGGACGGGGGTTTTCTCCTGCTCGGCAAAGCCAGCCAGGACAAAGTGATCGTGCAGGCTCCCGGCGCGCCACGCCCGGAAGTGATGACGCTGGCCGAGCTCGAGAAGATTTGGGACGGCCGCGTCGTGCTGATGACCCGGCGCGCTAGCCTCCTCGACCTCGCGCGCCGCTTCGACGTCACCTGGTTCCTCGGCGCCATCCACAAATATCGTCGTCTGCTCGGCGAGGTGCTGGTCGCGTCGTTCTTCCTGCAGCTCTTTGCGCTGGTCTCGCCGCTGTTCTTTCAGGTCGTCATCGACAAGGTGCTGGTGCACCGCAGCCTCAGCACGCTCGACGTCCTGGTGATCGGGCTGGTGGCGATCTCGATATTCGAGACCATCCTCGGGACGCTGCGCACCTATCTGTTCGCGCATACCACCAACCGCATCGACGTGGAGCTCGGCGCCCGATTGTTCCGCCACCTCACCGCGCTGCCGATCGCCTATTTCCAGGCGCGGCGGGTCGGCGATTCCGTCGCGCGGGTGCGCGAGCTCGAGAACATCCGCACCTTCCTGACCAGCTCCGCGCTGACCCTGGTCATCGACCTTTTCTTCACCTTCGTGTTCCTCGGCGTGATGTTCTTGTATTCGCCGTTCCTGACCTGGATCGTGCTTGCTAGCTTTCCCTTCTATATCGGCATCTCGGCCGGCGCGACGCCGCTGTTTCGGCGACGGCTCGATGAGAAATTCCAGCGCGGCGCGGAGAACCAGGCGTTTCTGGTCGAGAGCGTCACCGGGGTCGAGACGCTCAAGGCCATGGCGGTCGAGCCGCAGATGCAGCGCCGCTGGGAGGAGCAGCTGGCCGGCTATGTGGCGGCGAGCTTCCGCGTGCTGAGCCTCGGCAACACCGCGAGCCAGGCCGTGCAGCTCGTCAGCAAGCTCGTCACCGCCGGCATCCTCTACTTCGGCGCCAAGCTCGTGATCGACGGCAGCCTGACGGTCGGCGAGCTCGTCGCCTTCAACATCCTCGCCGGCCGGGTGAGCGCGCCGGTGCTGCGGCTGGCGCAGATCTGGCAGGATTTTCATCAGGCGCGGCTCTCGGTCGCCCGCCTCGGCGACATCCTCAACACGCCCGCCGAGCCCACCTTCAATCCGGCGCGGGCGGCGCTGCCGGCGATCCGCGGCGACGTGGTTTTCGAGCACGTCACCTTCCGCTATCGCATCGACGGCCCGGAGGTGCTGCATGACGTGAGCTTACGCGTGCCGGCCGGTCAGATCGTCGGCGTGGTCGGGCCGTCCGGCTCGGGCAAGAGCACGCTCGCCAAGCTGATCCAGCGGCTCTATGTGCCCGAAAGCGGACGCGTGCTGGTCGACGGCGCCGATCTGGCGATGGTGGATACCGCCTGGCTGCGCCGCCAGCTGGGCATCGTGCTGCAGGAGAACGTGCTGTTCAACCGCTCGATCCGCGACAACATCGCGCTGGCCGATCCGGCGATGAACGTCGAGCGCGTCATCGCGGCAGCGACGCTTGCCGGCGCGCACGAGTTCATTCTGGAGCTGCCGGAGGGCTACGACACCATCGTCGGCGAGCGCGGCTCGAGCCTGTCCGGTGGGCAGCGTCAGCGCATCGCCATTGCCCGCGCACTCGTTACCGATCCCCGCATCCTGATCTTTGACGAGGCGACCAGCGCGCTCGACTACGAGAGCGAGCGCGTCATCCAGCAAAACATGAAGGAGATCGCCAAGGGGCGCACGGTGTTCATCATCGCCCACCGCCTCTCGACGGTGCGGCGTACCGACCGGATCATCACCATCGACCGCGGCCGGCTGGTCGAGGATGGCACCCACGACGACCTGATCAAGACCGAGGGCCGTTACGCCTCGCTCTATCGCATGCAGGCAGGGATCCATGAAGTCCGCTAGCCCGTATATCTCACACCACTTTTGCATGATTGAGCGGTTTTGCGATGCAGTTTGTTGGGTTTTGCGCAGGCGCGCTAGGGCGTGGCGCCGGGAGACGCGCGAGTTGCTAGAACTTTTCCGGGCTGCAGGGGCAGCGAAGAAGTGGTCTCGGTGGGCCTGGGGATGATGCCGCGTTTGTTGCGCGTTGCGGCGCCGCGTGTCAGGTGGGCGAGGCCCGAGCGGCAGCAGCGAGGCGGGTAGCGGCAAGCCCCCAGACCTGTGCTGTGGGACAAGCCGACGCCATCGCCACTTTGATGCGGCGGACGCTGACGCGCACGAGGGCACCGATCTTGAGTAGCTTGAGACGAATGGTGCCGCAGGTGGCTTTGGCGAACTCGGTGCCGTGGAGTCCGATACGGCGCGTAGCGCAAAGCAGGATATAGGCCATCGAGTAGAACCACAGGCGCAGCTGATTTGCCCGCATCGTGGCTGTCGAGGTGCGATCGGCATAGAGGTCGAGCTGGCACTCCTTTATCCGGTTCTCCATGTCGCCGCGTGCGCAGTAGACCTTCTCGTAAAGATGTTTGGCCTTGCACTCCTCCCGCGCCAGCGAGGTGACGACGAAGCGAGGATTGGCTTCCCCTTGCGTGCACTCGGCCTTGGCCACGATCCGGCGCCTGCGGCTCCAAGTCCGGCGCGTCATCCACATGAAGTTCTTGAAGCGGCGCTCGGGTCTACCGGTCTGCCGGCTCTTCGCTGCAGCAAGCTCAAGCTCGGTCTTGATTTCGGCGATGAGCCGGTCGTTCTTCGCCAGGCCGAACAGGAAATCGACGCAGTTGGCCTCGCACCAGGCCATGAGTTCTTCCCGCGCGAAGCCGCTGTCGGCGCGCAACAGAATGCGCGTCCGCGGCCAACGGGCGCGGACCTGCGCGACGATGCGCGCCACCTCTTCGACCGCGCCGGCTGCAGCGTCCATATCCGCCCGCCGCAGCTTGGCGACCAGCAGATGGCGGCCGCAGAACACGTAAAGCGGCAAATAGCAGTAGCAGTCGTAATAACCGTGAAAGAACCGCCCTTCCTGCTCGCCGTGCAGCGGATCATCGGTCGCGTCAAGATCAAGAATGATCTGCTTCGGCGCGCGTTTGTGCGCCTCCACGAACAGGTCGACCATAAGCTTCTTGATGGCCATCGGATTGTGGCTGATCTTGTGGTAGCGCGTCGGCTCCAGTTTGCTCAGCTCCAGCCGGTTCAGCGTCGACTTGCCGGCAACCGGCGCGCAATCCTCGCGTCGCGCCTCGAGCTTGCCCGCCAGCAGCGCCATCATCGGATCGTGGCGCAGTTCGTCGTGGTCATTGAGATCCTCGTAGCCGAGAGCGATCCCGAACACCCGCTGGCCGATCAGCGTCGCAACCTCGTGCTCGATCCATTCCGCACGCCGCTCGTCGTGAAAGCACGCCGCAAACCGATCCATCATATGGATGGCTCGATCCGTCGCGCCTAGAAGCAGCGCTCCGGCATCCGAGCTGATCGCGCCGCCGTCAAACCCCCGCCACCACCTCGCGTCCTTCAACGGGTGCAAATCCGAACAAATCCGCGCTACACTCTGTCGGCATCGGGGCGCTCCGTGAATCCGAGATAAACTGTTGCGACACAACAATTTTCTCTGATTCGGCGCCCCGATGCACTTAGTACTGTGAGATATCCGCGCTAGCTCCGCCAAGAACGTCGTCCCTTTTCCGCGAGAGACGAGGCGCCGGCATCGGCATGAGCTCGCCTTCCTGCCGGCGGCGCTCGAGATCGTGGAGACGCCCCCCTCGCCGATCGGCAGGGCCATCGCCGTTACCGTCATGCTGCTCTTTTGCCTCGCGCTCGCCTGGGCAGTGTTCGGACAGATCGACATCGTCGCCTCGGCGCCGGGCAAGATCATTCCCAGCGGCCACAGCAAGACCGTCCAACCGTTCGAGACCGGCGTGGTGCGGGCCATCCACGTCCGTGACGGTCAGCCCGTAAAGGCAGGCGAGACCCTGATCGAGCTCGATCCGACCATGAACGCGGCCGAGCGGCAGCATCTGCAGAGCGACCTGATGATGGCCGAGCTCGACATCGCCCGACTCAATGCCGCGCTCAGCGACGAGGCGAACCCGCTCGTGGCCTTCCATCCGCCGGAGGGCGCAAGCACACCGCTCGTCTCAATGCAGCGGCAGTTCCTGATCGACCAGACGGAGGAGCAGCGCGCCAAGCTTGCCGCGCTCGATCGTCAGCACGCGCAAAAAGAAGCCGAGCTTGCGACCGTCGCCGCGACGGTCGACAAGCTCGAAGCCGTCATTCCGGTGCTGCAGCAGCGGGTGGAGATCCGCGAGACGCTCTACTCGCATTCGACCGGCTCGAAAGCAAACTACCTGGAAATCCAACAGGCATTCGTCGAAGCACAGCAAGATCTTCTTGTTCAGAAGAGCAAATCGCACGAGGCCGAAGCCGCGCTGGCCGCCATCATCCAGACCCGCGCACAGACCGCGGC
This sequence comes from Xanthobacteraceae bacterium, assembly GCA_052148715.1. GTDB lineage: Bacteria > Pseudomonadota > Alphaproteobacteria > Rhizobiales > Xanthobacteraceae > JBKQHQ01. Next base: position 67,744 of record JBKQHQ010000031.1, on the reverse strand, counting down.
GGAATATCGCCGCACGCGCTTCGGCGAACTGGTGGAGGCGCAGCGCAAGGCCGCGGGCTTTCGCGAGGATCTGATCAAGGCGACGCAGCGTACCCAGTTCCAGCTCCTCACCGCGCCGGTCGACGGCACCGTGCAACAGCTGGCGGTGCACACCGTCGGCGGCGTGGTGACGCCGGCGCAAGCGCTGCTCGTGGTGGTTCCGGCCGACAGCCACCTCGAGATCGAGGCCATGGTGTCGAACCGCGACATCGGCTTCGTCCATGCGGGCCAAGAGGCCGAGATCAAGGTCGACACCTTCAACTTCACGCGCTACGGCCTCATTCACGGCGCAGTCTTGAGCGTGTCGCAGGACGCCATCACCCGCGACAAGCCGCAAGACAAGGCGGGCGAGAGCCAGCAGGGCGCCGAGAACGGCAACAGCGAGCCGAAGGGCCAGGAGCTGCTCTACTCCGCCCGCCTCTCGCTTGATCGCACGCAGATGCAGGTCGATGAACGTTCGGTCAACCTGTCCCCCGGCATGGCGGTGACCGTGGAGATCAAGACCGGGTCGCGCCGGGTCATCAGCTACCTGCTCTCGCCGCTGCTGCGCTACGGGCACGAGAGCCTGCGCGAGAGATAAAGGCGGTCACTCGACCGAAGCGGAGCCCGGCTATTTGCCGGGCTGTACGGCGGCGCCTTGCTGGCCCTCGAGTTTCTTGCGGACCTCGTCCGCGCGTTTCTGCAGTTCCTCTTGCATCTTCTTTTGCTGCTCTTCGATCACCTTCGGGTCGGTTGCCGGCCCGTCGAGGGTCTTGCCGAATTCTTCCAGCGGCACCGGCAGATTGATGAACTCGCCTCTCGCACCGAAGCCCTGCACCCAGAGGTTTTGTCCCTTCTTCAATTGATTGACGACATCGGGCGTCGCCTCGAAATCGGCCATGCAACCGTTGACAAAGCAGAGCGTGTACGGCCGGCTTTGCGTATCAGACGCCATGCTGGCGAGCTTGCTCTGGTCGACCAGGACCCGCGTGCCACGCTGAAGCTGGACGGTAAGCGGCAGCGTCACCCGCAGCACATTCGGCCCGCCTTCGGGCTCGATCAGCACCGCCGAGACGACCGGCTGGCCCGTCTCGACGCGTCCGTCCTTGCCGATCAAGCAGACCTGCTTGGCGGTGGCCTCCTTGCCCTTCGGACAGAACTTGGTCCACGGCGAATAGAGCAGATGAACCTGTTGCTGACCTGGCGGGGCAGCAGCCTGTTGCGGCGGCACGGCTGCCGCCGGCGGGGGTTGCTGTGCCGCCGGCGCCGCCGGGGGTTTTGCTGTCGCGGCGGGCGGTTTGGCCGTTCGACGCTTCGGCGCCGATGCCGGTGCTGCCGTCTGCGCGCTCGCCGAGGCTACCAGCAGAAAGCTCAGCGCCGTCGCCAGTGCCAACGCTTCGGTCGATGCGAGCAGATATTTCATGACAAGCGGTCCCCCACCCTCATCGGGGCGGCTCACGCCCGTTGCAAGGCATTATCCCTAAGTTTCACGTGTCGTGACCAATTGAGGCAAGAGCGTGACAGCACGAACTAAGCCGAAGGGCTCAACGACAGTGCGGTGGATTGCTGTTGATAAGGCGCCTATACGGCTCGGCAGCCCAGATGTCCGCGCAAGAGCGATGCGTCGACGATATGGCTTCTTGACTAACCTCACCTCTATTGCGGCTTTACGTACAGTTGCTCGGGCTCTATACGGTGGCCGGCCGGATCAAAATTCCGCCGCATGTTCGGCGCTCAAGAACGCGTTCGGCGTTGAGCAACATTGAGACAGATCAAGGCCATATCGAGCGAGGCGTGAGCAACTTTGCCGTCAGCCCAAGAAAACCCGCTGGGCGAGAAGAGCGGGCGGCGGGGCAAATTCGGCGCTCGTCGGCGGTCGATTGAGAGAGCTGCCATTGATGGACGCGGCACATGACGTAATCGATGACGCCGTGGCGCTTAATCTGCGCCCGGCACCGGCGGCCCTTCTTCGCGCGTGGCCATCGACGGATGCAGGGGCCAAATCAACGATCGGCGGCATCGAAGGTTCGCGCGCTGCGGCGGCGCCCCGTGTCGCCTCCGTCGATGCGTTGCGGGGCTTCACCATACTGTGGATTCTCGGTGGAGACGCGGTCGCCTGGGCGTTGGGCGAGATGAGCGCCGGCAAGCATGCGGTCCTGAGCGCGCCAGCGCAATTCTTCAGCGACCAATTGGGCCACCTGGAATGGGAGGGGTTCCGTTTTTACGACCTGATCCTTCCACTGTTCATTTTCGTCACCGGCGTGTCGATCGTCTTCTCGCTGACGCGACTGGTCGAGCAAGAGGGCAAATCCACCGCGCACTGGCGGGTCGTGCGCAGGTTCACCCTGCTGTTCGCCCTGGGGCTGATCTACTACGGCGGCGCCAGCCACAACTGGCCGGACATCCGGCTGCTGGGCGTGCTCCAGCGGATCGCCCTTTGCTATTTGTTCACGTCGCTTCTGTTCCTGAACTTTCGCCGGCGGGGATTGATCGTCGCATCCGTCGCGCTCATCGTCGGCTATTGGGCGCTGATGACCTTCGTGCCGGTGCCCGACATCGGCGCCGGCTCCTTTGCCAAGGGTGCCAATCTCGCCAACTGGATCGACGCTCAGTATCTGCCGGGCAGCAAATGGGACGGCGACTGGGATCCCGAAGGCCTGCTCAGTACGCTGCCGGCGATCGGCAACTGTCTGATCGGCGTGTTCGCCGGCCTATTGCTGCGGGATTCGCGCGTGGCGCCACAACGAAAATCGCTTTGGCTTATCGGGGCCGGGGTCGTGATGGTGGCGGCCGGCTTCCTTTGGGGCCTTCAATTCCCGATCATAAAGGCGATTTGGACGTCGTCATTTGCTCTCGTCGCTGCCGGGCTCAGCGCCCTGCTGCTCGGAATGTTTTACCAAGTCATGGACGTTTGGGGGCGTCGGGCCTGGGCCACGATCTTCGTCTGGCTCGGGGCCAACGCCATCACGCTCTACTTCCTCAACAATACCCTAAACTTCAAGGAGCTGGCGACCCGCCTGGTCGGCGGCGACGTCGGCGGCTTCTTTGACCGGTATATGACGCCGGGCGCGGGACATTTTCTCGCCGCGGCGGGCGGACTGGCGTTGGCAATCATCCTCGCGGGCTTCCTTTACCGCCGGAGGATTTTCCTGCGCGTCTGACCGACGCCAGAATCAGTGGCCACGAAATCCGCGATCGGCCTGGAGATGCCAGCGAGGCCAATCTTTATTCGCGATCGGTAGCCCGAGACAACTGGCCTCGGCGTGCTGAGAGATTTTTCGTTTGACGGGACGTCGTACCTGTTGCCTTATTCATACCAAAGACACCGCTTGATGAACGGATATTCATGATGCAACGGAGCGTGCCGATGGCCGCTCAATTGGCGGCGCAGGTCTGCGCCATCATCGGGATGTTGCAGCCTCAACTCGTCCTCGCCGAGGACGCTCGGCCATACCAGAAGGTCTCGTTCTACTTCGCCGCGCACGAAGACGACTGGCAGCTTTTCATGAATCCGTCCGCATTTCTGGACGTCATCGACGGCAACACCAAGACCGTCTTTGTCCATTTGACCGCGGGCGACGCCGGACTGGGCGTCGGCACCGGAGGCAGAAAACATCCCTATTACCTGGCGCGGGAAAACGGAGCAGAGACCGCCATTCGCTTCATGGCGGATTCGGCCGACGCCCCCCACGACAAGATCGCGTCGCGAACACATTTCGATGGTCATCAGATCTACCACGTGAGCTATCGAAACACGGCCGCCTATTTTTTGCGGCTGCCGGACGGAAATCTTACCGGCGCCGGATTTCCCGAAACGGGCAACCAATCGCTGCAGCGTCTGGCCAGCGGACAAATAAAGACGCTCTGGGCGGTTGACGGCTCGGCCGTCTATCACGAATGGACCGATCTCGTATCGACTCTAAAAGCGATTTTGGACCATGAGCGGGGCCGCTCGCCCACGATCCAGCTGAATGTTGCCGAGCTGGATTCGAGCATCAACCCGGACGACCATCCCGATCATCGAATGACCGCGCAGGCCGCGCTCGGTGCCGCCGCGGGGCTCGCCTGCGCACGCCGTGCATACTATGTCGACTATGCAAGCGCTCAACTTCCGGAAAACCTCAACGAGCAGGAAAGAGATATGGAAAGTTCCGTGCTCGCGGTCACGGCCGCCGGCATCGAGGCGTTTGATCATGGCAGCATTTGGCAGCGGCATCACCAGGCCTATCTAGGCCGAAACTATTTTCGCGTTGAGGAAGCCACCGGCCGTTGCGAGAACCCGGTGCCGGAGCACACGGTCGCCAGCCGGCAACTTAACGATCCGGCAAGTCATCGTTGACGACGGCAAATGCGCCGTCAGCGCTGACCTTTTGCCCAACGATGGGATCGATGTTCCCGTCGGTCGCGTGCGGCAGAACGTCGCTTGCTTTGTTTCCGAGCCGTCAGGCGGTCGGCTCGTCGACGGCCAGGCTTCGCCAGCGATCGACGGCACGGGCCAGATCTCTTGACCGAACGAGAAGCATCGCCCCGAGCATGAGCACGAGAGGCGCAAGCCAAACGAGGCGCGCCCCGTAGCGATTGTGCGGATTGGACAGGACCCCGCATAGGAACGCGTTGCTCATTATGGCGATCGCAAGGGTGGCGGCGAGCCGCCCGACCTCGCCGAAAGCGCGCGAGCGCAGCCCGGCAAGGGCAAGAATCGGCAGCATGGCCATGGACAGCAGAGCGACCGGCACGTGCAAGCGGTTGATCCCGTCGAAGGACAGCCCGCCCTGTTGCTGGCGTGCGCGCTGCATCGATGGAAGCACGCCGGGCGTGTAGTGCTTCATGATTCCGTAGGTGTGCCAAATGCTGTTCACGACGCCCTCGCCGGTGGCCACCGCCCTCACCTGCGCCCACGTCGCCGCGAGCGCTGCTTCGATCTGGGTCTCCGGGTATTCACGCAGGCTGCCGAGCACGATGGTTTGCATTTCATCTCCGAGCCCATCGAAGCGGCCAAGTTGATTAAACGCACTCTGGCCCCAGAGGAATGCGTCGGCGTTCCGCGGCAGTTCGTGGCGAAACGGGCAGAGCTTCAGTTTGGCATCCGGGCAATGCTCATCGAGGTAGCGCGAGACGATGCCGTCCTGCAGCATCCTGCCGAAGACGATTCCATACCCGCCAGGCGGAAAGGCAAAGCGGCCGGAGACGATCCAGTTAGCCGTCAGGCTCAAAAGGACGCCGAGTGTCAACGCCGCGGCTGCTCGGCGCGCCCCTGCGGGCGAAACGACGTCGCTGCGCCACCGGGCGGCCACGACGGCGAGGGCGGTCAGCACGGCGAAGAGCCCGAGCGTGGCCGTGTGCGTGGCCACGGCAAAGGCGGCAAGGAGCACGATTCCGACCCGTTCCCATCGCGCGAGCCGTTGGCCAAAAAATACCAGCAGATGCAGCCCGATGATCGCAAGTCCAGCGAAGATGTCGGTCAGCAGAATACTGGTCAGGAAGGGCAGCGTGGTCGCAATCGACAGCGTGGCAGTCACCGCGAGTAGTGTCAGTGGACGATCGCCAAGCCCGAGCTCGCGCAGCAGCACGGCGATGATCCACAGCGTGGCCACAGCCTGCAGCAAGAGCACCGGCCAGAACTGAAAGTACGCGGTGGCGGCGAGAAGAAGACCGTACGCGGCGGGGCGGCTCGGCACCAGATAGCCCTCGAACCATCGCGCCAAATAACCCCCGGTGTCGTATTGCAGAAGCGGGAAGCCATTCCAGATGGCCGGTGCGAGGAGCATCGCCACGCTCAGCGACGCCACCCCGCACCAGAGGAAGTAGTTCGGTCGGTCACCTTTCGCCGAGGCCGCCGCTAGGTTCACCGCTGTCACCCCCCGATTTTCTCTACATTGCCAAGAAGCGTAACGTAAAATGGCTGAACCGGCGAGCGCGGGGCCGGGGCTTATTGATTTGGATTAATGCTCTCGGTGCTTGGGCGAAAGTCTAATACCTGGGTACGGATGATTGCACTACCGTCGCGCGCCAATGTTTGCGGTTCAGGCCGCGCGTATCGGGACGTGGTCGGTGCGCGTGGTTGGCAGGCATTGGCAGGCAGGCGTGGGGCAGTCGGCCTGAAGCATAGTGACGTCGCGCCGTTTCGACGCGTCGTTGACAATCAATGAAATAGACAATGGAGGAATCATGCATTCGTTCACTACAGCCAAAGCGACGCGCCGCACGATGCTCAAAGGCAGCAGCGCGTTGCTTGCCGCAGCCGCATTTCCGGGCCTGGCTCGCGCCGAGGACCATCCGGCGATCGGCACTTATCCGGCGGGCTCTTCCGGCTCGTCTGTATTCATCGGCATCACCGTGCCGCGCACGGGGACCTATGCGATTCAGGGTGAGGACGAGCTGAAGGGCTATCAGCTCGCGATCGAGCACATCAACAACGGCGACCCGTTGATCCAGAAAATCTCCCCGAAGACGACCAAGGGTGTGCTCGGCAAGGAGCTGAAGGCCGTCGTCGCCGATTCCGAGGCCAAGCCGAACACAGCGGTCCAGGAGCAATCGCGCTTTATCACCGAGAACAAGGTCATCATGATCACCGGCTCGACGTCGAGCGCGGTGGCGGTGGCGCTCAACAAGTTCGCGCAGCGCGAAAAGGTGCTCTACCTGGCCGGCATCTCCGGCTCCAACGACACCACCGGCAAGGACTGCGTCCGCTACGGCTTCCGGCAGTGCTTCTATGGCCAGACCGCTGCCGCCGCCCTCGGCCCGGTATTGCTGAAGGCCTTCGGCAAGGACAAGAAGGCCGCCTATATGACGCCGGATTACACCTACGGCCACACCGTCCAGAAATCGATGGAAGACTACCTCGGCAAGAACGGCGGCTGGACGACGGTGACCAACCAGGTCTCTCCGCTCGGCGCGCCGGACTACAGCTCCTACCTCACTAACGTCTCCAACTCAGGGGCCGAGATCCTGATCAACGTCAACTGGGGCCATGACGCCGTTTTGTCGATCCAGCAGGCGAAGCAATTCGGCATCCTCGCCAAGCAGAAGCTGGTGATCCCCTACCAAATTCCGTTCCTCGCCCGCGAGGTGGGGGCGGATGTCATGGAAGGCGTCTATGCCGCCACTGATTTCTGGTGGACGCTCGAGGACAAGTACCCGCTCGCCAAGATGTTCGTCGAGGCGTTCGAGAAGAAATACGGCTACAAGCCGGAATGGGGTGCCAACAACGCCTACATGGAGTTCGCGCTGTGGGCCGATGCGGTGGAGCGCGCCGGCAACTTCTATCCGCCGGACGTGATCAAGGCCTATGAGGCCGGCCAAAAGACCCAGTCGACCGTCGGCGAGGTTTATTTCCGCGCCGCCGATCATCAGCTGGTGCGGCCGGTGATCATCGTTCGCGGCAAGAAGCCCGGCGACATGAAGAACAAAGAGGATTTCTGGGACGTCGTCGACGTCATCCCCGGCGAAGGCCTGATGCAGGCGCCCAATGCCTTCGGCTGCGACCTCGGTTCCTACACCTGAGGCGTAGCGGCATCGGCGGCAAGAAATGCTGCGAACGCTTTACCTCTCCCCGCTTGCGGGGAGAGGTCGACCGAGCGCAGCGAGGGCGGGTGAGGGGCACCCTCCACAAGCTTCAGAGTCGCTGAGAGCCCCCTCACCCGGAACAAGCGCACAAGCGCGCTTGTTCCGACCTCTCCCCAGGCCGAAGTCGGGCGTTCCCGCCTTCGGCAAATTATAACGGACCCAAGTCGGAAACATCCGACTTGGGCGCGGGGAGAGGTGAAGCAAGCGTAGCTGCGTTTCCTCAAAAACACGCTTTCGCGCATGATCACTTGGCCTAATTTCCTTTCGCAGTTGTTCAACGGGCTGGCGCTGGGAGCGCTGCTGGCGCTGATCAGCTCGGGCCTGACCATCATATACGGCACGCTCGGCGTGTTGAACCTTGCGCACGGCGCGATGTTCATGCTGGGCGGCTATGCCGGCTACCTGGCGTTCCAGGCCACGGGGTCGTTCATCCTTGCCGTGATCGCCGGCGCGCTGTTTCTCGTGGTGGTCGGCGGGATCATCGAGCTCGTGATCATCCGTCACTTTTACGACCGTCCGCCGGAAGACCAGCTCCTGGTCACCTTCGGGATCGGCATCGTCATCGTCGAGCTGGTTCGCTTCACATTCGGCAGCCTGTCGCTGACTGTTCCGGCGCCGCCGTGGGCGGCCGGCGTCACGCCGATCGGCTTCTTGATCTATCCGACCTATCGCATCGTCGTCCTCGGGATCGCGGCGGCCGCGCTGGCGTCGCTCTACGTGGTGCTCTACCGCACGCGGGTCGGCATGATCGTGCGCGCAGGGATCGAGGATTCCGGCATGGTCGGCATGCTGGGCATCAATGTCTACCGCGTGTTCATGCTGGTGTTCGGCATCGGCGCGATGGCGGCGGGATTTGCCGGAATCGTGAACGCGCCGGTGGTGTCACTGACGCCCGAGGTCGGCGACGCGATTCTGGTGCAGACGTTCGTCGTCGTCGTCATCGGCGGGGTGGGCTCCTTCACCGGGGCCATTCTCGGCGGGCTGATCGCCGGGGAAATTCTTAGCCTGACCTCGATGGTGAACCCGAGCTATTCGGAGTTCATGCTATTCCTGGTGATGACGCTCGTGCTGCTGCTGCGGCCGCAGGGCCTACTCGGCGTGCGGAGCCGCGAATGAGGGGGGCCGTCTGATGCTGCGCCGCCGCCCCCTGCTGGTCGAGGGACTGACGGCGCTTGGTCTCGCCGCCGCGCCGTTCGTGCTGCCGCATCTCGGCTTCGCGCCCAACACGGTCAACCAGATTCTCATCTGGGGCCTGTTCGGGATCGGATTCGATATTCTGTTCGGCTATACCGGCATGCTGTCGTTCGGCCAATCGGCCTTCTACGGCACGGGCGGCTTCATCGCCGCCTATCTGCTGACCCAAAACTTGATGTCGAACGTGCTCGGCGCGCTGCTGATCGGCACCATCGGCGCGGCGCTGGTGGGGATCTTGGTCGGCGCGATCGCGCTGCGGCGCACCGGGATCTACTTCGCGATGATCACCGTCGCGATCGCCGAGATGTTCTTCTTCCTGGAAAACTCGCCACTCTCCGCCTGGACCGGCGGCGAGAACGGACTGCCCGGCGTGCCGACGCCGAAATTCGAATTCGGCGGGTTCTCCTACCAGGTCGGCACCGGCTGGTCGATGTATGGCTTCCTTGCCGTGTGCTACTTCATCGGCATCGTCATCGCGCTGCGCATCATGCGCTCTCCGGTCGGCGCGATCTTCAGCGCGATCCGCGAGAACCCGCTGCGGGCGCGCGCCGTAGGGCATGCGGTCGACCGGTACAAGCTGACGGCGTTCGTCATCGCCGCCGCGTATGCGGGCTTCGCCGGCGGCCTGCTCGGTGTGCTGCAAGGCTTCATGCCGCCGGAAGCCTTCACTTTCGATACTTCGGGCCAGCTGGTGATGCAGACCGCGATGGGCGGCAGCGGGACGCTGTTCGGCCCGCTGGTCGGCGCCACGGTGTGGCTCTTCCTGCGCGATTTCCTGCAGGGTGCGGCCGGGCTCGGCAGCGCCTGGAAGCTCGTGCTGGGCATCGTGTTCGTGCTGCTCGTTTGCTTCCTGCGCCACGGCCTCATCGGCGGCTTGCGCGATCTGGTCCGGTATTTTACCGCGCGTCCGCATCCTCCGGCACCCGAGGAGGCGCCGACCGTCGCCGCGCCGCCGCCGCTCGCCAGCATCGGCCCGTCGCGCCGCCGCCAGGAGGCGCCCTTCTCGGGTCCGGTGCTCGAAGCACGCGGCCTGACCAAATCCTTCGGCGGTCTTATCGCCAACAAAGACATTCATTTCTCCGTCGAGCAGGGCGAGCTGCGCGGCATCATCGGCCCGAACGGCGCCGGCAAGAGCACGTTCTTCAAGATGCTCACCTGCGAGATGCCGCCCACGTCCGGGCAGATCATCTTTCATGGCCGCGACATCACCGGCATGGATGTCGCCGCCGTCTGCCAGCTTGGGCTGACCAAGAGCTATCAGGTCAACCAGCTCTTCGCCCGGCTGACGCTGCGCGAGAACGTGGTGATCGCCGCCCTGGCCGAACGGCGCGGCCCCTTCTCCCTCGACCTCCTGCGGCGCATCGACCGCGTGCCGGGGCTCGACGTGCAAGTGGAGAGCACGCTGGCGATGGTCGGCTTGACCGCGCGCGCCGACGTGCCGGTCGCCGAGCTTGCCTATGGGGAGAAACGGCGGCTGGAGATCGGGCTCGCGCTCGCCGCCTCGCCGTCGCTGCTGCTGCTCGACGAGCCGCTCGCCGGCATGAGCCCGCGCGAGCGCCGAGAAACCGTGCAGTTGCTAAAGAATATCCGCCGCGGCCGCACGCTCGTGGTGGTCGAGCACGACATGGACGCGGTGTTCGAGCTTGCCGAGCGCATCACCGTGCTGCACGAGGGTGCGCTGCTCGCCGAGGGCACCCCGGCCGAGATCCAGCGCAACAGCCTGGTGCAGGAAGCCTACCTCGGCGGGGTCGCCGCCGCATGAGCGCGCTGCTCGAGGTCGAGCGTATCAACAGCTATTACGGCGACAGCCACATCCTGTTCGACGTGTCGCTCACCGTCGAAAAGAACGAGGTAGTGGCGCTGCTCGGTCGCAACGGCGCCGGCAAGAGCACGACGCTGAAAAGCCTGATCGGCCTCATTCGGCCGCGTTCCGGCCGGATCGTGCTCGACGGCACGCCGACGCAAGGAATGCCGCCCCACGCCGTCGCTTCCCTGGGGCTGCAGCTGGTGCCGGAGGAGCGCCGGATATTCGGCAGCCTGAGCGTCGAGGAGAACCTCGTGCTGGCCGGGCTTACGGCGAAATCGCGCTGGCCGCTGGAGCGGATCTGGGAGACCTTTCCGCGCCTGCGCGAGCGGCGGCGCAGCGGCGGCACGGATCTGTCGGGCGGCGAGCAGCAGATGTTGGCGATCGCGCGCGCGCTGGTGCGCGAGCCGAAGATCCTTCTGCTCGACGAGCCATTCGAGGGGCTGGCGCCGATCATCGTGCGCGATCTGCTGGCGACTTGCCGCACGCTCGCCGACGCCGGCCAGACGATCGTGCTGGTCGAGCAGAATATCTCCGCCGCGATGAGTCTCGCCAATCGCTTCTACATCATCAACAACGGTCACATCGTCGAAGCGATGACCGCGCAGGCGGTGCACGACCGGCCCGAGGTGCTGCACCGCCATCTCGGCGTCTAGCGCCACGCAACAATTCCACCTGTCCCGAGTCAAAATTGAACGGGACATGCCCTAGCCGCGCGGTCGACTAACTTCCGAGGCATGTCGCGATTTTCGCCGATTGGATGCGCCGTGCCGCGTCGCGACGGCCTCTTCTTACGACAGCGGGCCGTCGCGACGCGGACACGGGTGTCGCCCCTGCTCCAACAACACCCGGCGCGGAGGCGAAGTTCCGCGTCGGAGAGAGTTCGGATGAAACACGCGCCGACGGCGCATCGATCGACGCACGCGCGGTTGCAGGCGGCCCGCTTCTGCTATGTCGAAGGCGCGCGCAAGCTCGTCGAATATCCATGCATCATCGTGTATAGGGTCCCCGGGACGGGCCGCGAAATATCGCGTGCCATCGCCGCCAAGGGGAGACTCAGCGGGTGCGGGTTCCAGGATCGACGGCATGGCGTGATGCCTTGACCGCCGTTGTCGACGGCGCAGTGGGCGGCGCGGTCGCGATCGGCTTGATGGAGCTTCTCTCCGAACGCGCCGCCTTCCCGCGGATGGTGGTGCCATTCGCCACCTCGATCGTTCTGGTCATGGGCACGCCCGACGTGGAGCCGGCGCAGCCGCGCGCACTGATCGGCGGTCATCTGCTCGCAACCGCTGTCGGGCTCGTCGTCGTGAGCCTCGTCGGCCCTTCGATATGGGCGGCCGCTCTCGCGGTCGGGCTGGCCATGGCGGCAATGCGCCTAACCCGTACGTTCCACCCGCCGGCCGGAATCGACCCCCTGGTGGTCGTCCTTTACGGCATGCCGTGGAGCTTTCTGATAGCGCCGGTTGCGATCGGCGCGTGCCTTCTGGCCGCCTTCGCCTTCCTCTGGCACAACCTCGTCCGCCGTGGGTCGTGGCCGCAGCGTTGGTGGTGAAGTCGACGGTCCGGCGCACGCTCACGCGTGCGCGCGGAACCGTTCAGATCATGGCTAGTCGCGGCAATAGTAATTCCGCTCGCCGCCGTCGAACCGGCCAGAGCGCAGACAGCACTTCTTGAAAGCTTCGTCCTGAGCCGCAGGGGCACAAGTCATTGCGCCCGAGCTTTTCCACCAGCTCCTTGTCGCCGTGCACGACGCGGTGCCCGCGGCGGACCTTGGTCTCCGAGGGATAACCCCCTCCTCCGCTTACGCGAGGTCTCGAAAGGACGGGAGCTTGTCGAAATCGTCATCGCGCTGCATGACACCCTCCTCGGTCGAGCCGGCGTGCGACGTCCAGACAGCGGGCTTGAACGGACCGGGCTAATGCCGACGATTGGCCGCCTAATAACGGCGATTATGCGACCATTGCTTGAACGACTTCTCACGCCGAATCACCACGCCCGGCGCCGCGACGAAAAAACTCAACTGTCGTCCCGGGCCTTGTGCCCGGGAACCATTTCTGAACCTTATTCCGAGGGTCGAAAATTGGTGCGCGGGCTGGCCGCGCTCCAATTTTTTGGACTCCCGAGTTGCTGCACCGTAGGTCCCGCGCACGCGGGCCCGGGATGACGCGCGGGCGGTCGTCAGCGGGTCACGACGATGAAGTCGGTGTATTTTCCGGTTTCGCGGCCGAGGCCGTAGTCGGAGACGATCAGCGACGCGCCCGGCGACATCAGCTCGGAAATGCGTTGCGCGGCGTCTTCCGGAATGGTGATCCGCGCCAGCGCGTCGGCCGCGTTCGGGGCCGGCCGAGTCTCGATCACGGGCGCTTCGCGGTCCCCTCCCCGGCGCGAGCCGCGGATGGGTGCCGCATCGCGCTCGATCGCCGCGCTCGCCGGCATGGTCACTAGATTCCAGCGCAGGTGGACGCCGTCCTCCTTGAAGCCCAGCGCCGTAAAGAGGTGCGTGCCGAGGGGTTGGTCCGGCCGTTCGATCACGACCGGAACGTCGAGCACCGGATCGAATCCCTTGCGCACGAACAGCCTGCGCTCCTGGCGGCTGATGAATACGGAGATCGGCCCCGGCTTGAGCTGCGGCTCGCTTGGCTTCGCCGGCCCCGGGCCGGGATCGCTCGCGTCAATGGTTGCACGCAGGATGGGCTTGTTCGGCGCTTCGGCCGCCGCCAGTTGCACTGGGTCTGATTTCGCGCTTTGGCCCTCGGGCGCAAGCGGTTTCTCGTCGGAGGCGCCATCGGCGGGCGCCGCGGCCGGCATCCCCTCCGGGGCGGGCGCCGATTGGGGCGACGTGACCACCGGCGCCGCCGGCCGGCGCAAAGCGAATAGGCGCTCGTTCTCGAACGGCACCGGAGCGATCTCGTCCTGCGCGATCAGCACACGCGCGCCCACTTCGGTCGTGACCCACAGCCGGCGGGCGAAATCCTCCGGCAGCCGGATGCAGCCGTGCGACGCCGGATGGCCCGGCACCACGCCGAGATGCAGGGCTACCCCTGAGTTGGTGAGCCGTTGCATGAACGGCATCGGTGCGCCGCTGTAGATATTCGAGGCGTGATAGCGCTCTTTATCAATGACGCTGAAAATCCCGGTCGGGGTGGGATGCTCGGGCACGCCGGTCGCCACCTGCGAGCGGACGACCGGGACACCATCGGCGTATAAGGTCAGCTCTTGCGTACGAATTGAAATGATCGCCTGCAGCACGCCCTGGCCTGCCTTGATCGCAACCTCGTCTCCCTTCTTGTCCGGGTCGACCGCATGCCGCTTGCGCGGCACGGAAGGCCGCCGCGGCATCGTCCGCTCATAGACTGGCTCGCTCACCACACGGGAGCCGAAGCCGTTATCCCAGAACATGGAGGCGCTTGCGGGCAAGACCTGTCCGGCAATGACCGCCGCGCCGGCAAGGCTCAGCCACGCGGCGCGACGCGAACGCGCAATCCCGGCAAGGATCGTGCGCCGCTGCATGATCAATCTGGGCAAAGCATTCTCCCCGTTCCGACGCACTATGGCGGTCAAAACGCAAACACGGGACTAACGCGGCACGGAAATCCACAGAAACCGTTATTTTAATACCTTACACCCGCTCCATCTAGCCCTTTCTTTTGCGAAGGGCTTGCAGCTACCGCACCGGACCGAGCGCGCTAACCGCCTGGTTTGTCGCCTAGGCGACCCGGCGCAGGTGCCGTCTGCTAATTTCGAGCTCCGCACCCGGCTCGGACAAGCCTGGCCATGCCGCCAGAGCCCCCGCCGCTTTGCCCCGCCTTTCCGGCGTGCGATGATCGCCCGGACGGGATGATGGGGGGAAGAATGCGGTCAAGATCGCTCGCGATCCTGCTTTTCGCGCTATTTTTCGCGGCGCCGGCCGGCGCCGCGACATGCGGCGGCGATTTCAACGGCTTCCTGTCCGCCATGGCCCGCGAGGCTGCGGCCGCCGGCATCTCGCGGGCGGTGCTCGACAGCGCGTTCACGGGTCTCACGCCGGACGGCGCCGTGCTTGCCTTCGACCGGCGCCAGCGCGGCACGTTCCGCAAGAGCTTCGAGGAATACGCGGCAACTCGCGTCATCCCGGCCCGCATCAAGCGCGCCAAGCAGCTGATGCAGCGCCACGCCGCACTGCTCGCGCGCATCGAGCGCCAATTCGGCGTGCCCGCGACGCTGCTCATGGCCATCTGGACGCTCGAAAGCGACAACGGCACCGGCGACATGGGCAAGCTGCCGGTGATCCGCACGCTCGCCACCCTGGCGCACGATTGCCGCCGCAGCGAGCTGTTCCAGCGCGAGCTTCTCGCCGCGTTGCAAATCGTCCAGCGCGGCGATCTTGCGTTGGGCGATCTGATCGGCGCCTATGCGGGCGAGATCGGCCAGACCCAGTTTCTTCCCTCCTCGTATATCAAATATGGCATCGACTACGACGGCAGCGGACATATCGATCTCCGGCACAGCGTGCCCGACGTGCTCGCCTCGACCGCCAATCTCCTGAAGACCAATGGCTGGAGCGCCGGCGCGCCGTTCGGCGAGGGCACCGCGAATTTCGAGGTCATGCGCGAGTGGAACCGGTCGGAGATCTACCGCAAGACCATGGTTCTCTTTGCCGAGCGGCTTGCACAACCTTGAAGCGGCGCTTGTTGGCTCGCGCGAGCGCGCTGATTTTCCGGATCAGTTCAGCTTGACCCCGGCGAGCTTGACCACCTTGGCCCACTTTTCGACGTCGCGCGCGATCATCGCGCGGAACTCGGCGGGCGTGAATTGGAGCGGCGTGGCGCCCACGTCGGCGAGCCGCGCCCTGATGCCTGGGTTCGCGAGCCCCGCATTAATCTCGGCATTGAGCCGGTCGACGATATCGGCCGGCGTGCCGGTCGGCACCCCGACGCCCGACCATGCGCTGACCTCGAATCCCGGAACCGTTTCGCCGACGGTCGGCACGCCGGGCAACGGCGCGGTTCGCGCCGCGGGCAGGATCGCCAAGGCGCGCACCGCGCCGGAGCGGATGTGGGGGAGCGAGTTCGGTAGGGCGTCGACGCCGGCCTGCACCTGACCGGCCAGAAGGTCGGTGATTATTTGCGGCCCGCCGCGGTACGGCACATGCACGATGTCGACGCCGGTCGTCGCCTTGAAAAGTTCGATCGCCAGATGGCTGATCGTCCCGACGCCGAACGAGGCGATGTTGATCTTGCCCGGATTGGCTTTCGCATAAGCGATGAACTCAGCGACGGTCCTGGCCGGGACCGACGGATTGACCTCCAGCACCAGCGGCAGCTCGCACAATCCCGCCACCGGGGCGATGTCGCGGCGAAAGTCGAACGGCAGCGTTTGATAAAGTGAAGCGTTGATGGCGTTGGTGGCCACCGCGAACAGCAGCGTGTAGCCGTCGGCCGGCGCATTGACCACCGCCTGCACGCCGATATTGGTGCCCCCGCCGGGTTTGTTCTCGACGATCACCGGCTGGCCGAGCCGCCCCGCCAACCACTCGCCCATGAGCCGGGCAATGACATCGGTGGTGCCGCCGGGCGGAAAGGGGACGATCCAGCGCACCGGCCGCGTCGGATAGGCCTGCGCCAGCGCCGCCCGGGCACCGGCCGAGAGCGCGGCGGCAAGCCCCGCCAGTTGCAGAAATTCCCGGCGCGGAAGCTTCATCGCGGTCCCCCTCTTTGCAAGATGCGCGGCCGGACAAACTATAGCGGATGCCGATCGACCGGGAATCACGCGGTAGGTGGGCAAAGGCGGCCCCGAATTTAGATCGATGCACCGCGCCGGGTCCGCCGTGCCCACGCGTTCGGGTTTGGTCAAAGAGTATATGAGGTGTCGCCTCAACGCGTGGGCATGGCGGAAAGCACACCGTGCCCACGTGGCGACGTCTCGGCCGCCTTTGCCCACCCTACGCTGCGCGGACGTCGTCATTCGGCGGCGGCTTGGCGGGAACCTTGCGGCTGGCGATCGCGGAAGTGGGGCAGGATCTCCTGCGCGATTGCCGCCATGTTGGCGCGCGTCATGTCGTCGGGGAGCGTTCCGAACTGGGTCTTGGTCAGCGACGTGTTGAACCCGGCGAGGTCCTGATACTCGGCGAGCTTCTCGCGCACCGTACTCGGGCTGCCGATGATGACGACACCGCTCTTGACCAGCTCATCGAGCGACTGGGTCTTGCCCGTGACCTTGGCGGCGCGGATGCGCTTGATCGACTCGATATTGCTGTAGCCCGGCGGCAGCAGCATCTCGGTCGGCATTTTTAGGAAACGGTTGACCAGCGCCTCGAGATGCGGCCGCGCCTCGCGCATGGCCTGTTCGTCGGTTTCGGCGACGTAGATGGTGTTCGACCAGGCGAGTTGGTCGGGTGAGGCCTGATAGCCGGCCTTCTCGGCTTCGTCCCGGTACATCTGGAAGAAGCGCGCCACCAGCGCGATCGGACTGAGCGTCTGACAGTAGGTGTAGCGCATCTGCGCCGCCCAGCGGATCGTGCTGCCGGAGCCTTGCGAGGGAATCCAGATCGGCGGGTGCGGCGTCTGATAAGGCCGCGGCCAGGGATTGACGTAATTGAAGTGATAGTGCTTGCCGACATATTGAAACGGCCCGGGCTCGGTCCAGGCGCGCACGATCAGATCGTGCGCCTCGGCGAAGCGCTCCTGCGAATAGGCCGGATTGATGCCCATGGCGTGGTATTCGGCGCCGATGCCGCGCACGAAGCCGGCGATGAAGCGGCCGCGGGTCAGGTTGTCGAGCATCGCGTATTCTTCGGCAACCATCAGCGGGTTGTTGAGCAGCGGCAAGGCGCGGCCGAGGACGGCGAGTTTTGCGCGCTTGATGCTGCGCGCCAGCGCGCCCGCGAGCACGCCGGGGATCGGCATCATGCCGTAGGCGGTCTGGTGATGCTCGTTCAGGCAGACGCCGTCGAAACCGAGCCGGTCGGCATACTCCATCTGATCGAGATACTCGTGATAGAGTTCCGCGCCCTTCGCGGGGTCGTAATCGCGGTTAGAATAGGTGACCCAGGCGGAGCCGTTGCGCTCGATGGCGTCGAGATCGGCATGCCGATACGGCATCAGATGGAAGTTGAAGAATTTCATGCGCCAACCCTCTCGCGGTCGAGAAAACCTTCGAGCGCGGCGACGAAAGCCTGCCGCTGCTCGACCTGGGGCAGATGACCGCAATCCGGAATGATCACCACCTGCGATCCGGGGATCAGCCGCTGGTAGGCGAAGGCATAGTCCTTCGGGAATAGGCGGTCGTTCGCGCCCCACAGCAGCAGGGTCGGCACGTCGATCCGATGCAGCCATTTGTGCAGATGCGGATCGTAGCCGCGCGGATGCCAGGTGAGCTTGGCGGTAGTGGCTCTGTTCTTGAGGCCGATATCCGCGAGCTCCGGCCGCAGGGCCTGGTCCACCATCGCGTCGGCGCGCCGCGGATCGTGAAAAAAATCGCGGATGCGCTGCTCGTCCGTGCGCAGAAACGGATCGATCTGCTCGACGCCCGTGACATGGATACCCGCGGCGCCGACCAGCGTCAGCGACGCAAGTCGCCGGGCGTTGCGCACCGCAAGCTCCGCGGCGATCCAACCGCCGAGCGACAAGCCGACGAGATCGATGCCGTTAAGGTCGAGCTGATCGAGGAGGTCAAGATAGAAATTGGCGAGGTCCGCGATGGTGTCGAGCCAGTCCGGCGTGTCGGAGGCGCCAAAGCCGGGGTGCTCGGGAACGATCACGTCGTGCCGGGCGGCAAGGTCCGCCATATAGGGGAGCCAGCTTCCGGCGCCGCCGGCGCCGTGCAGGATGAGCAGCGGACGCCCGCTGCCGCCGCGCATCAGCCCGATGCCGCAGCCCCGGACCGCGATTCTCGTCATCGCAGGATCAATCATGGCGAAGCCTCACCCCGGCAAATCCAAGCTCTTGCGTCCATACACGGCCTGCCACGCGACCAAGTCTTCGGTCAGTACCTGCGCGGTCGACAACAAGACCTGGAGGGTGTGCGAATACATCGCCGAGCCTTGCCTCGACCCATGGAATCGACTCTGCTGGGAATTTGCCGGTTTCGGCCGGTCCCCCGTGATCCCCGCCCGCAAGGTTAGATTCGGCTTGGGGGGATGATCATCGGACACTTGGCGGGTCGCTCATCGATAATAGCCTTGTGCCGCGAGGCGGGCCGCAATGTGATAGTGTGGCAAAGCCCGCTTGAGTTGTAAAACACATCCGAGTTCCCATCTTGAATTTTCCATTTGCCCTGTGGACGAGTCCCCGGCCGCGCGCCATGGCCAATTCCGGGGGAGGCTTGACAGGGCACGCTTGCGCGCGGCACGCTTAAATTGAACCTTTCCGCCGGAGCAAGCTTCTGCCCGAGCCGCGACATCTGCGCATTTTCCTATCCTCGCCGGGAGACGTGGCGCAAGAGCGCGATCTCGCGCGGGCTTTGATCAAGGATGCGCTGCCGGTCGAGGTGTTCGTTCGAGGCAACTTCACTTTCGATCCGATCAGCTGGGACGATCCCGACGCACCGGTCGCGATGCCGGCACACCTCACGCCGCAAGAGGCCGTGAACCGAGGCCTGTGCAAGCCATCGGAGTGCGACATCGTCGTCGTCATCCTGTGGTCGCGGATGGGCACGCCGTTGCCTGCTGAGTACACGAAGGTCAACGGCGAGCCTTATCTTTCAGGCACAGAATGGGAGTACGAGGACGCAATCCACGCCGCGGGAAGGGACGGGAAGCCTTTCGTGCTGCTCTATCGGCGGACCGAGAAGCCGGCCGCGGAGCTGGACGATCCCGAATTCGATGCCAAGCGCGCGCAATATCGGCTTGTTCAGCAATTTTTCGAGCGATTTCGCAATCCGGATGGTTCCCTGAAAGGAAGTGTCCACACCTACGCCCGGCCGGACGAGTTCCGAGACCTTCTTCGAAAACATCTGCTCCAGATCGTCCACCAACTCGCGCAACCCGCGACCGCGCTCGCCAAGTTGGGCACAACACCTGCCTTCCAGAGCCGCATCGAGGCGTTTTTTGACGAATATTTGAAATCGGAAACCAGCCCGGTGCCCTTTGGCGGCCGCGATCGCGAAATGGCACAGTTGGACCGCTGGCTCGAAGACGCTCGCGCGGCCTCACGTTGCCTCCTCACCGGACCGGCCGGACGCGGCAAGAGCGCCTTGCTGATCCGTTGGGCTGAGCGCCTGCAACGCAAAGGCATGCCGGCGATGGCGGGCTCGGCCAGCTCCATCGGTTGGAACCTGGTGTTCGTGCCAATCAGCATCCGGTTCGGCACTAACGCGCAGCAGGTCTTTTATCAGGCCCTCGCCGAACGCCTGGCGGCCGTCGCGGGCCAGACCTTGGAGACGCCCGCAATCAACGCAGCGGATTTTTATGCCGACAAGGTTCGGGATCTGCTCGGTGAATTGGCCGCTTCGGACCGGCGTGTCCTCGTCATCATTGACGGTCTCGACGAGGCGCTTCGCGGCGAATTCAACCCCACGATTTTTCCCCGCAGGCTGCCGCCGACGGTCCGCGTCTTGGTATCCGCCCGTTGGCAACTCGGGGACAGCGACTCGTCCGGCTGGCTACGCCGGCTCGACTGGCACGCCGAGGTCAGATGCGAGGCGATTGATCTCGACACGCTGGACACGGCAGCGATCGGTCACGTGCTGATCGAGATGGGCGCACCGATGGATGTCGTGGCGGCCGATCGCACCCTGGTGACGCGGCTCGCAGAGTTGACGGAGGGCGAGCCGCTGCTCGTCCGCTTCTACGCCATGGACCTGTGGCGGAAGGGGGAGGACGTCGCGCGCATCACGCGCGCGGATCTCGATCGGCTGAAGCCCGGCTTCGGCGCCTATTTCGATCGGTGGCTCGAAAACCAACAGAAAGCTTGGCGCGAGGCCGGCGAAGCCGTCAATGAGCGCGACATCGATGCGATCTTGACGATCCTGGCGTTTGCCCATGGCCCTCTGGAGGGCGCCGATCTGGTCAGGCTTGCATCGGGTTTCCCCGGCACGACGCAGGCTTGGCATCCAAACCAGCTGCTTCATCCGTTGCGCCGCTTTGTTGTTGGGGATGGCAGCCGCGAGCGGGGCTATGTGCTCAGCCACCCAAAGATCGGTCAGCATTTCCAGGCCGAACGCTTCCGCGACGCAAGGTCGTTTGTTGAGCACGCCTTCGTTGAATGGGGACAAGACGTACTCGCCGATATCAATCGGCCTCCCGAAAGAACCACACGAGTGCCCGTCTACCTCCTTCAATTCTATCGACACCACTTGGAGGACACTGAGGCCCCCAGCCCTGACTTTCTTGCTCTCGTTGAAGGCGGGTGGCGGCTGGCCTGGGAACGCTACGAGGGCAGCCAACAAGGCTTTGCCGGCGACGTCCAAGCTGCGTGGACCATGATCCGAGCGAAGGCACCTCTTGCCGAGCTCGCCGCTCAATTTCGCTGCGTCCTTACCTTAAGCTCGATACGCAACCTAGGCCACAACGTGCCGCAGGAGCTGATCCTCGCCGCGGTGGAGAAACGGGTGCTGTCGGTCCGACAGGCACTGCATTTGGCTGGCTTCATGGCAAGCCGGTCGGAATCCCTAACCACAATCGGCGCACTCGCGAGCCGGTTCGAGCCCGACCCGGCAAGACGAGAGATGCTTCTTGAGGGGGCGCTGGACGCCGCAAAGGCGATCGGCAACGAGTATTCCCGAGCTAGCGCGCTCAGCGGGCTCGCGCAGTATTTGACCGGCGAGCAGATTGCCGACGCGCTGCACGCCGCCAAGGCGATCGGCAACGAGGATTACAGAGCTAGCGCGCTCAGCGGGCTCGCGCAGTATTTGACCGGCGAGCAGATTGCCGACGCGCTGGACGCCGCAAAGGCGATCGGCGACGAGTATTCCCGAGCTAGCGCGCTCAGCGGGCTCGCGCAGTATTTGACCGGCGAGCAGATTGCCGACGCGCTGGACGCCGCAAAGGCGATCGGCAACGAGTATTACAGAGCTAGCGCGCTCAGCGGGCTCGCGGGACATTTGGCTGACGAGCAACGGAGGGGCGGCTTGCACGAGGTCTTGAAAATTGGGGATCGATTGACGCGGCGGTCGTTCCTGGATGCGATCCAAGCATTTTTGTCGACCATCATTGAAATCGGCGGCGAAGAGACGGTGCGCGAGATCAAGCGCGCCATTCGCGACACGGCGGCTTGGTATCCCTGACCGCGGAAGCCTAACCTCCCGAGTCCCATGCGCCCCCACCTTCTCAACCCGCTCTTCGCCGCGGTCACCAGCCTCTCCGGCATCGGGCCGAAGCAGGAAAAACTTTACGCGCGGCTCCTTGGCCGCGGCGAGGAAGGGGCGCGGGTGATCGATCTCGTGTTCCATCTGCCGAGCGGGGCGATCGACCGGCGCCGCCGGCCGAAGCTGCGCGACGTGGTGCCGGGCGAGGTCGTCACCGTGGCGGTGACGGTCGACCAGCATCGGCCGCCGCCGCCGGGGCGCTCGCGCGCGCCCTACCAGATCTATGCGAGCGACGATACCGGTGACATCGTGCTGACCTATTTCTCGGCGCGGCCGGACTATCTGAAAAAGCTCTATCCGGTCGGCGCGCTGCGCTACGTCTCCGGCACCACCGCGCTCTATGACGGCATGCGGCAGATGGTGCATCCCGACCGCGTGGTC
Organism: Xanthobacteraceae bacterium; assembly: GCA_052148715.1. GTDB lineage: Bacteria > Pseudomonadota > Alphaproteobacteria > Rhizobiales > Xanthobacteraceae > JBKQHQ01. The sequence continues at coordinate 45,498 of JBKQHQ010000031.1, read as the reverse complement.
GACGAGGAAGGTTTTGCCAAGCTGCCGCTGGTCGAGCCGGTCTACCCGCTGACCGAGGGGCTCGGCATCGGCATGGTCCGCAAGATGGTGCAGGCGGCGCTCGCGCGCGTGCCCAAGCTCCCGGAGTGGCAGGACGCGGCGTTCCTGCAGCGGCATCAATGGCCGCCGTTTGCCGAGGCGCTGGCGCAGGTGCACCAGCCGCACGAGCCGCCCGATGTGCTGCCCGAAAGCCCGGCGTGGTCGCGGCTCGCCTACGACGAACTCCTTGCCGGCCAGCTCGCGCTCGGCCTGGTGCGCGCCCATGCGCGGCGTCCGGCCGGACGCCGCACCGCCGGCGACGGAGGGCTGCGCAAAAAGATCACCGGCGCCCTCCCCTACTCGTTGACCCCGTCGCAGGCGCGCGCCATCGCTGATATCGCCGCCGATTTGGACAAACCGCAGCGCATGCTGCGGCTGCTGCAAGGCGATGTCGGCTCCGGCAAGACCATCGTGGCGCTGCTTGCCGCCGCCGCCGTGATCGAGACCGGCCGCCAGGCCGCCCTGATGGCGCCGACCGAGCTCTTGGCCCGCCAGCATCTGAAAACCATCGCACCGCTCGCCGAGGCGGCCGGGGTGCGCGTTGCGATCCTCACCGGCCGCGAGCGCGGGCGCGAGCGCGGCGATATTCTCGATCGACTGGCGGCGGGCGAGCTCGACTTTCTGCTCGGCACGCATGCGCTGTTTCAGGAGGACGTGACCTTCAAGGACCTCGCTTTGGCGGTCGTCGATGAGCAGCACCGGTTCGGCGTGCACCAGCGGCTGGCGCTGGCGCGTAAGGGCGAGGCGGTCGACGTGCTGGTGCTCACCGCGACGCCCATCCCGCGCACCCTGGTGCTCACCTATTTCGGCGACATGGATATTTCGGAGTTGCGCGAAAAACCGGCCGGGCGCAAGCCGATCGATACCCGCACGGTGCCGCTCGGGCGGCTGAGCGAGGTGGTCGATGCGGTCGGCCGCGCGCTCGATGAGGGCAAGCGCGCCTACTGGGTCTGCCCGTTGGTCGAGGAATCCGAGAATGTCGACCTCGCCGATGCGCAGGCGCGGTTTCAACACCTGCAGGCGCGGTTCGGCGACACGGTCGATCTCGTGCACGGCCGCATGAAGGGAGCCGACAAGGACAAGGCGATGGCCCGCTTCGCCGCCGGCGAGACGCGGCTCCTCATAGCGACCACCGTGATCGAGGTCGGCGTCGACGTGCCGGAGGCGACCGTCATGGTGATCGAGCACGCCGAGCGGTTCGGCCTCGCGCAGCTGCATCAGCTGCGCGGGCGGATCGGCCGCGGCGCCGAGCATTCGACTTGCCTCCTTCTCTACAAGGCACCGCTCGGCGAGACCGCCAAGGCGCGCCTCGCAATCATGCGCGAGACCGAGGACGGCTTTCGCATCGCCGAGGAAGATCTGAAACTGCGCGGCGAAGGCGACGTGCTCGGCACGCGGCAGAGCGGCATGCCCGGCTTCCGCCTCGCCCGTATCGAGACGCACGGCGCGCTGCTGACCGCGGCGCGTGACGACGCCGCCCTCATCCTCGCGCGCGATCCGACGCTGCAGACCAGCCGCGGCGAGGCGCTGCGCCACCTGCTGTATCTGTTCGAGCGCGACGAAGCCATCCGCCTGCTGCGCGCGGGATGACGATCGCGGTTGTCGCGGCATTTACCCAGGACAATCGCAATGGGCCGTGGCGCATTTCTTCACGTCCCCCTCGCCGCAAGGCAATCGCATGTGGCTTACCGCCCCTTTCTTCACCTCCCCCCTCGTGGGGGAGGTCGACACATGCAGGCTCGCCTGCATGTGTCGGGAGAGGGGGTTGCTTCGCAAAGATTCTTTTTCAAGATCCTATTTTGTCTGCACCGATTCAGGTCGCTAGCCACTCAACTGAACGCTTACCAGGTGGGAGTTATTCGAAGCGACCCCCTCTCCCGATCGCAGCGCAAACGCGCTGCGATCGACCTCCCCCACGAGGGGGGAGGTGAAGAACCGTCTACCCGAGTCAAGTAGGTCGAGTAAGGCGGCGGCGTCACATATCTGTTAAGAACAGCCTCTACCGATCCGCCAACTCGACATTGGGCACCATGATAATGAGCACCCACGCTGCAAAATCCTGCTTCGCTCTGGCGTTTCTAACAGCCACGGTTGTGTCCGCGGGGGCGCAGACGATCTATCCGCTCAATCGCGCCGAGATTCTCGTCGGGTCGACGTTCGATTTCAAGGTGGAGTTTCCAGGCACGCCGGCTCAAGATAGCGTCAAGGTCACCATTAATGGGCGGGAGGCGGCAAAACTTTTTCGCAAGGCCGCGACCTTCGTCGAGAACGAGGATGGACAGGATTATTCGGCCTACTATGTCCGCGACGCGCAGCTCCGCAAGCCCGGCACCTACACGGTCGAAGCAAGCCAAGGGGACAAGAAGGCCGTGGTGCGCTGGGAGGTTTTTTCCACGCCGCGCCGGCAGCGGGCGAAGAACGTCATCCTGTTCATCGGCGACGGGCTGTCGATCGCGCACCGGACGGCGGCGCGCATCTTGTCGAAGGGCATCGTCGAAGGCCGTTACGGCGGCGATCTCGCCATGGACGACATGCCGCATATGGCGCTCGTCTCGACCTCCGGCACCGACTCCATCGTGACGGATTCGGCCAACTCGATGAGCGCCTACACGACCGGCCACAAGAGCTGCGTCAACGCACTCGGCGTCTATTGCGCCCGCAACAAGAAGACGCTCGAGCACCCGAAGGTCGAGACCATTTCCGAGCTGGTGAAGCGTAAGCGTGGGCTTGCGGTCGGGGTCGTCACCAATACCGAGATCGAGGACGCGACACCGGCCGGCATGGTCGCCCACACGCGCCGCCGTTCCGACTACAACGACATCGTCAAAATGTTCTATGCCGTGAAGCCCGAGGTCGTCATGGGCGGCGGCTCGCCCAATTTCCTCGCCAGATCGACGCCCGGCTCGAAACGCACCGACGACGAGGATTACATCAAGAAGTTCGAAGCCGACGGCTATCGCTTCGCTTCCACCGACAAGGAGATGGCGGCGGCCGCCGGCGAAGCCGGCACGACAAAGCTGCTCGGCCTGTTCAACACCGGCAATATCGACGGCGCGCTTGATCGGCGGATCTTGAAGAAAGGCAGCGTTGCGCAGTTTCCGGACCAGCCGGACCTCGTCGATCAGGTCAATGCGGCGATCAAAGTCCTGTCCAAAAATCGGAACGGCTTCGTGCTGATGGTGGAGTCGGGCCGGATCGACAAATACAGCCACTCGCTCGATTGGGAGCGCGCGGTGTACGACACGATCATGCTCGACAACGCGGTCAAGGCGGCGAAGGACTTTGCCGGCCGCAGGAACGACACGCTGATCATCGTCGTGCCCGACCATACCCATCCGGTCTCGATCATCGGCACCTATGACGACGACCGACCCGGCCAGCAGCTCCGCGACAAGCTCGGCATCTATTCCGAGTCCGTTCCGCCGAACTATCCGCCTCCCGATCAGGACGGCTATCCGGCCAAGGTCGACGTATCGCGGCGGCTCGCGTTCGTGTTCGGCTCCTTTCCCGACTACTGCGATCTCGGCCATCCTTATCTCGACGGCGAGAACGTGCCGGCGGTACGCGGCCCGGACGGCAAGTACATCGCCAACGAAGCCTACTGCAGCGCGCCGCTCGCCGCGCGTCGGACCGGCAATCTGCCGTACGCCGCCAATTCCGACGTGCACTCCGCCGACGACGGGCTACTGACCGCGATGGGTCCGGGAGCGGAGATGTTCCACGGACGTATTGACAATACGCGGGTCTTCCGCGTGATGGCGACGGTGCTGGGACTCGGTGCAACCGCCGCGAAGCGATGAAGCAAAATTCCTTTCCGCGCGCGATGACGCGGCGCCGGCTGCTCCTGGGCGCCGGAGCTGCCTTCGCGCTACGGCCGTCCGCCGCCGCAGCCGCGGAGCCGCTCACCTTCGGCTCGCTCTACAAGAGCTTTGGCGTCCGCGGCTTCGAATTTGCCGATCGGCTGGTCGCGCTCGCCGGCCGCGACGTGAGTATCGTCGGTTACATGGCACCGCCGCTGAAGACCGAAAGCACATTCTTCGTGCTGACGCGCAAGCCGCTGGCGCTGTGCCCGTTCTGCCAGTCCGATGCGGACTGGCCCGTGGACATCGTCGTGGTCTACATGCGCGCGGCAACACCGCTCGTCAGTGCCGGCCAAAAAATCGCCGTCTCGGGCCGTCTCGAGATCGGCGCGTGGACCGACCCGGACAGCGGCTTCGTCAGCCAGATCCGGATCGTCGATGCTCGCTTCCATGTCGCCTGAGAGTGCTGCCGCAGCCGCCGCGCCGCTCTTGCTCGATGACATCACGCTCGATTTTCGCCAAGCCGGAGGGCTGACCTTTCGCGCCCTCGACATTCCGCGTCTAACGATCCCGCCCGGCGCGCTCGTCGCCGTGACCGGACCGTCGGGCGCCGGCAAGACCTCGTTTCTGCACGTCATTGCCGGGATCGCGCTGCCGACGACCGGCCGGGTGCTTTGGGGCGAGGTCGAGATCTCAAGATTACCCGAGGCGCGCCGCGACCGCTGGCGGCGCTCGACGGTCGGCATCGTGTTTCAGGACTTCCATCTCATCCCCGAACTCGACGTGCTCGCCAACATCCTGCTCCCGGCCTCGTTCGGCGGCTTGCGTGAGGCCGGCACGCTGCGCGCGCGGGCGCGGTTCCTGGCGGAGCGGGTCGGGTTGCCGAAAGAGCGCCGCCGCGTCGCCGAGCTCTCACGCGGCGAGCAGCAGCGCGTCGCCATCGCCCGTGCGCTGCTGCGCGCGCCGACGGTCATTCTGGCCGACGAGCCGACCGCGAGCCTCGACGAAGCGAACGCCGCCGCGATCGCCGACCTCCTTGTCGGTTCGGCCCGGGAAAGCCATGCGACCCTGATTGCCGTGTCGCACGATCCGGCCTTGATCGACCGGCTCGACACCCGTCAGGGCCTCGTCGCCGGCCACCTCGCACCGGCGCGCCCCGCGCCATGAAAACAATGATAACGCCATGAACCCGATCCCCATGGTCCGCGCCGATCTGCTGGCGCTGCGCTGGGCGGCCTGGGCCGTGATCCTGTTGGTCGCGCTCGCGGTTGCGATCGGGGTCGCCATCGGCGCGCAGGAACGGGCGCTGCGGCAGGGCTCGGCGCAGGCCGCCGCGGATTTCGATCTCCTGATCGGAGCGCCCGGCAGCCAGACCCAACTCGTGCTCACAAGCGTCTACCTGCGGCCGGACGCCCTTCCGCTGATGGACGGCGGCATCCTCGACACGCTGGCCACTGATCCGCGCGTGCGCGCCGCGGCGCCGATCGCGTTCGGCGATATTTTCCGCGGCTATCCGGTCGTCGGCACGAGCGTCGATTTCGCGTCGCGCTGGGGGCGGCTGACGCCGACCGAAGGCCGCCTGTTTCACGCCGAAGGCGAGGCCGTGCTGGGGGCCGATGTAAAACTCCCGCTGGGCGCAACGATCACGCCCTCACACCAGGTCGCCGGCCCCCCGGCGCCTCTCGGCGAGGAGACCGACGCCGAGCAGCAGCACCGCCACGAGAACGTGACCTACACGGCCGTGGGCCGGCTGCCGCGGCTCGGCACCCCTTGGGATCGGGCGATCTTGATACCCGTCGAGAGCGTCTGGGAGACGCACGGTCTCGGCAATGGCCACGCCGCGGACGCGGCGCCGCTTGGGCCGCCCTATGATGCTACGCATGTGCCGGGCGTACCCGCCATCGTCGTGAAGCCGCGCAGCATTGCCGACGCCTATGCGTTGCGCGGCCAATACCGGCAGGGCGGAACCATGGCGCTCTTTCCGGCGGAAGTTCTGGTCTCGCTCTACCAAACAATGGGCGACATCCGCGACATTCTGGTCGCGGCCTCGGTCCTGAACAACTTGCTGATCTTCTCGGCCGTGTTGTTGCTCCTTTTGGCGCTCGCCGGCCTGCGCCGCCGCCGCTATGCGATCCTGCGCGCGCTCGGCGCGCCGCGCGCCTATGTGCTCCTCGTGGTCTGGCTCGGCGCTGCCGTCCTCATCACTATCGGATGCCTGTTCGGTCTCGCCGGCGGCTGGCTCCTGACGGCAGCGCTCTCGTCCATCCTTGAAACGCGGACCGGCCTGCACCTTGCGTTCGTGTTCGACAGATCGGATCTTGTCCTGATCGCCGGCCTGATCGGCGCGGGCAGCGCACTGGCGCTCCTGCCGGCGCTGCTCACCTACCGCACGCCGGTCGCGGAGGGGCTGCGAGGCTGAAGGGTGGCCGATCGGCATGTCATTGCGAGGGCGCAGCGCAAGTCGGATGTTTCCGACTTGCGCCATCATCATTCCCGAAGTCGGGAACACCCGACTTCGGGCGCGCCCGCGGCAATCTCGTGCCACGCGCTCGAGATTGCTTCCGCTTCGCTCGCAATGACAAACCGAGCACCCCGGCGAGAACCAGGCGCCGCCGGCCAGTTCAGCTCGGCTTCGGCGCGTAGGCCTTGCACCAGCCTTGCGGGATGACCTGACCGTCGACGACCTTGCATCCCGAGGGGGCCTCGAAGTTGAAGCAATTCTCGCACCGCTGGTTGCCTTTGGGTTGCTCCTGATAGTCAACGTCCTTCTTTGCGAGCTTGACCTGGGCCGTGCCACGGCTCACTCTGAAGCCGAGCGTCGCAACCGTGCCGGCTGCCGTCGCAACGTGTCGCAATACCAGACGCCGAGAAAACTCTGTCGCGCTCATGATTGACCCCATCTGATTGCCAAAATAACGACCCGCGGCCCGCGCCGCGATTGGCAATAGATCGACCTTGGGCGCGTTTTATTCCCGACCAGACGAGGCCAACTCACCGCAGCGGAGACATTCCGCCGCGGGGGGTTCCCTTCAATACAAGATGACCGAGAGAGTACTTGGGGCCAGCGCTACTTCGCCGTGACGACCGAGCGGCCGTTGCGCGCATTGCGGGCGACGCGGGCGGCTTCCGCGAATGCCGACAGCTTCTTTTGTTGGTCGCCGTTGGGCTGAATCATGCCGGCCGAGACGATCAAGGTCGCCGCCGCTTCCGACGTGATATCGAGCTCGATCACCTCGCTCCGCGGCAGGTAGAAGAAGAATCCGGTGGTCGGGTTCGGCGTGCAGGGCAGGAACACCGAGATGTACTCTTCGGTGCCGGGCAGGCGGCTAGCGATGTCGCTCCCCGCCGGTTGCGACAGGAACACCAGGGACCACATGCCCGGCGCCGGGAACTCCACGAGGCCGACGCGGCGGAAGGCCGAACCGTTGGCCGAAAAGATCGTCGCAAAGACTTGCTTGAGCGCTTTGTAGAGCGGACGAATGATCGGCATCCGCCCGAGCACGACCTCGCCCAGCTCGACCAGCGTGCGCCCGACCAAATTGGCGGTGAAGAACCCGAGCAGCGTCAGCCCGACGAAGCCGATGATCAGTCCGAGGCCGGGAATCTGGATCGGCAGATAGGTTTCGGGCCGGTAGGCGACCGGGATGAACGGGGTCACCAAGCCGTCGACCCATTTTATGAACGACCACGTCAGGTAGGCCGTGATCGCGACCGGCCCGGCGACGACGACGCCGGTGAGAAAACGATTGCGAATGCGGCTGGCGATGCTCGACGAATGCGTCGGCGGCTTGTTCGCGTCGCCCGGGTTGACCTCCGGGTCAAGGCGCGGTTCGTTATCATTCGTGCTCATCCAATTACATAATATACCCTAATTATGACATTTTGTACCCCAATCGCGATATCGTGCGGCCCGGACGCGCGGCGCGCCCGGGCAAAGCCAATTTCTCTTGTCCCAGCAAAGGTTTCCGCGGTATCGCGGAGGCCAGCGATTATTCGACCGTCACCGACTTGGCGAGGTTGCGCGGCTGATCGACATCGGTGCCCATGACGACGGCCGTGTGATAGGCGATGAGCTGCACCGGAACCGCGTAGACGAGCGGCGTGACGGTCGCCGCCATGTCGGGCAGCATCAGCGTGGTCAGCGATCCGACCGTCGCCGCCTCGGCGCCCTTCGGGTCGGTGACTAGAATGATCCTGCCGCCGCGCGCGGCGACCTCCTGCATGTTCGACACCGTCTTGTCGAAGACGCGGTCATACGGCGCGATCACGATCACCGGCACCGATTCGTCGATCAAGGCGATCGGGCCGTGCTTCAGCTCGCCGGCGGCATACCCCTCGGCGTGAATGTAGGAAATTTCCTTCAGCTTGAGCGCGCCTTCGAGCGCGATCGGATAGCTCGTGCCGCGCCCGAGATAGAGCACGTCCTGCGCCTTGGCGAGATCGCGCGCCATGTGCTCGACCTGCGGTTCGAGCAACAAAGCCTCGGCCATGTAGCGCGGCACCTCGATCAGCGCGCGCACGAGCTTTCGCTCGTCGGCCTCGGACAGCACGTTGCGGGCGCGCCCGGCCGCGACTGCGAGGCAGGCGAGCACGGCGAGCTGACAGGTGAAGGCCTTGGTCGAGGCGACGCCGATTTCAGGGCCGGCAAGCGTCGGCATGACCACGTCGCTTTCGCGCGCGATGGTCGAGGTGGGAACGTTCACGACCGAGAGCACGTGCTGCTTGTGCTCCTTGGCATAGCGCAAGGTCGCCAAGGTGTCGGCCGTCTCGCCCGACTGGGACACGAAGATCGCTAGATCCCCTTCCCGCAGCGGCGCCTCGCGATAGCGAAACTCAGACGCGACGTCGATCTCGACCGGGAGCCGTGCAAAACGCTCGAACCAATATTTCGCGACGAGCCCGGCGTAATAGGCGGTGCCGCAGGCGGAGAGCGACAGCCGTTGAATGTTGCGGAAATCAAACGGCAGCGGGCTCGGCAAGCGAACGCGCTCGGCGGTCATGTCCAAATAATGCGCGAGCGTATGGCCGACGACCTCCGGCTGCTCGTGAATCTCCTTGGCCATGAAATGGCGGTGATTGCCCTTATCGACGATCAGCGCCGAGGCGGTCGATTTGGTCACCGCGCGGTCGACGATGAGCCCCTGCGCGTCGTGGATCTCGACCGCCTTGTGGGTAAGAATCGCCCAGTCGCCGTCGTCGAGATAGCTGATCGTATCGGTGAAGGGCGCAAGCGCGATCGCATCGGAGCCGAGATACATCTCGCCCTCGCCGTAACCGATCGCGAGCGGCGAACCCTTGCGGGCACCGATCAGCAAGTCGTTCTCGCCGGCGAACAGGAAGGCGAGCGCGAAGGCGCCGCGCAGTTTCGGCAAGGCGGCTTCGACCGCCTGCGCAGGCGAGCGGCCTTTCTGCATCTCTTGCGTGACGAGGTGGGCGACGACCTCCGTATCGGTGTCGCTCGTGAATTTCGCGCCGTTTCCTTGCAGCTCCTCGCGCAGCTCGCGAAAATTCTCGATGATTCCGTTGTGTACCACCGCCACGCGGTCGGTCGCGTGCGGATGCGCATTGCGCTCGGTCGGCCGCCCATGCGTGGCCCAGCGGGTGTGGCCGATGCCGATCTTGCCGCTGAGCGGCTCGCGCTCGAGCCGGGTCTCGAGATTGCGCAGCTTGCCTTCGGCGCGCCGCCGCGTCAGTCCCCCCTCTTCCAGCGTCGCCACGCCCGCGGAATCGTAGCCGCGGTATTCGAGACGCTTCAACGCATCAACGAGCTGCCCAGCGACCGGCTGGCGGCCCAGAATCCCGACGATCCCACACATGGCGTTGGGTACCCCCTAATTAACTGCGCCCGAATCGTTAATTAGCCGAGGCCGGCTCGCGCACGAAATCACAATGCCTATCAGCATTTTAACGACTTTGGCCGCGTTACCACGCGGCGCCGGCGCGCTCCGGTCCCGCGCGCCCTGCCGCTTTAGTCCGATTTCTTGCCGGCAATCCTCGCCTTGCGCAAGCGCGCGACCCAACCTTCCTTAACGACCTGCGGGCCGCGGCCAAGGGCGAGCGCATCGGCGGGCACGTCACGCGTGATCACCGAGCCCGAGCCGACATAGGCGCCCTCGCCGATCTTAACCGGCGCGACCAGCGCCGAGTTCGAGCCGATGAACGCGCCCTTGCCGATGTCCGTCCGATGCTTGGCAACGCCGTCGTAATTGCAGGTGATCGTGCCGGCGCCGACATTGGCGTCGTCGCCGACCGTGGCATCACCGATATAGGAGAGATGATTGGCCTTGGCTCGCGCGCCGAGGGTCGCCTCTTTCACCTCGACGAAATTGCCGACCCGCGAGCCGGGGCCAAGCTTTGCTCCGGGACGCAGGCGAGCGAAGGGACCGACCGAGGCCCCCTTGCCGACATGCGCGCTCGCCAGGTGCGAGAATGAATGGATGACCGCCTCATCCTCGACCACGACACCAGGGCCGAAGACGACGTAGGGCTCAATCACGACGTCCTTGCCGAGCTTCGTGTCCGCGCTCAAGAACACCGTCTCGGGCGCCGTCATGGTCACGCCCTGCTCCAGCGCCGCCTGGCGCAGCCGCTGCTGCATGACCGCCTCCGCTTCCGCCAGCTGGGCCTTGGTGTTGATCCCGCGCACGTCGTCCTCCTCGCCTTCGATCGCGACCACTTTCAGTCCCAACCCGCGCGCGATCGCGACCGCATCGGTGAGATAGAACTCGCCCTTGCGGTTGTCGTTGCCGATCTGCTGCAAGATCGTGAGCGCCTCGTGCCCGCACACGGCCATCAATCCGGCGTTGCACAACGTGGTCGCGCGTTCGGCTTCGCTCGCATCGGCGTCCTCGCGAATGGCGATCAGCTCGCCGTTCTCGACGATGAGCCGCCCGTAGCCGCTCGGATCGGCCGGGCGGAAGCCGAGAACGGCAAGCGCCGCGCCATTCGCCAGCGCCGCCCGAAGGGGCTGCAGCGTGTCGAGCCTGATGAGCGGCGTGTCGGCGAAGATGATAAGGATGTCATCGGCGCCGCGATCGATCGCCGCCTCGGCGGCGAGCACTGCATGCGCGGTCCCGCGCCGCTCGGCCTGCACGAAGATCTCGGCGTCCGGCAGGATCCGCCGCGCCTCCTGCGCGACGGCCCCGTGATCGGGTCCCACCACGATGGCGGCTGCCGTCGCCCCCGCGGCGCGAACGGCGCCCAAGACGTGGGCGAGCAGCGTCTTGCCGGCAAGGCCGTGCAGAACCTTGGGCAGCCGCGAGCGCATCCGCGTGCCCTCGCCCGCCGCGAGCACGATCGCCAGGCACGTCCTGTCCCCCATGGGCGCTTTTGCACTCCTCCTCCGGCCGCGCGGTGGTCATACAAGACGACAAGGATGGGGAAAAGCCCTGCTCGCGGTGGATGATCAGACCCGCATCATCGCCCCCCTCGAACATTGGCGAGCGCGCTGATAGGCTGCAGAGGTGCTGATTCGCCGGAGTTTATGGGCAAATGGCCGTCAATCCAGTCGGCAAGCCGTATCACGCCGAGAGTCGTCGCTTCAATTTCCGCGGCCTCGGGCGATTGACCGCCTGGGCTGCCGTGGCAGCGTTTTCACTCGCGCTGGTGGTGGTATCGGCGAATTCCGGCCCTGGAGCGCAGCAGCGGCTTGCAACGCTATTGTCGTTAGGGACCGATCAGGCGGACACCGGGGACAGCGAGCCGGCGATCACCGAACCCGCCCGACCGGCCCCACTAACGGATGCGCAGCTTCGCGCCCGCTCCACCGATGCCGATGATGATACGCGGCGTCTGGCCGAGGCGGTCCGGGCGCTCGCCGCCGATCGCGACCGGATGCTGGCGCGCATCAACACCCTCGAGCGCAGCCTCGACGAGGCCACAACCGGGTCCGTCAGTCGCGATGGCCCGGTGGAGGGCCGCAAGAGCGACGCATCCAGATTCGACTCCACGCCGACGAGCGCTGAGGACGCGCCACGGGTTCCCGCCCCGCGCAATTCAGCGGCGGCCATGCCGATCACGGCGGGCCCCGGGGTAGCACCAGCCGATGCCGTGGCAACGCCGCGACCGGCGATGCCTTCGGCCACGGCCGCTTCTCCGCCGGCGGCGCCGCTTGCGAGTCCCGCCACGCCCGTGACCAATCCCGCCGCCGGGCCGACCCCGTTTGCCGCCCCGGCGCCCGCCGTTGCCGCCCCGAAACCGCCGCCGGCGGTCATGAGCCCGAGCGCGTTCCCCTCGGGCGCGAGTTCCAGCTACCCGGGCGGATGGCTTGCGGTGGCCACCGCCATGCCGAACCGTCAGCTAACGGAAGCCGCAACGCCACAGAAGTTTACGGAAGCCACAACGCCGCCGAGCGAACCGCCGGCGGGGCAAGCCTTTGCGAGCGCCAATCCTCCGGCTGCCGCCGACCCGGCGGCAGTGGTCGAACCGGCGCCGGCGCGGACCGAGTTGGGTGTCGATGTCGGCGGCGGTGCGACTGTCGAGGCGCTGCGGGCATTGTGGGCGACAGTGAGGGCCAGCGCTGCCCCCCTGCTCGTCAATTTACGGCCGCTCGTCGTGGTTCGCGAGGTTCGTCCGGGTGCGGTCGAGCTGCGGCTCGTGATCGGACCGCTGCCCAATCCGGCAGCCGCGACACGACTTTGCGCGGCGCTCGTCGCCACCCGCCGTGCTTGCCGCCCGACCGCTTTTGACGGTCAGCGCCTGGCTCAGCTTCCCATCCAATAGGGCGTCCGGGCAACCCGGGCGTAGGCCAAAGCTCGGCCGTGACGGGCAACTTGGCTCGTCATGGCGGGTTCGTTCACTTATTATAAGCCCGAGCTCGCCAGCGGTGGCCTACCATGCGAACACGGACCTTCCTCCCTACGGCGCGGCAGCTGAACTGGCTGCTGATCGTCGGTTTCAGCTCGGTCGGATACGCGCTCTATCTGCGCTATCTGGCGATCGAGCTACCGACGGTGAGCCTTGCCTGCGAAGGCGGTCTCGACACCTGGCTGTGCTTGACGAGGCACGTCGTGCTCGCGCTGTTCAAGCACTGGGTATTCGGCGCGATCGCGCTCGCCGCGGCCTGCATCAACCTGATCAGGCCGTCGATGGTGCCGTTCTCGATCGCTCTGGCGGCGGCCGGATTCGGCATCGTCCTCTACAATACCGCACTTGCGGCGCTCGCCGCGGCCCTGCTCATTCTGAGCCTGGCGCGTCCCGTAAGCGCAGCAGAATGACGGCAATCCCGACCAGCACGGCGCAGAGCCACAGCGCCTGCCAATTGGCAAAGGACTCGTTGAAGGCGATGAACACCGCCGACGCGCAAAGGACGCCCGCGGCGATGCGCTCGGCCCGACCGAGCCGACCGGCGATGCGTTTTCCCAAGATGCTCAGCGCCAAATACGGCACCGTCGCCGCCGACAGCGCCGCGAACGGGAAGTCGAGGTAGCGCGCGTCGAACACGAGCCCGAGCGCCTTCTGCAGGGCAAGAACGGTGAGGACGATCAGCACGAGACCGAGCAGCAGCGACAGCCGATCGCGCGGCCGGTCGTCCGCGCGTGCAAGCATCCAGGCAAAGCTCGGAACGGGTCTCTGGGCCGCCAAACCCGCGGCGGCGAGGGGCGGCGCGGCCAGCGCTGCCGCAACCATCGTCAGCGAACGGATCCAACCGCCAGCGCCCAGGCTTTCGATGACGGCGCTCTCGATCGCCCAGCCGAGCAAGGCGCCGCCCGAGACCGCGCTGACGGTGACGCCCACGTAGAGGCCGGCATCCGGCGCGTCCGTCCAAGCCGTCCGCCGCGCGCCATACGCCGCCGCAAACACCAGCGCAGCGAATGCAACGCCTCCGAAAGCCTGCCACCGCCAATAGGGGTGATTAGATACCGCTTCGCCCCAGGTGAATTTGGGTTGTCGCCCGACCGCGTCAAGCAACCCCCAGTGCCCCCCGACCGTGCCCTCGAAGAAGCGCTTCCACGGCTGATCGAACGCCTCGATGAGATTGACCCGGTAGTTCTCGCGCTTGGCCAAGGTCAGCACCTCGTGCATCACGCGTGCCTGATTCGCCGGCGATGGCAAGGCGCCTTCGCGCATGCGCCCGCGACTGGGCCAGCCGGTCTCGCCGATCAAGATCTCCTTGCCGGGGAACGCCGCCGCGACGCGCTTGCGAATCGCCTCGACATGCGCCGCCGCGTCCTTTGCCGAAATAGGAAAATCTTCCCAGTACGGAAGGATATGGATGGTAACGAAATCAGCGGCCTGGGCCAGCTCGCGGTTGCGCAGCCAATACTCCCACACGTCCGCATAGGTGACGGGCATCGACACCTGCGACTTGACGTTACGTATGGTCTGCACCAAGTCGATGGTGGACATTTCGCCGCGGAGCAGCACCTCGTTGCCCACGACGATGCCGCGAATCACGTCGGGGTAGCGCTTCGCGAGCGCGACGACCTCGTCGACCTCGCGGCGGCTTTTCTCGGCATTGCCCGACAGCCAAAGTCCTTGCAAAACCTTCAGCCCATGGCGTTGGGCAATCTCGGCGATCCGGTCGAGCCCGAACTCGGTCGAATAGGTGCGGACGCAATCGGTGATGCCGGAAAGCCGCGCCAAGTCCTCCTCGATCTGCCATGGCTCGACCCGCACGGACGGATCGAGCGGGCTCTGATCGGCGCGAAACGGCGCATAGGAGACGCAATATAGTTTCTCACCCGCTGCCAGTGGCGAGGCCGGCATCGCCACCGGGCCCCCAAGCCACCACCACCCGACGACGGATAGGGCCGCGAGCGCGAAGAGACCGATGGGGATTCGCATGCACTATCCGAGAAGCGGCCGCTCGGCCGGCTGGGAGTATTTTCCGAAGCGGCTTCGATACCCGTTTGCTGAAGAAAAGGCGACCAAATCCATTAAACTGGATCGCATTCTCGATCCAACTTCGCCGAAATGCGTTGAGAAATAAAAGCCTATGCTAGGCTAGTTTTGTTGGGCTCGCGCCCTTAAGCAAGACGCAAGAGCGGACCTGGACAAGCCAACCGGATTCGGTCATTCGGGTAACTACCAACGCGCTGCAACCGCCGTAATACTGACGAAATCGAGTGTTCGAGTGCCCGCCATTCCGGTCGATCGCGACCCAACCAGACCTCGCCAAACATGTCCCTCAAAGCTTTGCGCCTTGTAGCCGTCGCACTCTGTGCGGCGGGAGTGATCTTTTCGGCCGGCACCGCCCGCGCCGAGGGCACCGAGACAAAACCCACCGATACGCAGCGGCAGCAGGCGCAGGACGCCGCCGCCAAGGACGTGGAGAAGAACGAGTTCGAGGAGGCCGCCCTGCACTTGAAGGGAGCGGCCGCCCTGCCGGAATGCGTCCGGATCGGACAAAGGATCCTCAGCCTTGCGTGGCGAGACGACCTCGACACCGCGTTTCGCCACTTGGAGCTCTACGATCGGTTCGGCTGCCCGGGAGCGCACATCCAGACGTCGTTCCGATGCCTGGTTGTGCAACAAGCCAGCAGCGATCCCGGAGGGAAAGACCAGGAGGGCCTGAAAAAGCGCGCCCATGCCTGCTGGATCAACCCGACCGGCCCCGCCCCGGCGACCCCGGTCGCCGCCGCCCCGGCTGGAACAACCAACCGCTAACTTCGTTGTTGAGTATGGCAACAGAAATCAGTTCCACGCGGGTCTCTGTCTTGAATTCGCCATGTGTGCCTACTAACTACTTTGTGGCCTGTACCTGAGAAAGCGTTTGCCTCTCGGACGAACCTAGGGGACGGGTTCGGCTCACACAATCCCTGCCCCATACGGTTATTGACTCGATGCGCTCCGTCGCTGTCGTCGTTGCGCTGGTGGCGTGCGTGCACGCCGCAGCCTGGACCCTGGTCCGCGGCCAAGCTACCGCTCCCGATTTCGGAGGTCAGCTGGCCAGCGTCTCATACACTCCTTTTTCCGACCGGTCTGAGCCCGATGGCGGCGGCCCCGCCACGGAAGAGAAGATCCGCGCCGACTTGAGCGCGATCGCGCCTTACACGCGCGCGATCCGCACCTATTCGTCGACGAACGGCGGCGAGCTGGTGCCGCGGATCGCAGCCGAGTTCGGCCTCAAGGTCACGGTCGGCGCGTGGATCGACAGCACGCAGGCACTCGACCCGATCCGCGACGCCGCCGAGATCGCGCGCCGGGAAGATCGCAACAAGCGCGAGATCGCGTCCGTCATCGAGCTCGCGCGGCGCAACAGCAACGTCAACGGCATCGTCGTCGGCAACGAGGTGCTCTACCGGCTGGAAAAGAAAGAGGCCCTGGACTCCGCCGCCGCCGACCTCATCGAGCTGATCAAATACGTGAAGCACTACAGCTCGGTGCCGGTGACGACCGGTGAGATCTATAGCAACTACCTCTACTACAAAAATCTCGCCTACTCGGTCGATTTCATTGCCGCTCACATCCTGCCCTATTGGAACAACATTCCTGATAAGGGCGCAGTCGATGACGCGTTCGTCCAATATAACAAGCTGCGCGACACCTTTCCGGGTAAGCGTGTAGTGATCGCCGAGTTCGGCTGGCCGAGCGCCGGCTACAACCGCTTCGACTCCGACCCGGGCCGCATCAACCAGGCCGAGGTGCTGCGCACGTTCGTGTCGCGCGCCGAAGCCTCCGGCATCGACTACAACATCGTTGAAGCGATCGATCAGCCGTGGAAGTCTTCCGAGGGCAGCGTCGGTCCTTATTGGGGCATCTTCGACGCGTCGCTCACGCCTAAATTCGCCTGGACCGGTCCGATCTCCGATTCAGATCATTGGAAACTTGCCGGACTGTCCGTGCTGCTCGGCCTCCTGCTGTCGCTGCCGATGCTGGCGCTGAGCCGGGCAACGGTGCCGCAGGCGGTGCTGCTCGGCGTGTCCGCCAACGTGGTCGGGGCCTGGATCGCCACGATCTTCGCCTACTGGAAGGGGCACTATTTCGTTCCCGGCGCGGCATTCGCGCTTGGGCTTGGCCTCACCTTGCTGATCCCGCTCGTGGCGATCGCGCTCGCCCGCATGCAGGAGATCGCCGCAGTCGCCTTCGGGCCAAAGCCGCTGCGCCTCGTGGCCTCGCCGCCGATGGCGGCCGAATTGCCCGCGCCGAAAGTGTCGATTCACATCCCGGCCTACCGCGAGCCGCCGGAGATGCTGAAGCAGACGCTCGACGCGGTTGCCCGCCTGGACTACCCGAATTTCGAGTGCGTGATCGTCATCAACAACACCCCGGATGCCGCCTTCTGGCGGCCGATCGAGGAGCATTGTCGCGCACTCGGCGACCGTTTCAAGTTCGTCAACGCCGAGAGCCTGCCGGGCTTCAAGGCCGGCGCCCTGCGGCTCGCTCTGATCCATACCGCGAGCGATGCGGAGATCATCGGCGTCATCGACGCGGATTACGTCGTGCGGCCCGAATGGCTGAAAGATCTGGTCCCGCTGTTTGCCGATGCGAAGGTCGGGCTGGTGCAGGCGCCACAAGATCACCGCGACGCCGACCGCAGCATCATGCACGACGCCATGAACTGCGAATATGCCGGGTTCTTCGACATCGGCATGGTGCAGCGGAATGAGATCAACGCCATCATCACCCACGGCACCATGTGCCTGATAAGGCGCACGGCGCTCGAGGCGGCCGGCAGTTGGTCGAGCGACACGATCTGCGAGGACACCGATCTCGGCCTGACCATTTTGGAGCTCGGCTGGGTCGCCCATTACACCAACCGCCGCTATGGCCACGGGCTGCTGCCCGATACCTTCGAGGCCTACAAGAAGCAGCGCAACCGCTGGGCCTATGGCGGTTTGCAGATCGTCAAGAAGCATTGGCGTCGCTTCCTGCCCGGCGAGAGCAAGCTCACGCGCGAGCAGAAGCGCGAATATGCGCTGGGCTGGGTCAACTGGCTCGGCGCGGAAAGCGTCGGCGTCGTGGTGGCGATCCTCAATCTGCTCTGGGTGCCGATCGTCGCCTTCGTCGGCATCGCCGTTCCCGACAAGATTCTAACGATCCCGATCGTCGCCGCCTTCGCGGTGTCGCTGATGCACTTCTTCGCGCTCTATCCCAGCCGGGTGCCGATGGCGCGCGGCAAGCTGATGCGGGCGGTGCTCGCCGCCATGTCGTTGCAGTGGACCGTCGCGCATGCCGTCGGCCAGGGCCTGATCAAGGACCACCTGCCCTTCGTGCGCACCGCCAAGGGCGGCCGCGCGCGCAAGGGACGCGAGTTCCAGGCCTTCTGGGAAGCGATCCTGGCCGCGCTGCTGCTCGCCGGCGCCGCCACGCTCGTCGCCACCAATGCGGTGCGGGTCCGTGAGATCTATATCTTCGCCGCCGTGCTGGTGATCCAGAGCATCCCGTTCCTGTCGGCGGTGGCCGTTGCCGCCCTCGATGGCTCGCGGTTCAACGAGTTCGCCTACTGGAGGCGCCTCGAGGCTCGCTTGCAGCTGCTGCTGCCGCGGCGGGCGCCGCTCGCCAAAGCGGTGGTCGCCGACGCTCCGGCGCCGCTGCCGGCCGACAAGCGCGTCGACGCGCCCCTGGTCGATTGACCAGCGTAGGGTGGGCAAAGGCGGCCCCTGAGCTTTCGACTAATGCACCACGCCGGGTCCGCCGTGCCCACGCAGTCGGGCCCAGCCAAAAAGTGCATGGGGTCAGGCCGCGTGGGCACGGCGGACCGCGCACCGTGCGAAAGCGGCGACGTCTCGGCCGCCTTTGCCCACCCTACGTCGTCTGATAACGCTGTGCGAGCGCCGTCTGTTATCTTTTGTCGCGTCGGAACAGTGGCACATTTATTTGTTTGTCTCTTTTTCGTCTCGGGCGCTTCGTTGGCGAGCGCCTGCCGCGTCAGTGACGATGGTGGGCGGCAACGGTATGCTCGTCCGGGGTGTGCCGATCGGCATCGGCAGCGATGAGCGGCGGCGGGTTCGCCCGCAAGAGCGCCTTGTGGGCTTCCCATTCGCTCGCCGCGTCGAGCGTTTCAAGAAATTGAACGCCGCCGGCCGCGAGCAGCGCGACCGGCAGCCCGTCGCGGTAGAGCAAGCGGTTGCCGGTCAGCGCGACGAGTTTCGGACCAGGCGTCAGTATGCCGACCAGATTGAGCGGATCGGCGGCGGACAGCGAGACCCACGCCCCCGAATCAGCTTGGCGGCGCATCTTGCGCAGCGCGCCGACGGCGTCGGGCAACGCGAATTGCTCGCCCGAGAACCCGGCCACGAAACGGCCGCCGCGGACGTCGCCGCGCCGCTCGAGACTGCGATAGACGCGGAGCAAATCTCGCCACGGCGGCAGCCATCCGGCCTCCCGCTCGAGCACGCGCCAGAACACGACGCCGTAACGCTGCAGCAATGCGCGGGCGACGTGCTCGATGGCGTCCTGCTCGAGCGCCTTGGACGGCGCTTCGGGTTTTGCCGGGGGCGGACGGCGGACCAGCGCCCAGCGGCCGGCGGCTTCCATGCCGTAGGCCACGGTGCGGCGGCGGCGCGGGCCGCCGGCGATCGGCCGGCGCTCCGCTGACGGCACCAGCAGCGCGCGCAGCCCGCCAAAGCTGTCCGAGCTGACGAGGCCCACGGCAACCAGCTCGGCGAGCGCCTCCTCGGCCTGCGAGCGCAGCAAGCCGCTGCCGTCCACCAGTTCGTCGAAGAACGACGCGCCATGCCGGCGGATATGATCAACAACGGCTTGCGCGCGCGGGCTCACACTCGCCTCGTCCGGCGGCGGGGAAAGCGACGTCCAGAGCGCCGCATGACGGCGCGCCAGGAGCGTGATCGGCGTCGTGCGCACCGGCGTCGCCCGGCTCTTGCCGCCGTTGCCTTTTTCGTTGCGCGGCCGCAGCCGCGACCACGCGACCTGTCCGGCCACGCATCGGGCATCGAGCCAATGCGGCTCGTAGCCGGCGAGGCGCGCCGGCAGGATCTCGGTCTCCCAGGCGCCGGCCGGCGCCTCGAAACCTTCGAGCTGGCCGAGCACCGTGTCGAGGGCGTCCGGCCCTTCCATCCGCGCATCCGGCGTGACCCGCTGCCAGGTCAGCAGGAAACGCAAGAAATCGCGCGCCGCGACCGGCTCGATCTCCGCCCGCAATCTTTTGACCGTATAGCCGTTGATGCGCGCGAGCAGCCGGCGCTCGCACCATTCCTCCACGGCCGCTCCCGGCGTGAACCGCCCGCGCATGGCAAAGCCTTCGGCCTGCAGCGCCGCCAAGGCCGTGGCGATTTGGTTCGCTTCAAGACCAAGCGCGCCGGCAAGTGCGTCTTGCGTGACCGGACCCTGGCCCTCGAGGCGGCCGCGCACGATTTCGACCAGCGCGTCGTCGCGCGACCAGTTGCGCCCCGCGTAGGCGGCCGGGGCCGCGATGGAAGGCTCGGGCTTCGACGCCGGCCAGAGCGCCAAAAACTGCGGGAGGCGCTCGGCGGAGATCCAGAGGGTTGCTTTGCCGGTGCTGAACCGCGCCACGCGGCTTTGCCGTGCCAGCTCCGCCAGCCAGTCGTCCCAGCCCGGCTGGGCGCGCGCTTCTTCGGCGGTGAGAAAACCGAGCCAGACCAGGGCGTCGTGCAACTCGTCGGCGTTGGCGGCATCGGGCCAAGCTTCGGCACGAACACGCGCGATCGCGTCGGCATCGAGCCGGCCGAGGTCGGACGCGCTTTCCGGCGAGAGCCAGCGCCGGCTCATCACCGCCTGGGTGCGGCGCTCCTCCAACGGCGCATCATCGAGAAACGCATAAGGCCGCGCCGACAGCACCTCGAGCGCCAGCGGCGAGGGCTCGGTGAGATCACGGCTGACGACGCGCACGTCGCCGGACTCCATCCCCTTCAGCAGCCGTTCGAGGCCGGCGATGTCCATCGCCTCGTGCAGACAGTCATGGATGGTCTGGCGCACCAGCGGATGGTCGGGGACCTCGCGCTCGCCGACGATGTTCTCGGCGCACGCGATCTGATCGGGAAACACGGTTCCGATCAGATCCTCCGCCCCCATGCGCGCGAGTTGCGGCGGCACCTTGCGGCCGCCGCGGAAGCGCGGCAGCGCAAGCGCGACGCCGATCACCCAGCGCCAGCGCGTGATGAACATCGGCGCGTCGAGCATCGCCTGAATCAGCAGCGGCCGGATGCTGTTGGAATTCAGGTAGCGCGCGACCTCGTCGAGCTCGAAACTGTGCGCCGTGGTGAGCGACAGAACGATATTGTCCTCGTTCGCCGCCGCCTGCAGCTCGAAATTGAACTTGCGGCAAAAGCGCTTGCGCAGCGCCAGGCCCCAGGCGCGGTTGACGCGGCTGCCGTAGGGCGAATGGACGACGAGCTGCATGCCGCCGGCCTCGTCGAAGAAGCGCTCGAGCACGATCGTGTCCTGGGTCGGCAGGCAGCCCAGTGCCGCGTGCGCCGCGTGCAGATACTCGACCAGCTGCCGCGCGGCCGGCTCGGCAATGCCGATCTCATCGACCAGCCAGCGCAGCGCGCCTTCGCCGGTCGGGTCGCTCTGCAGACGCGCGGCGAACTCCGTGCGCAGGCGCGCCACCGAGACCGACAGCTCGTCGCTGCGGCCCGGTGCTTCGCCGAGCCAGAACGGAATGGTGGGCGCCATGCCGTGGGCGTCCTCGACGCGCACCACGCCGCGCTCGACGCGCATGATGCGGTAGCTCTTGTTGCCGAGCTGAAAGATATCGCCGGCCAGGCTCTCGACCGCGAAATCCTCGTTCACGGTGCCGATGAAATGGTTTTCCGGCTCGAGCAGCACCTGATAGTCGGCGTTGTCGGGGATGGTTCCGCCGGAGGTCAGGGCGGTGAGCCGTGCACCCCGCCGACTGCGCAGCACGCGGTTCACGCCGTCGTAGTGGATCAGCGCACCGCGGCGGCCACGACGGGTGCTGAACCCCTCCGCCAGCATGCCGACCACGGTCGAAAAATCCTCGCGCGCCAGCGCCCGGTACGGCCAGGCACGGCGCACGCGCGCATAGAGCGCGTCCTCGTCCCACTCTTGTCCCGCCACCTCGGCGACGATCTGCTGCGCCAGCACGTCGAGCGGCTCCTCGACCAAGGTGAGCCGGTCGAGCTCGCCGCGGCGGACGCTGTCGAGCAGCTCCGCGCATTCCACGAGCTCATCGCGCGACAGCGCGAACAGCCGGCCCTTGGGCGTGCGGTCCACGGCATGGCCCGAGCGTCCGACCCGTTGCAGGAAGCTCGCGATCGAGCGCGGCGAGCCGAGCTGACAGACCAGGTCCACGTCGCCGATGTCGATGCCGAGCTCGAGCGACGCGGTCGCCACCAGCGCCCTGAGCTTGCCGTGCTTGAGCCGCTGCTCGGCGTCGAGCCGCTGCTCCTTGGCGAGGCTGCCGTGGTGCGCGGTCACCTGCGCTTCCCCGAGCCGGTCGGACAGCTGCCGGGTCACCCGCTCGGCCATCCGCCGCGTGTTGACGAAAATCAGGGTGGTGCGATGCGCCTCGATCAGCTCGGCGAGGCGCTGATAAACCTGCTCCCAGACCTCGGCCGACATCACGGCTTCGAGCGGCGAGCCCGGAACCTCGAGCGCAAGGTCGCGCGCCCGGCGGTGGCCGATGTCGACGATCGTGCAGTCGGGGTCTTTCCCGCCGTCAGTGCCGGCGCCGACCAGAAAGCGCGCGACCGCTTCCACCGGTTTCTGGGTCGCCGAAAGGCCGACGCGCAGCAGCCGGTCGCCGCAGAGCGCGGCGAGGCGTTCTAACGACAGCGCGAGGTGGGTCCCGCGCTTGTTCGGCGCCATGGCGTGGATCTCGTCGACGATCACGGTCCGCGTTGTGGCCAGCATCGTGCGGCCGGATTCCGAGCCGAGCAGGATGTAAAGCGACTCCGGCGTGGTCACCACGATGTGCGGCGGGCGGCGGCGCATGCGCTCGCGTTCGGACTGCGGGGTGTCGCCGGTGCGCACCCAGGTGCGGATGTCCACGTCCGGCAGGCCCTGCTCCCGCAACGCCGCGCGGATGCCGGCGAGCGGCGCTTCCAGATTGCGCTGGATGTCGTTCGACAGCGCCTTGAGCGGCGAGACATAGACGATTTGCGTCTCGTCCCGCAGCCCGCCCTCGAGGCCTTGCCGCACAAGCGTATCGATGGCCGCGAGGAAGGCGGCGAGCGTCTTGCCCGATCCGGTCGGGGCCGCGATCAGGACATGCCGCCCTTCCTGGATGGCCGGCCAAGCCTGCGCTTGCGCCGCGGTGGGCGCCGCGAAGCTGCGCTCAAACCACGCCGCGACGGCCGGATGAAACGAGGGCAGCGGATTCATGAGGGATGCGCCAGACCGCAAAGCGTTTGTCCACATCGCCGCAGCAATGCCGGGCGCTCTCGGGCCACATATGCAGTGCGATTTGCCAGCCCTGGAAATGAGTCCAAGAAATATGGGCCTCTACCACACGGAATCAACCCGGCAGCGCTGTCTCCACGAGGCGCACCAGATACGACGTTCCGACCGGGATCACCGCGTCATTGAAGTCGTAGGCCGGATGGTGCAATCCTGCGGTGTCGCCGTTGCCGACGAAGATGAAGGCGCCGGGCCGCTTCTCCAGCATGAAGGAGAAATCCTCGGCGCCCATGACCGGCGGCACGTTGGTGTCGACCCGCTCGCGCCCGACGACCTCGGCGGCGACGCCCGCGGCGAAGGCGGCCTGGGCTTCGTGGTTGCGCGTCACCGGGTAGTCGCGACGATAGGTGAGCTGCGCCTTCGCGCCGTAAAGCCGCGCCGTCCCCTCCACGACCTCGTGCAGCCGGCGTTCCAGGAGGTCGCGCACGTGCGGCGAAAAGCTGCGCGCGGTGCCGCCCAGATGTGCGGTCTGCGGAATGACATTGTCGGTGTTGCCGGCGGCAAAGACGCAGATCGACACCACGGCCGATTCGAGCGGGTCGACGTTGCGCGCGACGATCGACTGGATCTGGTTGACGATCTGGGCGCCGACCAGCACGGTGTCGATCGCCAGATGCGGCCGCGCCGCGTGGCCGCCCTTGCCTTCGATGGCGATCGAGATCCGATCCGCCGCCGCCATCAGCGGGCCGCCGCGGATCGCGAACTGGCCTACCGGCAGGCCGGGGAAATTGTGCATTCCATAAACTTCCTCGATCCCGAACCGCTCCATGAGCCCGTCCTGGATCATCGCCTTGGCCCCTGCCCCGCCCTCCTCGGCCGGCTGGAAGATGACGACCGCCGTGCCGGCAAAATTGCGCGTCTCGGCCAGATATTTGGCGGCGCCGAGCAGCATCGCGGTATGCCCGTCATGCCCGCAGGCGTGCATTTTCCCGGGCACGGTCGACCGATAGGGGACGTCGGTCGCTTCCTCGATCGGCAGCGCGTCCATGTCGGCGCGCAAGCCGATCACCGCGCGCTCGCCGGCGGCCCTTTTTTGGGCCTTTTGGCCGCGGATGACGCCGACCACCCCGGTGCGGCCGAGGCCCGGCACCACCTCGTCGCAGCCAAAGGCCTTGAGCTTCTCGGCGACGCTCGCCGACGTGCGGTGCTCCTCGTAGCGCAACTCAGGATGCGCATGCAGGTCGCGCCGCCAGGCGGTGATCTCGTCGTGCAGGTCGGCAACGCGATTGACGATGGGCATGGCGCACTCCTTCGGCCGCAGGCAAAGCCGGCGCCGGCAACATAGCATGAACGCCCGCTATTGACCCCTGTCCATAGCGCCCCTAGACACGCGCGCAAGAGCCGGTAGCTCAGATGGTAGAGCACCTGACTTTTAATCAGGTGGTCCTGGGTTCGAGTCCCAGCCGGCTCACCAGCAACATCAAAGACTTATACCTGATCGGCGATCCGCCGCGACCCCTCCGATCCCTTCGGGACAACACCCGGGACAACAAACGGCAGGGTTGGAAGGCCGCTTGCCGATCATTAGCGGGCCGCTGGATGGCCTGCCACGCCCTGGGCTGTCGGGTGGGCCCCGCCGTCGCCGCGCGGGCTGCGGGAAACGGCTCGGGCCGCATCCCGACATAGGCGGCGCGCCTGACGCACAGGCGGTGCCTAGCGGGCTTGTGACTCGCGCTGCTGAGGCCATCGCCGCTACGCTTATCCCCTGGCTCTCACCGCAATGAGATGCGACGCCAATGCCTCAGGCCCCTCGCGGTCCCGTCAAAACTAGGCCCCGGCTGTCCTCGTTGTTTGCCGATCCCATGATCCGAGACGCCTTCCTCCGCGCGGAGCGCGATCAGGGCGACGCCTTCGCGGTGCCAGCGAAGCAGTTGGCCATCGTCGCCGGTAGAGGCTCAACGCGGGACCAAAAGGATGCGCCTTCAGCGTTGCGAAAGCGCCTCGATCTCCCGATGGCAATTGTGGTGCTGTTGTTCATGATCTCGATTTTGCTGCTGGTGTTGCTTCCTGGCGCTGTCAACGCGTTGAGGTAGGCCCTGCGCGGCGACGCCGGCCGGGCCGGACGTGACTCGCCTTCCGCTGCCGTCGCCGCTACCTTCCGTCATGCCCTCCGCCGCTCGCCGCCTGCTCCCTGCCGGCTTCATCGCGCCGTGCCTGCCACAACGCGCAGATGCTTGGCCGACCTAAGGGCCATGCGCAGCCCCCTCCCCTTACCGCGCAACGGTAGCTTAATCCCTTTGCCGATATTATCTCTTGAGAATCGAGCCGTAGTATGCCTCCGAGTGGGTGAAAATTCCCTTGGCGGAAGCCCGCAATCCCAACTTCGATGAAATATCCGAAAGCACCGATCACAGAGGCCGTCATGGACATTCGGGTTGAGCCCCGCGATGATCTGACGGTTGATGAATTGCGCGAACTGTCCAATAAGGCCGGTGTCGAATTCTCTCAAGCGATTGAACAATTTCGTGTCACCGCGGCCCTTGCCGTTGGTCCGTCTGTCAGCCAAACAACCACGCCAACCAAGGTTGGGTTTCAATTTCTGAGCGCCTCCAAAGACAAGCTGATTCAAGCCCAAACTGATGGTTGGAGTTTTAGCAAGCTCGCTCCTTACGACAGTTGGGACTCTTTTAGCGCTCAAGGCCGTCAACTCTGGACGATGTATCGCGAAATCGCCCAACCTAAGAAGATAGCGAGAGTTGCGCTTCGATATGTCAACAGATTGGATCTGCCGATTCCATTTGATGACTTCAAGCGCTATCTTCGCACCGCCCCGGAGATTGCTCCAGATTTGCCCCAAGGACTTTCTAATTTTTTTATGCAAGTGCAAATTCCTCAAGTAGATATGGAGGCATTGTTAGTTATAAACATGACTATGGCGCATCCTCCGGCGGAGGGCTTGGCGTCAGTGATCCTAGATCTTGACCTTTTTCGCCAAAGTAACCTGCCTAACGACGAGGAAGCACTCTGGCAGTATTTCGAACAACTTCGCGCAAGAAAAAATACAGCGTTCGAAGCGTGCATCACCGACGCGATGAGGGAGCGCTTTTACTAATGGCAACAGCCGTTCGGAATATCATCGAATTGATTCAAGGCGATCGCCCTATTTATGCTCCGGGCCCATTAAACAGATGGACGGAGGGCAACGTGACTGTTGTTTCCACCAGCGATACGATGGCGACTGGACTGGTTACCTATCTCAGCCACGCCGGACAAGCGACGTTTGCTGCGTTGAGCATGTCGCGCGGTTCGGAAGTCACTCAATTGACCGATTACTTCCTCACAAATATCGTTCGCAGCATGGAGGGCCTTGCTGATCCATACGCCAATGTTGCAGGTGAAGATCCTTTTGCCTATCGCAGCGTCCCCAAAAGACAGGTGCAAACAATACATGCGACGGGCAGGTGGATCGGTCCCGCTCAACCGCGCCCAATCACTGATGATTAAAGCATGGCGTCGTGGAACAGCGTCAACACTAACGTCCTAAACCAGGGCGACCTGCTGAAGGACATTGCCATTCCCTTGGTGCTTCCATCATTCCCCGATGCCGATGAAAAAGGCCAAATCCCCATCAATATCGCTCAAGCGAACATCATAATCATGTCGCAAAGTTGCGATCTCGAACAACAAAAAATTGCAAACGTTGTCGTTACCCAAATTTACTCACTGGACCAGTTTGAACAAGTCAATCCAAGTTACAAAAGCAAAGGAAGATGGCCCGAGGTCGCGCGTGGCCGCGTCGAGTCCCTACACCTCCTTCCGCCAACTGAGCAACTTGACGACCCGCGAAGTTGGCTTGTTGTTGATTTTCGGGAAATCGCCAGTTTGCCGGTTGGTTATGTCGAAAGGTTTGCAAGCGTTGCCGGAGATCGATGGCGCTTACAGTCTCCTTACGTTGAGCATTTATCTCAAGCCTTCGCGAGGTTCTTTATGCGTGTGGCCTTGCCATTCGACGCACCGAAGGATTTCTCTAAAGCTGCGCGATAGGTCGCAATCATGCCCCGCGACGGCTCCCTGACTCCCTCCGACCTCATCGGCAAGATCGACTGGCTCGTCGTCTCGTGCGACAAGTGCGGCCGGCTCGGACGATACAACGTTGCCCGTCTGGTCAAACAACTCGGACCTGATGCCAAGCTAACCGATTGGCTCGCTAGGATCACGGAGGATTGTCCGCGCCGCCGGTCGATCGACATGTCGGATCAATGCGGCGCGCGGTGCCCGGACCTGTCGCGGGTGCGCTGACGGGGTGAAGGATTAGGGGGTAAGCGTCCTCGCAAGGCGGAAGCCAATGAGGTCGTTCCGGAACTCTGAGGTGTGCCTGTAGCGGCGGGCCGCGCGGAGGTCCCTCGGAGGGAAGTCCAAGGAACCGCCGCGAAGGACCCGGCTACTGCAGTCTCCGGATATCCACGCCGAACCGTCAGTGGGCGCTCCGGCGTAGCTGCCGTGCCAGCAATCCTCGACCCAGTCCCAGACATTGCCGTTCACCTGGTAGAGACCCCATGGATTGGGCTGGAATGAATCAACCGGAACGGTCTTTGTGCCGCTATAGTTGGCTCGGCTCTGCGAGATCGATGCGCCCCACCAGAACGGGGTTGTCGTCCCCGCACGCGCCGTATATTCCCGTTCGGCCTCGCTCAGCAAACGGTAGGGCTTGCCGGTCTTGCCCGACAACCACGCCACATAGGTCTTGGCGTCATCCCACGATACGTTGATCACCGGCTGCCGGCCCCGCCCCCAGCCTCGGTCTTCAGGCTTGTAACCGTCGCAGTCGCCATCGGCCACGCATGCATCCCATTCGTCGAACGTTACCGCAAATCGCCCCACCGCAAAACGGCTTGGAAGCGTCACCGAATGCTGCGGCCCTTCGTCACCAAAGCGCCCCTCCTCGCTCGCAACTGACCCCATCGTGAAGCGGCCCGACGGCACCACCACCATCTCGGGGCACTTGTCGCATTCCTTGAACACGTCCTTCGGCTTCAGCGCGCATTCCTCGTTCGCGGACAATGGCTGTCCCGCGCGTGAGGAAATCGAAGCCACGATCACGCCACCACACGGCCCAGCGGGAGCAGGTGGAACAACCGGCGGTACAACCGCAGCAATCTGCTGCTGCTGCTGTTGAGTTGGCGTCTCACCGGCAAAAAGCGGCCGCTTCCGCCGCTGGATGCCGTCCTCCGTCCAAGGGATCTGGTCGCCGCTCGTTTTGTCCATCACGTCGACGCGAACGTTATGGAACATAAGCAAGTCATTTTGGCCCGGCTTCACCAACTCTGCCGCCAATGCCGCAGCATAGGGGCCGCTGCCCTGCCCGGTGTCCAAAGCGGTCTTACCGGGCTCGGTCGAGAAGGCCACCAGCACTCCGTTTTGCTGCCCAACCGGCACGAAGCCTTTAGCACCGCGTGCGCCTCGCAATGTGTTGCGACAGGCGTCGAGCACAAGATAGTGCGCCGCATTCGGGGCGTCGTTACGGAGGATGGCCAGCACCTCGCTTTGCTTCACGCCCTGGATGCTGAGCAGAACCGTCGAAGGTTCGTCGATATCGACGGGAATCAGGTAGTTCTCACCCGCCGACGCTATGCCGTGACCGGAGTAGTAAAGGAAGCCCACGGCATCCGGACCGGCGGCTTTGAGCTTGGACGCGAACTCGTAAATTGCACGCAGCATGTCGGTGCGTGTGGCGTTTTGCACCGGCGGCAGCACGTCGAAACCAACGGACTTTAGTGCGTCCCCTACGATACGAATATCGTTGAGCGTGTTTGCGAGCGGACCGACGCCCGACCTGTAGTCTTTGTTGCCGATCACGAGTGCCACGCGCTTCTCGGCGTGCCCCGGCCCAACGCCCAGGCAGATCAGCATCAAGGCGTAAGCGAAAGCTGCCACAATGCGCATGGGTCCCCTCCCGTAGTCCGGCGAGGAAGCCTGCCACAATTTTTCGCAACCGGAAATAGCTTTGGAATCTTTACGACGCCCCAACCAGGTGGGCCGGCCATGGACGAAATCAGGCGGGATGTGCGATAGAAATCCTTACGTTTTGTGAATATATCAACGCGCCGCGCCAGCGCCGCCGCGCTTAAGATTCGGTTCGATTACCTGAGTGTCTGGAACTTCGGATGCCGTGGATTGTCGCTTGGCTGTTTCTCTCTGCTGTCGTGGCGGTTGCGGCCAATACAAGGGGGCGTTCCTGGCCTATCTGGCTGGTCCTCTCGATCGTGATTTCACCCTTGCTTACTGGGCTCCTGCTTCTCGCGCTCCCTAACAACTCTTTTCACATCACCGAGGCTTCGTTGAAGAGGGCGGCCGACGCGGAGAGGTATCGTTACGACCCTGCGTATAGAGGGCGCCAGAATCTTATCACAGCATTAGTGGCCATAGCTTTCATTTCCGTTCTCCTGATGGCCTACCTGAATTCCCTCAAGTACCAATAGCTATCGCGCGCCCTACCGAGGCACCGTAGCAGCAAACGGCCAGAATTGACTCAGGACGCGTCTTGCTGGCCGCCCTACTGGAACAGCCCTGACCGCCCAAATCGCTCAGGTGAATCAGCCAGGCCCACCGCGAGACATCGTGCCGGCGGCCTATGGATTGCGGCGGATCGCGGGCTTGGCGAAGAGCTGAAGGCGCATCGGGAAGGCGAAGGGCACACGCGGGCAGTTGAGAGGCAAGCCGAAGGGTTCGGGATCATCAGGCAGTGCTAAAGAGGCACCGCCTGATAAGACGACACCCACCCGTGCCGAGCTTGGCCTCAAGGGGGACGCCGGCAAGAAGCGCTCGGCTCGGGCTGCTCTGCGCTTCAGATTGATGGCGATCACAGGCGGACGTGACACCATTGCTTCAATCCTGATATCCATTCGTCAATTTCGTGCTCAGACCAGCCGACAAGGTTTTTGCTGATAGGAAAGTGTTTAGGAAACTCGCCCGCAGCCTCAAGACGCTGAATCGTCGACTTGCTCAGACCGGTTCTGGCTACGACCTCCGGCCGACGAATTATTTTTTTGGAATTGGTCATCTGCTGATCCTCGCTTCAACGCGGATCAGGCCAACCTAATACGTTTCACTGCCTCCGCTACCAACCAAACAGCGAGTCGCCATTTCCGCTAAGGCACTGAGAAGTCTGGATAACCTTCCTGACAACGAACGCCTGTACGATGCTTGACCTTGCGCAACCGTAGGATGGGCAAATTCAGTCCGCCTCACGACGGCCCTGGCGCAAGGGCACGACATTGTCGGCCGCCTCGGGATTGATGATCTGCTCCAGCCGCCTGCCCCATGCGGCCAACGCGGCCGCCATCTCTGGCGCTCGGGCGTGGCGGTCGTAGATCGCAGTCACGCCCGGATCAGCGTGGTTCAAAATCTTGCTGATCACGACGCGATCGACGCCCAGCTTGGCCAGATTTGTGGCGGCGGTGCGCCTCAAGTCGTGCAGGGTCCAATCGATGACACCCGAGGCGGCGTCAAGCGCATCCTTGGGCTTCGACCAGCCGCCGATCGGCTTAATCCCGTCAGTGCTGAATATGAATGGCCCGAGCTGGGGCACTGCATCGAGGATGCCGAGCGCAATACCGTTGAGCGGAATCTCGTGCCCGCGCTCGGCCTTGGTGCGGGCGGCATCGAGCCGCCAGACCTTGGCGGCGACGTCGATCTCCGACCACCGCGCCTCGCCCGCCTCGGTCTTGCGTGCCGCAGTCGCCAGCATGAGTTGCACCGATCGGCCGAACGCGCCGAGCCCCTCGCACGCCTGCCAGATGGAGCGTATTTCGCCATCAGTCAGGGTCCGGTCGCGCTTCACTTCCCGGCCCTGCTTCTTGACGCTGGCCGCCGGGTTGTCCTCAACCAAGTCGCGCTCGATGCACCACCCGAAGAACTTCTTGGCGTAGCTCAGCAGTCGGTTGGCCATGATCGGCTTGCCGCCGTCGTGCACCGCATAGACCGAGGTGATCACGTCCCGGCGGGTGATCTCGCGCA
This sequence comes from Xanthobacteraceae bacterium, assembly GCA_052148715.1. Lineage (GTDB taxonomy): Bacteria > Pseudomonadota > Alphaproteobacteria > Rhizobiales > Xanthobacteraceae > JBKQHQ01. Next base: position 14,380 of record JBKQHQ010000031.1, on the reverse strand, counting down.
GTGGTCGCGGACCCCAGGCGGGCAGCAGCAGCCGGCGCATCTCGCGCTCGACATCGTTGCCGCTGCGGAGCCCGGACAAATGCCGAGCCGCGAACAGCTCGAAGGCGGCGGCGAAGGTGTTGGCCCTCTCGGCGTCGGCCTTGCGCTTGCCCTCCTCACGCTTGCGGTTCTCCTCCTCCGCGTGCTCGGCCGGGTCGATCCCCTTCTTGAGCATCGCGACCCAAGCGCGTGCCTCGTCGCGCGCCTTAGCCAAGGTCATCGTTGGATATTCGCCAATCTCGCGCGGGGTCGGGTGCGGGCTTCCAGGGTATCGCTTGACCAGTACGAAAGTACGCTTGCCGTTCGCCGTCACGCGCACCCCGAAACCTTTGACTTCCGCATCCCAGAGGATCGGGCGCGACGGCGGCTTACCCCCCTCCTCTTTCGGCACCCAGAGCTTGGCCCAAGTCTTCGTGTCGGGACGCAACGCTTGGAGGGTGCGGTCATCGAGATCGGTCTTGCTGACGGCCATCGTGTGGTCCCCTACCGAGATCAGGTGGTCCGCCCGGGACAACACCGGGACAACAAAAACCCCGGGCTTGGGTGAAACGCCCTGGACCGGCGTGATACGACGGAGAGCCGATGAATGCTAGGGTTTTCGTGTGTGGGTGTGTACGGATGGGTCGGCGTGAGACGGCCTGGAACCGGCCCGAAAAACGACTTTTAATCAGGTGGTCCTGGGTTCGAGTCCCAGCCGGCTCACCAATAAGATCAAAGACTTAGTTGGGAAGAAGGTCTCGGAGATTTGGGCGCGGGTAAGCGTCGGGTAAGCAGAATAATAGGACCATGTGCGGTCGCTTCACTCGAGCCTACACCTGGCGGGAGCTGATGTCGCTCTACCGGCTTACCCAGCCGGCTGTGAACCTGCAGGCGCGCTACAACATTTGTCCGACAGACCCGGTCGACGTGGTGATGCCGCGCGAGGGCAGTCCTGGCCTCGTGCAGATGCGCTGGGGCTTGATCCCCTGGTGGTGGAAAAAGTCCAAGAAGGAAATGCCGGCGACCTTCAACGCCCGCGCTGAGACCATCGCCGACAAGCCTATGTTCCGCGATGCATTCAAGCGTAGCCGGTGCATCATTCCGACGAGCGGCTATTACGAATGGAAGCCCAGACCGACCGGAAAACAGCCTTACTACATTACAGCGGCCGATGGCTCGCCGCTATCGATTGCGGGGCTATGGGATCAGTGGAAAGACATTGAGACCGGCGAGCCGGTGCGCTCATGCACGATCATCGTCACGGCCGCGAATGCCCCCGCGGGCGAGATCCACGACCGCATGCCGGTGCTTCTTGCGCCGCACCAGATTGATCCCTGGGTGAATGGGACTGCGGGAAGCGATGTGCTGAAGCCGGCACCCGATGATGCGCTCCGCATCTGGCCTGTGTCCCGGCGCGTGAACAAATCAACGACCGCGGGCGGCGATCCCACGCTGATAGATGAGGTCGCACTCGATGCCACCTAAGGACCCGACCATCGAGGAAGCAAGAGCCTTCCGGAGCCGATCTCGTCGAGTAAGCCGCGATCCCGATCCGCCCATGACGCTTGCCAACATGCGTGAGAACGGAATCCGCTGTCTCTCTGTCTACTGTCCCTGCTGCCACCACTCGGTCACATTCAACGTCGACCACATGCCCGATTCTAACGAGGTGCCGTCGATCGGGCCACGCATGGTCTGCACTCGGTGCGGCTTCGTCGGCGCCGATGCGCGGCCGAACTGGAGCGAACTCGCGTGACGAGGTCATCCCCCATTCCGCTTGGCCGCCGTGGCTAGTCGAGATGATGGGGCGTGTTCCTGTGCGTTTCTCAACCGTTGCCATGACCGAAGGATTGACCGGCGAGAAGAAATTGGAGGCGATCCGCGATCGCTACATCGACGTCATGGCTCCGCTGTTTTTCCCCGACAACCCTATCCACCACGACATCATTCGCTATTTCGCATCGCTGCTTCGTGTGGTCGGCGCTGAAGATAAGGGATGGGACCCGTATGCGGAATCCCGGGCGATCCTCGAAGACATCAATTCTTTGATGAAGGTTGACTTACCAGAAGATCGATTTCCGAACCCCAGCCTCACCACGTTTAGGCTCGGGCTCTTATTTTATAACCATATCGTCGAAATGGATGCACCTTACGAGGTGCTGGCGAATCTCCTTCGTTTCAGGCTTCAACGCGGATACAGCCCGAATCCCTTCTACCAATTTCTAAGCGAGAAGCAGAAGAAGCGCTTTCAGTCGACTGGCCTGTTCCCGCGACAGAAGATCGAGATCATCAAGAAGCTCGGAACCGAAGTGGGCGTCTCCGTTGGCGACATCATTGAAGAATTCTACCGGGGCGATCTGCGTAACGCGATCAGCCACTCGGATTTTATTCTTACAGAGGACGGCTTCCGCTGCAGGAACGGGAACTGGACCGGAGCCTTCAGGATTTCATATCGGGAACTTGACGACCTGATCACGAAGGCAAAGGCATTTATTGGCGCGTTCTTCGGTCTAGAGCGCGAGGCGCGCCGCATCTGGGGAGAGAGCGCTGGGCAAGCAATCCCTTACGACCCGCACTACAAAGGCCTGATGGAGGTTCTTGTCGATAAGGACGGATTAATGAACGGTTTTAAGGTTCATTGGCCAAACAATTCGGAATCCACTTACCGCCGCACTGAAGACGGCATCGACATGTGCAATTGCATGCTCGATCTTCGGAATTCAACGATTCAGCTGTTTGTCGACCGGTATGCACGCAATCCCGGTTCATTTAGCCCGCTTGTTGAGACAGACGCGGAGCCCGTCTACACGAAGGTAGAGGGTTCGGACGCCGCCGTTCGCTGGCCGCCTCAGGAGTAGTTCGAAGAGTTGCTTGATGCAGTTGCTTTCGAACGCAAGGATCAGCCTCTCGCCGATGTCGCCCATCCCCTTGGGCGCATGACTGGCTACCTTTCAAGCGGGAGACCCTTGGCGATGACGAGCTTCACCTCTGAGCCTGAAATCTCGCCGATTGTTCCGAGATTCCGGTTTGCATCGGGTGGAACTACGCGCGGCCATGAGCTATTCTTGCGATGTCTCTCGCTAACATCTTCGCGATCGGGAATACCCGAGATGCCCAACCTTGGCGAACGCTTTGGCCATGCCCTTTCACGATTCCTGGATCGTTGTTTTTCCAACTCTCCCGGCTTGGGTTGCGCATTCGTGTTCCTGGTTGTTATTCCAGTATTTATGGTCGCTTTTTTCTTTGTTATGGGTATAGGCTATGCGCTGGTCGTGAATTTATTCGTGGCGGCCGAGACACAGCAGGATTTTTCGGAGTGGTATTGGAAAAAGCATGCCCAGTTTCAGCCTGATCAAGAGGATTACAGATGGTGCAGAAATGATATCTTCTCGCACTATATAGTCTGCCCTGCATTTAGAATTGGAATCGACTTGGCAATTTCTGGCTGGAATTCCATTATGAGTCATGGCGCCGGCAGGCTGGTGGTTGCCTGGATTCTTCCAGCTGTCGTCCTGGCGTTCATAACCAAGTTTGCCGTGGATAAATACTTGGAATTTAAGAGCGGCCCGCCGTGAACGACGGCCACGTAGCGCTGGCGAAGGCAAGATCGCCCTTCGCGAAATGGTCGGCATCGGCGATCCGAAATTCGATTAGTTCGTGCGGCCTTGGGAGGGTGGAAAGTCAGCCTCTGTAATCAAACGTGCTTTCAGTCGCTTTGGTTGGAGCGTTCTACTTCGTGTAGCGACACTTGCTCTCCATTGAAGCCCAAGAAGTTCCCAACCAGGGGAGCTATCCTTGCGGATACGAAGGCGATGTACACCGGCTCGTCCAGATACGGTGAAATCGACTGAGCCTTGACGAAGTTCTCGAAGCCGCGCCTTCTTACCTCAATGAGGCTCAACAGATCCCAAGGCTCATTGGTCTTGGCGTCCTACTCGGGCTAAACGAGCTATCGAAGTTAGAACCTCGGTCAGTATCTCTAGCATTGCGCCCGTCCATGCCCCACCACGGCTCCATAGCCCCCGCCAAGCCGACGGATCGGCTCGTGGGGATCACCGCTGATTGGCCAAAGCGCCGCAGCCTCGACATGTCCGATCAATGCGGAGCACACTGTCCAGACCTGTCGCCGGTACTCTGACGGGGTGAAGGATTAGGGAGTCAGCGTCCTCGCCAGCCGGAAACCCACGACGCTGGTCCGGTTCTCTGACATGGTACTTGACCTGACCCCGTTGCGGCGGGCCGCGCGGAGGTCCCCCGCACGCGCGCTCCAGGAACCGCCGCGAGCGACATGGAAATCACAGAATCCGCTTACCGAAACTCCAGCTACCAACGCGGAACCATCAGATGGGATCCTACTCCTAAACGAGCCTCCCGGGTAGGTACTGTCGTAGCAATCCTCGACCCATTCCCACACGTTGCCGTGCACCTGGTAGAGGCCCCAGGGATTCGGTTGGAATGAATCGACCGGCAGGGTCTGTTTTCGATACTCGCCCTTCGAACCGCCGCCGTAGGTGGAAGTGCCGTCATAGTTGGCCTGGCTCGTCGAGATCGATGAGCCCCACCAGAAGGGCGTGCTCGTCCCGGCCCGCGCGACGTACTCGCGCTCCGCTTCGCTGAGTAAACGGTAGGTCTTCCCGGTCTTGCGCGACAGCCACGCCACATAGCCCTTGGCATCGTCCCAGGACACGTTGATGACCGGCCGTCGGCCGCGGCCCCAGCCCTCATCCGAGGGTTTGTAAACGTTGCAGCCGCCATTGGCCACGCAGGGCTTCCAACGGTCGCAGCCGCCATCGACCACGCACGCGTCCCATTCGTCGAACGTCACCGCGAAACGACCAACGGCGAAGGGCTTCGATATCGCCACCGAGTGCTGCGGGAGCTCGTCCCTGTTGGAAGCGTCGCGCTCGACCTCGCTCGTGGGCGATCCCATCATGAATGAGCCCGCCGGCACCACCACCATCTCCGGGCACTTGTCGCATTCCTTGAACACGTCTTTCGGCTTGAGTAGGCATTCCTCGGTCGCGGATAGCGGCTGCGCCGATCGGGAGGTGAGTGACACGGTCTGCGCGCTCGCACCACACGGATTGGCAGGAACCACGGGCGGCGCGACAGCGGCCATCTGCGGTGGTTGTGATCCTTCCTTTAGATAGATCGCCTGCCCCGAAAGTGACCCGTATACGAAGGGCTGCTGCTCCCGCTTAGTCGACATCATCACCTCGTCACGCACTTTGCGGAACAAGAAACTGATCTCTACTCCGGGCACTTCGAGGTTGTTCAACAGTGCTGCCGTGAACGGACTATTGCGCCCCGTCCCGTCATTAGCCGTTGTCCCGTCCTTGGCAGCGTAGGCGACCAGCACGTTGTCAGTCGGCTCAGTCCGAACGAGACCGCGATCGACCGCGCGTGTTCGGACCGTGCGCTGCATCTTCGCTGCGAACGGATTGTTACGGCAGGCGTCGAGAATGACGAGGCCAAGGCTGCTCGCGCCCGAGACCTGAAGCATCACGGTCCTCAGGCTGACCGCTTCGTTCTCCGCATCCGTGTCCGACATTAGTTCGGCATCGACCGGAATAAGCCAATTCTCGCCTCCGATCTCCATGCCGTGGCCGGCGAAGAACACTATTGCCATTTCGGACCCACGGGCTTCCCGCCCGAATTGCAGCAGCGCCCGGCGCATGTCGTTGAAACCCGCGTCCAAGACCTTGGTGACAGAGAACCCGAGCCGTGCAAACGACGCGGCAATGTCGTTCGCGTCGTTCGGGGTATTCGGCAGAGCCGAGCCGTTTCGATAGGCGCTATTGCCGATCACGAGCGCCACGCGCTTCTCGGCCTTACTCGGCAAGACGCCGACGCAGATCAGCGTCATGGCGCAAGCGAAAGCTGCCACAAGGCGCATGGGTAAGCCCCCGAGCCGGAATCAAGGCGCCGGTATCCTGCCACAACGCCCAACGAGCCGGCCACCATGAAATGGTTGGCGACCATCCATCGTAAGCATCACTGCGGTGAAGCGCCTATTCGCTCGACAAGACGCGCACGCGAGGGTGCAGGGTCAAATGGATCGGCGAAATATTGCGTTTCGTGGGCCACCAGTCCTTCACGGAATTCCATGATGCTCACTGTGTAAGATGGCTTGCCGTCATAGCTGAGTATGAATTCGGAGACCCAGAGGTCGCCGCTGCCGGTAATTCGCCGGACCGTAAAACGCTTCTTGTTCGGCTGGACGAACCGGCTCTCTTGAATGTTGTGCCGGCCGCGGATCCGCTCGCCCGATTGCGGATAATCGAGCACTGCGTCCTCGCGGTAGATTTCATGCTCGACCTTGAAATTGCCCGCGTCCGAAGCTTCCCAGTGCCGCTCCAGCGCCGTCCGCACGGCTCGATCATCCATCTCTCCCTCCCACCTGGGCTTCCGGCCATCATTTCGCGACGACTGAATCCATTGTGGCGAAACGCTGCTCGGCCCACATAGGGCGCTGTTGACGATCGCGCCAGTCGTCGCCTCGTCAGGCCTGCTCTTGCCTTGATATGATCGGCTTCGGCCTAGGCTTGGGTGGTCGAGTCCGCGACCAACCGCAAGCCGGCCGCATTTGCCCGGTGAGGGATTGCAATGGGCCATCGAATTCTCGTTTTTTACGGCTCCTACCGTTCCGACCGGATGGGTATCCGCCTCGCGGAATTCGTGGTTGAGCGATTGCTGCGCCGGGGCGACGCCGTCGAACTGATCGACGCCAAGACGGTCAACCTTCCGATGCTCGACAGAATGTATAAGGAATATCCGCCGGGACACGCTCCCGAGCAGCTTCAGCGGTTGGCGGGCAAGATTCGCGACGCCGATGGCTTCGTATTCGTCACCGGCGAATATAATTGGGGTGTCCAGCCCGGACTGAAAAACCTGACGGATCATTTTCTGGAGGAATGGTTCTGGCGGCCGGCTGCGATCGCGAGCTATTCGGGGGGCCGTTTGTCCGGCGCACGGGCCGCAACCGCTTGGCACGGCACACTCTCCGAGATGGGAATGGTCGTGGTTTCAAGCACGATTGCGGTTGGCAACATCGGTCAGACCCTCACGGCTGATGCTGCGCCGATGGGCGAAGGCGGCAAGGCCCTCGAAGGCGCGTTCCCGCGCTTCGCCGACGATTTGATGTGGTGGGTGGAAGCCGCAAAGATGCAGCGACAGCGCAAGCCGCCGCCGTATTGATCGCCTCTGTCGCGAGCAGCGTCATTGCGCCCCCTCCGCGATCAGCCTGCGCCGTTCGCTGGCAAGTCGACGCCCAGCGCAACGCGCAGACCACGCCCAGCAATGGTCCACTGACTCGCCTTCCGACGCCGTCGCGCTACCTCCCCGCCCTGCCCCTCCGCCGCTCGCGGCCCGCACCCCACCCCGGCTTCATCGCGCCGTGCCTGCAGTCGCTCGCCCGGAAATGGGTGCTACGAGATTTCAAGCAGATGTTGCAAAAGCGACACGGTAACCCAATGCTTCCATGGTAGCGTGCAACCGACCGAATCGGGGGGTGCGTTTAGTCGTACCTCGTTTGCCCCCGCCCAACCGGAGGCAAACACATGCGGCGCGGATTCATTCGCTCTAGCTTAAGCCTAACCATGGCTACTTTGCTGGCGACGTCGCTCGCCGCACGTGCGGCCGATTTAGCCCCTGTATGGAAAGCATCGCCGCCGGCATCGAACTGGACGGGCTTATACGTCGGTGGGAATGCCGGACTCTCGGCCGGTGGCTTCAGCCAAACATGGACGGATTTTGGTGTTCCCTATGCTTGGGACCATGCGGTTTCGGGCGGGTTCTCCGGTGGCGGTCAGATCGGTTTCAATTATCAATTCCCGACATCCAATTGGGTGGTTGGGTTTGAAGCGGATTTTCAGGACTCCACACTTAAAGGCACATATGCCGACTATAGCGCCAGCATTTTACAATTTGGGTCACAGATCGATTGGTGGGGTACCGCCCGCGCCCGATTCGGCTACGCTTTCGGCACTGTACTGCCCTACGTGACGGGCGGCTTGGCTTATGGCCACTTGACCAACAGCTATTATGCGTCGCCAAGCCAGCAACCGCCGGGCTACTCGGAGACCTGGTCAACGATCCGCGCGGGCTGGACCGTAGGTGGCGGCTTCGAATACGCCTTCACTCGCAACTTGACCTTGAAAACGGAATATCTTTACGTAGATCTCGGTTCCTGGAACTCGCAGGATCCTCAAGATGCCGTGCTTTTTCCCGGGGAAATATACCAGACCGTAACAACGCACTTCCACACGGTTCGCGCCGGTCTGAACTGGAAGTTCTGACCAGCATGAAGGCGCACGTCGCGAGCACGCGGCGTGGCAAAGGCCTCTTGGATTGGTATTACCGTACGATATTTTTCCTGCTTCGGACGCAAAGGCGACGAGACCGCCCGTTCACCGATCAACGCCTGCCTTATCTGAGCTGGGTGTTGACCCCGGTGAACGTCGTATTGAGTGTACCGCCGAGCGTATTGACGATGGCGATGATTGCTATGGAGATGCCAGCGGCAATCAGGCCGTATTCGATCGCCGTTGCACCAGAGTTGTCGCGCAAGAAACGCATGATCGCAGGCATGAGACCCCTCTCATCCGGTTGCCGCATACGCGAATATACGCACCACATCTTGACGTTGAGTTAAGTCGAACCGACGAAATTTCTTCGGGAATTTAAAAAATTCAGACCCGGAGGACGCTCCTGCGGTGCGACGGGTCGAAAATATCGAGTGGCGCTGATGCTCCACCACGGCTCCCTAACCCCAGCCGATCTGCCGCGGGTGCTCGGACGGTGGCAATGTCCCCAATTTGAATGATGATGCGTCATTTGTCGGATTGCGCGTCGGACATCGCTTTCCAGACCGCAATCCCGTAGTCCTGGCAGTGATCACAAGGGCCCGGAAACACATACCGACGCGGTCCAGTCGGACTTCGATATCTCGTCTCGGTATCCATCACCGGTTCTCCCGGGTTCGTCGCACCTTCCCTGCCGACGCTCGCGCGCGAGGTCACAAATTCGGCGCACGCGATGAATTGCTGCTCTACGTGACAGGCGGCGCGGCATTCGCCGGAGTTACAGCCGGCACCTGCAATCCTAATCCTTGTAGCTTGGCTTCTGAACATGATGACGGGCTGGACCGTGGGCGTAGGTGGGGAATGCGCGTTGTTCCCATCCATGCCGGTACCTCACAATTGGTGGTCGGTGAAGCTCGAGTATCTCTATGTCGACCTTGGATCGAAGGACTTCAACTTAGATCCGACCATCACCACCAGCAAGAACGTTGCCGTGATAGACCAAATCGCGCGCGTGGGCCTGAACTGGCATTTCTGATCTATACAAAGAACTGATCGCCGAACCGTCGGATTTTTCACTTCAGCGAACAGAGGCCCCGGTGCTTCCACCGCCGGGGCTTTGTCTTTTGTGCCACCCGAATCCTGAAGCAACATTTCAAAAAAGATGGAACGGCGGTCGTTGGCTAAACTCGCCGATCGCCGGAGAGGTGCCGGACTGGGGTGACACCCGTCCCGGATGCCCGGTCCCCCAGCGATGGACGTCAAAAGGGACCGGGCCTGCCCGCCGCGCCCTGGAGTTGTCGGGCCGCGGGCGCGGCGGGTTGTTGGTGACCGGCGACACTATCTGTCCGTCCGCAGGGGGCGCGAGCTAACGCGCGTCAAACCTCGGCGACGTCAACGATGGCTTGAGCAAAGGCTTGCGGAGCTTCTTGCGGCAGATTGTGCCCGACGCCGCCCTCGATGGTCCTATGGGCATATCTGCCCGAGAACTGCTTGGCATAGGCGCTGGGGTCCGCGTGCGGCGCTCCATTAGCGTCACCTTCAAGGGTAATGGTCGGCACGGCAATGACCGGACCTTGGGCGAGCTTTTTCTCCAGATCGTCATATTTCGGCTCGCCTTCGGCCAATCCTTGCCGCCACCGGTAATTGTGAATCGTGATGGCGACGTGATCCGGATTTTCGAAGGCCGCCGCACTGCGATCGAAGGTGGCTTCGTCGAAGTTCCACTTCGGCGAAGCCGTCTGCCAGATAAGCTTCGCAAAGTCATGTCGATATTTCTCGTAGCCGGCCCTGCCTCGCTCGGTAGCGAAATAGAACTGGTACCACCATTCGAGCTCTGCCTTCGGCGGCAACGGGATCATCCCGGCTTGCTGGCCGCCGATTAGATAACCGCTGACCGAGACCAGCGCCTTGCAGCGCTCCGGCCAGAGCGCCGCGATGATGTCGGCCGTCCTCGCTCCCCAATCAAAGCCACCAATAATCGGCTTCTCGATCTTGAGCACATCCATCAGTGCGATGATATCGAGCGCGACCGCCGACGGCTGAGCGTTGCGGAACGCTTCGCTCGACAAAAAATGCGTCGTGCCATAGCCGCGCAGGTACGGCACGATCACTCGGTACCCGGCCGACGCCAGCGAGGGGGCCACATCCACATAACTGTGAATGTCGTAGGGCCAGCCGTGCAGAAGAATGACCGCGGGTCCGTCGGCGGGCCCGTCCTCAGCGTACCCGACGTTTAGAAGGCCGGCATCGATCTGTTTCAGTGACCGGAACGATCTGTTCCCCGGTTTGATCGCGGGCAGCTTTGTCATGCCGGTTTGTGCGTTCGCAAAACCGGTCACGCCGAGCCCGGCGGCAGCAAGTGTCATGGCCGCGGTGCCAACAAAGCGGCGGCGCTGACCATTGATTTTATCGGATGCTTGAGTCGTATCCATGTTACGTCTCCTTGGTTCGGCGATTGGGCCCGCTTGAGGCTACGCGCTGGCCGCCGAACGCAATTGAGTTGCGCATCCCGATCATTTTCGGGCAACCGATAGGGCTATTTTGCAGGCGTCTGCGAATTAAACCATTCAACCTTGGTAAAAATGGATCACGTCAACGTATGAGCCGCTCGGATGCTTGCGCGCGATCGGAGCGATCTATTCGCCGCGGTACCTTGCGATCCAACCATTTCGAATGTGGATCAGTTCTGTCGGACATTCCATGGTCGTCGGCCTGGACGCGCGTGACCCGGAAACGATTGAACGACCTAATCATCGCATGGGATGCGGACGAAAGCTGGGTTTTGATCTATGAGGCAACAGCGGCCAATATGGGAGAGCCGCTAAAATTCTATCCGCGCATCTGCATCCACGAAGGAAAGATTAAAGCGGAGAGGGTTGATCTTAATGCGCATTAAGCTTCCTAACCCCATTTCGCAAATCTACGTCGCAGTCGACGCGCTCGAACAGGCTTACCCCGGTCGCAAATTTACGCCTCACGATGATCTCGTCGGATCGATCGGCGAGGTTATTCCCGCTGAAGCCTTCGGGCTGACCCTGCGTGGCGTCCGCCGACGGCCATCACGCGGATGATCCAACTCGGCGGTGTATCCTTGCGACGGAAAATCATCAACACGCCAATAATTGCTGAGGCACTGGCTGCGAAGACCCCATCTCGTTGCTGCCACCTATCGAAGCGCACGTGAACAAGTCGACGACCTGCGAGCTTCACCGCTTTCCAGGGATGACAAGCAACAGCAGGAATTGGTCCGGCAGTCACATGAAGGACCGGACCGGTGACTGGCAGCGGTTGTGGAAAAGAAGGTTCCTGTGGATATTCCACCGTGACGGGTGGGACCCATCCGTGACCCGCACAATCTTGATGAATGGCGTCGTCGGTCTGGCGCCCACCATCCGGCACCATCGCGCAAATCTTTGAGAATACGGCTCTTTCCAGTTCATGGCGGAGCTCGTGATTCGCCTATCGCCGCGTCGTTCGTGGGGGTTCGCTTTTTAATTAGGATCAATTTTTTCAAGCGTTGCTAAAATACCACATCAACCCGAATAGCGCGAAGGCCTGTTGCCTGCCGAATCCCGAATCAGGCAAGTGGTATTTGGTTGCTAGCAGGAGATTGTCCTGCGTAGCGTGCTGCCAGTGGTAAACGAGTGCGCCAGTGGTGTAGCCGCGTAGCGTTTGGGGGTTGTCATGAAGAAGTTGCGTTTGAGCAGCAGTGGTTCTGTGGCGTCTGAAGTGGCTGCGGATTTGCCGGTCTACAAGGCGCCGCCGCCTTACGTAACGGACTTCTCCTCGACCAAATTTTACCTCGGCGTTAATGCCGGTTACGGGTGGAGCACGGATGGTGTGACCACCCCCGCCATCGCCTCTCCCGCGGGCGATGCCCCCTTCCCGACCTTGTCTACCGCGCTGACGCTAATGCAGCGTCTTCTCCTTGCCAGCGCAGCTGTTGCCGCCCTGGCGGCGCCGGCCTTCGCCGCCGATCTTCCCGCCTATCCCACCAAAGCCCCGGCTTATGTCGCCCCCTACAACTGGACCGGCTTCTACGTCGGCATCAACTTGGGTGGCGCCTGGGCGAACGTTACAAATACCGACACATTCTTGCCCGTTGGTGCTGTCAACTCGGCTTCGTCGACGCTCAGCGGCGTGATCGGTGGTGGCCAGATCGGTTACAACTGGCAGAGCGGCAACCTCGTGTTCGGCCTCGAAGCCGACGTTGACGGCTCCGGCCAAAGCGGCACCGGCACGTCGACGGTCACCGGCTTCGGCACGGACGCAGTGGCGACCTCGATACGCGCGTTCGGCACCGCGCGCGCTCGGGTCGGCTTCGCGGCCAATCGCTGGTTGTGGTACGTGACCGGCGGTTTCGCATGGCAAAACGTCGGCTTCAGCGACGCATTCACGACCACGACCGGTGTGTTGACGGGCATTTCCAGCGGCTCGACGACACGCGCCGGCTATTCCGTCGGCGGCGGCATTGAAACCGCGCTGTGGGACAACTGGACCGGCCGAGTGGAATACCTCTATCTCGACACCGGCACTTGGACCACCACGACTACCGGCTTGGGGGCGCCGCTTCCGTTCACCTCCGTGACCAACGGCGTTCGCACGCCAGACAACATCGTGCGAGCCGGTCTGAACTACCGATTCTGATACCCGAATCCAACCGAAGCGCCCTCTGAGAGTCCGTCCGGCCTGGGCTTGACGATCTCTGCGGAGGCAAAAAGTCGAGTGTCCTGAACGGGTGAATGGAGTACCGTGATGTTTTTTAGGATGGCGACATTAGTGGCGTCCGTGTTTGCGGGCATTGTATCTGCCTCCGCGGCAGGCTTGAGCATTAAGTCGGCGGACGATACGTCGGAGGCGGTGGAGACCGTCGCGATCAACGCCGGCTTTACGCTTACCAATCCCTACAGCGCCTATGGCGATTTCGCGCTGCTGTGGGCGCCTACCAAAGAGGGACTGGACAAATCGGGATTTCGCGTCCGTTTCTCGAGCGTCGACGGAACCTACAGTTATATCGACGACACAACCCTGTCTCGGGTGTACGGGGTCGGCCAGGAGCAAAGCCTGCTGTTCGGCTATGAGTTTTTTAATAAGTCCGGCAACACCAGTCTCCTGCTGATGCTCGGCGGCAACGTTGAGGAGAACCGCGTGAACGCTTTCGATCCACTAAATCCGGTGCAAGGCACCGAATTTGGCTACAAGGCGCACGCTGAGCTCTACTCGAATCCGACCACCAAGACGATGATTTCTGGTGAGGCAAGTTACTCGACCGCATTCAAAGCCTACTATTCCCAGTTCGAGGTGGGGTACGCCTTATTCAAGCCCGAGGTTTTTGTGGGGCCGTATATGGCGATGTTGGGAGACGAGCATTATGCCCAATGGCGCCTTGGCGGGAGCATCAACGGGCTTAAATTCGGCAAGCTCGAGTTGGGGCTTTATGGCGGGTATTTACACGACCGAGATCAAGGGAACGGGGCCTTCGGTGGTGTGACGACCTACATCCGTTTCTGACCTGCTGCGATATATCGAGATATCGCAGTTCCAGTTCCTAATTCTGTCGAGGGTTGAGGGTTGTGTCATGCGGAAGCTGCTTGCAATTGCGTCAGTAGGGCTTGCGTTCGCCCTTCCCGCCTATGCGGCGGACCTATCCGTCGCCTACAAAGCGCCGCCTGCCCTCTACTCTTGGACCGGGTTCTATATTGGCGCCAACCTCGGCGGCGGTTACGCTCAGGCCAATGACGCCGGAAGCCTCCTGACGGCTACCGGTGCGACCGTGGCGGGCAGCCAGAATAGCTCGTCGACGGGCCTCGGCGGCGTGATCGGCGGCGGCCAGCTCGGTTACAACTTGCAAGTTGGCAAGCTCGTGCTCGGCATCGAAGGCGACTTCGACGGCTCGAGCCAGACCGGAACCTCGAGCCTCGCCAGCACCCTTGGAACCACGTTTACCTCGCACCAGGAGAACTGGTTCAGCACGGTGCGCGGTCGCCTCGGTTGGGCCGCGGACCGCTGGCTATTCTTCGTGACAGGCGGCGTTGCCTTCGAGAACCTGGGGCACAGCA
>JBKQHQ010000030.1:0-15984 GCA_052148715.1 Xanthobacteraceae bacterium | reverse complement strand
GGAATCAATAGAATCGGCTGCTCGGGCGGGCGTTCGCGAGCGGCCGCGAGGGGTTGGGGTGTGGATGCAAAATTCATCGCTTAGGCGGCGCCACTTCGGGCGGCCCGGGATGACCGCTGAGCTCGTGGTCCGGCTGCCGTTAACTGCGACGGCTGGCAACCGTTGGGTGCGCATTGCCTCAGGGGAACGGCTGGGGCAAAGGAAGATGCGGGATTTCGGAGCGGTTGCGGGATGTTCCTGGTCACGGGCGGCGCGGGGTTCATCGGCTCGAACGTGGTCGCCGCCCTCAATGAGGCGGGGCGAACGGATGTGGTCGTGAACGACCACCTAGGCTCGGACCAGAAATGGCGCAACTTGGCCAAGCGGCAGATCGCGGATTTCGTGCAGCCCAAGGACCTCGTCAACTGGCTCACCGGCCGCAGGCTGGAGGCGGTGATCCATCTCGGCGCCATCTCCGATACCATGGCGACGGACGGCGATGCCATGGTCGAGACGAATTTTGGGCTGTCGCTCAAGCTGCTCGACTGGTGCACGACATTCCGCACGCCGTTCATTTACGCTTCCTCGGCCGCAACCTACGGTGACGGCGCCCGCGGCTTCGACGACGATTGGTCCGTCGCCTCCCTGAAGCGCCTGGCGCCGATGAACCTTTACGGCTGGAGCAAGCACCTGTTCGATCTCGCGCTGGCCGATCGGTTTGAGAAGGGGGAAAACCTGCCGCCGCGCTGGGCGGGGCTAAAATTCTTCAACGTGTTCGGGCCGAACGAATATCACAAAGGGGCAATGGCGAGCGTCATGGCGCGGGTCTTCGATCAGGCGAAGGCCGGCAATCCGGTGCGGCTGTTCAAGTCGCATCGGCAAGGGATCGCCGACGGCGATCAGCGCCGCGATTTCATCTTTGTCGACGATGCGGTCGCCATCGTGCTGTGGCTGCTGCAGACGCCGGGCGCCTGCGGCATCTACAATGTCGGCACCGGCGAGGCGCGCAGCTTTCGCGACATGATCACCGCCATGTTCCAAGCGCTCGGCCGTCAACCGGACATCGAGTACGTCGACATGCCGGCGGCCATTCGCGACAGCTATCAGTATTTCACGCAGAGCGAGGTCACAAACCTGCGCAAGGCCGGCTACAACGCCCCCTTCACGCCGCTCGAGCAGGCGGTCAAGCGCTACGTGACCGATCATCTCGATCAGCCGGATCGCTACCGGTAGGCGCCGATGTTCGATTTCGAAGAGCCGCTGGCCCAACTGAACGCGCAAGCGGTGCTGTGCATCGGCGACCTGATGCTCGACGATTTCGTCTACGGCGAGGTCTCGCGGATCTCGCCGGAAGCGCCGGTTCCGGTCATTGCGGTCAAGCGCAGCGAGCTCGTCGTCGGCGGTGCCGGCAATGTGGCGCGCAACATCGCCTCGCTTGGCGCCCGGTGCATTCTGGTTGGCCTCATCGGGGAAGACGACGCCGGCGGCACGCTGATTCAGGCGCTCGCCGCGGAGCCATTGATCGAGCCGCGCCTGGTCGCCGATCCGTCGCGGCCGACCACGCGCAAGCTGCGCTTCGTCTCCGAGCATCATTCGGCGCACCTGTTGCGCGCCGACTGGGAGCGGGCGGAAGCGGCGACTGCGGCGGGCGAAAAGGCCTTGATCGAGCACGCGCTGGCGGCGCTGCCGCAGGTGGGCGCCGTGGTGCTCTCGGACTATGCCAAGGGCGTGCTGACGAAGCGCGTGATCCGCGCGGTGATCGACGCCGCGCGAAAACTCGGCAAGCCGATCGTGGTCGACCCCAAGGGCGCCGATTTCAGCATCTATCTCGGCGCAACGCTGATCACCCCCAACCGCCAGGAGCTCGCGCACGCCATGCGCTCCTCGGCCGCCAGCGAGGAGGAGATCGTCACGGCGGCGCAGGAACTGCTGCGCTTGGTCGGAAGCGACGCCGTGCTGGTAACCCGCAGCGAGGAGGGGATGACGCTCGTCACCGGCGATGCGGAGCCGGTGCACGTGCCGGCCTATCCGGTGAAGGTGCGCGACGTATCCGGCGCCGGCGACACCGTCGTGGGGGTGCTGGCCGTGATGCTGGCGATGACGACAGGGTTCGAGCCCGCCGCCCGGGCCGCCAACGCGGCGGCTGCCGTCGTGGTCGGCAAGCGCGGCACGGCCACCGTTTCAGCGGCCGAGCTGCGCATGCGTATCCTGCCGGCCGCGGCTCTCGTGCGGGAAGAGAAAGTCGTGTTCGATTGGGCGGTGCTGGACGAGCGCATCAGTGAGTGGCGCCGGCAGGATTTGCGCGTCGGCTTCACCAACGGCTGCTTCGATCTGCTGCATCCCGGTCACGTCAAGGTCCTGACCGGCGCGCGCGCAGCCTGCGACCGGCTGGTCGTGGGAGTCAACAGCGACGCCTCGGTCAAACGGCTGAAGGGGGAGGGGCGTCCGGTGCAGGACGAGCACGCCCGCGCCGGCGTCTTGGCGGCGCTGGAGGCGGTCGATCTCGTCGTTATTTTTCCGCAGGACACGCCGCTCGAGCTCATCCGCCGCATCCGGCCGAAGGTCTTGGTCAAGGGAAGCGACTACCGGCGCGAGACCGTCGTCGGCCACGAGGTAGTCGAGGCCGAAGGCGGGGAGGTCGTGCTCATCGACCTCCTGCCCGGCCACAGCACCAGCGCCCTGGTGGAGCGCTCGCGCGAGCCGCGCAGCCCCTGAGCGGAATCGAGAATCGGCAGGGTGCCTACGGCGCGCATGCGCCGTGCCCCACATGCTCTTGTCATTGCGAGCGAAGCGAAGCAATCCCGAGCGTGTAGCTCAGCCCCAATCCTGCGGCGGGCCGGTGAGCGACAGCAACGCGTCGCGGTTCGACATGGCTCGGCGGTAGCGCCTGACCTCGCGGTGGGAGCGCACCAGGCGGGCGATATTGCGGTCGAGGAGGCCCGCGGCACGGAACCGGCGCCAATCGGCAATCAGTGTCGCGAGGTCGCGGCGGCGCAGGCTCGCCACCAGGAGCTTCCCCGCGAGATAGGTGCCGACCTTGCGGTACTGGTGCACGTATTCAGGCCGCTGGGCGACGTAGCCCACAAGGTCACGCCCGGCGGCGAGCCAATCGTTCGACAGGCTGTCGTCGAGCCAAAATTTCTCCCACAGCACATCGGGGAGAATCCGTGCCGCTCCGAGCCGCGCCAGCCGGATCAAAAATTCCCGATCCTCCGTGCGGCGCAACGCCTCGCAGAATCCGCCGGCGGCGCGCGCCGCATCGGTGCGGACCGTGATGCTGGTCGTCTCCACGCCGATCAGATCGCAGAACAGGGCCCATTCGAACACGGGAGACGCAAGCTTCACATCCGGCAACAAGGCCGGCCGCTGTTTGTCTCTTGTTTGCTTCATCGAGGAGGAAAGGGTGCAGACGACATCGGGCTCGCCGGCGAATACGCGCAGCGGCACGATCAGCCGCTGCGCCTTGTAGACGTCGTCCGAATCGAGGAACGCAACAATGGGCGCGCGTGCCGCTTCGAGGCCGCGGTTGCGCGCGGCGCTCGGCCCGGCATTGCGCTCCAATCGGATCGCGCGAATTCGCGGATCGCTCAGGGTCGAGAGCCAGGCGCCGGTCGCATCGGTCGATGCGTCGTCGACGATCAGCAGCTCGAAATCAGGCTCGTCTTGCGCCAATACGCTCGCGACCGCGCGCGGCAAGGTCTCGATGCGGTTGTAGGTCGGCAGGATGACCGAGCAGCGCGGTTGCGGGGTCATGGCATACCGCCGCCGGCGAGCGCCTTTGCCCAGGCCTCGGCGGGGGGCGCGCGACGGCTTGCGTGCAATTGCCGAGGCCCAGGGGATCGACTATCGCTACGCCGGAAAGGCGAGATCCCGGTGCCCAAGCTCATCTCCGTCATCGTGACGACCTACAATCGCGAGGATGCGCTTGATGCGGCGCTGCGTGGTCTTGCGCGCCAGAGCGACAAGAGCTTCGAGGTGGTTGTCGCCGACGACGGGTCCGGGCCGGCGACTGCCGCGTTGGTGGAAAGTTGGAAGTCTCGGCTGGATCGTCCCCTCGCACATGTTTGGCATGAGGATCGCGGGTTTCGCGCTGCCGAAATCCGTAACCGAGCCATTCTCGCCTGCCAAGGCGAATATTGCGTGTTTCTCGACGGGGATTGCATTCCGCGTCCGGATTTTGTGGCGACGCACCGGCGGCTAGCCGAGCCCGGATGGTTCGTGACCGGGAACCGCGTCCTGCTGCTGCCCGGACTGACCGCGGAAGTCTTGCGGGACCGGCTGGAGCCCGAATTGTGGGGATTGGGCTCTTGGATCGCGCAGCGCCGGCGCGGTGGCATCAATCGCCTGCCCCCGGTGCTCCGGTTACCGCTCGGCGGGCTCCGCCGGCTGCGGGCGCGCGCGTGGCGAGGCGCGAGGTCGTGCAACATCGGCATCTGGCGGTGTGACCTTGAGCGGGTCGACGGGTTCGATGCGGCCTTCAGCGGCTGGGGCCGCGAGGACTCCGATCTGTTCGTGCGCCTCCTGCATGCGGGCGTGCGCCGCAAGGACGGTGTGTTCGCAACCGGGGTGCTGCACCTGTGGCATCCCGAGGCCGATCGATCCCGCCTGCCGGAGAATGAGCGCAAGCTCGAGGCCGTGGTTCAAGGAGACCGAGTGCGGGCGCTACGGGGCCTCTCGGCGCTCGGCCCGGCCGACGCGGACAAGGGTCCCAAGAATCATCAGAATCATCCGCAATTGTGCGAGTTCGCCGAGCCGCGTGCCGGCGGCGAAATGCCGGGCAGGGTGGCGTCGTGACCGCGGTCGTGCTGGGCAAGCGCGTGGACTTCGCACGCCTCGCCGATGGGCTGGCTGTGGCCGTCGCGGTGTCACTGCCCTGGTCATCCTCGGCGACCGCCATCCTCCTCGTGCTTTGGCTCCTGGCCTTGCTGCCGACGCTCGATTGGGCGAGCCTGCGTCGAGAGCTGATCCACCCGGCTGGCGGGCTCCCGGTTCTGCTTTTCGCCATTGCGGCGCTCGGCACGCTATGGGCTGACGTTCCTTGGCCCGAGCGCTTTGGCGGTCTCGATTCCTTCGCGCGACTCCTCGTGATTCCGCTTCTCTTTCTCCAATTTCGGCGCTCGGCGCGAGGGATGCTGGTTCTGGCCGGATTTCTTGCTTCGTGCGTCCTGCTGCTCGTCGTTTCGTTTGCGCTCGCCGCGTGGCCGCCGCTCGGTCAAGGCTGGGCCAATCCCATCTACGCCCCCGGCATTCCGGTAAAGAGCTATTATTCGCAGAGCGCCGAGTTCGTTCTGTGTACCTTCGCGCTCGCCCCATTCGCCGTCGCCGCCGCGCGGCAACGGCGATGGGATGTGGCGATCGGCGGCCTGCTGCTCGGCATCGCGTTTCTCGCCAACGTCTTCTACGTCGCGACCGCGCGCGGATCGCTCCTGGCCATGCTCGTGCTGTTTATTCTGTTCTGTCTGCGCCAGTTCACGTGGAAGGGGATTCTCGCGGGCCTGTTGGGCGCTCTCGTCCTCGGCGGCTGCGTGTGGGCGTCCTCGCCGTATCTGCGCGCGCGCGTCACCGGCGTCTTTCAGGAGGTCAAGGACTATCAGGACGAAGATCTGCCGACATCGAGCGGTCAGCGGCTGGAATATTGGAAGAAGTCGATCGGCTTCATCGCCGAGGCGCCGTTGATCGGCCGCGGCACCGGCTCGATCCAGGAGACGTTCCGCCGCTCGACCATCGGTGCTACGGGAGTGGCCGCGATCGTCTCCGGCAATCCGCACAATCAGACGCTCACGGTTGCGCTGCAACTCGGGCTGCTTGGAACCGCGTTGCTTTATGCGATGTGGTTCGCGCATCTGCTGTTGTTTCGCGATCCCGGCTTGTTGACGTGGATCGGCTTGGTCATCGTCGTGCAGAACATCGTCGGCTCGCTCTTCAGCTCGTTCCTGTTCGATTTCACGGAGGGCTGGATCTACGCCTTCGGGGTCGGCGTAACCGGCGGGATAGTTTTGCGATCCACGTCACCGGAACAGGTCGAAGAGCGGCGAACGAGCCTCGCCCCGGCGACCCGTTCGGCGCTTTCATGATCGAGCTGCCGCAACGTCCGCGAATTTTGATCATCGTCCTGCGGCGTCTTGGTGATGTGCTGCTGACGACGGCGCTCGTGCGGTCGCTGCGCCAGGGGCTCGATGCTTCGGCGGTCGACGTTCTGGCCTTCCAGGGGACCGAGGGCATCTTGGCGGGCAACCCCGACGTTCGCTCGGTCATCACCATTGCGGCGCGTCCTTCGTGGGCGGACACCGTCGCTTTGGCGCGAAGGCTTTGGCGCGGCTACGATCTTGCCGTCTCGACCCAGGCCGGCGACCGGCCGATCCTTTTCGCCTTCCTCGCGGGGCGGCGCCGAATCGGACTGGTTCCGGAGCAGGGGAGCAGCGCGTGGTGGAAGCGTCTGGTATTGCACGCCGCGGTTAAGAGCGATCCCGATCGTCACCGGGTCCCCGAGCTCATGCGCCTTGCCGAGGTTTTAGGGATCGCCGGTCCCGCGGAGCTCGTGTGTCCACGTCCCGAAGCGATCGATGCGTTGTGGCTCGATCGTCCGTACGCGGTCCTGCACGCCAATCCGATGTTTCGATTTCGCCGGTGGACGCAGGACGGCTGGCGCGGGTTGGCGACAGCTTTGGGCGAACGTGGACTTGCCGTCGTGGCGACCGGAGGACCTGATCCGGCCGAGCGGGCCTACCTCGACGCGCTTTGGGAGACTGCGCCGAATGTCATCCGCGTCGACGGACGGCTAAGCTGGCAGCAGTTGACCGCGCTTCTGCAGCATGCAGCGCTCTATGTCGGGCCGGATACATCGATGACCCACCTCGCGGCGGCTGCCGGGTGTCCGACGGTGGCGCTCTATGGCCCGGCGAGCCCGCACCGAATCGGGCCTTGGCCGGTTGGCGGGCTTGCGCCGATGTGGCAACCGGCCGCCGACATGCAGCGGCGCGGCCATGTATGGGTAGTGCAGAATCCGCTGCCTTGCCTGCCTTGCGAGAGGCTCGGCTGCGCCGGGCATCTCGAGAGTCACAGCCAATGTCTGGATGAACTGGCAGTCGCGCAGGTTCTGGTTGCGGTCGATCAGGCATTGGCACCAAAATCGCGCAGCACGGCGCCTCTCGGCACACCGTGACGCGCGTCCCGCCGCAGGCGGGGTGCCACTCAGCTCTTCGCCGGCTTCAGCGGGGTCGGCTTGGGCAGGGCGCCAAAGGTCTCCTCCTCGCACCGATCGATTGCGACGGCGCGGCGTACGGTGTCGATCTTATGCGCCTTGAAGAAAACCCCGAAATAGGTCAGCTGACCGTCCGAGGTGCTCCTCACGCACGCCATCCAGTCGCCCGGCTGCAGCGGCTTGGATGGACGCAGCGGGGAAACCTCGAGCAGTCCCCGGGAGGATCCGAACTTCGCCAGTTCGATATTGTCGGCGACCAGCTGCCTGTAGTTCGGCTCGGGCTCGGGGTCCGATACCGGAGATTCCAAAACCGGGCCGAGGCCGCATCCGCTGACAAGTAATCCGAGCAGGATGCAGCCGCGCCTCATGAGCGCACGATCCGACCAGGTGTTTCTGGTTTTATCCGGGAGCGTGAATCCCGCTCTTCCCAAGGAAACATGCCGGCGTCGGACGCTCCGCTGAGGCATCGTGCTGGGTCTTGCCGTACGAATCGAAGGGAATACCCGTTGGCAGCGCCCCGATCGCTGCTGCGGCGAGTGTAGCAGAAGCCTTATCTTTCATGACGGGAGCGTGACGCATTGCCGGTATTGTTGCGGCGAATCGCGGCCAATTATCCCCGCTTTTCCCCCGCGACAGGAGCTCACACAGCCGCTAATAGGATGCCCGTCGGGGGGATGGGAAGGCGCTCGCGCCCGAACATGCCTCGCGCCTCCCCTGTCGGCGGGCTAACCTGCGGCAAGCCAGTTAGTGCCAGCGCAAGGAGAGGGACCGGTTCGCCGCCCGGTCCGGTGGTGTGGAACGAGAGCGATATCCGATTCAATCTGGCCGGATACGGCTCTAGGATTGCCGGCGGGTCAGTCGGCGGGGGTCGCAAAAGGTTTCGATGCTGCAGCAATTAGGCCTCAGTTCCCGCCGCCTCTTGATCATTGCGCATGACCTCATCGTCACGGCCGCGGCGATCATCGTTACCTTCTACCTGCGTTCCGAAGCACTCGGGCCGGAGCGGCTCAATTGGCTGTTCGTGATCCTGCCCGGATTCGTGGTCTACGCCGGCTTCGTCTACAATTTCTTTGGTCTTTACCGGTCCAAATGGCGCTTCGCGTCGCTGCCGGACCTTTCCAACATTTTTCGGGCGGTCACGATCCTGGCCCTCTCATTGCTGGTGCTCGACTATGTTTTGGTCGCCCCAAACCTCTACGGAACCTTCTTCTTCGGCAAGATCACGATCATCGTTTATTGGCTCGTGCAGATGTTTTTTCTCGGCGGCCCGCGGATGGCCTACCGGTATTTTCGTTACACCCGCACGAGGCATCATGCCCAGACCACCGAATCCGCATCGACCCTCATTCTGGGCCGGGCAGCGGATGCCGAAGTGCTGATCCGCGCCATCGAAAGCGGGGCGGTGAAGAAGATTTGGCCGGTGGGTATTCTGTCGCCCTCGTTGGCCGATCAAGGACAGGCCATTCGCGGCATCGCCGTGCTCGGCGATTTTGATCAGCTCGAGCCGACCGTTGAAGACCTGGCGCAACGCGGTACCGAGGTCAGACGCCTCGTGCTGACGCCGTCTGCCCTTGAGCCCGCGGCCAAGCCCGAAGCTATTCTGATGCGCGCCCGCCGGCTCGGCTTGGCGACGAGCCGTTTGCCTTCGCTCGACGAGGGCGGCGAAGCGTTGCGCCTGGCACCCGTCGCGGTCGAAGACCTTTTGGTGCGGCCCACGGTCAAGATCGATTATCAGCACCTGAAGAGCTTCATCGAGGGCAAGTCGGTCGCAGTCACCGGCGGGGGCGGCTCAATCGGCGCCGAGATCTGCGATCGGATCGTGACCTTCGGCGCCGCCCGCCTGTTGGTGATAGAAAACTCGGAGCCGGCGCTTCATGCCGTGCTCGAGACGCTTGCGGCCAAGGAAGCCCCGACGCACATCGAAGGCAGGCTTGCCGACGTGCGCGACCGCGAGCGCGTCTTCCGGGTGCTCGAGAAATTCAAGCCTGACGTGATTTTCCACGCGGCGGCTCTCAAGCACGTGCCGATCCTCGAGCGCGATTGGCAGGAGGGCATCAAGACGAATGTGTTTGGGACCGTGAACGTCGCCGACGCAGCAGTTGCCGCCGGCGCCGCCGCGATGGTGATGATCTCGACCGACAAGGCGATCGAGCCGGTCTCCGTCCTCGGGGCGACCAAGCGGTTCGCCGAGATGTATTGCCAGGCCCTCGACGGCGAGTTTGCCCAGAAGAGCGATGGCGGCAAGGCGCCATTGCGGCTAATCGCCGTGCGGTTTGGCAACGTGCTGGCGTCGAACGGCTCGGCGGTGCCGAAATTCAAGGCGCAGATCGAAGCGGGTGGACCTCTCACCGTGACGCATCCGGATATGGTGCGCTATTTCATGACCATCCGCGAAGCTTGCGACCTCGTGCTCATGTCGGCGAGCCACGCATTGGGCAGCGCGCGGCGCGATGCCTCGGTCTATGTCCTCAATATGGGTCAGCCGGTAAAGATCGTGGATCTCGCTGAGCGGCTGATCCGTCTCGCCGGCCTGGAGCCGGGGCGCGATATCGATATCGTCTTTACCGGCATCCGGCCGGGCGAGCGGCTGCATGAAATCCTCTTCGCCCGCGAGGAGCCGACCGTCGAGCTCGGCATACCCGGAATCGTTGCCGCGAAACCAATTCGGCCCTCGCTCGATGCGATGCGCGGCTGGTTGGCGACGCTCGAGCAAGGGCTGGCACGGGAGGAGCGTGAGAGCATCTATCACGTGCTGCGCGACGCCGTGCCGGATTTCCGCGGCGAAGCCGCCTGAGCGGCCGGCCTGGTATTGCGAAGCGGGAAACCGCGTCCGCGAGATGTTGACGGGTAAGCTTACTGCAGAAGTTGTTCAATGGCCTCCCTCATTGCGCTCACCGGAGCTACCGGCTTCATCGGCCAGCACCTGCTGCGCGAGCTGCCCAAGCGGGGCTACCGATTGCGCGTCCTTCTGCGCCGGCCAGCCAGCGTTCCGGAGCTGACGGGTAGCGCCGTGATTGGCGACCTGGCCCGGCCGCAGAACATGGCGGCGGCGCTGGAGGGAGTTGACGCGGTCATCCACTCGGCCGGCATCGCCCACGCGATGTCCGGCGTTCCGGAGGATGACTATCGCGTTCTTAATACCGAGGCGACGATCGGACTCGCACGCGCGGCACGCCGAGCTGGGGCAAAGCGTTTCGTGTTCCTGTCCTCCATTCGGGCCCAGACCGGTCCGACCGCCGAGGCCGTGCTGACGGAGGACATTGCGCCGAGCCCCACAGATGCCTACGGAAAGTCGAAATTGGCGGCCGAGAGAGGTCTGGCGGAGCTTGATTTGGACTGGGTCGCCTTGCGCCCGGTGCTCGTCTATGGACCGGGCGTGAAGGGCAATATGGCCCAACTGATGCGGCTTGCCAGCTCGCCATATCCTCTTCCGCTCGGCGGCATCAAGGCGCAGCGGTCGCTGCTGGCGCTCGACAATCTGCTGGAAGCCATCGACACCGTGCTCGCCGCGCTAGCACCGTTGCGGCGGCCACTCATCGTTGCCGACCCGCGAGCATTGACGGTGGCGCAGATGATTGCCGCGATGCGTCAAGGTCTCGGACGCGGGCCTCGGCTTATCACCGTGCCCGCGCCGCTGCTTGAGGCCGCACTCCGTGCCGTTGGGCACCATGAGGCGTATCAGCGGCTCGCCAGTTCGCTGGTCGCGGACCCGTCCGCCTTAGCGCAGCTGGGCTGGGCCCCCCCCCTTGACACCGTGACCGGGCTCTCACGGCTGATGCGAGGCTGAGCGGCCCCGGTCGACGCGCATGAAGTCGACCAGGAGCAAGGTCACGACGCCGGCGCCGAGCGCCATGGCAGCGATGGTCGTCGGCAGGCCGGAAAACAGCACGGTTGCAAGCGCCAGGCCGGCCAAAACGATGTTGGCCGCAAAGACGCGGGCCAGAACCTCCGGAACGGTCAATCCTCGGTCGATGGCGCGCTGGTAGAAATGGGTGCGATGCGCCACCCAAACTTTCTCGTGCCGAACGAGGCGGCGCCCGAGTGTAATGGTCGCATCCGCAAGATAGTAGAGCGGAAGCAAGACAGCCGCTGCGAGGTGTCCGCGGCCGGCGAGCACCACGAGCAGCCAGCCCAGGAGCAGCCCGATCGGCAGGCTTCCCACGTCGCCGAGAAACAGTTTTGCGACCGGCCGGTTGAACGGGGCAAAGCCGAGCATCGCTCCGAGCAGAGCGAGCGCAAAGACGATGTCGATAGCGGACAAAGCGCCGGCGGCCCCGAGAAGGCATAAGCCGGCCGTTATCGGAACGACCTCGGCGGCCGTCATCCAATCGACCCCGTCCATGAAGTTGACCAGGTTGACGAACCACAACCCCCCGACAACGATCAGGATGCGCTCGACCCAAAACGGCACAAATGGCAGAACCCGCATGTCGGAGGGCATCGAGGTCACGGCGAGAAGGACTGCGACGAGCTGCAAGAGGAGGCGGGGGGCGGGGTCCACGCCGCGGATATCATCCATCGCCCCGGTTATCGCCAGGAGAGCGGTGCCGGCGACCACGCGGGCAAGCGCGGTCTCCGCTTGAGCGGACAGCGCGGGAATGGCAAGCATTGCGATCGCAACGACAAGAATGGTTGCGGCCACCACCGCCATTCCTCCGCCTTGCGGCGTGGGTGTAGTGTGCGACGAGCGTGCGTTCGGCCTAGCCAAGGCATAGCGAAGCAGCCATGGGCGGAGCAGCACGATCAGGCCGGCCGAAATCAAAGCGGCCGCAAGAATCACGCAGGGGGCGAAGACGACCCAAAAATGCCAGTTCTCGGTGGTTTTGGTCATGTCAGCGGTATTAAGCGATCGACGGAAGATCGCCAACATTTGCAAAGAACGGCGGAAACACAAGCTTTGTGCAGCGCCCCCGCAATGATTGTGCTGCACCGAATCGCGAACCCGGGCGTGGAAACGGCGGACCTGATAATCGGCGGTAACGCGGAGCGCGCGTCCTTATGAGCGGCGTCGCTGATGGGCCGCGCGTATCGATCGTCGTGCCGGCATATCAGGCCGGTCAAACCATTGCCGAGACGCTCGCCAGCCTGATGGCGCAGACCTATGTCAATCTGGAAGTGATTATCGTCGACGATGGATCGTCCGACCGGACCGCCGAAATCGCGCAGGCCGCAGCGGGGAACTCCAACGGCCGCATGCGCTATATAAGGCAGCCGAATGCCGGACAAGCAGCGGCGCTCAACCGCGGCTGGAGTGAAGCTTCGGGCAACTATCTAGGCTATCTCAGCGCCGATGATGTCGTGTACCCTGACGCATTGGCAACGCTGGTCGACTTTCTGGAGAGAAATCCTTCCATACTTGCCGTTTATCCGGACTATGACCTGATCGACGCCGAATCCAGGGTCGTCCGTCGCGTGCATGCGCCAGATTACGATGCACGTGAGATGGTTGAGCAATCGGTGTGCCCGCCGGGGCCGGGCGTGCTATTCCGCAAGGAGGGCTTCGCGCGGGCGGGAGGCTGGAATTGCGATTTCAGGCAGACCCCGGATTTCGAGTTCTGGTTACGGCTGGGACGGTACGGACCGATGGCGCGCCTGCCGCGCGCGCTCGCCGGTTTTCGCGTCCACGATCGGTCGCAGTCCTTCGCTATTCCGTCGGAGGCCAAGAGCGAAGAGCCGGTCAGGTTAATCGAAGGGTTCCTTGCGGCGGGGATCGCCCCCGATTGGAACGCGGCGCGTGCGAAGGCTTGGGCGCACGTGCTCTCGGCGCGCCTGCATGTCCGTGCCGGCCGACTTCGACAGGCGCTTCGGCACTTGCGCCAAGCGTGGAGGCTTGACCGTTCAATTAGCCGGCACCTTCGGTTCTGGCATCTCCTGGGAAGCGGGGCTTTTGGCCGCCTGCGCTATCGGCTAACCAGTTCAGTGTCGAAGCGCGCCCATGCCCCTTGAGGCTCCCGATGCCGTACCGGTTCGTGGCACGAACGGGCACATCGCGATACTGGGTGGCACCGGTTTCGTCGGCCGCGCCTTGATCGAGCGCTGGCCCATCGGCCAGCGGCTTCAGTTGCGGGTCTTGATCCATCGGTCACGTCCACATTGGCTTGAAGCATGCGGTGTTGAGGCGAAGCCGTTTGACGTCGAAACAGGAAAAGGCCTTGCGCAAGCGCTGTCAGGCTGCGGCGTGCTGATCAATCTGTTGCGTCCGCGAGGCGACGGATGGCTGAAAAAAGTCATGGAAAGGCTCATGCCAACGTTCGCCCAAGTGGGCGTTCGACGATACGTGCATTGTAGCAGCATCGACGTTTACGGTCGGGCTTCGGCCGGCCGCATCACCGAGCAGACCGCGGCCGTCCCGAAGACCGATTACGAGCGCGAGCACTTGGCTGTCGAGACGCTTGCCGCCTCGGCGCCCTTCGCGGTCTGTATCGTCCGGCTCGGCGCCGTATTTGGGTCGGGCGGCCGCAACGTCGCGGTCTTCGTGAAGGAGGCGCAGACCGCCCCGCTGGTCAAACTGGTGCTCCGTCGCGCGCTTTACGGAAAGCGACGGCTGCACCTTGTGAGCGTCGAGAAAGCCGCCGACGCCTTGAGATTCTTGGCGCAAAGGGACAGCGTGGCGGCATATGATTGCTTTCTTGTAACCGACGACGATGCGCCGGAAAATAACTTTGCATCTCTTCAAGACCTGCTGCTGGCGGCGTTTGGTCGCCCCTCCTTGACTTGGGTTCCCGCGCTGCCGCGCGGGGTTCTTCGTCTGTTGCTGTATGCGCGCGGCGCCGGCAACATCGATCCGATGCGAAGGTTTGCAACTGAAAAAATTACGGCGAGTGGATTTCGATCGAACGAGGATTTCCGCCTGCGGCTTGCGGACTATGTGCGCAAACAGGCCGACGCCGAGGGACATACGTGAAGCTCTTGCTAACGACGATATCGCTTGATGCAGAGCGTGGGGGCGGCACGGCCGAACGCACCCGGAAACTCGCGCTTCACCTTCGGGCGCTGGGGATCGATTGCCGCGTTCTGGCAATGCAGGGCGGCGGATTGGCCGATGAGCTGATCAAGGCGTCGATCCCGGTCTATGTGAGCGGGCTCATTCGCATCAGATTCCAGATTCCTTTTCTCAACCCGTTCAAGCTTCGCCGGTTTGTCCGCGACGCGGACGTGGTTCATGTGCTCGGATACTGGAATCTGCTTTCGGTCGCCACCTGTGCCATCGCCCATTCGATGGGCAAGCCGTACGTATTGAGCGCCGCCGGTGAGTTCGCCGCTCTGGCGGCGCCCCGTCAGCCTTCCAAAGCGGTTTTCCACGCGTTGCTGGGCAATCAAATGATCAGGAATGCCGCGTCGATTATCGCCATCACCGAGCTCGAACGGGCACAAATCGAGAGCGAGCTGAAGGATGGCGCGAAACGGGTCATTGTCGTCCCGAATGGAGTCGAAGAGGCTAGTGGACCGATTGAACGTGATGAGCGGTTTCCCCAGGGGCGTTTCGTGCTTTTCCTTGGTCGTCTTGCGCCGGTGAAGGGACCCGACCTTCTGCTTGATGCCTTTGCCGCAATCGCCCCCGAATTTCCCGAACTCAAGCTCGTCTTGGCCGGCCCCGATTTCGGCATGCGTCAGGGGCTCGAGCAGCAGGTGCAAAGGCTCGGCCTCGGCGAACGCGTCGTCTTCACCGGCTTCCTCGACGAGCGGGCTCGCCGCGTCGGTTATCGCTTGGCAGCCCTGCTCGCTGTTCCGTCACGGTCCGAGGCGATGTCACTTGTCGCGTTGGAAGCAGGCGCGGCCAGGACGCCGGTACTGCTTACCGATCAGTGTGGGTTCAACGAGGTGGCCGCCGTCGATGGCGGCCGCGTGGTCCGGGTGAGCGTAGAGGAGCTCGGTCAAGGCTTGCGGGAGATGCTGTCAGCGCCCGAGCAACTTCCCGCCATGGGCGACAGGCTGCATGCTCTGGTCATGCGGCGGTTCGCCTGGCCGGCGATCGCATCGCAGCTCGCCGCTCACCTCAGAGCCACGGTGCAATCCGCCGAGCGGCTCCGCCGCGTCGAGGGCCTACCGTGAAAAGGGGCACCGCGAATAGCGTCAGCTTGTCCCGCGTGCATGTCGATTTGCCGCGCGCTCTACGAGGACCTTGGCATAGTAGGCGTCAGCGTCGCCGAGAAACTGGGCATCAACGTCTTCGCGTTTGGTTCCAAGTTCGGGAGTCGGACTGACCACCCCTCGGAAAGTCTTGTCCTCGGCGGCGCGCAAATCGACCAATGGAAATTTGAAGAGAGGATGCCACGCACCCGTGGGGTCGTCGCGTTTGCGACGTAGCCTTCGTCTGAGAACCGCGCGCGTTAGAGCGGATTCCGAGTGAGTGGAACATATCCGGCGTTGGCGAGATAGTTAGCGCATTCCTCGGGGGCGAAGCGATCAAGCAGGTCACCGAGGGAGTCCCAGAGACTTGAGACAGTGCGGGCGGCGGCCTTTCGCAGCAGGCTCTTGAGCTTGGCGAAGGCTTGCTCGATCGGGTTGAGGTCGGGGCTGTAGGGCGGCAGGTAAGCGAGGCGCGCCCCACGGGCCTCGATCGCCTCGCGCACGCCAGAGATTTTGTGACTGCTGAGATTATCCAGGATGACGATATCGCCGGACTTAGAGCGGATTCCGCTCATGTTCGAACATAACCGGCGTGGCGAAAGAAGTTCCTGCATTCTTTTGGGCTGAAACTGTTAACAATGCGGCCGATCCTACGCCGCAAGCATTGAATTGTGCGCTCTGCCGCCTTGCGTAGATGCGCCTTCAGTTTGCTGAAGGCCAATTCGATCGGATTA
>JBKQHQ010000029.1:0-9517 GCA_052148715.1 Xanthobacteraceae bacterium | reverse complement strand
GCAATCCCGTGCTACGCGCGCGGGATTGCTTCGCTCCGCCCGCAATGGCAGAGCTGGAGGTTTATTGGCCCCGCCTCCTCGAGGCGAGCAGCAAACAAACGTCGAGGACCGCGAACAACCGTTACGCCGCGCGGCGCCGCTTATGGGCGCCATCGAAGGCTGGCGCGACCTCGCGCATGAAGCGGTCCATCTCTTCCTTCACCTGCGCGTGCGGCTTCATGCCGACGTTGAAGTATAAAATCACCTCCTCAAAACCTGCGGCCTCGACCTTTTTCAGCGTGTCGGTGATGCGGGCGGGAGAGCCGAGCAGCACCGAGTTCTCGGTGAGATCCTCGGGCTTCACCTTCTGCAGCCGCTCGACCATGTCGACGAAATAGCGATAGCTCGGCGGCGCATTCTTCGGATCGCCCGGAAGGGCGGGGATCACGCATTCCTGGTAGTAGCGGATCTGCCGTGCCCGCTGCGCCGTTTCTTGCGCCTGCGTATCGGCGAAGTGCGTGAAGTAGCTGCACATCAGCCGGCGCGGCTTGGTGCCGTGCTTGGCGCAGGTCTCGTGATAGAGGTCGGCGACCTGCTTGAGCCCGCCAAAGCTCAGCGCCGCCGCGAACGGCGCGACGATCAGCCCGCAGCCGAGCCTCGCCGCGAGCTCGATCGATGGCTTGGAGAACGAGCCCACATAGGTCGGCAGCGGCTGCTGCAGCGGCTTCGGCGTGATCCGCACGTCCTCGAATTGATAGTGCTTGCCGTGGTGCGACAGGCGCCCGTCGGCCTGCCACAGCTTGCGCACCACCTCGAGCCCTTCCTCGAAGATGCCCTGGTTGTCGTCGAACGACACGTGGAACGGCAGATATTCGCGCCGGTCGTAGCCGCGGCCGCAGGCGAAATCGACGCGCCCGCCGCTCAGGAGATCGAGCGTCGCCCATTGCTCGGCGACCCGGATCGGGTGATGCAACGGCAGCACGGTGACCGCCGGAGCGAGGCGGATGTGCTTGGTCTGCGCCGCGACATGGGCGAGGACGAGGTCGGGGCAAGAGAGGACGCCGAGCGAGTTGAAATGATGCTCGCCGATCCACGCCGAGTTCATGCCGAGCACATCGGCGTAAACCGCCTCGGCGGTGATCTCGGCGATGAACTGGTTCGCGCCGCGCGGATTGTTGGCGTAGTGGTTGTCGCTCAGGGTGAAATAGCCGAATTCCATGGTCTTTCCTCCGGTGCACCGCGCGCTGCGTCTTATCGGCAAACGGGTCGATCCGACCCGCCGCCCGCGTCAAGCGGAGCGGAGCATAGATGCAAATGCAAGTGTTGTAAATGCACGCATCTGGCCCTATGAATGGCATGGGCCGCCTTGCCGGGCCGCAAGGCCGGATAACACATGGGTTCGACGCGCGTGACCGATCGCCGCTTGGAGCTTGAGAATTATCTTCCGTATCTGATCAACCGGGTCGGCGCCGCCTTGGTGGTCCGCTTCGCGCAGGACACGCTCGCCAAGCAGGGCTTGAGCATTGCCATGTGGCGGGTGCTGGCGGCGCTCTCCACCAATGGCGAGCAGCGTCAGATCGATCTTGCCGAGATGACCAGCATCGACACCTCGACGCTGTCGCGGTTGGTGGCGCGGCTCGTGCGCATGGGTTTAGTGACCCGCAAACGCTCCAAGACCAACAACCGCGAGGTCGTGGTTCAGCTGACCGCGCGGGGAAGGGCGCTCGTCGAACGTCTGATTCCGATCGCCGAGAACCTGGAGAAGACCGCGATCGCAGAAATTTCGCCCAAGGATTTATCCACGCTGAAGCGGTGCCTGCGCCTGATGTACAAGAATCTCGCGCACCCGCGTTATCAGCGCCCCGGTCGCGGCCCGCCGGCGCAGGAATCCGCGCTGTGGATTGAGAGCTGAGGAGAACCCATGACGATCTCCGCAACGCAAACGGCGCAGCCGCCGGCTCGCGAAAAAGGTCCGCCGGTGTGGCTCGATCTCGACCAGCGGGAATTGGACGAGGCGTATGACCAGATCAAATACGCCCCCAATCTGCCGCAGATCCTCGGCCGCTATGCGAGCAACAGCGCGGCGCTGCGCGCGCGCATCGGCGTGCCCAAGCGGTTCGCCTACGGCGCAACGCCGATCGAGGGGTTGGATCTCTATGCCGCCGCGCGGTCGCGCGCGCCGGTGAATATCTTCATTCACGGCGGCGGCTGGCGCGTGGGGGAGGCGAAGGACCACGGCTTTCCGGCGGAGTTGTTCTTGCACGCCGGCGCGCACTTTGCCGTCATCGATTTCACCAATGTGGTCGAGACCGCCGGCGATCTCATGCCGCTGGCCGAGCAGGTCCGGCGCGCCGTCGCTTGGGTCTACGCCAATGCGGCACGTTTCGGCGGCGATCCGGACCGCCTCTATGTCAGCGGCCATTCATCGGGTGCGCATCTTGCGAGCGTGGTGCTGACGACGGACTGGGCCAAAGAGTTCCGTCTGCCGCGCGACCTGGTGAAGGGCGGGCTCTTGATCTCGGGCATGTACGATCTCGCGCCGGTGCGGCTTTCGGCCCGCTCGGCCTATGTGAAATTCACCGATCAAGTCGTCGCGGCGCTCAGCGCACAGCGTCACATCGATGCGCTGGCATGCCCGCTCGTCGTTGCCTACGGGACCTGCGAGACGCCGGAGTTTCAGCGTCACGGCCGCGACCTCGCGGCCGCGATTACGGCAGCCGGCAAGCCGGTCGAGCTCCTGGTCGGCGAGGGCTACAACCACTTCGAAATGCTGGAGACGCTGGCCAATCCCTATGGGCTTCTGGGCCGCGCCGTCTTGCGGCAGATGCGGCTTGCTTAGGAGCATGATCCCGAAAAGTGGGTACCGGTTTTCGGAAAAGATCATGCTGCAACAATAAGATAGAGCGCGATGACGCCTCGAAGAAAAGTCATCGTGCTCTAGCGCCCTCAAGCCTTGCGGGAGGCACGGCGGCGGGAGCTTTTCTTCTGCCCCCGCTTGCGGCGGGCGCCTGTCTCGGGCGCGGCTATGGGGCCCGCAGGCGCGGTCGCGGCTGGCCGGCTCGCATCGCTGCTCTTCGTGCTCGTCCTGGTGCTGGTCTTGGCCAACCGGGTCCAGGACTCGGCGAGACGCATCCAATTCGCCCGATCCCAGGGATCAGGGCTCTTGTTCGCCATTTGCGAGCAGGCTTCGGCATTCTTGCGGAAAGCTTCGGCCGCATCCATGGGCTTGACCCTTCTCGCGGTTCGACAATCGGAATAGGTAACGCGAAACCGCGAGGATCGTTCCGGCCCGCGACGGCGCTCGGGCAGGTACCGCGCCGTCGGCGAAAGCGAGCGAGCTTGCGCAAGGGCAACATCCGTGGCCATTGGGCAGGGTCGCGCGCCGCAAGCATCGAAGAGGACCAGATGAGCAGCGAAGATCGTGAGTCGCGGATCTCCCGCATTTTGGGAGCGGCCGTCATCTCCCGCTGGGGCGATCTACCCCATGACATCCAGCACGAACTGTTCGAGGAGGCGATCAAGCTCGGTCACCGCGGCGAGCCGGATGAAAGCTTGCGCGAGGAGCTTGCCCGCTTCCTGCACGAGCGCCGCAAGCACGCGCCTCCCGGCAATTAGCGCGACGACAATCCAACGGGTGAAAAATACGAAGGCTCCGGTCGCTGAGAGACGACCGGAGCCATGCTTAGGTCCGCCGCGCAAACAGGAAGACTCTACAACGGACACGCACGGGAGAAGCCCAAAGGAGCGGTGCGCCCCACAAGATTTATACCGCGCCGTTGTTGAAAATCCACGATCGTGGCTTTGCTACAACGCTCGCGCTGCCCAAGTCATCAGATCTAGTTATCGCTGATGTGAGCGACTGACTTCGCGGCGACGATGCGACTCTCGCGGCGAGCAGATGACGGTAAAAAGAAACCCCGCCGAAGCGGGGTTTAAGTTTGGGGACGACCTCTCCGGGGAAGAGGGACGCTTCCACGGGGAGAGGGACACTGTTTGTTTACCATCCGCCGGGCGTGGTCCCTGTGATCTCGCTCACAGACAGGATGGGGACGCCGGGCGCCGGGCGCCGGTCGAGCGGTCCGGTTTTCGGGCGAGCGAACCGCCGCGTTTCCCACGTTTCCTGAAGACGCGCGCGGTGGCATTCTGCTGCTCCGAGGGCGGCATTGGCGTCTTCGGGGAGGCGCACGATGGGGCGCGCGCACACGTTTTTCGGGAAATGCATCCGCGAGGCGGCGCAGGGGACGGTCAAGCTCGCCAACGTCTGGTATTGGCCGCTCGCCATTCCGCTCGTCGCGCTCGGCGAGTACTTTTGCCGGGATTCGCTGCCGCCGGGACCGTTGGCCGATCTTTGGGCCGGTCTCGACGAGCGCCGCGCGTTGATCGCCTTCGCGGCGCTGACCGTTGCGGTCAGCTGGCTCCTGTTTTTCCTCCTCCGGCTCATCGGCGCGCCGGCGCGTCTTTACGCAGCGGCACAGGCCAAGATCCGCGCCTTGGCGGCGGAGGTCGAGGAGCGCAAGGCCGCCCAGGAATCCGATATCGCGCTCGTTTTCGCCGCCGACGATCTTGCGCCGGAGCGTCGTGTCCTGCCCCACGACGACGCGGCATCGAAGTCGGGCGCTCCGGACGTAGGATCCGACAACCAGGCTCCGCGATACAGCGTCGCCGTCAACAATGTCGGCGACAACATTCTGCGTGATTGTCAGGTCAACGTGCAGGTCTACGGCGACGCCTGGCTGGCGCCCGGTCGCCGGCTGATCCCCGTGCCCGTCCCGGTCGGCGAAAAATTCTCGCTGCGGCCCGGGGAATCGAAATCGGTCGCGCTCATGCACGCGCCGCCGGAGGCGCCAAGCGCGGCGCTTGTCCTCGAACGTTATCAGGAGAGCACCGGCGTCGGGCGACAAGGCCGTCCGGAGCTTGCTCCGGGGAGCTACACCATCAAGGTCGTGGCCCTATCCGCGGACACCCGCCCGGCGCAACTGCATCTGCGGCTCACCCACCAGCACAGCTACTGGACGTTGCGCCGCGCCTTTAATATAGCGCGCTGATCGGTCGTCGTGATGCGTGGCAGGCAATCGGTGAAGCTGAAACCCGTTCGCATCGCGTGGATCAGTGCCGGTCGTCGTCGTTCGCGCTCGGGGGGCGCGACGGCGGGACTTGATTGCCGCCCGCCAAGGGATCGCCCCGCGTCACGGTTGGCGGCGAGTCGTCGGATAAGGCGTCATTGATGCCGGGGTTCACGGCCGCGTTGGGATTGCCGGCGGCCCCGCCCATGCCGCTGCCGGCATTGGACGGCTGGCCTCCGCCGCCCAGTTGCGCGAATGCCGAGCCGCAACACACGGCGATCGCCATTGCTATGCCCGCGACTCGCAGCGTCGGTGCTCTCGGCATTAGTCGCTCCCTGCGGTTGGTTGGCGTTGAGCCGCGCCGAATGGCGTCGCAAGATTCCAACCTCAATTCAACCGCACGACTGGGCAGGAATTGAGACGGCAGCGGCCCCGAACGCGCGGGCGGCTTGCCGAGTTGATCTGTGAGAGGGTTTCCGCCGGCTGCGGCGCCTGAAATGGAAGAGGCCCCGGAATTGGGGGACCGGAGCCTCCTATTGCCAGCGAATTGGGTACTGTTACCGAACACATCAATATCCTACTACCCGGAAGGATCGAGGGACGAATGTGTGAATTGGGAAACTTATGCACAGAATTTAGGATATCTGCCTCGGAATTAGGACGGTCGTCGCCTACCTGGAATGGTGGTATTCAATTAAGGATAGAGCTCGTGGACCGGAAGGTGCCCAAAAAGCGAGAAGCCCCGGGTTGGGGAACCGAGGCTTCTCATTACCGGCATTGAACTGGGGTACTATAAGCATGCACCATACGCGCTTTGCTCGGAACGGTCTGCTCACAGGGCCGTGAATTGGGATGCTTGTGCACTTAAATTAGGACGATTGCCTTGGAATTGGAGATCTCCGGCTATGTGCGGCGGCCGGGCAAATCAGGGCAGGTAGCGGTTCCGCAGACGGGTTCTTGGCCGGTGGTGGTCGACTACGGCTGCGAATCGCGCCGCGCCGCATCGACGGGCTTCGGCATCAGGCTTGGTTGTGCGGCAGCAAGGCGTCGATATGGCATTTGTTCGAGTCGGATGTTCGTCCAGCAGACCCAAAGCGCCCCACCGGCCAGCATCAGCAAGATGCACAGCGGGCCGAGGACGAACCAAACGACAACCGCTCCTTCCAGGTAATCTCTTAGGCTGCGACGCGCCTGCTCCAGCGCCTGATCCCCGAGAAGCAGGGGATTATAACCTTGACAAAGCACCCCCAAGGGCTGGTAGTTGGGCCGACAGGCCGACGCGTTGATTGCGTTATTGAGATAACTCCCGCCATGATGGCGGCGGGGGTTACCGCCTTGCAGGACTGGCACGACGGGGTCGAGGATTTCCCGGCTGGCGCCCGCGCGATTTACGAGGCGATGGCTTTGGCGTCATCCGATCGAAAGAGCGGTAGAGCCGCCCCAGGGCGCGCTCGAAAGCGGTCGCAATCCGGCTTAGCTCGCCGATAGTCAAGTACCGCTCTTTGCGAACAAGCGATTTATGCTGTTCCCATAACTTGATGCGATAGCGAGAGCGATTTTCGTCGTGCCATGTTCCATGAATAATGATGTTTCGCGTTGGCCACATCCGTCTAAGGTCTTCATAGATCGGTCGAATACTTTTCACGGTCTTTGGGTCTAGCTGTTTCTGTGCCTCTGCCCACCATTTATTAAGAAGCCGACCGAAGCTCATCCGTAGATGTTCTTTCGGTTCGCCTCCGGTAGACTGTGAATAGAGAGCGCTTGCCCAGAGAACAAATTCCTGCTCGATAAAGGCGGTTGCAATTGCGATCCGGCCGATATGAGCCAATAGATTCGGCGGGTATCCGTGCTTAAGTTTTGTCATGGGAAAACCTGACCCGAAGAAAGAACCCGAGCTGCATCCCGACGCATGGGAGCGTTTCGAGCGGGCTGTTGACGTGGTGGCAAAGTCACCCCCGCAGCACAAAACGAAAGCAAATAAGCCGAAGCAAAAGCGAAAGAAGTCTACCCGCGCTTTAGGCGGGCGGCGCGTTCAAGAATCGTAATCAAGAACTCATCTAACGCTTTGTCGCGTTCTTCTATCGTCCGTTCAGCTTTAGTTGAATCATTGACGTCAGCGAGAGGTTCGGCAAGTCTTCGTGCCCTCTCGACGAAGTCAACAGCGTAGGCTTTAGGATCGTCATGAACCCGCGCAATATCTTCAATCGTTTGCGTAACAACAAGCTCAAGAGCGTTGATACGGCCTTGAGCGGCCCACAGAACGTTGTTCACGGCGTGGATAGCCTGGACCGCCTCGGCAAAGAGCTTGGGGTCAACAGTGCTCATTTTTCTATTCCTGACGTTAAGGGTCGTGCTCGTTTCAGCGCTGATAAGATCGCCAAGCGATGAACCGTGTCGCACGCTTAATGCGCTTTGACTTGACCTTGGCTGTGAGGCCGTCGGTAGGTTAGGCGCTTGCCTTTGATGCCAGCCGCAAGAATTTCCGCGCGCGCTGCATCGTCGTAGCCGAGCTTGATGCGATGGTTGTAACGGAAGTCGAACTCGGCAAGGTAACGGTGCAAATGTTTCTCCTTGCAATGCTGATAGACGCCCTTCATGCCGCGTTTGAAGATCGAATAGTAGCCCTCGACCGTGTTGGTATGGATAGCGTCGAAGTGGATCTTATCGCCTTCAATCCAAGCCTCATGGCGCACGTACTCTTCTGCGCTATGCTCAACCGTCTTGTGGCCGGCAAACTCGCGGCCAAGCGACGGGTAATGCGTCGCCTGATCGGTCATCAGCGTGGCTTCGCGGGCGATATTGGCGCGAAGGATCGGGCCAAGCGTGGCGATCGTAGTCCCGTCGATATGGAAGCTGCGGGCCGAACCGCCGCGCTCAACGAGCGTCAGGACGATATTGCGAAACTGAGAACCGCCTCTGTGCAGCTCCTTGGGCGCGCCTTCGATCTTACCGGAATAGGTTTCGTCCACCTCGACCACACCGCTGGCGCCGCCCATAGGCGCAAAATCACCTTGTCGCATGGCTTCGCGAAGCCTATGCATCATGAACCATGCGCTCTTGTAGCTTAGGCCCAATGATCGATGAATTTGATGCGCCGATACACCCTTCTTCGAAGCCGTGAGCAGGAACAGCGCGGCCAGCCACTTGGTCAGCGGGATTTTCGAGCGCTCGAATACGGTCTTGACGGTAACAGTAAACTGCTCGCGGCACTCGTTGCACTGGTAGACGCCTGGACGATGTGCTTCACCTTCAAGCTTGGTCACATCTTCGGAAGGCGCGCCGCAATGCGGGCAGACCGGGCCATTCGGCCAAACCCGGGCCTCAAGCCACTTACGCGCTTGGGTTTCGTCGGTGAAGATCGGGTTTTGCAGGTTGCTTTGCATGGCGGCAGTTCCTTTCTGCCTCCCATACTACCTATTGATCGTGCTTTGTCAAGGTTATAATCGCCGAGAAGCAAAAAGAACATATTGCGAACCTAGAACAAAACATGTACACTGTCGCTTCATCGATCGGGCGGCAGGCGGGATTCGCCCGCGTTGTGGGCCCGTCGAATCCCGGTCATAAAAGGAGCGCGACCATGAGTGCTGCACCGCTGCGTCTCGTTGAAGGATCCTCCATGGACAAGTCGAAAGCCCTTGATGCCGCGCTCTCGCAAATCGAGCGCAGCTTCGGCAAGGGTTCGATCATGCGGTTGGGCAAGAACTCGAAGGCGATGGATATCGAGACCATCTCGTCCGGCTCGCTCGGGCTCGACATCGCGCTCGGCGTCGGCGGTCTGCCGCGCGGGCGCGTCGTCGAGATCTACGGCCCCGAATCCTCCGGCAAGACCACGCTGGCGCTGCACGTCGTCGCCGAGGCGCAGAAGACCGGCGGCATTTGCGCCTTCATCGATGCCGAGCACGCGCTCGATCCGGTCTATGCGCGCAAGCTCGGCGTCAAGGTCGATGACCTCCTGATCTCGCAGCCCGATGCCGGCGAGCAGGCGCTCGAGATCGCCGACACGCTGGTGCGCTCGGGCGCCATCGACGTGCTGGTGATCGATTCGGTCGCCGCCCTGGTGCCGCGCGCCGAGCTCGAAGGCGAGATGGGCGACAGCCAGCCCGGCCTGCAGGCGCGGCTGATGAGCCAAGCCTTGCGCAAGCTCACCGCCTCCATCAACCGCTCGCATACGATGGTGGTCTTCATCAATCAGATCCGCATGAAGATCGGCGTCATGTACGGCTCGCCGGAGACCACGACCGGCGGCAATGCGCTGAAATTCTACGCCTCGGTGCGCCTCGACATCCGCCGCATCG
The DNA here is from genome assembly GCA_052148715.1 of Xanthobacteraceae bacterium. Taxonomy (GTDB): domain Bacteria; phylum Pseudomonadota; class Alphaproteobacteria; order Rhizobiales; family Xanthobacteraceae; genus JBKQHQ01. The sequence continues at coordinate 180 of JBKQHQ010000029.1, read as the reverse complement.
GCGCCATCAAGGATCATGACGAGGTGGTCGGCAACCAGACCCGCGTCAAGGTGGTCAAGAACAAGCTCGCGCCGCCGTTCAAGCAGGTCGAGTTCGACATCATGTACGGGGAGGGGGTCTCCAAGGTCGGCGAGCTGGTCGATCTCGGCGTCAAGGCCGGGGTCGTCGAGAAATCCGGCG
>JBKQHQ010000028.1:0-44371 GCA_052148715.1 Xanthobacteraceae bacterium | reverse complement strand
TCCTGAATCAAGTTGCCGGGACAATGCGCAAATGACGCACCGCAAGACAATATACTAATCGCCGTCAAGAACCCGAGCGCCGTCAAAACCTTCATCTCACCCTCCCTCTGAGCAGGAGCAATCATGCTGCGACTCGCGAAATCGCGCAAGAGTAGAAAATGAGACTAATTTCGCCGCCGGGCCAGACCTGGCTCATGCGCGATCGTGAGATCGAGATCACTGTCACGCTGGCTTATGCCGGCCCCCGCTGACGTTTGCCTCGCGTCAGCCTAGCCCCGCGCATATGGACTATGTGCCGCGCTGACCTTCCAATCCCGACAAACGCCCCAGAATCATCAAGATACTTTTCAAATTTGTGACGTGGGCACCCTCACATTCCAATACAGCACGACTAAGAATGGCGTCGGTGATCTCAAAGCCGAGCGCACGATAACTTTCAAATTGGGACGCCGTGAACCACTGATTAGCTGTCGACTGATGTGGAAAGTCCGGATGGGCCTTGGCATAGCCTTGCACGCCGGCACTCTCCGTGCCCCGATATCCGGCCTTGATATACAACAGTAGGCCGTTGCGGTCGGCGCCGTCCGCGGACATGTAGTCAATTTCGGCCATTGCATGATATTCCGCGTCGGTTTCTGCATCGGAGCCATCCGTCGGCCTTGGCTTCAGCCGATCAAGCCCCTTGAAGCGGATTTCGATTCTCAGATCGACCGAAATCTTGCGCACCGCGTTGCCGAGGTCCTCGAATTTGAAGTCGGGGTCATAGCTCGCGTCACTGACGACTATAAATCGACAGCGTCTACGAACCATTTCATAGAGACCAAGATTCTCGAAGTGGCGGCCGTCGGATAGATAGACATACTTTCGCACTTCAGTGGGCAATCCAAGCGCCTCTTCAACGATCGGAAACAGAGCAAACCTTGGACCTTCATTGCGATAAGTCTTATCTCCAGACCGCCCTGGATTTCCAAACCACCAACCCAGCCGAACATTGAAGACGGTCATCAGAAGCGTAATCGCCGGGGACGAATGGTACCCTATGTTGGGACTAGCAGCGGCACCGGAGATCGCCATTGCAGTGCCCAGCGAAATGCCGTCGGCACCGCCAAAGTACTTTGTCCCCCGATAGCCCACAATCGCGCTTCCCGAATGCAACGGGCTAACGGTGAATGGGGCGGCTTTGCGTTCCCGCAACGCAAGGTGGGACGTCGACACCGCATTCAGCGCGATGTTGATCACTTGGAATGGCCGCCAATTTCCCGGCTCGACCGGCGACCAAAGGCGGTGCATTGCGGGATTATCATTAAGATCGAACCCCGTGAACGGATCCGGGTTCCTCGCTCGCGACGCGCCCAAGAAGGTTCGAATGAGCTTGTTGCGGTAGAGCGCATGCAGCGAGAACCGGTTAATATTGATGAAATAAGATGCGATCGCTGCAACTGCAGCACAAATGACGAAGCCGCCTAACAATCGAGTGACTATACCGATAGTTCCAAGCTCATTCCCCAACCGATCGCCAAGCAGTACTTTAGAGTTGCCAAATAACAGTACATCAAGGAAGGAGGAAGAAATGATCAATAATGTCACAGAAAATATTGTTGCGGCGACGGGCAATATGAGGCTTGTTATGTACAGTCCCCCTCCACTTTGCTCGGGTGTTGCGGCCGACAAGCTGCTCCTTCCAAGTATACCCGTGATCAAAGCGGAGATCCCGGCAAGTGCCGCAATCCATTTCTGCACATCATTGAGCGCGCCCGGCAACGTATCCTTCAGAACAAACGTATTACCGAGAACCTGATAAAAGAATACAAAAAACATTAATACCAGCCACGATATCGCGACCGCCAAGTACCATCCTGACGACCTCCCGAGCCATTCACGATCGGCCTCCGATCCATCTTCGTAGCTGCTGCCTCCAATAAAAATTGTCTCTGCAACGATCTGAGAGAGCAAGAGCCAAGGCACGCCAAATACAAGATGGAAAAATTGGATCGGCAAGCCAGCGACGCCCTCGTCGGGTATTATCAAGTATGCGTATAAGCCAACCGCGGCTAGGATTCCATAGATCGCGCCTGAGACGGTCCATGCGAAAAAATCGATCATTTTTTGTTTTCGTCGGCCTACGATAACCCACGCAACAGCGTAGAGGAACGCGCCCAGAGCGGCGCCGGCCTTTAGATATTGAATATTGGCGTATCTCGGCGTGTTCCATCCTCCGGCCGTGGCCAGATCGTGCCCCGAACACAGAGAAAAAAGGCTGATCGGCTGCGGCGTATGCGGCCCGCATTTCAACAGCAAGTTTCCGACGAGATCGGAGGCTATCCAATGGACAAGCAGGACGGCGGACAGCAAAGACCACAACATGGTTGTCCGGAGGAATTGGCGCTCGTCAGGACCGCTGCCAGCGGCGATTCGGTAAGTCGGACGATTTCGCGCCGTGAACGCCAAGGCGACAACAAGACAGGCCGCACCACCAATTCCCGACAGTACTTCAATCCAAAACTTGAAATAAAATAACAACCCATCGGCACCAATACTCCACGCGGGCGTCCAGTATTCCGGTTGCCCCCACAAAATTACCCAATTGGAGACGACGCCGACGATTTTCAAAAGGAGGATTAATGCAAAGAAGGGCGGAAGTATCACCAACGAAGTCAGTAGAAAGTTGCGGAGTGCAAGTGCTATCGGCGCCCAGGTGTCAGGCGATACCGTCCCGATTTTCGGCGTAAGATAGTTCGTGTACGACCGAAGCCAAGAAACCGGAGATCCGCCCTCCGAAACGTCGCCCTTGGGTTTGATCAGGCTCTTCCAAATATTTGAAAATTGCGGCTCCCATAGGCGCCAAGCAGAGAGCCAGCTCCCGACATAGCCCCCGCCCGAAACGGTCGAAAGAAAGTGGAAATTTGTCAAAAGCGATTGGTCGGCCTGCGCCACCGGTGCGGCTCGTTTTGACCGCGGATGAGTAGCCAGGGCCTGTACGACGCCTAGCGCGAATGCGGCGCTTCGAATACCTCCACCCGAAAGGCATAGCGCCGCCGAATCGAGTTTTGCCAATTCTTGATAGAGATCATCGTCCGGACATTTGAGGTCGCGGTTACGGATTCTGCGCGCTTCCTCTCGCAGGACATCTTCCGTCGTCAATCCAGGCAAGCTGCTTCTCCCCCGACCGTCATAATGATTACATAGAACTTGAGGAATATTGCAAGCTTCGATTGAGGTAATTTGAGGCCCAGCGCTCAATGCCATGCCGATCGCTCGGCTGGATAAAGGCTGCCGGTACTGGCAGCACTTTGACTAAATGCCCCATGCTATGTGGCATATTGGGCAAATACGGTGGTGACCGCGCATGAACGACCCCGCGCCGCGACGCGGCTCCAGCAGGACGGCGCTTGGCGTGGCTGCGCTTCGCGCCGCGCACCAGCTGCTCGACGGCGAGCCAAAAATTCTTGCGGATCCGGTCGCCGCCCGTCTGCTCGACGCCGACGTGCTGCGGCAGATTCAATCCCATGCGGCCGGCACCGAGGAGCCGTGGGCCAGAGGGTTGCGCGCGCACGTGGTTCTCCGCAGCCGCTATGCGGAAGATCGCGTGGCGCAAGCCGTGCGGCGCGGCGTGCGTCAATGCGTGATCCTCGGCGCGGGTTTCGATACCTTCGCCTATCGCCAGCCCGACTGGGCGCGCGACCTGGGCATCTACGAGGTCGATCACCGCGCCACGCAGGAGAACAAACGCCGGAGACTGCAGACGGCAGGCATTCCGATTCCGGCGAATCTGGAATTCGTCGCCATCGATTTCGAATCGGTCTCGTTGCGCGACGGGCTGCACGCGAGCACGCTCGACTTCTCCGCGCCGGCGTTCTTCTCCTGTCTCGGCGTACTGGTCTACTTGACGCGGGAAGCGGTGGACGCGGTCTTCCGGCTCGTCGCGGCATTCCCCGCGAGCAGCGAGATCGTATTTACGTTCTCCACGTCCGAATCCTCGCTCACCAATTTGGCGGAGAGAGCGAGCACGCTCGGGGAGCCTTGGCGGACGCACCTCGAGCCTCAGGCGCTGGTGGACGATCTGCGCGCGCTGGGATTTTCGGAGATCTCGTTCCTGAGCTTGAAGGAAGCGGAGCGACTCTATTTTCAGGGCCGAAGCGACGGCCTGCTGGTGCCGCGCCGAGGAGGCATCGCCGCCGCCATTATAGGCGGACCCCGAGCCTGATCGGCCGCGGATTGGCAAGAAATCACCGCTCGCGCCCGATGCTCTGGCAATCGCCGGGCTGCCGTGCGACAAATACCGCGGTCCGAAGCTGGAGCCGACCATGTCCACCTACACGGTGAACCATCTCTGTCGCGAGGTTTTGCGCGACCACGCCTTCCGCGCCGCCATGAAGGCTGATCCGGCAAAAGCGCTGGCGCCGCTCGACCTCACCGACGACGAGCGGCGCGCGCTGCTTGCAGGCGACGTCGGCGCGCTCTATCGGATGGGCGTCAACGGCTTTCTCATGGGCTATCTCCCGCGCTTCGAGGTTTGCGGTCTCGACGTCGAGATCTACAACCAGCGCATGCGCGCGGTGAAGGTCGATGAGTTGGGGCGGCCGGTCGCCTGAGTGGCTTCGCCCATTCGGTCGAAGTTCGCCGTACCAATCGCCGGTGAGCCGAAGCAGCCGCGCGACCGCTACCTGCCGGCACCGGCCGCCGGCGCCTTGAGATAATGCTGCTTGTACCAGTCGATGATCTCGCTACCGGTTGCGAGCCATACCTCGTGCCTCGAGGTGATGTGGGCGAGCGCCTTGGCGAAATACTTGCTCCGGTGCGGGTGCCCGACCAGAAACGGATGCAGGCAGATCGACATCACGCGGCCGGTCTTGGCGCCGTCCTCGTAGAGGACGTCGAACTGGTCGCAGATCATCTGCGCGAAGCGCTCCGGGCTCTGGTGCAACCCAAGCAGCGCCGGAATGTCGTTGATCTCGATGGAATAGGGTATGGAGATCATCGACCCCTTCTTCACCCGCATCGGATAAGGCTGCTCGTCGTTCACCCAGTTGCCGACGTAGTCGATGCCGTTCTCGGCCAGTATGTCGAGCGTGCGCACGGTCTCGCTTAGGGCCGGGCTGAGCCAGCCACGCGGCGCCTTGCCGACGCTCTTGGCGATCGTGCCGACCACTTTCTTGACGAGCGCGCGCTCCTCCGCCTCCGACTGGCTGTTGATCAGGGTCGAATTGTTGGAGCCGTGCCCCATCCATTCCCAGCCGAGCTTGTTGCCCTCCTCAATGATGCGCGGATAGTGCTCACACACATCGGAGTTGAGCGCGACGGTGCCCTTCACGCCGTACCGCTGCATCACCGACATCATCCGCCAGATGCCGACGCGTACGCCGTAGTCGCGCCACGAATAGTTGAGGACATCCGGGTTGAGATGGAGCGCCGACTCGATGCGCGTCGAGGGGCGATCGAACAGGAAATGCTCGACATTCGGAATCACCCAGACGGCCACGCGGGCGCCGTTCGGCCAATGCAGCCGCGGCCGATCGATGATCGCCGAGTATTCGAAGCGGCCATGTTCCATCGGCACGGCCGATGGCGCCGGCGCACTCACGCGCGGACTGCGGCGGGCGGCGGTGGGGATGCGCTTGGCGGCGTGTTTCTGGAGCGGCTTACGCGACACGTGTTCCTCCCGAGATGTCGACCGGCGTAAGGGATCTGGCGGCGGCGAGCAAGCCGGGCTAATACACGAGTGTTGCGCGCGAGTGAATGGGCAGCAGGAGCTTCACGGATGGCACAGATCGTCGCCGGGTTCGGCGTGCCGCACACGCCGGTCTTTCCCTTCTTCGTCAAGCGCGACGGTCCCGACTGTGAAACCGCAAAGCTGTTCGCGGCGCAGAAGGAGCAGCTTGCTTCGGTGCGTCCCGACGTCATCGTGATGTTCGACACCGATCACCTCAACACCTTCTTCTTGGACAACCTGCCGATCTTCGCTGTGGGTGTGGACAAAACCTTCACCGGCCCGAACGACGAGCCGCGCGAGATGCCGATCTACACGATACCGTCGGTGCCCGACTTCGCGGCGCACATTCGCGCGGCCACCATCGAGGCCGGCTTCGACGCCGCTCTCACCCAGCACTTCTCGGTCGATCATTCGATCGCCGTGCCGCTGCACTTCCTGACGCCGGACATGCAGGTGCCGGTCATTCCGTTCTTCATCAGCGGGCATGTGCCGCCGCTGCCGTCGGCGCAGCGCTGCTATGCGCTCGGCCAGGCGGTCGGCCGCGCGATCGAAGCGTGGCCGGCGCCGCTGCGCGTCGTGGTCATGGGCAGCGGCAGCTTCTCCCTCGAAGTCGCCGGCCCCCGCATGGCGCCCGGACGCACCGACGGCGTGCCCGATCCCGATTGGGCCTTGCGCATCATCAAGTATCTCGAGCAGCAGCAGATCGAGAAGCTCATCAGCGAGTCCACCCCGTACCAATTGCTGAAGGCCGGAAATGTCGGCGGCGAGTTGCTCAACTGGATTGCGATGCTCGGCGCAATCGGCAACCGCAAGCCCAACTACGTCGCCCCGCAGATGCAGAACGGCCACGCCTACGGCGTCTGGCGCTGGAACTAAGAGGAGCGTGGATCGTGACCAGCGGCAAAGAGGATGAGGAATTTTTTCGCCAGCGGGGCTTCGGCATCAGGATCGGGTTCGGCGAGCGGCCGGCGCTAATCGTCATCGACATGCTCAAGGGCTTCACCGATCCGGGGATGCCGCTCGGCGCCAACCTCGACCGCGAGATCGAGGCGCAAAAACCGCTGCTCGAGGTGGCGCATGCGCGCGACATCCCGGTCATCTTCTCGACGGTGATCTACCACGAAGCCGACCTCAAGGACGCGGGCCTTTGGGGCATCAAAATGAAAGGCTCGCTCACGCTCACAGCCGGCTCGGAGGCGGTCAAGATCGATCCCCGTCTCGACATGCGGCCGAGCGACAGCCTGCTGGTCAAGAAATACGCCTCATGCTTTTTCGGCACCGATCTTATTCCGCGGCTGATGAATCAGCGCATCGATACGCTGATCATCACCGGCTGCACCACCAGCGGCTGCGTGCGGGCGACGGCGGTCGATGCGGTGCAAAACGGCTTTCGGCCGATGGTTGTACGCGAAGCCGTCGGCGACCGCTCGGCGGCGGCACACGAGCAGAGCCTGTTCGACCTCAACGCCAAATATGCCGACGTCGTGTCGCTGGACGAAACGTTGCAGTATCTGAAAACCGTCGGCCACAACCGGCCGACGGGGCGATGATCAAAACATCGGATAGGCCGGGTTGAGGCCGAGCCCGAACTCGGTGCGTCCAAAATTCTCCGCCGGCACATCCCAGTTCATCACGACGTGCGAGGAAATGGCGTGCACGTCGCGCCAACAGCGCTGCGCCGTATTATTCTCCATCAGGCCGCTCGACCCGCTGATCTTGATCAGCGCGTCCATCGCGTCGCGCAGCGTGCGCATGGCATAGGTCAAGTCGCGTCGCAGCAGCGTGCGAGTTTCCATCGTCATGCCGACGTAATCCTTGCGCGCCAGCGCGAGCCCGCGCCGTGCCAAGAGTTCCGCCGCATCGATCTGCGCCGCGATCTCGGCGATTTTCATCTGCACCGGGACGTGCTGGGCGATGGCGATCTGGGTGTAGGTCAGATAGCGCTGGCGGGTCCAGTCGACGAAGTCGGCATAGCCGCCGCGCGCAAGACCAAGCGAGGGAGCGAGCAGCGCATAGGTATGCACGGCGATGAAGGGGGCACGGTAGATCGGATTGCCGTTGAGCTTCGAGCCGGGGGAATGACCGTCGCGCAGCGTTGAGAACGTCACCGTGCGGTGCTCCGGCACGAAGACGTCCTCGAGCACCGAGGTGATCGAGCCGGTCCCGCGGAGGCCGGCGCAAAACCAGGTGTCGTCCTGCTTGACCTGCGACACCGGCACGAGGAATAGACGCATATCGGGATGATCCTCGCCTTCGCGGAAGATGAGCCCGCCGATCATGATCCATTGCGAATGGCGCAGGCCGCTGCACCACGACCAGCGACCGTCGAGGCGATAACCGCCCGACGCAACCGCCACCTTGCCGGTCGGCGCCGCCGAGGTGGCGATGCACGCGGCCTTGTCCCGGCTCCACACGTCGTGTTGGGCCTCTTCCGGGAAATGCGCTAGGATGCAGGCGTGATCGGCAAGATAGTTCAGGCACCAGGCCGAAGAACCGCAGGTCGATTTGCCAAGCTCGATGGCGATATCGAACGCCACTTCGTGGTCGTGCTCGTAACCGCCCCAGCGTTTCGGCTGCAGCGTGTGGATCAGACCGGAGGCGATAAATTCCTCGACCGACTCGCGCGGCACGTTGCGGTCGCGCTCCGCCTTGACCGCGCGCTCGCGCAGCTTCGGCGCCAAGGCGCGGGCGCGGGCGACCAGCTCGGCGGCGGTCGGGACAGTGTCCGCCGCAGCCTCCGGCCGCAATTCAGCAAGACTCATGGGCTCCCTCCTATTGTTTGACTTGATTGACGTCAGATTGCGCCAGGAGCAGACAGGGAATCAAGCGCGGCTGTCGGTTAGGAGACCTGTCGTCGAGTTCGCGTCGCGCGGGAATATCACATACGAATACTCTCGCCACGAAAATCCGAGAAATCGCCGACGATGTTCGCGCGGGCGAAAAACCCCGCCCCGGCTCCACGTCACTAAAAGAGGGTGGCGAGCAGCAGCTCGCTGCTCTTCGACGCGCGCTTGATTACCATCGGACTCTGGAGTCATCATTGCCCTGCAATCAACGGTGACGACACGGGTCGCTCACCGGATCCGGGGGAAACATGCGACTAGGAATGTTCATGATGCCGGTACACCCGCCGGCCTGCTCATTCACCGACACGCTGGCTGAAGACACCGCCAAGTCCCTGCTGGCCGATCAGCTCGGCTTCGAGGAGCTATGGCTGGGCGAGCACTTTTCGGCCACCAGCGAGCCAATTCCCTCGCCGCTGATGTTCATGGCCGGCCTCCTGTCGCGGACAAAGAATTTGCGCTTCGGCACCGCGGTCATCAATCTTCCCAATCACGATCCGGTCATCGTCGCGGCGGAGGCGGCGCAGTTCGACCACATGAGTCGGGGCCGCTTCATGCTCGGCGTCGGACCGGGTGGACTTCTTTCCGACTTCGAGCTGTTCAACAACAACGATCCCGCCGTGCGCACCCGCAAGGTCATGGAATCGATCGGAATGATCCAGCGGATCTGGTCGCAAGATCCGCCCTATGATCTGCAAGGCGAGTTCTGGACCGTACGACTCAAGGACGCGCTCGTCCCGGAGCTCGGCATCGGCAGCATGCCAAAACCCTTCCAGGACGGCGGACCGCCGATATCGATCTCACTGGCGAGCCCGCACTCATCGACGGCGCGTACGGCCGCACTGCAGGGTTGGGGCATCATCTCGGCCAACATCATCCCGACCTACTCGGTGGCTTCGCACTGGGCGATTTACAGCAAGGCCCTTACGGAGATCGGCAAGCGGCCGTCCGGCGAGAATTGGCGCGTGGCGCGCAACGTCATGGTAGCGCCGACCGATGCGGAAGCCCGCGATCGCGTCTTCGGCGAGCGGGCGTCCAATCGTTATTTCTTCACCTATATACGCGAAGCCCTGGGCAGGGTCGGCCTGCTGTCGATTCTAAAACCGCGGCCGGACATGCGCGACGAGCAGGCCTCGGTCGAGGCGATCACCGACGGTTGCGTGCTGCACGGCTCTCCAAAAACGATGCTCGACAAGCTCGTCGCCTTCCGCGAGGAGGTCGGACCGTTCGAAACGCTGCTGATGACGGGCCTCGACTGGGGAGGACCGAACGAAGCCTGGGAACGCCAGTCGATGCAGCTGCTCGCGCAAGAGGTCATGCCGAAGTTCAGTCAGCATGTCCTCATGCAGGCCGCGGAGTGAGGCAGCGGCGCCGCTCGGTCTCAGGCCGGTGAAACATCACTACTTCGCCTTCTCGTAAGGGTAGATCACCTCGCCGGACTTGTATTCCGTCGGCGTCACGATGACTTGCGACGAGATGTCCTTGAACTGACCGAGGTCGTTGCCCTTGATGCCTTGGAACTGAACCTGCAGCACGCGCGACTGCGCCCATTCGCCGTGCGTGCCGAATTTTACGTCGCCGACCACGGTCTTGAAGGTCGTACCGCGGATGTAATCCGCCAGCTTGCCGTCGTCGAGGCTCTTGGTGGCCTCGACCGCCTGACCCAAAACCTGCAACTGAGAGTAACCCCATGGCGCCAAAAAGTATCCCAATGGATCGACGCCTTCGGCGGCGGCGCGCGCCTGATACTTCTTCATGAAGTCCGCCGTGCCGGCGAACTCCAGCTTCGGAACCGGCAGCCAATAGTCGAAGTTGACGAAGCCGTTGAGCAGCGGGCCGAGCTGGAGCTTGAACGCGGTCGACTGCAGGCCGACCATGGCGCCGCCGACCATTTTCGGCTTGAAGCCGATCTCGTTGACGGCCCGCACCATGCCGACCGCGTCGAGCGGATAGGCACAAATCACGACGATGTCCGGATTCGTCGCCGCAATCGCCCGCACGATCGGAGAAAAGTCGCTCGTGCTCGGCGGATAGCTCTTGTCGTAAACGACCTTCAGTCCGGCCGCGCTCGCATTCTCGCGCGCACCGTCCGACGCATTCTTTGAGAACTCCGCGTCGGCGCCGACGATCGCCACCGTCTGCGGCCGCGGATTCTGCGCCATCGCAGTATCAAAGAAACCTTTGGTGATGGCCGGCTTCGGGTTCGGCCCGGTCGGGATCATGGAAAAATATCTTGGATAATTGAACTCGTCGTTGACGGCCAATCCGAACAGCGAGATGAGCAGCTTGTTCCTTAGAATGGCGACCGGCATCGTCGGCGCCACGGAATTGGTGCCGTAAGGACCGCTGATGAGATCAACTTTGTCCGCATCGAGCAGCTTTGTGTAGATGCCCGATATCGTCGCCGGATTGGACTGGTCATCGTAGACGACGAGCTTCACCGGCCGCCCGAGCAAGCCGCCTTGGGCGTTGGTATCCTCCTCCCAGATTTTTTGCGCGAGCACGGCCGACTTGCCGTTGGGGGCGAGGGGCCCGGTCAACGCAATGGCGTAACCGATCTTGATCGGCTCGCCGGATTGCGCCGACCCCGGTGCGGGGGCCAAGATGCACGCCGCCGCCGCGATTAAGCCCACGGCAGGCCACGCAAAGATTCGAACTTTAAGGTGGCGTAGCATCCCGGACCCCTCCCCTGTTGCCTCTTTTTTTTCATTTTAGGCGAAAAGCCCGCACGCGCAAACCCGCGGCGCCGACGAGGCCGGGACGATCGGACGACGAAAGCGCGACAAAGTCGCGCCTTCGGCTCAGACCTCGGTGTGGTCGAACAGCAGCATATCGGCACCGCCGGTTGCGAAATTTTGCACGTCGGTGGCCGCCGCCTGGCCTTCAGGGCTCGCAAAAGCCTTCTGTATGGCGCCCATGTCATCGAAATACAGCGTTGCAACGAGATGCAAGCCGGAGGGGCCCGCCGGGGTCGCGACGGGGCCGCGGCTGACTTCATACTTCCGCAACCCCGGGATCTTTTTCGCGATCGCAACATGCTTCTCGAAATAGTGCTTGTCGAACGCGCCGGGATCCTTCGGTGTCTTGTACAGAACCACAAGCCGGGCCATGGGCTTCTCCTTACGACGGGATTGCAACGAGCCGATAGGCTAGGCCGTATCGCTAGGCCGAGCAATCCAGCTCCGAATCTGCGACCTGACCCGCCGGTGAGCGGCTTGATCGTCGTGGCCGACCCATGCGACCGTCTGTTACCTTTCCGCATTCACGGCCATTGGTCAGGCCGCCTGGGGTGCGGTCCGCTGACCGCGAGGAGGGCTTCCGATGTGTCGCAACATCAGGACTTTGCACAACTTCAAACCACCCGCCACGGACGCGGAGATCCGCGCCTCCTCCCTCCAATTCGTCCGCAAGCTGAGCGGCTTCGCCCGGCCCTCGAAGGCGAACGAAGCCGCCTTCAACCGCGCCGTGGACCAGGTGGCGCAAGCCGCACACGAGCTGCTCGACTCCCTGGTCACGAACGCTCCGCCGCGCGATCGCGATGTGGAGGCCGCAAAGGCCAAGGCCAGATCGGCAGAGCGCTTTCGCGCCTCCGAGCAGGCGTGAGCAGAGTTTCGACCGGCTGGCTGGAGCGGCGCGAGCCGCATGATGCCAAGGCACGCAATCCCACGGTTCTGCAAGCTGTGGCAGCCGCGTTCTCTGACCATCCGTCGCTCGCAATCGTCGATCTCGGCTGCGGCACCGGCGCGATGATGCGGGCGGTCTCGCCGCTGCTTCCGCGTTGGCAGAATTGGCGGCTCACCGACAACGATCTCAGCCTGCTCGCCCGCGTCGCGTCGGCGGTTTCGGCTGCCGGAAAGAACGTGGCGACCATTCCGATCGATCTCGCCCGCGATCTTGAAATGGCGCTCGACGGGCCGATCGATCTGGTCACAGCCTCCGCTTTCCTTGATCTCACTTCCGCCGAGTGGATCGAGCGGCTGGCGGTCGAGGTGGCCGCGCGCGGCCTGCCGATCTACGCGTCACTCACCGACGACGGGCGGGCAACGCTCGACCCGCCCGACCCGAGGGATGCAAAAATCCTCGAGGCCGTGCATCGCCACCAGTGTTGCGACCAAGGATTTGGACCGGCACTGGGCCCAAAGGCTGCGGCCGCGGCCATCGCCCGATTCCAAAACGTCGGCTACGACGTCATCCAGGGAACGTCAGACTGGACGCTCGGCCCGCAGGACGGCGCGATGCAAACGGACATTTTCGCCGGCTGGGCCGCCGCGGCGCGCGCGGACACCGACCTCTCTGAGGATATCGTGGATTGGCTGACGCGGCGGCGCGGCCACATAGACTCCGGCCGCTCCTCGATCCGCCTCGGTCACATCGATTTCTTTGCGCGCCCGACCCGCGCACGGTGAGCGCGGGTCGCGGCCGACGTCAATCGGGTCGGCGACCGGTAGCCGCTCGTGAGACATTGGCTCCTGCGCGAAGGTTGGTCTTGATTTATTTCGCACGCCGGCATGGACGAAGCCATGCCAAGTCTCGATCAACTGGACATTCGATCAATTAATGGGGCAAGACAGCACGCAAGACGAGATCACATTCGATAAGGTCGAGCCCGATTTGAGCGCTGGCCCTCTCGCCTTACCGAGACTCGCTCGAACGATTGCAAAGCCCGGCGACGCCCCCATCGGGTCCCGGAAGCTGATTCAGACGCGTCCCCTCTTCGAGGTCGGCCCTTCTGCGGGCCGCCTCACCCTTGTTCCCCCAGTTCATAGCGCGCATCCAATAGGAAATGGGGTTTGTCGGATCGAGCTTTATCGCCTCGGTGTGGTCCGCGATGGCGTGGTCATAGTCCGCCTTGGCGAAGTATGCCATCCCACGGTTATGGTAGGCAACGAAGCGACGGCATGGCGTTTCATTGCTCGCGTCAATGATGCGCGTGCAGCCAGCGATGACACGATCCGCTTCCGCGACATCCACGGTGACGTAATGCCGGCCGCAATCGTCAGCGTCGCGCTGGCCCGCGGCGAATAGGGGCGTAGCGAGGAGGCATGCGGCGACAGCCGCGATGAAACGATTTCCAACCCGCATACCCCCTCCATCGACCCCCGAAGGATCGCTGGAAATCTAGCACCGAGGATCCTTGTCGTCACCGAAAGCCACGCCGGGTGGGGTTATTGGCGGGAACCTCCGGCGGTGCCTTTTCGCTCCGCGGCCGAGTTCGCCTCGGCCGGTCCCAACCTGACGGCCGCTATCGGGGAAACGCGACCCCAGATGCTTACAGGCCGGGGAGCAGCATGCCGGTTCGGCGGGCATAGGCGTCGTAGGCCTCCGCGCCCAGTTCGTCGCGGAGAAATCGTTCCTCGAGCCTGGCCTTGATCCAAAAGCCGAAGATGACCAGCACCATGCCGGCGAACGCGATCGGCGTCGCCTCGAGGCCGGCCGTGGCTGCGGCGGCGATGATGATGCCGGTGTAGATGGGATGGCGAACCAGGGCGTAGGGACCGGTGTCGACGATATGATGATCCGCCTTGCGCGTGACTGAACTGGACCACATCCGGCCAAGGTGGATGCGCGCCCACCAGCAAAAAGCAAATCCAGTGAAGGCGACGGCGACGAGACACCAGCCGACCGCCGGCGGCGCCTCCCAAAGCCTTAGTCCGCGACCGAACGGGCGATCGGCAATAAACAGCAGCAACATCCCGGCGACCGTAACGCTGCGATAGACGATCTCAGAGCCGAACGTGGCCTTGGCCGCGGCGCGGTCCGACCAAGACGCCGCGATCAGCCACGACGCGAACCACGCGCCCCATAACCAGAGGATGGCTGAAGCCGGCGACATCGGAGACTTCGGCGTCAGGCGAGCGTCTTGTGGCTGCCGTCGCAGCGCGGCTTGTTGCCGCTGCGCTTGCAGGTGCAGAAAACCGCGGTCTCTGCCTTCTCGGCCTTGAACTCGATCGGCGCGAAACTCGAGCCCTTGTGCGACCCATCGCAGAACGGCTGCTTCTGCGAACGCCCGCAGGCGCACCACCAGTAGCTCTTGCCTGCCTCCACGTCGACGCGGATCGGCTGCCGTCCGCCAATTGCAGGGCTCTCGCTCATGCGCATTGCTCCTTAAAACGTTTACTCCGACGTGATGCCGTTCTCGCGCACCACCGTGCCCCAGATCTGCATCTGCTCGTGCAAAAATTTCCCCAACTCGTCCGGGCCGCCGCGAACGAACGTCACTTGTTGTGACTCGGCCAGTTGCTTCTCGATGCGCTCCTCGCGGAACAAGCCGTCGAGTTCGGCGCCGAGGCGATCGATGATCGGCTTCGGCGTGCCGGCGGGGGCAAAGAAGCCCCACCACGCATCGGCTTCAACGCCCGGAAATCCACTCTCGATGACGGTCGGCACGTCGGGAAGCGCGGCGGCGCGGCGGCGGCCCATTTGCGCGACGGCGCGAAGCACGCCGGGCTCGATCTGCGGCATGGCGAGCGCGATGCTGCCGATGAGCAGCTCGACGTGACCGGCGATGGCATCGTTCATGGCCGGTCCGCCGCCGCGATACGGCACGTGCAGGAGCGAGACGCCGGCTTGCTTGGCCAGGAGGACCATCGCCAGGTGGCCGATGCTGCCGCTGCCGACGGAGGCGTAGTTGACCTGGCCCGGCCGCGCCTTGGCGGCGGCCAAGACATCCGCCAGCGATCGATAGGGCTTGGCCGATTGCGTGCACAGCACGTAGGGCGCGGTGCCGACCCAAAAAACCGGATCGAGGTCCTTTTCGGTATCGTAGGGCAGCTTCGGCAGGACGAAGGCATTGGCCGCATGGTTGTCGAAGGTGAGCAACCAGGTGCTGCCGTCGGGCGGCGACTTGGCGACCAGATCGGCGCCGATCGATCCCGATGCGCCGGGCCTGTTCTCGACGATGACATTGATGCCGAGTCGCTGCTGCAGACCGGGCTGGACCATGCGGCCGATCACATCGGTCGAGCCGCCCGGCGGGAACGGCACGATGAGACGGATCGGGCCCGAAGGCCAAGCCGCAGGATTGGCCTCGGCCTTGGCAACGAAAGGGGCTGCGATAGCGCCGACAACCAGAGCGCGCCGCGTCAACTTGGGCATTGCGTCGTCCTCTCCCAAATGTTTTTTTGCGCAATCGATCCATTTTTTGTTTCGGCATTGTAACCCGCGTAGGGTCGCGAACAAGGGAGCCTTCCCGATGAAAATCTCGATTCTTGACGATTACCACGACACCTTGCGCACGCTTGCTTGTTTTCGCAAGCTCTCCGGCCATGATGTCAAGATCTGGAACGATCAAGTGGAGGACGTAGAGACGCTGGCCGAACGGCTTTACGACACTGAAGCCCTCGTGCTGATCCGCGAGCGCACGAAAATCCGCGCGCCTCTGATCGAGCGGCTGCGCAATCTCAAGCTCATCAGCCAACGCAGCGTCTTTCCGCACATCGACGTCGACGCCTGCACGCAAGCAGGCGTGATCGTTTCGTCGAGCCAGCACCCCGGCACGCCGTCCCATGCCACGGCCGAGCTGACGTGGGGGCTCGTTCTCGCCGCGATGCGCCAGATTCCGCAGCAAATGGCGGCCCTCAGAGCGGGGCACTGGCAAATCGGCGTCGGCCGAGACCTGCGCGGAAAGACGCTCGGGATCTACGGCTACGGCCGGATTGGCGGCGTCATTGCCGGCTACGGTAAGGCCTTCGGCATGAAGGTGCTCGTCTGGGCGCGCGAGCCGTCACTGGCGCGGGCACGCGCGGACGGCTACGAGGTTGCGCGCAGCAAGCAGGCATTCTTCGACGAATGTGACGTCATTTCGCTGCACATGCGTCTCGTCGAGGCAACCCGGGGTATTGTGACCGCTGCCGACCTCGCTCGCATGAAGCCGACGGCGTTGATCGTGAATACCAGCCGTGCGCCGTTGATCGAGCCGGGCGCGCTGGTGGCGGCGCTCAAGGCCGGCCGGCCCGGCATGGCCGCAGTGGATGTCTACGAGGACGAGCCTGTTCGCGACATCACCCATCCGTTGCTCAACATGGACAACGTCGTCTGCACGCCCCACATCGGTTATGTCTCCCGGGAGGAGTATGAGATTCAGTTCACGGATATTTTTGACCAGATCATAGCGTATTGTGCCGACAAGCCGATCAATGTCGTGAATCCGGAAGTCCTCGCCGCGTTAGGCTCGACGGACTCACGCGCGGCGCATTCTTAATTGGCTGCTTGACCCCTCGATCGCCGCGTGGGCGGATCGGAACCGGTTTGCGCCAGTAGACGGGGGCTTTGCCTGCGTCTATCCATTGCACCCCGTCGGAGGAACGCCGCATGCTGCGAATCTCATCCTGGCTCGCCTTTTTCGGCGCGCTGCTTGTCGCCGGCAGCGCTGCGGCTGCCGAACGCACGGATCGAATTCCGCGCTACGAGCATATCCTCGTCATCATCGCCGAAAACCACGGCTATCGGCAGATCATCGGCAGCGGGCAGGCGCCGAACCTCAATCGCCTCGCCAAGCGCTATGGCCTGGCGACGCATTTTTACGGCGAGGTGCATCCGAGCAAGGCCAACTATATCGCCACGATCGCGGGCGATACATTCGGCATCCACGACGACGACGCCTGGTTCTGCACCGCCGCCAGCACGGACGCCAATTGTTCCGGCGCGGGCAAGATCACGCCCTATGTCGACCACACCTTGACTGCCAAGAGCTTGGTCGAGCAGTTGGCCGAGCACCATCTCACCTGGAAGGGCTATTTCGAGTCCATCCCCGCGGCCGGCTCGAAGGCGATCTACTATCCTGACGCGCAAACCCCCCTCGCCGGTCAGCCGGACCAACTCTATGGCGCGAAGCACAATGCTTTCATCCAGTTCAAGACGGTCCAGGACGATCCCATGCTCGCGCGCAAGCTCGTCGGCTTCGACCAACTCTATGCCGACCTGGAGCGCGGCGACGTGCCGAACTACGCGCACATCATCCCGAACCAGTGCAACGAGATGCACGGCCTCGCCGGACCCAATGTCCCCGATGACTGCCTGTTCAGTAACGACAAGGGCCGGATCGCCCGCGGCGATACAATGATCAGCCGGTTGGTCGCCAAGATAACCGCCTCACCGATTTGGACGGCGCGCGCCAACACCGCGATCGTGATCACCTGGGACGAGGACGAGGGCAGCGCCACGCATCCGACGCCCGGGCGTCAGGGCTGCTGCGGTTCCGATCCCAAAAGCCCAGCCAATTTCGGCGGCGGCCATATTCCCACGCTCGTCATCACCAATCACGGCCCGCGCCATGTAACCGACCCGACACCCTACAACCACTATTCGCTGTTGCGCACGACCGAGGCGGCGTTCGGCATCGACGAGCATCTCGCGCACGCCGGCGATACCACAGCCGGAGTGCGGCCGATGACCAGGCTGTTCCAAACACGGACGAGACATCGCGCGAAAGCCCGCTGATGACGCCCACGGACATTGGTCCGCCAATACCGGCGGGCATCGTTGAAATGCCGCGACGTGCGAGCAAACACAGCAAGCGGGCGATGGGTCTAGGGCACGACGTCCGGGATGGTGTGCGTGCGGTGGATTGATCGCCGTCAGTTCGCCGCCGCCAGTGCCGCCGCTGGGCTCTCCGTCTTGCCGAAGCGGTAGGTGTTGCGACCGCAATGCTTGGCCTCGTACAACGCCTCGTCCGCTTTGCGCAGCAGCGCATCCACCGTTGCCCCATGCTGCGGAAACAGAGAAATGCCGATCGAGACGCCGATCGTCGCCATCTCCTGATCGATGATGAACGGCTTTCCCAAGGCCGAGACGATCCGCTCCGCAAGGTGGGCGGCGCTTTCCGGGGAATCCAGAGACGGAACAATCATCGCGAACTCGTCGCCGCCGACGCGGGCCACCGTATCGGTGGGCCGTGTCACGCTTTCCATGCGCTTGCTGGCCTCGATCAGCAGGCGGTCTCCCACCTCGTGCCCGCGCGTATCGTTCACCTGCTTGAAGCGATCGAGATCGAGATAGAGAACCGCCAGTTGCCGCTGATCGATGGTCGCCAACATCGTCGCTTCCTGAAGCCGTTCGTTGAAGACGCGGCGATTCACCAGCCGGGTGAGGCCGTCGTGACGGGCGATAAAGTGTGCCCGCTCCTCGGCGCTCTTGCGCGCGGTGACGTCGGTATAGGTGCGCACGGCCCCGCCCTCGCGCAACGGAATGCTGCGGACCTCGATCACCCGACCGTTGGGGCGGCGAAGCTCTTGGGTGTGCGGCCGGTTGAGGATCGTCCGCGCTCGGACGAAATCATTAAAGTCTCCCTCCTCGCGCCCCGAACCATTGGCCTGCCACTGATATTTCAGCACCTCGGCGAAGCTCGGCCGGGTTGCCATCCAATCCGCCGGCAGGTCGAGCAGCTCCGTGGCACGCTTGTTGATGATGACGACGCTCCCCTCCTCGTTGATCATCATCAGCCCTTGATCCATGGTCGCAAGCGTCGTCTCGAGCGCATGCGATTTCTCATGCAAATGCGTTTGGCTGCGCCTCAACTCCTCAGAGAGATCGATGAGGTCGCTGTTCTGACGAGTCAACCGGCCGAACTGGACGTGAACTCGCCGCACCAAATAGAGAGCGAAGGCGAAAACCACGAGGGTGCCGAAGCCGACGAAGAGCGCTTCGCGGCGCCAGCTGGCGAGCACCGCGCCTTCCGTCACACCGACGTCAATGACGAGCGGATAGTCCTTCAGCGGCTGCACCGCCACCATGCGCGACACCCCGTCGATGTTGCCGGGCGACGCGAAACGTCCTCCGCCATCGGCGACCACACCGAACCATGGCGAGCGCGGCGGTACCACTAGGCCGGTCCACCGGAGCCGGTCCGGATAACGGACCAGGATCGTGCCATCGCGCCGCAACAGCATGAACGCCTCATGCCGCGGCAGACTGATCGAGCTGAAGATCTTCTCGAAATACTCAATGCTGACGACCCCGGCAATCAGGCCAAGGAAGCGGCCATCCCGCGCATTGATGCGGCGCGCGATCACCACACTCCAGATACCCGATACCTTGTTCTGGATCGGCGCGCCGATATAGGCGTTTGGATCATCCTGTTTTTGGAAATGTTGGTAGTAGTCGCGGTCGGAGAGATCGACCCGCGGCGCCGGCCATGTGCGCGCCGCATTGACTACCTTCCCGGCGGCGTCGACCAGCGCTATGGACTCGGCCTGCGGCAGACGCGCCAGTCTGCTCTTGAACGTCCGATGGATTAGTTCGGTGCCGAGAATTTCGTCAAACCCTTCCGGCGTCTCGATGTTCATCTCGACGACGTCGTCGTGAAGATCGCGGAGGACGAGATCGACGGCCTGCACCGACCGAACCGTTTGCTCCCCCAGCACCAAGGCGAGGTTGGCGATGTCGCGTTGCGCCTCTTCAAGCGTGCTGGCGCGTCGCTGCCAGATCGCGCCTCCGACCGCCAGCAGCGCCAGGCAGATCAGCGCAACACCGGACGGGAGGAGGAACGAGGCGCCGGAGGTCAGGACCGCGGCCGCGCGCGACCGGATTGCGGCGGCGAGCGGCCGTGGCGCAATTAAGCCAGCAGGTGCCTTTCCCCACAACATGACATTTTTTTATCCTACGCGAATTTACGATCGGTGAACGACTACGCAACAGGGATACAGCTTCCGCGAGAGAACATTTGTCGTAAATTTTATGCGGCTGGCCATGGCCGCACACGCGGTTCGGAGCGGCTTGGATCGTGATTCGCTGCAAGTCCAGGACACATCCAAGGATTTGCTCGCGATCATTGCGGAAGTCCCGTGTGCCCCCTCCGGGAAGCGCCCCCGACAGAGTGCCCACCTATCGCGGCGGTGAGGCGAATCGGGCGGACGTGCCTCAGCGGCACCGCGATCAACGTTGATGGAGGCGGATCGCCGGTGTCATAGTACACACAACCCCACGCTTTCCCGGCGTCGGGCATGAGCACCGAGGGGATATCGCATGATTGTCAAAAGCAAGCTGTTCGCCTCCGTCTTCGCCGCGCTTGTGATCAGCATGGCCGGGCCCACAGCGGCAGGTGAATATTTGGGAAAGAGCGAGTTTCAGAAACAACGCGCGTTCTCGCCCGCGGTGATAACGCGCGGCGGCAAGGTCGTATGGCTCGCCGGCCAAACCACCACGACCGACGAAAGCGGCAAAGACATATCGGGGAACGCTGAAGCCCAGGCGCGCACCGTGTTCGCGCTGCTCGACAAGACGTTGCGGAGTGTCGGCGGGAGCTTGCAAGACATGGTTACCATGACGGTTTTCATCAAGGAGCCACGTTTCGGCGACCGGTTCGTGGCGCTGCGCAAAGAGATGTTTCCCGGCGACAACTTCCCGGCCAGCGCGCTGATCACCGTGAGCAATTTCGCAAGACCGGGCATCGAGATCGAGATCCAAGGCGTCGCGGTGATCGGCGACGAATGCTCGGACGCAAAGCCTTGCTCCAAATGATGCAGCCGGCGGGAGACCCAATCCTTTTTGGGCGAGAGAACTGGCCTACGCGGCCCGGCACGCCTTGTCCGATCTAAGGAGGGCTTGGATCTCGCTGGACGGTCGGGCCTTGCTGAAAAGGTAGCCTTGCCCCTCGTTGCAACCTTCCGCCTGCATATAGGCGAGGTCGGTCTCGCTCTCGACGCCTTCCGCCGTGATCGTGATGCCGAGACTCGTGCCCAGCGTGATGATGGCGCGCACGATCGCTTGCGAGTCGGCGTTATCGCCGACCCCGTTGACGAAAGAGCGGTCGATCTTGATCTTGTCGAATGGAAAGCTGCGTAGATAACTGAGCGACGAATACCCGGTGCCGAAATCGTCCATCGAGATCCGCACCCCCAGGGCGCGCAAGGCGTGCAGCGTGGCGAGGACGCTCTCGCTTTTCTCGAGCAGGGTGGCTTCCGTAATCTCCAACTCGAGGCGTGCCGGCGCAAGACCGGAGCTTGCCAAGGCATCGTTCACCGTCACGAACGGGTTGCCGTTCTTGAACTGCAGCGGCGACAGATTGACGGCGACTTTCACGTTCTTGGGCCATGTGGCGGCGTCGGCGCAGGCCCGGCGCAGAACGAAAGCACCAAGTGATCCGATCAGACCGGTTTCCTCGGCGACCGGGATGAATTCGGCCGGCGGGACCATGCCGCGCTGTGGATGCGGCCAGCGCAATAGGGCTTCGAGGCACCTCACCTCGCCGCTGCGCAGGTCGACCAGCGGCTGGTAGTGGACTTCGAGGGCGCCGGTCTGCAATGCCGCGCGCAGGTCGATTTCGAGTTGCCGCCGCGCCTGCACGCGCGCATCCATTTCCGGCTCGAAGAAGCGGAAACAGCCCTTGCCGTCGACCTTGGCCCGGTGGAGCGCGAGGTCGGCGTTCTTGAGCAGGCGGTCGGGGTCATCGCCGTCGCCCGGCGCCACCGCCACGCCGATGCAGGCGCCGATCGTCACCTGATGACCTTCCAGCTCGTAGGGCGCACCGATCACCGTCAGCAGACGCTGAATGAGCGCGCTGACCTCCCCCGGCTGCTCGATTTCCGTCTGCAGGATGGCGAATTCGTCGCCGCCGAGCCTCGCCATCGTGTCCTGGTCGCGCAACTCTGCCCGCATTCGGTCGGCGACGCGCTGCAGCAGCAGGTCGCCGAGCGGATGTCCGAGCGTGTCATTGATCGATTTGAAGTTATCGAGATCGACAAACAGCGCGGCAAAGCTGCGGCCCGTGCGCCGCGTCTGGCGCAATACCTCCTGCATGCGCAGCCGCAACAGCACGCGGTTCGGTAGTGACGTCAGCGCGTCGTGATGCGCCATGAAGGCGACGCGCGCCTCAGCACGCTTGCGCTCGGTGATGTCGATGGCGGCTATCAGCGCAGCCTGACGGCCGGCATAAGGCAGCTCGCGCAGGAAGATCGCGACGTCGATCGATGAGCCATCGGCGATGCGATGCTTCCAGGTCCTGCCGGCATGCCCGTTCGACGACGCCGCCACGGCCTCGCGCCACTCGGCACATTCTTGCGCATCGTGAATGTCGCGCATCGTCATCTGCAGGAACTGGGCGCGCTGGTACCCGTAATGCCCCACCGCGGCGTCGTTGACGCCGAGAATGCTCTGATCGTCGAGCGCGTAGACGAACATCGGTACCGGATTGCCGTCGAACAACAAGCGAAACGACGCCTCGCGCTGCTTCATTTCCGTGATGTCGACGCGCAGGCCGATGATGCCGCCGTCGGTGGTGCGGCGCTCCTCGATCAGGATGCAACGGCCGTCGGCCAGACGCTGCTCATGCCGCCCGACAGGGTTCGACAGAAGGGCGAGGCGCTGCGCTATCCATTCCTCTTCACGTCCCTTGGCTTCTGGATAGTCCCCGCGTTCGACGCCGATGCGCAGCGTGTCGGCGAGCCGGGCTCCGGGCTTGAACAGATCCGCACTGCGTTTGTAGATCTCCGCATATTGCTGGTTCCAAAGAATGTAACGTCCTTCCGCGTCCAGGAACACGATGCCCTGCGGCAGGATATCGATGGCGTCGCGCAGACGCGCATGCGCCTCGCGCACCTGCTCTGCCGCGGTCCGGCGCTCGGTCACATCCTCGTGGGTCGCAACCCAGCCGCCGTCGGACGTCGGTTGGCTGATCTGATGAATGTGTCGGCCGTTGCCGAGAACAACGACCCGTGAAATGGTTTGCCAGCGATTCTTGCTTTCCAAGATTTCTCGGCAGTATTGCTCGGGGTCCGCGTCAAGCATGCCGACCGCCTTGCGATGATCGATGATCTCGCGGAACGAGCAACCTGGCTTCACCACCTCCGCCGACAAATTGTACATCTCCAAGTAATGCCGATTGCAGAGGACGAGGCGCTCGTCCCGATCGAACATGCAGAGGCCCTGCGAGATACTGTTCACCGCGATAGCGAACTGTTGCTTTTCCACGGTCAGCCGTCGCTCGATCTGCAGAAGCGAATTAATGAAGCCTTCATATTTGAGCACGCGGCCAAGCCCGACTTTGATCGGACGCGGCAGCGCCGCAAGCCATCGCAATACGCCGTTCCGCTCAGACCGGCCGCCGGCCTTCGGAGAAGTTGCCGACATATGAATCCCCCACGCTTTGTGCGCGCAAGGGATGTACGGAACAGGCTTTTAAGATCTGGTGACAATGCGTCATTGCTGAAACAGGCTTGGTTTGCAGCCGCCGGCCGGTCAGAACTGAATTGCCTATTTCGTAGGCTATTGGCGAGCAGATGCGTGCCAGCAGGGCAACCGGCGCGCGCAGGCCGGCTGCATTGCATCATCATTCTTGTTCTGACCGGTGCATGATCGGTTCCAACCAAGCCACGACGGACCCCTAAATGCCCGCGAAAGCAACATGATGCAATAATTGTCGACAACCGTTCGAATGGTAAACCAATTCGATGCAATGCTGCGCTGTTGCGCGATCGGAGTTTGCCGATTTTTCTTCGCTCTGGAGCCCTATTCACGTCCCCTGTCGGACCACGTCGGCAGCATCGAACGCAACACACCGTCGCGACGGACGAAGTGGTGAAAGAGAGCTGCCGCGGCGTGCGCACCGACGAGCAAGAGGAGCGCAGTAGCTGTTGCGGCGTGCATCCGATGCAACATTCCGGCAAACGAATGGTCCACCGCGAATGAGGGCAGGCGCCAGAAGAGGAAGAAGCGGATCGAATGATGATGCGCGAAGGTGTGCAAGATGCCGAGGATGGGCTGCACGACGAGGAGCGCGTATAAAGCATAGTGGTTGAGACGTGCCGCGAGCCTCGGCAGCATCGGAAGATCGTCCGGCAGCGGGGGAACGTAGGCCACACCCAACAGGCGCCGGGCCAGGCGGAAAACGGTGACGCACCAGATGAGAAGCCCAACCGAGCGATGCAGCTGAAGCAGACGCTCGGCGACAGCGCGGTCGGTGTGGCGATCGATCGACCAAGCCAGCGCAAACACGACTACCAACAAAGCCAGAGTCGTCCAGTGCAGCACGCGGGTGGTGCGGTCGCAATGGTCGCCGGAACGGCGGGCCGCGGCGTCCCGCAAAGGTCGAGCCGAGGTGGGGAACGCAACATCGCTCACAGCACGAAATCCCTTCAACTGACACGCCACACTTGTCCCGCCCCGCATCCCATGCGAGGCCTCGCATAGTCGTCGTTTCAGTGCCTAGATCGGCCCCCGCCCAGCTTTATTCCCAGGCGGCGCCAAGCCTTCTTGTGAAGCGAGGCGGCGCACGAAGCAGCCGCCTCAACATCCGGCTTGTGTCGGCGAGATCAAATGACCAGGGTCAGCAGGAGCGTGCCCGTCACGGCAGTTACGCCAAGGGCGAGATAGAGAAGCAGTTGGCGGACGCCGACCTCGTTGAAATATTCAGGCGCCAGGCAGTCCAATCGTCCGCATCCTCGCATCTGTCTGAGGGTGAGGCGGCCGCGGCATACGGGACACTCCAAGATCTTTGGAACGGCGAGCATGGCTATCCCCTGAGCCGTGAAGGAGTTTGGTTGCTGTGAGGAAGATCGATTCGACTAACGCTCGCCGAGCCCGCCGGAGATCGCGATCCAAAGCGCCGGACCGGCGATGACGATGGGCATGACGTGATCACTGCTGACAACCGGTACGCCGAGCATGCCGGCGCTGACGTTGAGGAGCTCCACGAACAGCGCAACGATGGCGATGAGGGTGACGATGGCCCGGTCCAAGCGGGACGGAAGGAATAGTCCGGCCGCAAGCAATGCAACGCCAATCGCGGTGCCGATGCGCCCTTGCGGGGTTTGCGCGTTAACGGGACCCAACAGGCCAATCAGGCCAAAGAAGGCCCACGCGCCCCCGGCGGTTATCAAAAACCCTTTCGGACTAAGGAGCCTTCTGACATCCTCGATGCGCGAATAGCCCGCCACCGGCTTAATCCCCGTTCGGTATTATGATGCCTACGTACTCCTATACCTGATTCGCCCGTTTCTGCGCACCCATTTATTCACTCATCCCCAGGGAAGACGGTTAATCGGGGTTGCCGCCTCCCCTCAGCTAGAAGCGGGATTGGATCAATTCACGAGGGTCGGTGCGCGCTCAAAACACGTAGGCGACGCCGATGATCCCGCCCACCAGGGCGACTGCGGCAAGCGTAACCCACAATCCCAGCCGCTCTTCGATAATCAATCGCGCCCTCGCGCCATAGCGATTGAGCAAGAATGCCTCGAGAAAAAACCGCACGCCGCGTGCAACAACGGAGAGCGCCACGAACAGATAGATGTCATAGCCTGCGAAGCCCGACGTAATGGTGACGATCTTGTACGGGATCGGCGTCACGCCTTTGAGCAGGATGATCCATGTTCCGTAGTGGGCGTAGGCTTCGCGGAATGCCTCGACCTTGTCCCCGTAGCCGTAGAGTTGGATCAACCAATGGCCGAGCGAGTCGTAGAGGGCGGCGCCGATGAAGTAGCCGAGGAGACCGCCGGCCACCGACGTCAAGGTGCAAAGCGTCGCGTAATACCAAGCCCTGTCCGGACGCGCGAGCGACATCGGGATCAGCATCACGTCCGGCGGCACCGGAAAGAACGAACTCTCCGCAAAGGAAACCGCCCCCAAGATCCAGGAGGCGTGCGGCTGTCCGGCGGCGTTGATGCACCAGTCGTAGAGGCGTCGAATCATACAGGCTGATTAACGACAAGCGCCGCAACTGTCCACGACGGACTGACTCGCTCAGCGCCCGCGAAACGCGCCCTCAGCCCAATCGATCATCGAGGAGATTCGGTGATATCTCAGCGCTTGCGCATCCGCGGCGCTTCGAGCGCGACGACTTTGCGGCGTGCCGGCGGATTGGGCACGTCTTTCGGCGCGTCCTTCGGCAACTTTTCGGCAATCCCCATAAGCCGCTCGCGCCGATCCATCTCGGCCCAAACGTCGGCGGGACGCACGCCGGACGCAGCCCACAGCACCACCAGATTATAGACCAGGTCGGCACTTTCACGTACCACGGCTTCACGCTGGCCATGGATCGCGTCGATCGCGACCTCGACCGCTTCCTCGGCGAGCTTCTTCGCCATCTTGGAACGGCCGGCGCGAAACAGCTGGGCCGTGCGCGACCCCTCCAGGTCGGCATGTCGGGCGGCCGTGACGGCCGCGAAAAGACGATCGATCGAATCACTCATTTGACTGAGCATAACCGAAACGGACGATACGCAAAAAACAAATCACGAAATGGTTTATGCACAGCTTTGGCGTCGCATCGCGTCAAGGCCGTAAAGAATCGTTCCGATCAGGTTAAATCGGCAACGCGCTCTTGATATAGATTTGCTCGCATCTTCTGCGGCAAGCCCTTGACGCGGTGCCCTCGCGATGCCGCCCTCCGCGCCAGAAGCAGAGACCCCTGGGCGTAGCCCAAGGCGCGCGGTCATTCCTCTTCGGCCAGCAGACTCGCATTGCCGCCCGCCGCCGCGGTATTGATTGTCACGACTTGCTCGTGAACAAAGCGCCGTAGATAGTTTGGTCCGCCGGCCTTCGGCCCGGTGCCTGACAAACCGCTGCCCCCGAACGGCTGCGTGCCGACGACGGCGCCGATCATATTGCGGTTGACGTAGACATTGCCGTGCGGCAGCCGAGCCGCGATCCTCTCAACCGTGGCATCGATGCGCGAATGGATGCCGAGCGTGAGGGCGTAGCCCGTGCTCTCGATGGCATCGAGGAGACCATCGAGCTGGTCCGCGCGCCAGCGCACCACGTGAAGGATCGGCCCAAACACCTCCTCCTCCAGATCGGCCACCTCGTCGAGCGCGATGATGCACGGCGGCACATAGGTCCCGGTCAGCGGCAGCTTCTGCCATCGATCCCAGCGGAAAATGACGCGCCGACGCACCTCCATCCGCGCGATCCAATTGTCCAGCCGTCCCTTCGCTTCGGCGTCGATCACCGGACCGACATGGGTGGCGGGCTCGCGCGGGTCGCCGAGCCTGAGCTCGCGGGCGGCGCCCACGATCATCTCGATCACGCGCTCGGCCACGTCCTCCTGCACGCAGAGGAGCCGTAGCGCAGAGCAACGCTGGCCTGCCGAGCGGAATGTCGAGGCGAGGACATCATCGGTGACCTGCTCGGGGAGCGCCGTGGCGTCCACGATCATGGCATTGATGCCCCCGGTCTCGGCAATCAGCGGCACGATCGGTCCGTCCTTTGACGCCAACGTACGGTTGATGCTGCGGCCGGCCTCGGTTGAGCCGGTGAAGGCGACCCCGGCGATGCGCGGGCTGGCGACGAGTGCCGCGCCGATGCTGCCGTCACCCGGAAGGAGCTGGAGCGCCCCCGTCGGCACGCCCGCCGCATGCATGAGGCGCACCGCCTCCATGGCGATGAGTGGGGTCTGCTCGGCGGGCTTGGCCACGACCGAATTCCCGGCAACGAGCGCCGCGCTGACTTGCCCCAGGAAAATCGCCAACGGAAAATTCCACGGGCTGATGCAAGCGAAAACGCCGCGCGGGCGATAGCGCAGCTCGTTCGCCTCGCCGGTCGGCCCGGGCAGCGCCCGTGGCGTCAACACCCGCCGCGCCTCGGACGCATAATAGCGGCAAAGATCCACGGCTTCGCGATGCTCGGCGAGGGCATCGTCGAGGGTCTTGCCGCCTTCGAGCTGCAGCAGGGCCATCAACCGGGCCCGATCCTGCGCCAACCGATTGGCGGCGCGGTCAAGCACAGCCGCGCGCTCCTCGACCGCCGTCGCCGCCCACGCTGCAAACCCTGATTCCGCCGCGCTCAGCGCCGAACGAACAATGGCGACATCGGCGTCCTCGACGCGACCGATCGGTGCCCCGTCGATCGGCGAATAGATCACGCGCGGGGCGCCGTTGAGCGCGACGCCGTCGACCAGGGGGGCGGCGTCCAACGAGCGCGGGGCCTTGTCGCGAAGCTCGGTGCGCAAGGCTCTGAGGGCGGCGCGGTCGCCGAACTCGAGACCGCTCGAATTGCGCCGCGCCGGAGCATAAAGATCGCGTGGCCGCGGAATTTTCGGATGCCTCGCCTTGGCCGGATCGCCGATCCAGACCCGCGGGCGCGTAAGAATCGTCGCGATCGGCACGGTGGGATCGGCCGCGACCGAGACGAAGGACGAGTTGGCCCCGTTTTCGAGCAGACGCCGCACCAGATAGGCGAGAAGATCGCGGTGACCTCCGACCGGCGCATAGATTCGGCAAGTGGCGTCGGGCAGCTCGGCCGACAGCGCATCGTAGAGCACGTCGCCCATGCCGTGCAGGCGCTGGAACTCGAAGCCGTCAACGCCGCCTGCCTCCTCGATGATGCTGGCGACGGTCAGGGCATTATGCGTGGCAAATTGCGGATAAAGCATCGGGCGCGCCGACAGCAATTGCCGCACGCATGCCATGTAGGCGAGGTCGGTCATCGCCTTTCGCGTGAACACCGGATAGTCGGCAAGGCCGCGCTCCTGCGCGCGCTTGACTTCGGTATCCCAATAGGCGCCCTTGACCAACCGCACCATCAAGGGACGGTGCAGTGCCGAGGCCACCGCGATCAGCCAATCAATGATCTGCGGCGCGCGCTTCTGATAGGCCTGGACCGCAAGACCAAACCCGCTCCAGCCGGCGAGCGACGCATCCGGGAGAACCTCGCGCACGATGTCGAGCGACAGCTCCAGGCGGTCGGCTTCCTCCGCGTCGATCGTGAAATTGAGATCGTGGCGCTTGGCTTGGCGGGCGAGCTCCAAGACCTTTGGGCAAAGCTCCTTGAGCACCCGGTCGGCCGAAATCGCCTCATAGCGCGGGTGAAGCGCCGACAACTTCACCGAGATGCCGGGACGGTTCGGCAACGGCGCCTGCCCCGCACTCTTGCCGATCATGGCAATCGCATTCGCATAGGCGGCGAGGTAGTGGTCGGCGTCGGCTTGGGTGCGGGCTCCCTCCCCCAGCATGTCGAACGAGTAGCGCGCATGGCGCTGACCGCTAATCCGGTGCAGTGCCTCGGCGATGGTCTGGCCAAGAACGAAATGCGAGCCGAGAAGCCGCATCGCCTGCCGCGTCGCCGCCCGCACCGCCGCAACACCAAGCCGCTTGACCAGGCCTTCGACGATGGATTCCGGCCGCTCCCCGGGCGCGATGATGCGTGCCGTGACGCCGAGCGTCCAAGCCGAGGCGGAGACCAGGACGCCCGCTTGCGCCGCATGGGTCGTCCAGTCCCCGGCGGCGAGCTTGTCTTCGATCAGCCGATCGGCCGTGGTGGCGTCGGGCACCCGCAGCAGCGCCTCGGCGAGCACCATCAGCGCCAAACCCTCTTTCGTCGATAACGAATAGGCGTGGAGAAAGTCCTCGACGCCGCCGAGACCCGCCGTCCGCGCGCGGATCGCCTGCACGAGGCGCGTGGTGCGCCCATCGATGCGCGCTTCGGTCGGGCGCGGTCGGGGCGCGCTGGCCAGCAACTGGGCCGCGATCGGCTCATCTGCAGGCGCATAGGGCGCCTGGAATTCGGGAAGCCCCAAGGGTGCACCGGGTCGGGGATCGGCCACTTGCGCGGTCATGGGACCGCCTCTCGATTGCGCACGCGAAAAATATAATTGTAGCATGCCAGGGCTAGCACACCTGTGGTTAAATCAACCATCCGTGTGGTCGGCGCTTGCCCTTTGCGCCGCCATATTCTTTTGTAATCTTAAGACAAGCGAGCTGCCTTGAGCGTTCCCTTGCCGGGTGAGCGCCGTTCGCTTCGAGTCCCCGACGCTTGATCACAATTCCTTGGGCTGGTGTTGGTCCTCTCGTCGACCATGCGAAGCGGAATTGGGAGAGGCTTGATGGCCGTATTCGATGTGCCCTGGACAAAGCTCGTCACCTTGTCTCTGGCGGCGACGCTTTTTTGCGCGGCGCCGGGCGCTGCGCAGACGCCCATCAAGGTCTCGCTGGATGGACGAATCGCCGGTCCGGCCGCGCCGTTTCTGCTGCCGCTCGACAAGGGCTATTACCGGACCGAAGGTCTCGACGTCACCGTCGATCCGGCCGCGGATTTTCTTGAGCCGATCACCCGGACTGCATCGGGTGCGTACGACATCGCCTTTGCCGACCTCAACGCGCTGATCCGGTTCCGTGAGCAGAACCCGAAGGCGCCCAAGGCGGTGTTCGTCGTCTATAATCGGCCAGCCTATGCGATTATCGCCCGCAAGAGCCGCGGCATTGCCCAACCGAAGGATCTAGAAGGCAAGAAGCTCGGCACATCCACGGCTGATGCAAGCTCGGCCCAATGGCCACTGTTCGCGAAATTGAACGACATCGATCCGTCCAAGGTCACGGTCGATAATGTTGCCGTTCCGGTGCGCGAACCAATGCTGGCCGCGGGCCAGGTCGATGCGGTCGCCGGAATGTCATTTGCGTCCTATGTCGACTTGAAGGGCCGGGGCGTTCCCGTTGACGACATCGTCACCATGCGCATGGCCGACCACGGGCTCGAGCTTTACGGCAATGCCATTATCGTCAATCCGAAATTCGCCGCCGACAATCCCGATGCGGTCCGGGGGTTTCTGCGCGCCTTTCTCCAGGGGCTGAAAGATACCGTGCGTGAGCCTTCGCAGGCGGTCCGGGCTGTGCTCGAGCGCAACGAGACTGCCAATCGCGAGGTTGAGCTCGAGCAACTGCGCATGGTCGTGCGTGAAAATATCCTGACGCCCGAGGTCAAGGCGCAGGGATTCGGCGGCATCGATCCGGCGCGGTTCGACCAGGCGATCGGGCAACTCGGGCTCGTCGTGAAATTCAAGACGAAACCTGCGCTGGCCGATATTTTCGATCTTTCATTCCTGCCCAGCGCGGACGCCCGCAAGCTGCATTGGTAATCTGTATTGGCACTCTACTTGACTTGGCGACGGCGCCTAAGCGTCACTCGCTAGCCGGCGGAACCGGCGGCGCTGGCGGGAGGGATTTGCGAGCCAGTCCCCGCAGGGCCTTCTTGTGCCGGCCGCAGAACCTCGGCCAGCGCATCAGCGAGCTGCTCAAGGGCCTGGAGATCACCCGGATCGCGCAGATAGACCCCGCAATGAGCGGCCGGCAGGGGCGGCAAGAGAGCGTCATCGCAGACAGAGAGATCCGCGCCGCAGAAGCGATGGCGCGCCAGCACGGTCACGCCGAGCCCGGCACCGACTGCCGTCGTGATCGCGGTGAGGTTCGACCCCGTGAGCACCAGGTCGGTGTCGCGCCCGGCTTGTGTCAGCGCCCCAAGGGCGGCGCGGTGATACACGCTTTCCTCGCCGTAGGAAATGAGCGGAACGGGACCGGTCGCCTCGATCCTCAGCGTGGGACCCCGCATCCAGGCAAGCTCTTCGGTCCAGGAATGACGCGCGTCTAGTCCAGGATCGCCGGCCGTGAATGCCACCGCAATGTCGATGTCCCCCTGTCGCAATTCCCGCAACAACACGTCCGAGCCGGCGCTGCGTATGTTGTAGCGCACGTGCGGCCAGGCTGCTCGGAAGCGGGAGAGCGCCCACGCGAGCGAAGGCGCGACAAAATCTTCGGGCAACCCAAGTCGTATCGTCTGCGCCGACGCTTGCGGCGTCGCAAGCTGAAGAATCCGATCGTTGATGGTCAATAGCTTCCGGGCATAGGAAACGACCAACTCGCCGGTCGGTGTCAAGGTGACGCCGGGCGCGCTCTTGTCGAGCAGATCGGCGCGTAGCAGATATTGCAGCCGTTTGATTTGAGCGCTGACCGCCGGCTGGGTAACACCGAGGGAATGTGCGGCCTTGGTAAAGCTGCGCAAATCCACGACCGCAACGAGCGTTCGCAGCAGGTCCGTTGGAATATTGGTCATCGAGGTGCCGTGCTGATCCGTCATCGCTCAATTCCCATTATGTTAATGCAAAATTAACGTACTTGAACTCCGCTTGCCTACACCTTTTGGTCATTGACGGACTTAACCGAGCACCGCTGACGCGATCCGCGTGGGCCGACCAGCCGCGTCGTCAGCAGCGATCGATTCTTTTCAGAAGAAAATGATACCCCGAACCACAGCCTCACTACCGTAAAATTTTACCGTAGCCGATCCAAAATGCTCACATAGTTGGCCACCGCGGCGCCGCCCATGTTGAATACGCCGCCGAGTCGAGCTCCCCGCACCTGAATGGCTCCGGCCTGCTCCGTCAGCTGCATCATGGCCAAGGCATGCATGGAAACGCCGGTCGCGCCGATCGGGTGCCCCTTCGCCTTCAGGCCGCCTGATGGATTAACCGGAAGGCGGCCGTCCTTCTCGGTCCACCCCTCCTCGGTGGCTCTGGCACCCTGCCCTTCACCGACGAGACCCATGGCCTCGTATTCGATGAGCTCGGCGATGGTGAAGCAATCATGGGTCTCGACGAACGAGAGGTCGTCAAGTCCGATGCGGGCCTTGGCGAGCGCGCGCCGCCAAGCCAGCGCGCATCCTTCGAAGCGAAGGATGTCGCGTTTCGACATCGGCAGGAAATCTTGCACATGCTCCGCGGCGCGGAACACGACGGCTTCGCGGCCCAGCGCGAGCGCCGTTTCGATATCGGCGAGGACGACCGCGGCCGCCCCGTCGGAAACGAGCGAGCAATCGGTGCGCTTCAACGGGCCGGCCACGAACGGATTCTTCTCGCTTTCCGTTCGGCAGAAGGCATAGCCCAGATCCTTGCGCATCTGCGCATAGGGATTGCCGACACCGTTCCTGTGATTCTTCGCCGCGATGCGCGCCAGCGCATCCGATTGGTCGCCGTATTTTTGGAAATACAGTCCGGCGATCTTACCAAAAATTCCGGCAAAACCGCCCTGGATATCGGCCTCTTCACGGACATAAGAGGCTTTGAGCAGATTGCGCCCGACCTCGGCCGGGGCTGTCGTGGTCATCTGCTCAACGCCGACGACCAGGACGAGCCGCGCGGCCTTCGCTTCGATCGCCCGCAAACCCTGGTGCACGGCCGCCGAGCCCGTCGCACAGGCATTCTCCACCCTTGTCGCCCGCTTGAAGCGCAAATCGGGCGAAGCCTGCAATACCAAGGACGCGGTGAAGTCTTGCGCGGAGAAGCCCGCGTTGAAATGACCGAGCACGATCTCGTCGACGTCCTTTGCCGCGACACCGGCACGAGCGAGCGCGTCGGTCGCGACGCGGACGATAAGGCTCTCGACCGTCTCACCCTCGAGCTTACCAAATGGCGTGTGCGCCCACCCGACGATACAAGCCGTCATGCCCGCCTCCTCGTGCCGCATTTTTGGCCGCTTTATGCATAATTAGCACGTCGCGGCGTGTGGATACAGGTGCCGGGCCCACGCCCGTGCTTTGCTTTCCCATGGCCATCCGGCTTAGATGGTTGGCCGGAACCGCGCGGAAGCCATTCCGGGCCGCCCACTGAGGACCAAGACCCTTGCCATTCTGTTTCGGCTTTCTTCGCATCCGTCTTGTCGCCGCTACCGTGTTTGCGGCCGCCGTGGCGCTCGCCGCCGTCCGATCGTCGGCGGCCGAGGCGCTACTCCTGGTCGAGGCGGATACCGGCAAGGTTCTGCACGCCGAGAACGCGACCTATCCCTGGTATCCCGCCTCGGTGACCAAGCTGATGACGCTTTACGTTACGCTGCGCAATGTGAAGGACAGGCGCATCACACTGGATAGCTTGTTGAAGGTATCGCCGAACGCGGTGGCACAGCAACCGTCGAAGATGGGGTTCAAGACTGGCACCTTGGTCACCGTTGATAACGCATTGAAGATGTTAATGGTGCACTCGGCAAACGACATGGCGGTGGCGTTGGCCGAGGGCCAGGGCGGCTCGATCGAGAACTTCGCCGATCAGATGAACCGAACGGCGGAACGCCTTGGCATGACGCAGACGCACTACGTCAATCCCAATGGGTTGCCCGCGGAAGGCCAAATCACCTCGGCGCGTGACCTGGCGATTGTGGCACGCGCGCTCATCAACGAATTTCCGGAATACGATTACTTTTGGCACATCCCGGCCATCAAGTTCGGCAAGCGCGTGATGCGTAACACGAACTCGCTGCTCGGCCGGTACCAAGGCGTCGACGGCATGAAGACCGGCTTCATTTGCGCCTCGGGCTTCAACCTGGTCGCCAGCGCGACCCGCGACGGCAAGCGGCTCATCGCCGTGGTGCTCGGCGCGGCCTCCCCTGCCGTCCGCAGCGTCAAGGCGGCGCAACTGTTCGAGCGTGGATTTAACAGCGGCGCGCTCTCCTGGCTGGCGCCGCCGCTCGGCACGGTCGAGACGCTGGCGCCAATCGACGCGGCGCCGGCCGATCTGCACGACGACACTTGCGGCAAGGATCGCAAGCGCCCCGCCGCCGAGGATCTTGACGAAGCCACCGACGCCGGCAGCGGCGATGCGTCGTCGCTGCAAAACATGGTGATGACCAATCTGGGCGGCACCAGTGCGCCGAAGCCGTCGCTGCTCCTGGGGCCGCTTCCGGCAGTGGTCGATCCGGTCGTCGTTTTCACCGGTCCTGCCAAGAAACAGCTCGGTGTCGTTCAGGCGAGCGTGACGCCCGGCGTCAAGCACAAGTCGAAACCCGGTCAAGCCGCGACCGCCCCGGCTCCCGCGCCGGCACCGGCAGAAGGCGCCGCCCAACCCGCTCAAGGCGCCGGCGCCCCAAGCGCGGCGGCCTCGACCGGCAGCCCGACCATCGCTGATCCAGCCGCCCCGTCTTCGGCAGCCCCCGCTGCAACGTCGGCGCCGCGGCCGCGCCCGAAAATAAAGGTGAGCCACGCCAAGCCGAAACCGGCGAGCACAGCCCAACAACCGGCGAGCACCGTCCAGCAACCGGCAAGCGCCGTCCAGCAATGAACCCAACGGGCGACGCACTGCGTTCCCGCGCGAGGCCCACTCCACTCCCCCTGACCGTCCTGACGGGCTTTCTCGGCACCGGCAAGACGAGCTTGCTCAACCGGCTGATCAAGGACCCGGCGCTCGCGGAGACGGCGGTCATCATCAACGAGTTCGGCGAGATCGGCCTCGATCATCTCCTGGTCGAGCACGTCAACGAGGGAGTAGTCCTGCTGCAGAGCGGCTGCCTCTGCTGCACGCTGCGCGGCGATCTGGTCGACGCCTTCGAGTCATTGCTGCGCAACCTCGACAATCAGCGCATCGTATTTCGCCGCGTCATTCTCGAGACGACGGGGCTAGCCGATCCGGCTCCGGTGCTGCAGACCGTGATGGCCCATCCCTATCTGGTCATGCGTTATCGGCTCGACGGCGTCATCACCCTCGTCGATGCCATCCATGGGAGCAACACCCTCGACGAGCATGCCGAGGCCGTCAAGCAAGTGGCCGTAGCCGACCGCATCGTTCTCGCCAAGACCGATCTGATCGATACGCCGGAGCAGGCCGCGGTGCTTGAGCAATTGCGCATCCGTCTGCGCGCGCTCAATCCGGCGGCCCCGATCCTCGACGCCGCGGCCGGCGAAGCAGCCGTCGCGCGCCTCATCAACTGCGGCCTCTACGATCCGCAACGCAAGATTCCGGACGTCGCCCGCTGGCTCGCCGAGGAGGCCTATGCCGCGCGCGCGCATCACGACCACCATCACGATGTGAACCGTCAGGATCTGAACCGTCATGACGACCGCATCCGCGCCTTCGCCCTCGCCACCGAGCAAAGTATCGCGGCCGCGACCTTCGACATGTTCCTCGACCTCCTGCGTTCCGTGCATGGACCGAACCTATTGCGCATGAAAGGCGTGGTGCGGATTTCGGAAACGCCGGAGCGCCCGCTGGTCGTGCACGGCGTGCAGCACGTCTTCCACCCGCCGTCCTATCTCGAGCGCTGGCCCGATGCCGACCGGCGCACCCGATTGGTGTTCATTACCCGCGACGTCGATCCGCGTACCATCGGCGATCTGTTCCACGCCTTCTTGGGAAAGGTCTCGACGGACCGCCCCGATCGCGCCGCGCTCGTCGACAATCCGCTGCGCCCCTTCGGCGGCCTCGATCGCTGACGGCGCGAGGACGCCGCGCGCGCCTCTTGAGTATTGACGGCGCGCGCGCCTCTTGCCAGGCCTCCTCAAGTCCAGGATGCTGTTGCCCAACAAGGTCGAGCCGAAGGTCTTGGCCACAACGATAATGGGCTAAAGCATGATCCCGAAAAAGCCTGCCCTCGGGCTTGACCCGAGGGTGGGTGCCGGTTTTCGGAAAAGATCATGCTCCAACAATAACATAGAGCGCGATGACGACTCCAAGAAAAGTCATCGTGCTCTAGGGCGGAGCAAGGATGGGTTTCCTCGATCGACTGAGAGACGATGCGGTCTTTATGCAAGGAGCGTTGCGCACGCTCAGGATGACCACGCCGATCGCCAAGAACCCGACGCGCGTGTTCCCCGACGTGATCGAGCAGGCTGCGCAGCAGTTCGGCGACGCTCCCGCCCTCCTCAGCGCGCACGAGCGCTTCAGCTACCGCTCGCTCAGCGAGCGCTCGAACCGTTACGCGCGGTGGGCGCTCGACCAAGGGCTCAACAAGGGCGACACGGTCTGCCTCCTGATGCCGAACCGGCCGGAATACGTGGCGGTGTGGCTCGGCGTCACGCGGGCGGGCGGCGTCGTGTCGCTCCTGAATATCAACCTCGTCGGCTCCTCGCTGGCGCATTGCATGAACGTCGTCGCGCCCAAGCACATCATCGTGGCCGCACAACTGTTGGACACGTTCAGCACCGCCAAGCCACTGTTGCAAGGGAGGCCAACGGTGTGGATGCACGGCGACGGGAGCCACGAGTTCCCCCGCATCGATCAGGCGATCGACAATCTGCCGGGCTCGACGCTCGACGCATCCGAGCGCCGTCCGCTCACCATCGAAGACAACGCGCTCTACATCTATACCTCCGGCACCACCGGCCTGCCGAAGGCCGCGAACATCAATCATTACCGCCTGATGCTCGCCAGTCACGGT
This sequence comes from Xanthobacteraceae bacterium, assembly GCA_052148715.1. Taxonomy (GTDB): domain Bacteria; phylum Pseudomonadota; class Alphaproteobacteria; order Rhizobiales; family Xanthobacteraceae; genus JBKQHQ01. The sequence goes on along the minus strand of JBKQHQ010000028.1, from coordinate 6,986 downwards.
TTCGCCGGGGTCATGAATACGCGCGCGAGCGATCGCGCCTATGTTTCCCTGCCGATGTACCACACGGTCGGCGGCGTCGTCGCGCCCGGGGCATTGCTGATCAAAGGCGGCTCCGTCTTCATCCGCGAAAAATTTTCCGCGCGCGAATTTTGGAACGATGTGGTGCACAACGAGTGCACGGTGTTCCTGTATATCGGCGAGCTCTGCCGGTATCTGGTGAACACGCCGCCCGATCCGCTCGAGACCAAGCATCGGCTGCGGATGGCCTGCGGCAACGGGCTTCGTCCCGACGTTTGGAACGAGTTCAAGGACCGGTTTCGCATCCCGCAGATTCTTGAATTCTATGCGGCGACCGAAGGCAACGTCTCGGTGTTCAATTTCACCGGCAAGCGCGGCGCGGTCGGTCGCATTCCGTGGTTTCTGGCGCACCGCTTCCCGACCATCATCGTGCAATTCGACGTGGAGAGCGAGCAACCGGTGCGCAATGCGCAGGGCTTCTGCATCCCCTGCAAGGCCAATGAGGCCGGCGAAGTCATCGGCAAGATCCTCAAGGATCCGACCAAGCCCGGCAGCCGTTTCGAGGGTTATGCGGAGCAGGCCGCGACCGCAAAGAAAATCCTGCGCGACGTGTTCGAGAAGGGTGACGCCTGGTTCCGCACCGGCGACATCATGAAGCAGGACGAGAGCGGCTATTTCTATTTCATCGACCGGGTGGGCGACACTTTTCGCTGGAAGGGCGAGAACGTATCGACCTTCGAGGTGGCTGAGGTGATGACCGCGTTCCCGGGAATATTGGAAGCCGTGGTCTATGGCGTGCGCGTCGCCGGCAAGGATGGGCGCGCCGGCATGGCCTCACTGCGGATCGAGGGCGAGCTCGACCTTGCGGCTTTCCGCGAGTACCTGATCAAGCATTTGCCCGACTACGCCCGGCCGCTCTTTCTGCGCATCGGCGAAGAGATCGAAATCACCTCGACCTTCAAGCAGAGGAAGGTCAATTTGGTCGAGCAGGGCTTCGATCCATCGAAGACATCGACGCGGCTCTATTTCAACGATCCCGAGAAACGCGCCTTCGTGCCGCTCGATCCGCAGCTCTATGCGCGCATTCAAGCCGGCGAGGTGCGGCTCTGATCGCGGCGGCACGAGCATTTACCATCGGGCCTGACATGCATCCTTCCGACATCCTGCAGTTTTGGCGCACGGGCGGCGAGCAAAAATGGTTCACCCGCGATGACGCCTTTGACGCCGAGATCCGCCGCCAATTCTTGCCCGCCTACGAGCGCGCGACGAGCGGCCACCTCGACGACCTTGAAGTAACGCCCGACGGCGCGCTGGCACTGCTGATCCTGCTCGATCAGATGCCCCGCAACATGTTTCGCGGCACGGCGCGGGCTTACGCCACCGATCCGCTCGCCCGAGCCGTCGCGCAACGCGCGCTCGCGCGCGGCTTCGACCGTTCGTTCCCGCCGCCCGAACGGCAGTTCTTCTATCTGCCGTTCATGCATTCGGAGGCGCTCGCCGATCAGGAGCGTAGCGTCGAGCTGTATCGCGACGCCGGCGACGCCGACGGACTGAAATACGCCGAGCAGCACGCCGCCATCATCCGCCGGTTCGGCCGCTTTCCCCATCGCAACCCGCTCCTCGGCCGCCCGACGACCGCGGAAGAGCAAGCCTTTCTTGACGCGGGTGGGTTTTCAGGCTGATGGGGGCCAACGGCTGCCTTCGTTCTTACATCCCGCGCACGTTCTTGGAAATGGAATCCGCATGCCAAAGGTTGGCCTCGATATCTTTCAGCAGCTCACGGCAAGCGACGTAACCCGCCTCAAGGAGCTATTGCGCGTGTTCGGAGAGGCATTCGGAGAGGTGGATACCTACCAACATTCCGTACCTGGCGACGAGTATCTGTCGCGCTTGTTAGCCAAGCAACATTTCATTGCCGTGGTCGCGATGCAGGGCGAGGAGGTAATCGGCGGCCTTGCCGCCTACGAGTTGGACAAATTCGAGCAAGAGCGGCGCGAGATTTACATCTACGACCTGGCAGTTTTGGAAGGTCACCGGCGCAGGGGCATCGCCACGGGGTTGATAAACGAACTGAGAAAAATCGCCGCCGAGCGAAATGCCTACGTCATTTTCGTGCAGGCCGACATGGGGGATGATCCGGCAATCGCGCTGTATGAATCGCTGGGGACGAAAGAGATCGCCCTCCATTTCGACATCGAGGTGCCGCGTCGCGAGCCTGGGGGGCGGCCTTAGGTCACCTCCGCGCGATCGCAGTCGATGGAGATCCGCGCTGCCGATCACCCAGCAAGGGTCGCGACCAACGCTTCGATCGCGGTGACGGAGCGGAAGTTTGCCGGCGTCATGTCGGCTTCGGGTATGGTCAACCCGAACTCGGCCTCGACGGCGAGCATGAGATTTACCATGTCAAGCGATGAAATCCCGCTCTCGCGCAAATCATCGTCGGCAGCGACCGGCTTGGTAATCCCCCGCCGCGCCAGCCGCTCCTGCACAAGCGCTACCACCCGATCCCTTGGGGTTGCGATGGTTTTGTTAAGCATGCCGGTGCTTCCCATGGTCCTCACGCCAATCTCGAATTAACGATGATGCGGCCCGTCCCGCGCGGCGAAGGCATAGCGGTGCGCACGCTAAAATCAAGTCTACATCCCGGGGATATTTAACGAGCCGGCCGACCGGGCCGTAGTTCCGGCGCGGCATCACGCGCGGCATTTGTGACGAGACCGGCCAAATTCGCGGTTATTCCGGTGCGGTCAAAGGACAAAGCGTCCACATCGGCCATGATTTATTGATGATTGGATGCGCACTGGTAACCATTGAGGTCGAAAGACTTTGTGCTTGCTTGCCTTCATGGGCGAAGAGTTAGATGTTGTTATCTAAATATGTATGAAAGTGGGATGCACCGATCGCCACCACCTGCCCTTGCAGGATCGGCCGGCGATGTCGCTTTCATTCGCTGGCGGAGAGCCATGGCCATGCAAACCCGGGTAACCCCCACCGATCTCAAGTTCCGCGCCGCGGCTGCGGCGTCCACCGCGGCCGGCAACGCGTCGGCGCTCGATCGCAAGCTGCGCGCCGAACGCGCCGCTGCAACCGCCGCGGCCCATGCCGCAGCGGTGGATCGCGAGGCAAGATTTCCCGAGGAGGCGTTCGCGGCGATCCGCGCCGAGCGCCTGCTTGGAATTCTGGTTCCCGCCAATCTCGGTGGCGAAGGCGCGACCATCTCCGAGGTCGTCGACATCTGTTACATGCTCGGCCGGTCGTGCGGCTCGACCGCCATGATCTACGCGATGCATCAGATCATGGTGGCCTTGCTGGTTCGCCACGCTCACGACAGCGCCTGGCACAGCCGTCTGCTGCGCCGGCTGTGCAGCGAGCAGATGTTGCTTGCATCCTCGACGACCGACGGCCAAGGCGGCGGCGATCTTCGCACCTCGACCGCCGCGGTCGAGCCGGACGGCGCGCGTGTCACCGTCGAGAAGAGCGCGACGGTGGTGTCTTATGGCGCCCAGGCGGACGGGATCGTCACGACCGCGCGCCGTGCGCCGGACGCGCCGGGCTCCGACCAGGTGCTGGTGGCTTTCACGAAGAAAGACTATTTCCTCGAGCGCCGCTCCGACTGGGACGCGCTCGGCATGCGCGGCACCTGCAGCGCAGGCTTCCTGCTCAAAGCCGGCGGCGAGCGCGATCAAGTCTTGCCGCTCCCCTACCAAACAATGCACGCCCGCACGATGATGCCGGTTGCGCACCTGATGTGGGGCGCCGTCTGGGCCGGCATCGCGGCGGCCGCCGTCGAGCGCGCCCGGTTGTTCGTACGCAACGCCGCACGGCGGGCCGGCGGGCAGTTGCCGCCGGGCGCCGCGCATTTCACGCGCGCCAGCGGATCGCTCGGGATGCTGCGCGTGCTCGTCGGGTCGAATCTGCAGCGGTTCGAGGCGCTGGCGCCCGACGCCATCGAGCTCGAGGCGCTCGACTTTCAGGCGGCGCTGAACCTGCTCAAGGTCAACGCGTCGGAGCTCGCCATCGCCACGGTGATGAGCGCGCTGCAAGCCTGCGGCCTGTCGGGCTACCGCAACGACGGCGATTTCAGCGTGAGCCGTCATCTGCGTGACGTGTTGTCATCCTCCGTCATGATCAACAACGACCGCATCCTCACCAATGTCGCGAGCGCGTCGTTGCTGTCCGAGACGCCGGGCCTGCTGCGCGACTAGCGCTTGAACATGAGGTGTTGCATGGACGGCGAGGATCCCTTCCCGCATCTCTCTCCACCAGAAGCGGAGAGTGATTGCGATACGTCTTTCTATCGCTTTGCGGTCGGCCGTTGTGGCGCCGCCTCTCCCGAGCCTCCATGGCGCGGCGCATGGCGCCCGGCGTCACGCGGGCGCTCGTCCCTCACCCAGCACTTCAAGCTGAGGCACCGAGCCGGCCGCGACTTGGCGCTCCGCGCGATCAAGAAGATTCTGACGACCGAGACGAAATTGAAGGACAACTCCCGATGAACCTCGCTTTTAAGGCCCCGCTCGACTTCAAGGATCCGCTCGAGGCGCTCGGTGCCGCGCTGTTCCGCTCCATGAGCGTCGACGGTGTCTATGCGCGCACGGGGTTGTTCGAGCAGGTCATCGAGGGACTGTCGGGACTGATCTCGCGGCAGCGCGAGCCGGGCATGGAGATCTTGCGGTTTCCGCCGGTCATGAACCGCCGCCATCTGGAGAAATCGGGCTACCTGCATAGCTTTCCGCACTTTCTCGGCTGCGTGAGCTGTCTGCAGGGACCAGAGTCGGACATCCGCCGCGCCGTGGAACGCTTCGACGCCGGCGAGGACTGGGCGGCGGCGCTCACCGCCGCCGACTTGGTATTGAGCCCCGCCGCCTGCTACCCGGTCTATCCGCTCGTTGCCGAGCGCGGCCGGGTGCCGACCGGCGGGCTTCTGTTCGACGTGAATTGCGATTGCTTCCGGCGCGAGCCTTCACGCGATCTGGATCGGCTGCAGTCGTTCCGCATGCGGGAATTCGTCTGCGTCGGCGCACCGCAGCGCGTCGTCGACTTTCGCGAGCGTTGGATCAAGCAGGGCTCCGCCCTTGCCGATCGTCTCGGCTTGACCTACCGGATCGCGCCCGCGAGCGACCCGTTTTTCGGCCGCGGCGGCAAGATGATGGCCGCCAATCAAGTCGAGCAGGCGTTGAAATTCGAGCTGCTGATCCCGATACGGTCGGCCGAGCAGCCCACTGCCTGCATGAGCTTCAACTATCACCGCGAGCATTTTGGCAAGACGTGGGACCTGCGCAGCGAGGACGGCGAATTGGCACATACGGTGTGCATTGCGTTCGGCCTCGAACGGCTGGCACTGGCGTTGTTCGCCACCCACGGGCTCGAGCTCAAACGATGGCCGGCCCCCGCCCGCAAGGCGCTGACTATCTGAACGCGTGAAGCGGTTCAATCATGCAGCAGATTTCCAAGACCTGGACGTTCTTCGACGGTGGCTGGCACGAAGGGAATGTCTTGCTGATGGGGCCGCGCACCCACGCCGCTTGGCTCGGCTCGATGGTCTTCGACGGCGCGCGCGCGTTCGAGGGAACCACGCCCGACCTCGAGTTGCACTGCGCCCGCGTCAACCGGTCGGCGGAAAGCTTTTTGCTGCGGCCACTCGTGTCCGTCGACGCCTGGCTTGAGCTCGTGACCGACGGCCTGCGCCGGTTCGACCGCGACGCGGCACTCTACATCCGGCCGATGTACTGGGCGGAAAGCGGTCCGGCCGGCGGCATCCGCCACGATCCGGAAACGACCCGCTGGTGCCTGTGCATCTACGAGGCGCCGCTGCCGCAGCCGAAGGGCTTCTCCATCACCCTCTCCCCGTTCCGCCGGCCGACCGCCGAGTGCGCGCCGGTCGAGGCCAAAGCCGGTTGCCTCTATCCCAACAACGCGCGGGCGATCGTCGAAGCCCAGGCACGCGGCTTCGACAATTGCCTGATGCGCGACATGCTCGGCAATGTCGCCGAGCTCGGCACCGCCAACGTGTTCATGGCGAATGACGGCGTGGTCTATACCCCGTCGCCGAACGGAACGTTTCTCAACGGCATCACCCGCCAGCGCGTCATTAAACTCCTGTCCGAGGCCGGCGTGACGGTGGTCGAAAAGACCCTGAGCTACGCCGACTTCCAGAACGCCGATGAGATCTTTTCTTCGGGGAATTTCTCAAAGGTGTCGCCGATCACGCGCATCGACGCGCGCGAGCTGCCGCCGGGACCGCTCTATCGTCAGGCGCGCGAGCTCTATTGGGCGTTTGCGCACGGCCAAGGCCACAAGCTGCGGGTTGCGGCAGCGTAGGATTTTTTTTCGCCGCTCATTCCAACGTGCTCCGTCGTACAAGGTAGATGATCGATCATCGGATGATCCGGGGTGGCGCAGGAATCGACGAATGCAATTGCAGGATCGGCGAGCAGTGTGGTGGTGAGATCGAAATAGAGCTGCACGCCCGGCGAAGCGGCGGCAAAGCTCTCGTCATATGCGATCTTCCATCCCCAGGCGCCGCGACCGCTCGATAGTGTTATCGCGCTGGCGACCGGTTGCGTGCCTCGCAGGAGGCGCGCGACCTGCGCGCTGCCGCGGTTCGCGAGGGCCATTACAGCAGATTCGACGAAACGACGTATGTCGGGATTCTGCGCGATCGCGGTGCCCGCGCGGCCCTTCCAGCCGCCGGCCTCAAGGGCGAGGAAATCGTCCAGAGCCGCGGCGACCTCATTCGGCTCCTGCGCCACGGAAAATACAACCGAGCCGCCGTCGGCGAGTCGATGGCGCTGCCGGCGAAGTTCCTTGCGCCGCTTGGCGCTGATGGCGTTTTCGAGATAAAGCGTGCGATCGCCTGTCGGCGCGAGGAACGCACGTTGATGGCGATCAAACGCGGCGCACCTGATGGGCCCGGCTCGCAGCGCTGCCGCGACAGGGCCACTCTCATTGAGGAGTGGAAGTAGCAAGAG